>NZ_CP088014.1:1970000-2572808 GCF_021044685.1 Bradyrhizobium daqingense
CGGCTGGATCTGGAATTTGTTGTCGGTGGCCTCGGCGACGCGCTTGCAGAAATATTCGCAGCCGCCGTAGAGCGTATCGAGCGCCTTGGGCCAGCTCGCCGCAAGGCGCCATCTCACTTCGGGTGATGACTGCGCGATGGCCGGCGCAGCAACGGCTGTGCTTGCGGCCAGCCCAGCACCTGTCACTTTCAGGAAATCACGACGTTTCATGTATCCCTCCATTGCGCCGATTCCTCGTCAAGGGAACGATCTTGGTGTCGTCTTGGCTTCGCCGATCATCGACGTGGTGTTTTAAAAGATTTTGGTGTTTCCGAAGGCCCTTGGGGCTCTTTTTGAAATCCGCGCATCGCGGTACGGCGTCAGGATGACCGGTCGCCTTGCGATAATCAAGCGTCGTCGGTGTGCTCGCAATTGCGAAGCCGAGGTTCGGCGGCCGATTTCGGTTGAAAGGGCCGACAAATCGTCGAAAACCCCGGAGACAGCGGTATCTCCGGGGCTTCTTCGCCTTTAGTCGTGGAATGTCTCAGCGCATCATGTCTTGGCGCGCATCCGTGCCATGAAGCCGTCGTAGCTCAGCTCCGCAACCTGCGTCCAAGGCAGCGAGTCGTTCTTGAACGCCATCATGCTCGCATACATCTTGCCGAAATGCGGATTGGACTTGGAGAGGTCCGCGTAGATCTCGTTCGCCGCGTTGTAGCAGGCTTCGAGCACTTCCTGCGGGAAACCCCTGACGAGCGCGCCGTTCACGATCAGCCGCTTCAGCGCCGGCGCATTCACCGCATCGTATTTGCCGGTGATCCAGGTGAAGGTGTCGCGCGATGCCGCGTCGATCGCCGCCTTGTAGTGCTTGGGCAGCGCATTCCACTTCTCGATGTTCATGATGTTGTGGCCCTGGCTCGTGCCTTCCCACCAGCCGGGGTAGTAGTAATATTTGGCGACCTTCACGAAACCGAGCTTCTCGTCGTCATAGGGGCCGACCCATTCGGCGGCGTAGAGCTGGCCCCGGTTGTTTGGACAGCGCCCCGCTGGATTTAAGTGGATTCCTGCCGGGTTATGCTGAACGCGGGGCTTTACGATTTTGTCGTTGCGTCGGGAGGGCGTAGCCCGACCAGAGCGACGACAAAATCGTCGGCGACGGTCATGCGGCCATCACCATAGCTTGCGTGCCGAAGTAAGCCTCGTCGGGCGTGCGCCCGTCAAGGCTCGAGTGAGGGCGTCCCTGATTGTAGAAGGCCAGATACTTGGCAATTGACGCTCGCGCCTCGGACACGCTGTCGTAGGCGCGGAGATAAACTTCTTCGTATTTGACCGTGCGCCAGAGCCGCTCGACAAACACGTTGTCGCGCCAGGCGCCCTTGCCATCCATGCTGATGGCGATCTTCGCGTCCAGCAGCACATCGGTGAACTCGAGGCTGGTGAACTGGCTGCCCTGGTCCGTGTTGAAAATCGCGGGCCTGCCGTGCTTCGCCAACGCCTCCTGGACCGCTTCGACGCAGAAGGCCGCCTCCATTGTGATCGAGACGCGATGGGCCAGGACCCGTCGGCTGAACACATCGACGACCGCCGCGAGATAGACGAAGCCACGCCGCATCGGAATGTAGGTGATGTCCATTGCCCACGCATGGTCGGGCCGCTCGATCTTCAATCCGCGCAACAGGTACGGGTAGATCTTGTGACCCGGAGCCGGCTTGCTCGTGTTCGGGCGACGATAGACCGCCTCGATCCCCATGCGCTTCATCAGCGTCGCGATGTGGCGGCGACCGGCGTATACCCCCTCCCGCCGCAGCAACGATCGCAGCATACGCGCTCCCGCGAAGGGATAATCGAGATGCAGCTCATCGAGCCGACGCATCAAGGCAAGGTCCTCGGCCGAAACTGGCCGAGGTTCATAGTAGACCGTGCTGCGAGCCAGCTTCAGGACCTTCGCCTGGCGCACGATAGAAAGATCATGACCGCGGTCGATCATCGCTTTGCGCTCAGCAGGCCCGCCTTGGTGAGCGCGCCGGACAAAAAATCGTTTTCCAACGCCAGCTCGCCGATCTTGGCATGCAACGCCTTCAAATCGACCGGCGTCTCGGCCGATGTCTTGTCATGCCCAAACACGCCGGCGGCGCCTTCCAGGAGCTGGTTTTTCCAGATCGTGATCTGGTTCGGATGAACATCAAACAGTTGCGCCAGCTCCGCCAGTGTCTTGTCTCCTTTGACCGCAGCCAAAGCAACCTTCGCCTTGAATGCCGGAGAATGCGTCCGGCGGCTCTTCTTCGTCATCTTCGCTCCTGATTCGCAGCAAGAATCCTCGCCGCTGTCAGGCAGAAAATCCACTCAAGCTACTGTCCGAATTTGCGGGGCCAGCTCTGCGTCAATGGTGCCCTTCTCCAGCGCCGGGTAGATGTCGCCGCCGGCGAGCTGCTGCGGCACGCAGCCCAGCTTGGAGAGGATCGTGCCGGCGAAGCCGCCGATGCGCATCTTCAGGCCCTTCAGGTCCTCGACGGACTTGATCTCCTTCCTGAACCAGCCGCCCATCTGTGCGCCGGTCGATCCGGTCGGGATGCCGTAGACGTTGTGCTCCCTAAGCAGGTCGTTGACGAGATCCTGCCCACCGCCCCACAACAGCCAGGAAATCTGCTGCCGCGTGTTCAAGCCGAACGGCAGTGCGGTCGCGAAGGTGAACGCAGGATTCTTGCCCCAGTAATAGTAGAGCGCGGTGTTGCCGATTTCGACCGTACCGTTGGAGACGGCGTCCAGCACCTGCAGGCCCGGGACGATCTCTCCGGCCGCAAACGGTTGGATCTGGAATTTGTTGTCGGTGAGGTCGGCGACCTGCTTGCAGAAATACTCGCAGCCGCCATAGAGCGTATCGAGTGCCTTCGGCCAGCTCGTGGCGTAGCGCCACTTGATCTCGGGCGAGCCCTGCGCGATTGCGGGCGCGGCAACAGCGGTGCTTGCAGCTAGGCTCGCGCCTGTCACCTTGAGAAAATCACGACGTTTCATGCGTATCCCTTCCATTGCGTCGATGCGTCGAGCAGGGACGATCTTGTTGTCGTTTTGGCCTGATCGAGGAACGACGTTCTTTTGTTTGAGATTTGATGGCGTTTCCGAACGGCCCTGATGGGCTCTTTTTGCTGGAATTCCGATCGTTGCGGTTCCGTCGGTAAGGATGACCGTTCGTCCAGGGATAATCAAGCCGCCCGCCATCTCGCGGCTGCGAATGCGCGCCAGACGCAAGTCGTGACGGGCGGCGTTTTGCTACAGGATTGGGCAACAACAAAGGGAGGCTCGCAATGACGGGCAAGAAGGTCGTGGTGGCCGGCGCGACCGGTCTCGTTGGCAACGCCGCGTTACGACACTTCGGCACATCGGAGCCTTGCGAAGTCGTGGCGTTGTCGCGGCGCAAGCCGCGCAATCTCTATGGCGCCCGCCACGTCCCGGTCGACCTCGCCAGCGCTGCAGATTGCGGTCGCGCCGCGCCCGAGCTTCGGGGTGCCACCCACCTGATCTATGCCGCGCTCTATGAGGCGCCGCAGCTCGTCGACGGCTGGCGCGACCAGCAGCAGATCAAGGCCAACGACCAAATGCTGCGCAATCTGATGGGCGTGCTCGAGCCGGCCGCGCCCGAGCTAAGACATGTCGCCCTGCTGCAGGGCACCAAGGCCTACGGCGTCCACGTTCGCCCGCTCATGGTGCCGGCGCGCGAGGGCCGCTCCGAAATGTATGAGCAGCCAAACTTCTACTGGGCCCAGGAAAACTTTCTGCGCGATCTTCAAAAGGGTAAGGCCTGGCACTGGAGCATCTTGCGCCCCGTTCTGATCGTCGGGCTCGCCATGGGCGGCGCCATGGATTTGATTCCGCCGCTCGGCGTCTACGCGGCCATGCTGCGCGAGCAGGGCAGGCCGCTCGATTTTCCCGGTGGCGCCCCGCGCGTGAGCCAAGCCGTCGATGTCGATCTCCTCGCGCGCGCGATCGCCTGGTCGGGCGAGGCAGGAACAGCACAGAACGAGGCCTTCAACGTCACCAATGGCGACGTCTTCACCTGGGAAAACATCTGGCCCGCTGTGGCGGACGCGCTGGAGATGAAGCCCGGCAAACCCGTCCCGATGTCGCTCGCCAAGGAATTCCCGAACTGGGTCGCCCCTTGGGACGCGTTGCGGCGCAAGCACGAGTTGGTGTCACCAGGTCTCGCCGAGTTCGTCGGCCTGTCGTTCCAATATGCCGACTACAGCATGCGCTACGGCCTGACCGAATCCGGCCCGCCTTCGATCGTCTCCACGGTGAAGATCAACCGCGCCGGCTTCACCGAGATGATGGACACCGAGGACATGTTCCGGAAGTGGTTTCGGCAGGCGAAGGAGGAGCGGCTGTTGCCGTAGGGAGCGCCGGAGAAGGCAGCGCGCTGTTTTCCGCAAAAGGTCGTCATGCCCGGGCTTGTCCCGGGCATCCACGTTCTGCGTTCCGCAAGGAAGGACGTGGATGGCCGGGTCAAGCCCGGCCATGACGCAGCGACGTTCTACCCTTCCTTCGCGAAAGCCGCTTCCATCGCCTTTCGCATCTTGATCGTCTCGTTGTCGGCGTCGAATTCCACGTCGCTCCAGCGTACGATCTGGCCATGGGCGACGTCGTGCTTCAGCTTGAGACGATGCGCGAGGCCGATCGGCAGCGCGCCGGCCTTCAGGCTCGCGGCCGCCGGCAGCAGCTTGCCCCACACCGTGTAGCCGCCTTCGCCATCCAGCATCTCGCCGGCGCGCAGGTTGCGTTTGGCGACCGCCGCGACATCGCCCCGGAAGCCCATGGCCTGTCCGGTCGGCTCGCCCCGCAGCGCGGCCGACAGCACCGAGATGTTCAGCTCCAGCCCGATCAGATGATAAGGCTTGTACATCGCGGCATAGCGTCCGCTGTGGTCCGTTTTGAGGCCGTATTGCCTGAAGCAGTCGGCGGCATAGTCGTTCGGCGCCTCCAGCACGACATAGACGCCCCAGCGCAGATCGCGAAACACCGGTCTTCCGTCGCGCTCGAGCGAAGAGACCACCTCCACCACGCCTGCCCGCGCCAGCACGCCGCCGCGCGAGCGCGGCCGCATGATGTGCGGCAGATCGTCGACGCCGCAGGGCGGAAACAGCAGGCCGTCCGCGGGCACGTCGAGGGCGCAGGCATTGGCGATCGCGGCCATCTCGATCGCCGATTTGGTGCCGTCGAGGAAGGAATTGAACATCTGCGGATTCATGCCAGCCGACTGCGCCTCGCCGGCCGTGAGACCGTAATGCTGCCAGACCCCGTCAGGCGTCACGTCGTGATAGGCCGGCAGGTATTTTGTACCTTTGCCGGCGGCAACCACGCGAAAGCCGGTGGCGCGGGCCCAGTCGACCATCTCCGCGGTCAGCGCCGGCTGGTCGCCATAGGCAAGCGAATAGACCACACCCGCCTTGCGCGCTTCCTCGGCGAGCAGAGGCCCGGCCAGCACGTCGGCTTCGACATTGACCATCACGATGTGCTTGCCGGCCGCAATCGCAGCGCGCGCGTGCTTGATGCCGACGGCGGGATTCCCCGTGGCCTCCACCACCACATCCATCGCGCCGCCGGCAATGGCACGCACACCGTCATCGATGAAGGTCGTCGCGGCGATGCGGTCGGCGTCCCAGCCGACGGTGCGGCACGCTTCGCGTGCGCGCTCGCGGTCGATATCGACGATGATGGACACCTCCAGCCCCGGCGTGTGCGGCACCTGAGCCAGAAACATCGACCCGAACTTTCCGGCGCCGATCAGCGCGACACGAACGGGCTTGCCGGCGGACGCGCGGGCCTGGAGGAGGCGGAAGAGGTTCATGTTGTCATCCGATCGGTCTCGTGTCCCGGACGCGGTGCAGCGCTTCTTCAGCGCTGCTCCGCAGAGCCGGGACCCAGTGGAAGGGAATTTCGCGCGGCATGGGACCCGGCGCAGCAGCGCATCACTGCGTGCTGCGCTGCGTCCGGGGCACGAGACCCACCTTACTCCGCCGCCTGCCGCGGCGCACGGGCGAGCCGCAGCAGCGCGTCGTCCTCCACTGTCTTGATCGGCGCAAAATCGCGATGTGCGATGTAATCTGGCCGCGTCGGGGTGCGGATGTAGTTCGAGACCGCGTTTAGCGTCAGGTACACGATCTTGCGCGGATAGGGCGTGATGTTGCCGGCCGAGCCGTGCACGAGATTGCCGTGGAACATCAGCATGCCGCCGGGCTTGCCCGTCGGCGCGACGATGCCGCCCTGCTTGACCAGACGCGTGACCGTGTCCTCGTCCAGCGTCCACAGCGGATAGGAGGTGGTGGCGAGATCGTGCGAGGCTTCGAGATCGCCGGCATTCTGGCTGCGCGGCACCAGCATCAGGGGGCCATTGATCGGCATCACCTCATCCAGGAAGATCGCGACGTTCATCGCCCGCGGCTCCGGCATGCCGTCGTCGCGCTTCCAGGTGCCGTAATCCTGGTGCCACTGCCAGACGTCGCCGGTGAAGGCGGATTTCGCGTTGATCTTGAACTGGTGCATATAGACCGGCTCGCCGAACAGCTGCTCGACCGGCTCGATCATGCGCGGATGCGCGCCCAGAATGCCGAAGGCCTCGTTGTAGAGATGCGCGGCAAAGGCAGTGCGCGGTGCGCCGCTCTTCTCGCGCCAGACCTCCGGCCGGTCGGCGTCATAGATGCCGACCGCTTCGCGCGCGAGCAGGTCGACCTCCTCCTGGCTGAACAGCTCGGGCAGGAACAGCCAGCCCTCGCGGTGGAAGAACTCCAATTGCTCCTGAGACAGTTTCATGGGTCGTCCTCCTGTTTGACTTTTTGTTGTTCGTCGTTCCGGGGCGATGCGAAGCATCGAACTATGGTCCGCAATTGCGCACCTGAGAACCTCGAGATTCCGGGTCGCGCTGTCGCGCGCCCGGAATGACAGCGCAAATGGCTATGCCGCCACGTCGTCCGTCGCCCGCAATCTCTCCTCCGTCATGCGTCCCGCCGTCTGCGCATGCGCCAACGCCGCACGTTCGGCGGCTTTCGCATCACCTGTGAGAATGTGCCTGGCGATGTCGGCATGCTCCGCCCAGGCGCTGCCGCGATAGTCGAGCTCGGACAGCACCGTCGCCATCGAGCGGCGCATGTGCGGCCATTGCGGCGCGATCGTCTCCTCGATCACGGGATTGCCGGCGAGCTGATAGATCGCGCGGTGAAAATCGACGTCGAGCACGATCAGCTCGGCGAGCTCAGTGTTGCGGTCGATGCTGCGTCCCGCGGCGAGCGCCGCTTCCAGCTGCGCACGACCCGCAGCGTCGGTGCCTGCACGCTCCGCGGCAAGCCGGGCGGCCAGCGCGTCAATGGCGCCGCGGACCTCGTAGAGCTGGCGGATGCGCGAGGGGTCGAGTTGGGTGACTTCGAAGCCGCGCTTGCCGCTCTCGGCGACGAGGCCCTGCCGGTGCAGCAGATGCAGCGCGTGCGACACCGGCTGGCGCGAGACGCCAAGCTTGTCGGCGAGTTCGTTCTGGCGGATGCGCTGGCCGGGCTGCAGCGTCCGGTCGGAGATCGCCTCCAGGATCCGGGCATAGACCTGGTCGATCAGATTCGGGAGCGGGTCGAGGGGGATCACACCGGCAACTCCGAAGGCAGGGAATACGGAATTCCGTATTCGAAAATACGCGGTATGGCAGCCGGCGTCAAGCGGTACCAGAGGACGGTGCCGCTCGTTGTAAGGGGACGGCTAAGCTATTGATATTGCTTGTACCGTCTACTGTGCATGGGGTTGTTTTCGTCGTCTTATTTCTTCTTGCCCTGCTCGATCAGCATCCGGCTCATCAGATAGAGCCGCGGCACGATCGAGCCCGTGTCGATGAATTCGTCGCGGGCGTGATAGCCGAAGCCGGCGAGGCCGAAGCTCTCGACCACGATCGCCTTGCCGCTGCGGTTGGCGTAGCCGGCATCGGTGGCGCCGCCGGTGATCTCGGTGATGTCGAGCTTGCGGTCGATCTCGGCATAGATCGCCTGGCCCTCCTGCGCCAGCGCGCGGCCGCGATCGCTGGCGACGAAGGGCGGACGGCCCGGCGTGATCGTCACCTTGGTTTCGGTGTCGGGCACGAGCTTGTTCTTCACCTTCTCGTCGAGCGCCGCCTGCAATTTGGCGATGCCGTCCGGAACGGTGAGGCGGACGTCGGCGCCGGCCTCGGCCTTCTCCGGGATCTGGTTACGCACGGTGCCGGCCTGCGCCGTGGTCCAGTTCAGCTGCGTACCTGGGATCGATTTGGCGACGTCCTTGGTCTGCAGCAATTGGTGCGCGAGCTCGATCAGCGCGTTGCGGCCGAGATCGGGCGCAGCGCCGGCATGGGAGGCGCGGCCCTTGACCTCCATCTTCGCGGTCGCGGTGCCGCTGGCGCCGAGCAGCAGCGCGTCGTTCCTCGCCGGAGGCGAGGCCGCAGTCGGCTCGCAGGAGAGCACCACGTCGTGCTGATCGGCGAGCTCCGAGATGATCTCGCCCGACCCGATCGATCCGACCTCCTCGTCCGGATTGAGCGACACGGTGAGCCTGGCATAGTCCTGCCAGCCGGCGTCCTTGAGGATCTTGAGCGCGTGCAGGATCACCGCGATGCCGCCCTTGTCGTCGGCGATGCCCGGCCCATAGATCTTCGTGCCGTCGACGCGGTACGGCTCGCTCGCCAGCACGCCGCGCTGATAGACCGTGTCCATATGGGCGATCAGCATCAGCTTGCGGGTGCCGCTGCCCTGGAAGGTGGCGATCACCATGTCGGCGCGCGTGCCGGCGGTGGTCTTGCGTCGTTCGACGGTCGCGCCCAGCGCCTTCAGCCGGGCTTCGGTGAAATCGGCCATCTTCTTCAGGCCCTCGGCATCGCCGCTGCCGCTCTCGATCATCACCATGTCGCGCAGCGTCTCGATCAGCGGCGCCTTCTCCTGCTCGGCAGCCGCCTTGATCTTCTCGTCGGCGGCAGCGAATGCGGGCGTCGCAGCGGTGGCGAGGCCGAGCATCGACAGGGCGAACAGCGGAGTGAGGCGGAATGTCATGGGGAATCCTTTCGCGTCTTGAACGGCGGCGGCACTGCGCGCGATTGGCTTGAGCCTAGCATCGCGCGAGACCCGATGCCACGCCGACTGACACGTTTAGAGCACCTCCACCTTCAGCGCTGCGATCTGCTCGGCATCCGCAATGGTATCGATCGCCGCGATGCGGTCGCCGTTGAAGATGACGCGGAGCGCGATGCGCAACTGTCCGCCGAGGATGACGGCAACGCCGATCTCGCCGTCGATCAGTGCGGTCCGCGCTGCGCGGGCGCGCCCCTTGTAGAGCTGTGCGACTGCATCGGCGCCGCGGATCTCCGGCAGCGTGCCGAGCCGGACCGCGGCATCATCAGCGCGGAATACCACGTCGGGATCGAGCATGGCGAGCAGGCCTTCGAAATCGCCCTCACGCGAGGCCTTCAGAAAGGCATCGACGATTCCGCGCTGACGCGACAGATCCGTCTCCGGCACCGCCGCGCCTTGCACACGGCGTCGCGCCCGGCTCGCCAGCTGCCGCGAAGCATCGACCGAGCGTCCGACGATCGGCGCGATCTCCTCGAAGGGAACGGCGAACATGTCGTGCAGCACGAAGGCGAGCCGCTCCGCCGGCTGCAATGTCTCCAGCACCACCAGCAGCGCCGCGCCGACGGAATCGGCCATCTCCGCCTCGCGCTCCCGCGTCTCGTCGGCCGGCTCGGGCACATGCGGACCCATCGGCTCCTCCTTGCGTGACTTCCGCGCGCGCAGCATGTCGAGGCAGATGCGCGCGACCACGGTCGTGAGCCAGCCGCGCAGGTTCGCGACGTCGGACATGTCGTAGCGGCTGACCCGCAGCCAGGCCTCCTGCACGGCGTCGTCGACCTCGGCGCGGGACCCCAGCATCCGGTAGGCCACCGCACGCAAATGGTCCCGGCTGGCCTCGAACTGGTGGGTCAGAAAATTTTCTTCGGTCATCGGTCACATTCCCTCATCGCGATCCGTCATGCCCATGACGAAGCCAATCCGGCCGATGTGACCGGAACCTTCGAAATTCGACAGATGGAGACGAAAATGATGCACGCCCGCATGAATCACCCGGTCATGGTCCTGCCGGAGGCCATGAATGTCCTTCAGTCCCTCGGCAATCTGACCAAGCAGGGCCTGCCGGAGAAGCTCCTGGAATTGGTGCACCTGCGCGCCAGCCAGATCAATGGCTGCAGCGTCTGCGTCGACATGCACCCCAAGGTCGCGCGCAAGCTGGGCGAGACCGACGAGCGTCTGTTCGCCGTGTCGGCCTGGCGCGAGGCGCCCTATTTCACCGAGGCCGAGCGCGCCGCGCTGGCGCTGACCGAAGCCGTCACGCGCCTCGCCGATCGTGAGGACCCGGTGCCGGATCCGATCTGGAACGAAGCCGCCAAGCATTTCGACGAGCGCGAGCTCGCAACGTTGATCGTCGCGATCGCGACCATCAACGTCTGGAACCGCCTCAACGCGGCGATCAAGATGCCCGTCGGCGTATGGAAGGTGGCGTGAGGCGGGCACCGCCCGCAAGCTTCCTCTCCCCGCGAGCGGGGAGAGGAAGGAGCGGTTACTCCGCCAAAAACCTGTTCACCACCTCGCCGAACTCCAGCGGGGCCTGTTCGAACATCCAGTGGCCGGCGTTCGGTATCACCGCGGTCCTGCTGCCCGCGATGTGCTCGGCCAGCACGCGCCACATCACCGACAGGCTGCCGGTGGTCGCGCCGCCGCCGATCAACAGCGTCGGCGTCCTGATTGCCTGCGCATCAGCGAGCGTATAAGGCCGCCGCTGCTCGTTGATCTGGCCGAGGAAGGTCAGCGCGTTGTCGCGCAGCTGCTGCTTCGCGGCGGCCGGCACGCGACGCCAGGAGCCGTCGCCTTCGATGCCTTCGTAGAAGTTCTGCAGGGCGCCCTCGATGTCACCGGCGCGGATCATCTCGACCGACCGCACTGTGCGCGTCGCCAGTGATGGGTACGCGGGCGTGCCGTCAGGCACCGGCAAGCTTGCGTCGAGATCGCCGCCCGGCTCGGCCAGCACCAGCTTGCGCAGCAGATCCGGCCGCGTCTGCGCGACGCGAAAAGCGATGTGCCCGCCGCGCGAATGACCCATCAGGTCCACCGGCCCGGGCTTGACCTGCTCGATGAAGGCGATGGTGTCGGCGACGTGCTGCGCCATCTTGTAGTCGTCGCCGGCGGCGTCCCAATGCTCGGGAAAGAAGTGCCGCAGGCTGACCGAGATCACGCGATGGCTCTTCGAGAGCGGACCGAGCACTGAGTACCAGGTGCGGAAATCCCCGAGCGTGCCGTGCACGCAGACCAGCGGCGGGCCCTCCCCAACTTCGAGGTAGGCCATATCGTAACCGTTGACGCGGAATGATTGCATGATCAGCTCGCCAGAAAATCCAGGACGACTTCGGAGTATTTTTGCGGCGCCTGCTCGAACATCGGATGCGTCGCATTCGGGATGATCGCGGTCTTCGAGTAGGGCACATGGGCGGCGAGCGCGTGCAGCACCTTGGGCAGCAGCCCCTTGGTTCGCGCGCCCAGGATGAACAGTGTCGGCATCTTGATCGCTTCCGCGTCCGCCTTCGAGAAGGGCGGGCGATTGTCGCGGACCTGGCCGATCAGCGTCATGGCATTGTCGCGCAGATTCTGCTTCACCATCGCCGGCAGCCGCGGCCAGGTGCCGGCGCCTTCCAGCGTGTCGACGAAGACGGCAAGGCCGCCGTCGACGTCGCCGGCTGCGATCTTCTCGGCCGAGGCGGTGAAGCGCGCCAGCAGCGGCGAGGGACCGCCGACGTATTCGGGATCGAGGCTGGCATCGAGCTCGCCGCCGGGCTCGGCCAGGATCAGGCGGCGCAGCAGATCCGGCCGCGCTTGCGCCGCGCGAAAGCAGATGTGCCCGCCGCGGGAATGCCCCATGAGGTCGACCGGGCCGAGGTCGAGCTTCTCGATGAAGGCGATGACGTCCTGCACATGCTGCGCGATCGAATAGGTGTCGCCGACGCCGTCCCATCGTGCCGGGAAGAAGTGCCGCAGGCTGACCGCGAGCACCCGATGCCGCTGGCTCAGCGGGCCGAGCACGCAGCCCCACACGCGAAAGTCGTTGAGCGAGCCGTGGACGCAGACCAGCGGCGGACGGCCGTTGTCCTCGCCCACGTCGAGATAGGGCATGTCGTAACCGTTGACGTGAAGGCTTTGCATTCCGGGCTCGCGAAGGTTGGAACTCCTGTGCAAGATTCCCGGAAACCGGGTGGATCGCAACTATTTCCAAGTCTAGATTTCGCAGGAGTTCAAAGAGGGGGCCTGCACAAGAAGCAAGCCGGGAACCAAGGTCATGACCGACCAGCATTTTGCCCTGTTCGACACAAGGATCGGCCTCTGCGCCATCGCCTGGGGTCCGCGCGGCATCAACGGCACGCAACTGCCGATGGGCGGCGAGCAGAAGATCCGCACCCGCATCAGCCAGCGCCACCCCGAGGCGACCGAAACCGAGCCGACCCTCGAGGTGCGAGTGGCGATCGATCGCATCACGAAACTGCTTGGGGGCGAGCCCGACGACCTCACCGACATCCCGCTCGACCTCGACGGCGTGCCGGAATTCAACCGCGGCGTCTACGACATCGCCCGCACCATTCCGCCGGGCAAGACCATCACCTATGGCGATATCGCCAAGCAGCTCGGCGGTGTCCAGCTGTCGCGCGATGTCGGCCAGGCACTCGGCCGCAACCCGTGCCCGATCGTGGTGCCCTGCCATCGCGTGCTGGCGGCCGGCAACAAGCCCGGCGGCTTCTCCGCGAATGGCGGCGTGGTGACCAAGCTGAAGATGCTGGAGATCGAAGGCGCGCTCGTGAACCATACGCCGAGCTTGTTTGATTGACGCTCAAAGGTCTCATGCCCCGGACGCGGTGCGGTACGAAGTGCTGCACTGCAGAGCCGGGGCCCAGCGTCTCAGCGACATGGGTCCTGGCTCTGCGGTGCACCGCTGCGCGCTGCACCGCGTCCGGGACACGAGACCGTCTAAATCTTTGCCGCCGTCTTCGGCCAATATTTGTCGCGCAGATGCCGCTTCACCAGCTTGCCGGTGGGCGTACGTGGCAGCTCGGCTTCGAAATCGATCGAGCGCGGGCACTTGATCGCGGAGAGGCGGGTCCTGCAGTAGGCGATCAGGTCGGCCTCGAGCGCCTTGCCGGCGCGGCTCATGTCGTGCGGCTGCACCACCGCCTTCACCTCCTCGCCCATCTCCTCGTTCGGCACGCCGAACACGGCGACGTCGGCGACATCAGGATGGGTGATCAGCACGTCCTCGGTCTCCTGCGGGTAGATGTTCACCCCGCCTGAGATGATCATGTAGGACTTGCGGTCGGTGAGAAAGAGAAAGCCGTCCTTGTCGAGATAGCCGACATCGCCGAGCGTCGACCAACCCTTGGCGTTATAGGCCTTCTTCGTCTTCTCGGGGTCGTTGTGATAGGTGAAGGCCGGCGCATCGGCGAAGTAGACCGTGCCGATCTCGCCGACCGGTTGCTCCTCGTCGTTCTCGTCCACAATCTTGATCTTGCCGACCACGGCGCGGCCGACGCTGCCGCGATGTTCCAGCCATTGCTGCGAATTGCAGACGGTGACGCCGTTGCCTTCCGAGCCCGCGTAGTACTCGATCAGGATCGGTCCCCACCACTCGATCATCTTGGCCTTGACGTCGACCGGGCAGGGGGCCGCGGCGTGGATCGCGCCCTTGAGCGTGGATACGTCGTACTTGGTGCGGACCTCGTCCGGCAGCTTCAGCATGCGCACGAACATGGTTGGCACCAGCTGCGATTGCGTGACCTTGTATTTCTCGACCAGCTTCAAGAACTCTTCGGCGTCAAAATGCTCCATGACGATGGAGGTGCCGCCGAGCACGATGGCCATCATGTTGAAGCGCAAGGGAGCGGCATGATAGAGCGGCGCGGGAGACAAATATGTGCTCTCGGCATTCATGCCGCACATGTCGGCGCAGAGCACGCGCAGGAACGCGTTCGGCACGTCGATCCTGTTGCCCTCGAACGCTTTCTTGATGCCCTTGGGCCGGCCGGTGGTGCCGGACGAATACAGCATGTCATAGCCCGCGACCTCGTCTCCGATCGGCGTCGTCGGCTGAGCGGCGGCTTCCTTGTCGTAAGAACGGAAGCCCGGCAGCGGCTCGTCCATCATGTAGAAGATCGGCTCGCCCGGCGCGCCCTTGATGAGGTCCTTGATCTGCTCGGCGCATTTCGGCGTGGTGATGACGACCTTGGCGCCGCAATCCTTGATGATGTAGTCGATCTCGTCCTGCTTCAGATAGCGGCTGATCGCGGTGTAATAGAGCCCGCTGCGTTGCGCGGCCCAGCACAGCTCCATGAAGGCGAGACGGTTCTCCATCAACAGCGCGATGTGGTCGCCGGCCTTGAGGCCAAGCGAGCGGAACAGATGCGCGCCCTGGTTCGAGAGCTCGTCGAGCTCGCGATAGGTGATCGCCTTGCCGGTGCCGGCCATCTGGTAGGCGATCTTGTTCGGCGTGGTCTTGGCGTGGATGGAGGGGTGGGTCATGGCGCTGTTTCAATACCGGCAAATGGATGTGACGTTCCCCGGACGCAGCGCAGCGCGCAGCGGTGCGCTGCAGATCCGGGGTCCACTGTGAGGCATGGGTCCCGGCTCTGCGCCGCAGCGTTTCACGCTGCAGCGCGTCCGGGACACGAGAGACCGCTTACAGCCGCTCCACGATCGTCACGTTGGCCATGCCGCCGCCTTCGCACATGGTCTGCAGGCCATAGCGCTTGCCGCGCTGGTGCAGGGCGTGGACCAGCGTCGTCATCAGCTTGGTGCCGGAGCCGCCGAGGGGATGGCCGAGCGCGATCGCGCCGCCGTTGACGTTAAGACGCTGCGGATCGGCGCCGGTGGTCTTGAGCCACGCGGTCGGCACCGAGGCGAAGGCCTCGTTGACCTCGAATAGGTCGATGTCGTCGATCTTCATGCCGGCCTTCTCCAGCGCACGCTTGGTGGCATGCAACGGGGCGTCGAGCATGATGACGGGGTCGCCGCCCGTCATGGTCATGTGATGGATGCGCGCGAGCGGCTTGACGCCGAGCTGCTTGAGGCCGCGCTCGTTCACCACCATCACGCCGGAGGCGCCGTCGCAGATCTGGCTGGCGCTGGCCGCAGTGAGCTTACCGTTCTCGGCGATCAGCTTCACGCCCTTGATGCCCTCGATGGTGGCATCGAAGCGGATGCCCTCGTCGATGTGGTGGGTGTCCTTGCTGCCGTCGGCGCGGGTGATCTCGAGCGGCACGATCTCCTTCTTGAAGTTGCCGGCTTGCGTCGCCGCGATCGCGCGCTGATGGCTGCCAAAGGAGTACGCGTCGAGCTCGTCCTTGGAGAGGCCGTACTTCTCGGCCATCATCTCGGCGCCGGTGAACTGGCTGAACACGATGTTCGGATACTTCGTCTCGATGCCCGGGCTCTTGTAATTGCCAAAGCCGTTCTTGGCCGGCAGCTGCGAGGACAGGCCCATCGGCACGCGCGTCATCGATTCCACGCCGGCGGCGATTACGACGTCCATCGCGCCGGACATCACCGCTTGCGCGGCGAAGTGCAGCGCCTGCTGGGAGGAGCCGCACTGGCGGTCGATCGAGGTGCCCGGCACGCTCTCCGGCAGTTTCGAGGCCATCACTGCGTTGCGTGCGACGTTGTTGGATTGCTCGCCGACCTGCATCACACAGCCCATGATCACGTCCTCGACCAGGGCGGGATCGACCTTGGTGCGGTCGACCAGTTCGTCCAGCACCTTGGCGGCGAGATCGGCCGGATGCCAGCCGGCGAGGCGGCCCCCCTTGCGCCCGCCCGCGGTGCGCGCAGCGGCGACGATGTAAGCCTCGGCCATTCGGTCTCTCCCTGAATTCTTGATTGGGTCGGTTGTCGGGGCGGATTTAAGGGGCGCGCGATCGTTTAGTCAATCGATCAATTAACTCTTGTGATGAGGCGCTGCTTGCGCTTATCTGCGCGCCTCTTGAAGCGTATTCAGGGATCTCCGTGGCTACCAGCGTACCGACCAAGCTCCCCAGCGGAAGAAATTCCACGGCAGAGAAATTGCTCGTGGCCGCGAGCGAGCTGATGATCGAACGCTCCTCGATCGAGATCTCGCTCTCCGACATCGCGCAGAAGTCGGGCGCCAATGCCGCGCTGGTGAAGTATCATTTCGGCAACAAGGATGGTCTCTTGCTGGCCCTGCTCGAGCGCAATGCCGCGACCGAGCTCTCCAATCTCGAATTTCTGCTGGCGCAGCCGATCACGGCGACGGCGAAGCTAAAGCTGCATATCGGCGGCATCATCCGCGCCTATTATCGGTTCCCCTATATGAACCGGCTGATCCATTATCTCCTGCACGAGACCAACACCGCGGCCGCCGACGAAGTCTCGAAGTTCTTCGTGGCGCCGCTGCTCGACTTTCACCGCCGCCTCCTCGCCGACGGCGTCAATAGCGGGGAATTCCGCGCCACCGATCCGGTGCTGTTCTACACCAGCCTGATCGGCGCCTGCGATCACCTGTTCTTCGGCCGGCACGCGATGTCTCGCGCGACCGGCGTCGGCCCGGTCACCGACGAAGTCTGCCGGCAATATATCAAGCACATGGAAACGCTGATCTGCGGCGGCATCCTCACGCAAGCCGAGGAAGCCGCTGCTGCCGGATGATCCGGCCGAACCTCTCAAGTCTAGAGAAGAAACGCCCAAGGAAAGGTATTTGCGATGCAGTTGAAAGACGTAGCCGTTCTCATCACCGGCGGTGGCTCGGGCCTCGGAGCCGCGACCGCTCGCGCCATGGCTGCCAAGGGCGCCAAGATCGGCGTGATCGACCAGAGCAAGGAAAACGCCGAGAAGGTCGCCGCCGAGGTGAAGGGCGTCGCGCTGCATGCCGACGTCACCAGCGAGGAGCAGATCAAGGCGGCGATCGCCAAGGCGGAAGCCGCGCATGGCGTTGCCCGCGTGCTGATGAACTGCGCCGGCATCGGCGGCTCGCAGCGCATCGTCGGCCGCGACGGCGTCTACCCGCTCGAAAAGTTCGCGCGCATCATCAACGTCAATTTGATCGGCACC
Organism: Bradyrhizobium daqingense; assembly: GCF_021044685.1. Lineage (NCBI taxonomy): Bacteria > Pseudomonadati > Pseudomonadota > Alphaproteobacteria > Hyphomicrobiales > Nitrobacteraceae > Bradyrhizobium > Bradyrhizobium daqingense. Next base: position 1,987,121 of record NZ_CP088014.1, read on the forward strand.
TTCAACTGCCTGCGCCTGTTCGCCGAGCGCCTGGTCACGATCGAGCCTGTCGGTGAAGAGCGCGGCGTCATCATCAACACGGCGTCGGTCGCCGCTTACGAAGGCCAGATCGGCCAGATCGCCTATTCGGCCTCGAAGGGCGGCGTCGTCGGCCTGACGCTGCCGGCCGCGCGCGACCTCGCCAGCCAGAAGATCCGCGTCAACACCATCGCGCCCGGCCTGTTCTTCACGCCGCTCTTGATGGGTCTCAATGAGGAAGCCCGCAAGAGCCTCGGTGCGCAGGTGCCACATCCCTCGCGCCTCGGTGATGCCAACGAATACGGCATGCTCGCGGTGCACATCGTCGAGAACCCGATGCTCAACGGCGAGACCATCCGCCTCGACGGCGCCATCCGCATGGCGCCGCGGTAGACGACGCTCTTACCCTCCCCTGGAGGGGGAGGGTCGGCGCGAAGCGCCGGGGTGGGGTGATCTCTCCACTCGGGCAGTGTGGGCGAGGTGAGACCGTCACCCCACCCCGCTCGCGCTGCGCGCGATCGACCCTCCCCCTCCAGGGGAGGGTGGCAGTTCGGCTCACGACCGATGCACGAGGCCCTCATGTCCCAACCGCTGCTGATCGAGCACAAGGACGGCGTCGACCGGGTGACGCTCAATCGGCCCGAGCATCTCAACGCGCTCGATCCGGCGCTGATCGACGCGCTCAACGACTATTTTCAGGGCCTGCAGCGCAACCGCGACACTCGCGTCGTCGTGCTCAAGGGCGCCGGAAAGAATTTTTGTGCCGGCCTCGATCTCAAGGCGGCGATGGCGCGCCGCGCCGGGCAGCAGGAGCCGCCGGGCGTTACCGAGTCGCTGGACTCGCAGCGGCGCATTGCCGACATCGTGATGCTGATGCGGCGCTGTCCGCAGCCGGTTCTTTCGCTGGTGCAGGGCGCTGCAGCCGGCGGCGGGTTTGCGCTGGCGCTGGCCTCCGACATCCGCATCGCGACGAGATCGGCGCGGATGAATTGCGCCTTCATCAAGCTCGGCCTCGGCGGCTGCGACATCGGCACCAGCTATTTCCTGCCGCGCCTCGTCGGCGTCTCCGTGGCGTCCGAGCTGATCCTCACCGGCCGCTTCATCGGTGCGGAGCGTGCGCTCGCGGTAGGACTCGTGTCCGAGGTTGTGGATGAGGACAAGCTCGACGACGCGGCCGCGCCTTATGTCGATGCGATGATGACGGCCTCGCCGGTGGGGCTGCGGCTGTCGAAGGAATGTCTCAACATGAGTGTCGATGCCGGCTCGCTGGAAGCTGCGATTGCGATGGAGGATCGCAACCAGGTCCTGTGCAGCCGCTCGGAGGAATTTTCGGAAGGCATCAGGGCCTTCCTTGAGAAGCGAAAGCCTGTCTATATCAAGCGCTGAACGATCAAGATCCGCAAAGGACAAGAAATTCCGGGAGACGCAAAATGAGTGGAAGCGCGGCGGCCGTGATGACGAAGCCCGCCTTTCGCAAGGTCGAATGGCTCGAGCGCGACATCGCCATCGAGCGCCGCGATGATGGCACGGTGGTGCTGAAGTCGCGCATTCCGCTGCAGACTTACGAGAAGCACATTCCGGCCTCGCTGGCGAAATGGGCGCGGGAAGCACCCGAACGCATCTGGCTGGCGCAGCGTGGCGGGCCCATCCGCGAATGGCGCAAAGTGTCTTACGGCGAAGCCAAGCGCACCGTCGATGCGCTGACGCAGGCGCTGCTCAACCTCAAGCTCGATGGACGGCCGGTCACGATCCTCTCCGGCAATTCGATCGAGCACGCGTTGATGACGCAGGCGGCAATGCAGGCGCGCGCGCCGGCGGCTCCGGTGTCGCCGGCTTACTCCTTGATGAGCAACGATCACGTCAAGCTGAAATACCTGTTCGACCTGATCAAGCCGGCCGTGGTGATGGTTCAGGACGGCCCGACTTTCGAGAGGGCCCTGAAGGCGCTCGATCTCACTGGTGTCACCGTGGTCCACGTCACCCGACCCTGCGACGACATCAAGAGCGTCAGCTTTGCCGAGCTTGCGGCGACGCCTGTTACCGTCGATGTCGATGCGTCGATCGCGCAGATCACGCCGCAGACAGTCGGCAAGCTGCTGTTCACCTCCGGCTCGACCGGTATGCCCAAGGCCGTCATCAACACGCAAGAGATGATGTGCGCCAATGCGGCGATGATGATGCAGGTGCGGCCGCGCGATCCCAATGGCCCTGTAGCGACCATGCTGGACTGGATGCCCTGGAATCACACCATGGGCGGCAATGCCGCGTTCCATCCGATCCTGGTTGACGGCGGCACGCTCTACATCGATGACGGCCGGCCGATGCCGGGCCAGTTTGAGGAGACACTGCGCAATCTGCGCGAGATCTCGCCGACCTATTACGCCAACGTGCCGGCCGGCTATGCGGCGCTCGCGGCTGCGATGGAGAAGGACGATGCGCTCTGTCGTTCCTTCTTCAAGAATTTATCGATCATGGCCTATGGCGGCGCGCGGCTGCCCGACGATCTCTACGATCGCATGCAGGCGCTGGCGGTGAAGACCACCGGCGAGCGCATCGTGTTCTACACCGGCTGGGGCTCGACCGAGACCGCGCCGACCTCGACCGGCACCTATTGGGACACCGAGCGCGTCGGCCTGATCGGCCTGCCGTTCCCCGGCGTCGAGCTGAAGATGGTGCCGTGCGGCTCGAAATACGAGCTGCGCCTGCGCGGCGTCAACGTCACGCCCGGCTATTTCGGCCAGTCCGAGCTAACGAAGAAGATGTTCGACGAGGAAGGCTTTTATTGCATCGGTGATGCCGGCATCTTCGTCGACGATTCCGATCCGGTGAAGGGCATCATCTTTGCCGGGCGCGTGGTGGAAGACTTCAAGCTCACTACTGGCACTTTCGTGCATGTCGGCTCGCTGCGCACCGATGCAATCGCGGCGGCGACGCCCGTCGTGCACGACGCATTGGTCGCGGGACAGGATCGCGCCTTCATCGGCCTCCTGGCTTGGCCGAACCTGCATGCCTGCCGGCAGCTCGTCGGCAATCCCGATCTGAGCTTTGCCGACGCGGTGAAGCATCCCGAGGTCATCGCTTGTTTCAGGCGTGGGTTGGAGACGCACAACAGGGAATGCGAAGGCGCCAGCAGCCGCATCATCGCCCGCGCGATGCTGATGGTCGAGCCGCCTTCGATCGACGGCAACGAGCTCACCGACAAGGGCTACATCAACCAGCGCGCCGGCCTCGAGCGCCGCGCCGCGCTGGTGGAGCGGCTCTATGCGGATCAGCCGGATGAGGATGTGATCGTGTTGCGATGAAGACGACTCTCTCTCCAATCGTCATTCCGGGATGCGCCGTAGGCGCAGGCCCGGAATCCATACCCCCGACTCGTGGTTATGGATTCCGGGCTCGCGCCAAGGGGCGCGCCCCGGAATGACGGCCCATGAATAGAGCGAATGAGCAAAGGTAGCCCGCCATGAACTTCGACTTCTCCGACGACCAGAAGCAGCTCCGCGATCAGGCGCGCAAATTCCTCGCCGAAAAGTGCTCGCCCAAGGCGGTGCGCGTCGTGCTCGACGGCAAGGCGCCTTACGACAAGGAGCTGTGGAAGGGGCTCGCCGAGATGGGCTTTCTCGGCGTTGCGATTCCCGAAGAGTTCGGTGGCGCCGGCGCCGGCCATCTTGAGCTCTGCGTGATTGCGGAGGAGATGGGCCGGGCCAACGCGCCGGTGCCGTTCTCCTCCACAGTGTACCTCGCCGCCGAGGCGCTGCTGATCGCCGGCAGCGACGCGCAGAAGAAGAAATGGTTGCCGGCGATCGCCTCGGGCGAGGCTATCGGAACGCTGGCCTTGTTCGAGGGCAAGGGCAATCCGTCACCGAAGAACGTCAAGCTCACGGCTGCGAATGGCGTACTCAACGGCGTCAAGAAGCCGGTGGCGGACGGTGCCATCGCCGATTTCGCGGTGGTTGCCGCGCGAACCGGCTCGAGCGGGCGCGACAGCGACATCTCGCTGTTCCTGGTCGATCTCAAAGCCGGCGGCGTCGAGGTGAAGAGCCTTACCAATCTCGATCCGACCCGCGGGCAAGCGGAAATCACCTTCAAGGATTGCAAGGCCGAGCCGCTCGGCGCCGCGGGCGAAGGGTGGAGCATCCTCACCCAGGTGCTCGATCGTGCCGCAGTGCTCTGCGCCTTCGAGCAGGTCGGTGGCTCCGACCGCGCGCTGGAGATGGGCCGCGATTACGCGCTCGACCGCATCGCCTTCGGCCGGCAGATCGGCTCGTTCCAGGCGGTCAAGCACATGCTCGCCGACATGTACGTCTCGGCGACGCTGGCGCGCTCCAACAGCTATTACGGCGCCTGGGCGCTCTCGACCAATGCGGCCGAGCTGCCGGAAGCCGCCGCCGCCGCGCGCATCAGTGCGACGCAGGCGTTCCAGCACTGCGCCAAGAACAACATCCAGGTTCACGGCGGCATGGGTTTCACCTGGGAGTTCGACTGCCACATGTACTACCGCCGCGCCAACGCCATGGCGCTCGGGCTGGGTAGCCTGTCCTATTGGGAAGACCAGCTGATCGACCGGATGCGGAAGAAGAACGCGGCATGATGTTGTCGTCATTCCGGGGCGGCGCGATAGCGCCGAACCCGGAATCTGGAAATGAGTGAATAACATTGAGATTCCGGGTTCGCGCTGCGCGCGCCCCGGAATGACAGAGAGATGAGACCATGAACTTCGACGACACCCCGCAGGAAGCCGAATTCCGCGCTACCGCCCGCGCCTGGATCAACGCGAACGCGCCCAAGCAATATGAGGAGGAGCTGCGCAAATCCTCGCTCGGCCGTACCGTGCTGAAGAACGCCGATATTCTCGAGGTCGCAAAAGCCTGGCAGAAAAAGAAAGCCGACGCTGGCTGGGCCTGCCTGCACTGGCCGAAGGAGTATGGTGGCCGCGGCTCATCGCCGATCGAGCGCGTGATCTGGCAGCAGGAAGAGGGCCCGTTCGGCCAGCTCTCCCGCATGTTCATCATCGGCCACGGCATGTGCGGGCCGACCATGATGGCGTTCGCGCGCGAGGAGCATAAGCGCACCTATCTGCCGCCGCTCGCATCAGGCGAAAAGGTGTGGTGTCAGCTGTTCTCCGAGCCGGCCGGCGGCTCTGACGTCGCGGGCCTGCGCACGCGCGCGGAGAAGGACGGCGACGATTGGGTGATCAACGGCCAGAAGATCTGGACCTCGGGCGCACATTATTCAGACTACGGCATCCTGCTCACGCGCACCGATCCGACCGTGCCCAAGCACAAGGGCCTCACCATGTTCTTCCTGGACATGAAGAGCCCCGGCGTCGAGGTGCGGCCGATCAAGCAGGCGAGCGGCGCCTCCGACTTCAACGAGGTCTATTTCACTGATGTCCGCATCCCCGACCATCAGCGCCTCGGCGAGGTCGGTGACGGCTGGAACGTCTCGCTGACCACGCTGATGAACGAACGCAGCGCGATCGGCGCGGCCGTCTCGACCGGTTTCCCCGAGCTGTTCGAATATTGCTCCAGCCTGATGCTCGACGATGGTCCCGCGATCGAGGATCGCGCGGTGCGTTCGAAGCTGGCGAATTGGGCGGTCAAGGCGAGCGGACTCAAATACACCAGCATGCGCGCGATCTCGGCGCTGTCGAAGGGCGAGCGGCCGGGACCGGAGAATTCCATCGGCAAGCTGGTGGCGGGCTCGATGATCCAGGACGTCGCGACCTACGCACTGGACTTGCAGGGCGCGAACGGCGTGGTCAGCGGCGAGGATGCCGAACTCGCCGGCCGTTTCCAGGCCATGCTGCTGCGCGCGCCGGGCACCCGCGTCGAGGGCGGCACCGACGAGATCATGCGCAACATCATCGCCGAGCGGGTGCTGGGCCTGCCCGGCGATATCAGGGTCGACAAGGACGTGCCGTTCAACAAGATCCCGACGAAGGGAAGAGCTTAGCCGTGTCCCGGCTCTGCGATGCAGCACGCAGTGCTGCTTCGCAGAGCCGGGATCCAGAGAGCTGCAATGGGCCCCGGCTCTGCAGCGCACCGCCATAGCGCGTCTAAGACGCGCGTAAACGCGCTAATGGCGCTGCGCCGCGTACAGGGCACGAGAGAGGAGAGTTCGAAATGAATTTCGACGACACCCCGCAGGAAGCCGCATTCCGCGAGACCGCGCGCAAATGGGTCGAGGCCAATGCGCCCAGGGAGCTGCATGCCGAGTTGTCGAAATCCTCGCTCGGGCGCATTCGTCTCGCTCACCACGACATCGTCGATGTCGGCAAAGCCTGGCAGAAGAAGAAGGCCGAGGGTGGCTGGGCCTGCCTGCACTGGCCGAAGGAGTATGGCGGCCGCGGCGCGACGCCGATCGAGAAGGTGATCTGGCAGCAGGAAGAGGGCGTCTACGGCAAGCTGACGCAGCCGTTCCAGATCGGCGAGGGCATGTGCGGTCCGACCGTGATGGCGTTCGGCAGCGAGGAGGCCAAGCGCCGCTATCTGCCCAAGCTCGCCTCGGGCGAGGAGATCTGGTGCCAACTGTTCTCCGAGCCGTCGGCCGGCTCCGACGTTGCGGGCCTGCGCACGCGCGCGGAGAAGAAGGGCGACAATTGGGTCGTCAACGGCCAGAAGATCTGGACCTCGGGCGCGCATTATTCCGACTACGGTCTCCTGATCGCGCGCACCGATCCCAACGTGCCCAAGCACAAGGGCCTCACCATGTTCTTCCTGGACATGAAGAGCGAGGGGGTCGAAGTGCGTCCGATCAAGCAGGCCAACGGCATGCAGGAGTTCAACGAGGTCTATTTCACCGACGTGGTGATTCCGGACAGCCAGCGTCTCGGTGCCGTCGGCGACGGCTGGAGCGTGTCGCTGACCACGCTGATGAACGAGCGCATGTCGATCGGCGCGCGGCTCGCGACCGGCGTCCCCGAGATGTTCGAGTTCTGCTCCAATCTCGTGCTGGAGGACGGGCTCGCGATCGACGATCCCGCGGTGCGTTCGAAGCTCGCGAGCTGGGCGGCGAAGTCGAACGGGCTGAGATTCACCAGCTACCGCACCATCTCGGCGCTGTCGAAGGGCGAGCGGCCGGGCCCGGAGAATTCGATCGGCAAGCTGGTCTCGGGCATGATGCTGCAGGACATCGCGACCTACGCCATGGACCTGCAGGGCGCGGCCGGTGTTCTCACCGGCAACGACGAGGAGACGGTGCAGGGCCAGTTCCAACAGATGCTGCTGTCCTCGCCCTCGATGCGCATCGCCGGCGGTACCGACGAGATCCTGCGCAACATCATCGCCGAGCGGGTGCTGGGCCTTCCGGGCGACATCCGGGTCGACAAGGACGTGCCGTACAACAAGATCCCGACCAAGGGACGGTGACGTGGCATTGTAGGGTGGGTTAGCGCAGCGTAACCCGCCACTTCTGTCGCTGCGGAAACAAAAGACGTGGGTTACGCCTTCGGCTAACCCACCCTACGAAGAAAGCGGCGAGCTGATCCATGGACACACACGTGAAACAAACCAACCGCATCGGCGTGCTCGAAGAACTCCTCAACGAGCGCTATTCCGTGCGCGCCTTCCTCCCCAAGGAAGTCGACCGCGCCACCATCGAGCATGTGCTGACCACCGCGCAGCGCACGGCCTCATGGTGCAACAGCCAGCCCTGGCAGGTGATCATCGCCAGCGGCGCGGCCAAGGAGCGCTTTCGCCAGGCGATCTACAAGGAGGCCTCGGGGGGACTCGGTGACGACTACGATTTCACGCCGCCGCGCGAGTATGTCGGGGTCTATCTCGAACGCCGGCGCGAGAGCGGCTTCCAGCTCTACAACACGCTCGGCATCGCCCGCGGCGACAAGATGGCGTACGCCAAGCAGGCACTGGAGAACTACAATTTCTTCGGCGCGCCGCATGTCGCGATCATCCACACCAACGAGCCGCTCGGCATCTACGGTGCGATCGATTGCGGCGCTTATGTCTCCAACTTCATGCTGGCCGCGCAGGCGCTTGGCCTCGGCACGATTCCGCAGGCCGCGCTCGCGCGCCATTCCGGCCTGATCCGCCGCCATTTCAACCTGCCCGAGGATCGCCGCGTCGTCTGCGGCATCTCGTTCGGCTATGCCGACCACGCGCACAAGGTCAACAGCTACCGCACTTCGCGGGCCAGCGTCGCCGACACCGTGACCTTCGCGGACGAGTGATTCTCGTAAGCGCGCAAAGGCGGCCGCGGAAGCGGCCGCCTCGATGTCGTCTCGAACCGGACGATGCCAGCCGTCAGCCGCCGCTGCCGCCGATCACGGCCCGCACGGTCTCGTCGGGCCCGAAGTCCTCGGCGCCCTCGACATAGAGCAGCGCGGCGAGCTTCGAACGGGCGCGGTTGACGCGGCTCTTGATCGTGCCGACCGCACAGCCGCAGATCGACGCCGCGTCCTCGTAGGAGAAGCCGGATGCGCCGACCAGGATCAAGGCTTCGCGCTGGTCCTGCGGAAGCTTCTCGAGTGCCGTGCGGAACTCCTCGAACTCGAGATGCGCGTTTTGCGACGGTTGCGTCTTCAGCGTCTTGGCGTAGTTGCCTTCGGCATCCTCGACCTCCCGCCGCCGCTTGCGATAGTCGGAGCGGAACAGGTTGCGCAGGATCGTGAACAGCCACGCCGGCAGGTTGGAGCCGGGCTGGAACGAGTCGATGTTGGCCAGCGCGCGAAGCAGCGTCTCCTGCACCAAGTCGTCGGCGCGGTCCGCATTGCCGCTGAGCGAGATGGCGAACGCGCGCAAGCTCGGCACGGCTGCCAGGATGTCGTTACGCAGGGAGTCCGTGAGAGGCATTAATCCCTCCCATTGTTGTTGTCGTTGGATCCCCCACCATTTTCCACTTGGGGCGTCGCTCCTGGCGCATCAAGCTTTTTGATCAGCTCCGCGAACCGATCCGGAACCCCCTGCCGCACGACGTCGTCGTACATGGCGCGGAGCTGATGCCCGATCCGGGATTGAATCTCCGGAGTGAGCCCTCCCTTGCCGGGGGTCGTGCTTTTGCTGGCTTGAGACTTGAGATCTTTCATGACCTGTTCCACGTTTCCCCGAGTTAAGTGACTGTAAAATCGAGAAGTTTTCTCAACCGGGAGCCGTTCCCTGGATAGGCACAATGCGACGTGAGATAAAAAGTTCCGCCCGCAGCGGAACTTTTCTTGGCGTGAGGCGTAAACAGCCCAGCAGGGGAACCCGGGCCCCCCGCGTAACGCCCTGGACATTGAGGCCGGCCCGAAGATGAATGGAGTGGGGATGTCCCGTTCACAGCTCGTTGCTGAACACTTGCCATTGTTGCGCCGATATGCGCGGGCCCTGACGGGCAGCCAGGCCTCCGGTGACGCCTATGTCGCGGCCATGTTGGAGGCCATGCTGGGAGATCCGTCGGTGCTGGACGAAAGCCATGGGCCCCGCGCCGGCCTGTTCCGGCTGTTCACCCAGATCTGGAATTCCGTCTCCGTCAATGACGATGCCGAGGTGACGACCCTGCCAATGCCGCCGGAGCGGCGGTTGTCGAACATCACGCCTCTGCCGCGGCAGGCCTTCCTGCTGCTCTCGCTCGAAGGGTTTTCGGAGGAAGAAGTCGGTTTCATCCTGGGCACCGACGTCGCTGAGACGCGGCGGCTTGCCGATACCGCTGGACGCGAGATGGCGGCGGAGATCGCCACCGACGTGCTGATTATCGAGGACGAGACCTTCATCGCCATGGACCTCGAGAGCCTGGTGAAGAATCTCGGCCACAACGTCGTCGGCGTCGCGCGCACCCATGCCGATGCGGTGGCGCTGGCCAAGAACAAGCGGCCCGGCCTGATCCTTGCCGACATCCAGCTCGCCGACGGCTCGTCGGGCCTCGACGCCGTCAACGAGCTGCTCCGCACCTTCGAGGTGCCGGTGGTGTTCATCACCGCCTACCCCGAGCGTTTCCTCACCGGCGAGCGCCCCGAGCCGGCATTCCTGATCTCGAAACCGTTCCAGCCCGCGATGGTGTCGGCGGTGGCGAGCCAGGCCCTGTTCTTCCAGCGCAACTCGCGCAACCGCACGCCGAAGGCGCCGGCGGCGTAAGGAAGACCGGTATCGAAAAACGGGACGGCGCGCTGCAAGGTGCGCCGTTCTTCGTTGCCTAGTCTTTTCAGCAGCCCCGGCAGATGCTGCGCATCTTGGCATCGATCTTGGCTTGTTCTGCGGCCGACTCTGTCGGTGGCAGCCTGCCCGACCACGGTGGCGTCGTTTTCGCCCTGAAGACGATGGGCGCCGTGAGGTGAAGACTGTCCTCCTGAATCTCGGCGGGCGGCTCGGGAAATGGCGCAGCCGCTTCCACCATAGCCAGGGCCGCGGCGTCCAGTTCGGTGGAGCCCGTGCTTTCGGCCAGTGCGCTCGAAATCAAATTCCCAGTCCGATTGAGAACAAGCAGGACTTTCGCCGTACCCCCTTCGGGGGACGAATTGCGCGGATAGATCCTCTTGCTGGCCAACCGATTGGAAACTTGCCTCTTCCAAGCGTTGATAGAGCTCTCTTGGGTATCTGGGTCCGCAGTCTGCGTATACGCGGGGAGGGGCACCAGCAATCCGAGAAGCGCGGCGAGCAAGGGCGATTTCATCTGCATCGATGCGGATACTAGTCGCCGTCAGGTTGATTGCAAGTCCAGATGCGCGCACCGCGTTTGCGCTTGTGGGCAGTTCAAGGGGCTGCGAAGCACGCTTGACGACGGTTAGATTGCCTCGTTGATATCTCTGGCCGATGACGCTCATCGTTGCCTCAAGCCGCCAGGAGATTTCTCACAATGGACCAGCAGATCCTCGATCGCCTCGCCATCCGCGACCTCGTCGAGAACTGGGCGGTGTGGCGCGATGCCGGGGACTGGGAGCGCTTTGCAACCGTCTGGCACGAAGAGGGCTGGATGTCGGCCACTTGGTTTCAGGGCCCGGCGCGGGATTTCATGCGGGTCAGCCAGGAGGGCTTTGCCAAGGGCGTGCGCATCCTGCACTTCCTCGGCGGCACCAGCATCGACCTCGCGGGCGAGCGTGCCATTGCCCAGACCAAAATGACGATCTCGCAGCGCGCCCTCGTGCACGACGTGCTTTGCGACGTCGTTTGCACCGGGCGCTTCTATGATTTCCTGGAGAAGCGGCAGGGGAAATGGGGTATCGTCCGCCGCCAGCCGATCTACGAGAAGGACCGGATCGACCCCGTCGACCCCGCCACGACGCTTCAGCTCGACCAGAAAGCGCTCGCAGCGCTGCCCGAAGGCTATCGCCATCTCGCCTACATGCAGGAGCTGATCGGCTATAAGGTCAAGCGCGACATGCCGGGCCTGATCGGGCCCGAGGTCGAGACGCTCTATGGCGAGGGGCGGGAGTGGTTGGCGGGGAAGGCCAAATCATCGGGCGCAAAGTGAGGCCCAGACAAAAGTAAGGCGCGACTGGCATCACCAACTTCGCGAATTACTTGTAAGATGTTGACAGGGATAGGTAATTTTCAAGTCACCTCTTGTGCCCTAAGTCCATTGCCCCAAGACGTAATATTGACCATCAGGGGAGCCCGTAGAGCGCGCCGCCCGTGGCGGGTTGCAAAGAGACGGGCGCGTCCGTCCGACGCATAGGCGGGGCGCGCTGCGAGCCCGGCGGCACGTAAAAGCCCGCCGGGTGGGGCGGGCCTTTACACATGAAGGATGAGACGATCCGCCTAGCGTAAGTAGGGTTTAGCCCTCTCAAGGTCGTCAAGGTACTCTGCCTTGCAGATTCGATCCTCATCAGCGTAGTCGATCGCGCCGGGCGGGAAGATTGTCTCGATCGCAATTCTCTGCTCGCTCGGCACGACATCGTCGTCCTTCAATTGGGCGAACCAATCGAACGATTCAGCACCGACCCGTTTCAGCCCATACCGAGCCAACGCGCGTTGCTCGACTGCGAACTCAAAGCGGCCTAACAGGTCGTTGTCGTCATCCTCGATATCGTAGCCTTCAAGAATTGCCGCGGACAGCGCCTCCAAAGCCGAAGCAAACTCGTCGTCTGCTCTTGTCTTCAGTGCGCTCAGCGCGTCACCTTCAACCACGCGTAACATGTTCTTCGTCCTTTCCGTTATGGATAGTCGTCGAACAATGCGGGTTCATCGAGCTTATGCAAGCGAGCGGTCATGATCGCCTTTTTTATTCTTCGCCGTCATCGTTAACGTGGAGCACGGCGCCAACGCCCTGTACCACAACCGCTGGATGATGTAGAAATTCCGCATCACATGCCTTGGGGGAGGAGTGATGGATAAGCTGACGACTGACACATTGCTGAAGCCGGACATGCTCGCCGTGCTTTCGCGAACTCATTTGCAGGTCAATCTTCACGGCTTCTTATTGCCAATATTCGAGGCGATTTCGAATGCGATGCACGGCATCGAAGAAGCCTTCGACGACAGCGCCAGTGCAGAGAAGATCGGTCTTGTAAAGGTCACGTTCAAGGACTGGACCGATCCACACAAGATCGTAGTGTCCGTCTCGGACAATGGCGCCGGCCTTCATGACGACAACTATCGTTCATTCAAGACGCCCTTTAGCGGGGCCAAGCTGAGCCAGAAGGGGCGTGGCTTTGGCAGGTTCATTGCGTTCAAGGTCTTCGCACGGGTCGTATACCACAGCCGCTTTGCGTTCTTCGGGAGCACAGACGTTCGTGCCTTTCGCTTCGACGTAAATCAGGAACAGGAATTGATTCTACTGCAAGACCAACCTGTCTTTGAGGGAACGGGGCTTGCGGTCACGTACGATCAGCCACTATTGGGCTGGCATGATCTTATCCGCGCTTTGAAGGCGGATGACATTACGGATGAGATTGGAGCGCACTTCCTCCCGTACTTCCTGTATCGCTGGCTCCCGCAGATCATTCAGTTCGATGAAGGCGAGCCAATCGATATAAGAAGTCGCTTCCAAGGCATGTTCAAAAAGTTCGCGGAAGGAACTATCACCTGCGACATCGACGGCGCGCCCGAAGAATTGTCCTATTCTTTAGCCAAGCTGCCGCGAACACAGCAGTTCAAAAGCCATTGCTTGCTGTTGTCCGCCGCAGATCGAATAGTCGGCACGCCGCGCGATCTCTCTAACAAAATTGGACAACCATTCTTTTTCGATGAGAACGGCGAACGCTATGTGGTGATTGCGGTCGTTCGTGGCGAAGCATTCGAGAGCCGCCTGAACGACTCCCGTACGGGCATAAATCTCGGACCACGCACCGTGGAAGACGTTGTGTCCCATATTAGTGACGTTATACAGCGTGAAGAGCACGCACAGATTGACAAGATCAAAAGCGATCAGTCCGTTGAATTGGCTGAGGCGCTTCGCGAAAATCCGATCTTAAAGCTGGGGCTGAGGGGCAAAACGGTTTCCGACTACGTCAAAGCGAAGCCGAATAACTGGAAGCCTGAACAGTTCATTTCCGATCTGGCGATCGAACGCTATCGGGCAACGGCAGACTTGACCAAGCAAATCGTGGCGGCGTCGGCCAATGCCGATAATTATGAAGCGACAATCAAGCAAATAGTTGCGAAGATCGATGCCGGCAAGAAAGAGACTTTAGCTGAGTACGTTATACATCGCAAAAACATAATTGCCTTGGTTGAAGTCGCCCGCCGCTTTCAAGACAACGGCAAGCGCGCTCCGGAAGACGCGATTCACGACTTGGTATTTCGTCGTTTCTCCGATTCCGCGAGCGTCGATTATTTCGAGCACAATCTTTGGCTCGTAGATGACGCGTTGGCTTTTCTCCCTTACGTGTCTAGCGATAGGACATTGCACGGCGGACGTAGAGGTAAGGGCGACAAAGTTACCGACTTGCTGTTCTTCGACGACAGCATGATTCTCGGAGACAACGACGGGACGACATTGACGATCGTGGAATTCAAGCGACCGAGCCGCAACGACTATGCCTTCGGCTCAGAAAAAGACGATCCGATTCTTCAGGTGATCAATACCTTAGACAAAGCTACCGCCGAAGGTGGGATCAGCAAAACCGACGGAACGTATTTTTCATTTGCGAATGTGGTGCGAAGATTTGCGTTTGTTATCGCTGATCTTACGCCGACAATGATCAAAGTGTTGCATAAACACGACTTCCAGAACGGGTGGAATCCGAAAGTTTTCGTTCGCTATCGAGAGCGCGACGCCATCTTCATTCAAGCGTTTGGGTACGACACCCTAATAGAGAACGCGAAGAAGCGTAACCACGCATTTTTCAAGGTGTTGCTGGACGAGTAGGTGTGCGATCACACAGCAGTCTCCGTTGATCTTTCGACACTCCCCGATGAAGGGCGAATCACTTGGCGAGCGAAGTTGACGAACAAGAACTCGGATTCCGTGACTCCCCCGATCGAGCCACGCTTTCGTGCTTACTCTACATGGCGCGCGTCATGGAGCTTAGAGATTTCGTTCGTTTCTTTTTCGGAATTATAAAGTCGATGGGCGCCTTCTCGCAAGCGCTGACACCGGACAGCCGGCAGGCATTTGAGGCAGAAGCGAGCAAGTACAAACTCGTTTCGTACGACTTTTCCAACCACCGCCAGTTCGTGAACGAAACAATGCTATCACGTGCAGTGGAGTCGTTCGATCTATACGTATTGCTGATCTTGCGAGAAATTTTCGAAGCCAAGCCTGAGATATTGAAGTCAGAAGGGTCAATCGACATCGCAACCGTTATCGATTTGAAGAGCTTCGACAGTGTGGTGACGTTCCTAACCGAGCGAAAGATTCACGAGCTTAGCTACAAGTCGTTAGATGACCTTCAGAAATACATCCACAGTCGCACCGGTCTGGCGCTCTTCAGGACAGACGCGGCATTCGATGCCGCTCTACTGGCTTCCGAGGTTCGTAACCTAATTGCGCATAACGATTGCCGCGTGAACGATATATTCGATCGCAGGCTCAAAGGTCTTAAGCGACCACTCGACGATTTACCGATCAGCAAAGCAGGAAAATTTATCATCGAAGACGAGTGGCTTCGGCAGGTCAGCTATACGCTCGACGCCGCCGTGTTCGATTTCGATGTAGCCGCTTCTGATAAATTTGGTCTGCAAACCATGAACCCAAAAACGAGCTTCACTTTTCGCTAACGCCCCGCGCGCGGCGCACTAAGCCACGTCGGGCGCAGCGGCCCTTGATAGAACATCCGGCCGCCTTCGAACCTGTCCACGAACCGAGCAAGCCTGAGCCGGCGCGGGCAATCTTCTAAGTCCCGAACTCGAATCTCGCCTTCTGCGTCGAGCGGCGTTTCGTCGGTGTGCCGCCGCCTAAAGTCAATGCGCCTACACCGGTTGCTACAGAACTTGCGCTGCAAGTCGTGCAGCGGCGTGTCGCACACAACGCAGGTCGGAAATCGATCGGGCGGCTTGAAGCCCGGCCGTCCATGTCGCACAGCATATTGCGCACATCTCTGCTGCCGGCGTACGGCGTCGAGGCAACCCTGCGAGCAATACTTCCGGTGGCGGTGTTCCAGCGCAAACAGCTCGCCACAATGCGCGCACGTTCGCATCATCATCGTTGAGTCGCCTTTAGGCCGGCGTCGATCAATCGCCGCACGACTTCCGACTCGCCTGCGTTGCGCGGGGGCGGTCCAGATAAGCGCGCGATGGCTTTCGCCTGATCCGCGCGCAAGCGAACGGTGATCCTAGATGGATTTTTGCCAAGGCGGCTCGGGCGGCTAGGCGGCTTGGACATAAGAGTCCTCCTCAAAAATAGATCGAAGCGTGTCGTTGATCACGTCCTGAACCACCATCGCGACCACGGCAGAGTCCTTGCGTCCAATGGGGTCTGACTCGGCGAGCGCACCAAGCGCAGTTGCGACGGCGTCCGGCAGTGAACGCAGATGCCTCCGGATGACGTCGGCTTCTTCGCGATAGAGCGTTACGGCTTCGTCGATGGTGACAAGCTCGCGGCGAGTCGCAGCGTTCTTCAATTCCAGCTTCTCCACTTGCGACAGAATTAGCTTGATCTGATTCCGACGCAGGGGCGACAAGTCCGGGTCTGCGGCCGTCTTGGCTTTGTCCTCAATCATCCAACGCAGCATGTCGCCAGCGGGAACCTGCCACGGCTCGAATTGTGTCCCCCGCTTCAGGACGGGCCCGCCATTCTCGATTGCGCGATCAAGATCATATCGAGCGATGCCGAAGGTTCGGCAGAACTCTTGCTTCGTCATCGTTGCGCCGGGGCCGGTACGATCGGGGTGGGGAACGGGCGTATAAGGCAGCGCTTCCATGGACTCGAACTCCGGGTATTTGTGTTTTGCCATGGGGAGACTCCTCACATCTTGGGGGTGATTGCGCCGCGATCGAACGCGTAATTCATCGGGACCGTCCGGCGTTGCAAGCGATCGTCGGCGGGCGTGTACGCGGGTAGGCGGTCGCGACCCGCGGCAACATCTGCGAAGGCACGCGCGAGAGCCGCATAATTCTGCGGATGAACGCTGTTGAGACTCGCGCTGCCCGTCATCGCTCGCCAGCGCACGACTCTGCGGGCCATGTCGTAGCCGTGGCGCTCCGCGAAGTCGCGATAGATCGATTGGAGTTCAGCGCGGGTCATCGGTTCATCCTTAATGTCGGACAAACCTTAGGAGCCGTGGCGCTGAAGAGTCAAAGTAACAAAACAGCCGCGCGTCGGCGCCGGCGACGCTACACGCACAACAATGAATTTGCGAAGCTCACTCGGGCGCGAGAGTAGTCGGCAGGGAAGGAAAATATTTCTCTACCTCTGCATCGATCAACGCTGCTGCCGAATTGTGGAACCCCACCATCAGAGCTTGGTCGCGCGGCTATGCTCTTCCCGTATTCGGTTTTGGCCAAGCTCCAGGACCCGCAGAAAAATTTCTTAAGCACGCAAGCGGCGAATATTTCCCTTCTTCATCGCACGAGAAAATTCTGATCGATCAGTGCGCGCACCGAGCTAACGCGCGTCGTTGAGCAATACAGATGCACACCGAACGCTCTTAGCGCGCGAGTTGGAGGCATCGGTTGTTGGGTCATGTATTTGATAAGAAGAATAAAAGCCGGAAATAGCCGCGGCCCACCATCACCACTCCTATATACACGGTGACGTTTGGTCAGCATGTATCAAGTAGCTGATATCTAATAATAATAGTGCTGACCATTCTTTGGTCAGCATGGAGAGCTTGGTCAGCATGGAGATGGTCAGCATGCGCCATGCTGACCAAGGCTTGGTCAGCACTCCCACCCCTGGTTTTATAGGGTTTCGCCCATGCTGACCAAAATTCCCCGTGTATATAGGTCCGCTAAGTGCGAGAGCAGACCTTCGAGGGCGTTCATCGCACTTCGGCTAATCTCAGGACAGCAACCGAACGCTCTTCGTTCAATCAGATGGCATAGCGCCTGGAGAACGAAGCCACTCACTCATGTGAACGCTGGTCTCGGCTTGGCGGGCCTGCTGCAGGAGCCGCTCCCGCTCTTTGCCCGGTGCCATCAATTGAGCCTCGCTCCGGAGACGGCTTGCTTCAGCGTTGAGCCGCTCCTCAAGTGAAGTGGTTTGCTTAAAACGACGACGCTTCTGCATGTGCTTCCCTGTGCGGTGGTGGCGGGCGTTGCCGAAGCTGCAGATTGCGCTTAAATTCCCGGTCGCGCTGTATCATTTGATATACGCGATTAACTTGCTCGCTGCTGCGCCATCGCCAGTTCGACCTCGTCAGCTAGCTTTGAAAGGTGGTCTGCGAGCCTGGTGTACAGCGCTCGCTTCTTGGGATCGGTTGCAAGATCTCGAACCAGTGCCGCCTCGGCCGCGTCAGCGCGCAGCTTCTCCAGGCTAGCCTGCATATCCTTCATGACCCGTACCCCACGCTACAATGTGGGCGAATTTTGAAGGATCGCAGGTTCCGAGTCCACCCCTCAGAGCGGCGAGCCTCAGTTCATCTTTTGGCGCAACTTCTTGATGATCTCGCGAAGGTCGGCAACGTGTGCTTCTATGATGCGCCGAAGCTCGCTCAGCCGCGCCTCGTCGTTCGTGCGCGGCGCCTGCTCCGGCTTGTCTCGCTGGGGATCAGCCATGCCGGATAGGCAACCAGTTCGCCGGCCGCCAACCATTGATCTAGCTCAATGGTCCGAGCAAAGCGCCGGACGGGTGCACTCCCTCAGGGACAGCGCATGCGCCGAACGGCGGAATTTCCGCAATGGGTCCACAAGCCGCTATCGGGAGCAGCGCAGCAATGTCTGCTTTGGCTATCAGCCGAAGTCGATATCGGGGTCGGGAAGGGACCACACGTAGGCCGAACCCTTGCCGAAGCCGCTGCGCTCGCTCCTAACGCCGACACCCTCGAAGGCAGCGCGGCGGACAGTGCGCCAACTATGGCCCCGCTCTTCCGCCCGGTCCTTCAATTTATCAGACGGCTTGGGGCCGCTTGCTAATTCGTCCTCTAGGAACGTGATCGCCGCTTCGAGGGCTGAACCCTTCTCTTGTTCGCCGCCGTTGTCCATCTGTCGGAAGACCTGCCCGGCCGACATGTCTGTTTCACCGGTCCACTTGATCCGCGGCACCTTCAGCACAAGTCCGGCGGCGGTCGTGACGGTCGTCTCTTCAATCTCATAGGTAAGTCCGGGCACCGGGGCGCCGATGTTGCTCTTGCCCTTGACGAAGAACTTGCGAGCAGTTTCCTTTCTGTCTTGCATTTCCGGCGCGACGAACCATCCGCAGCGAGCAATCGCGGTGAATGCCTGAGAGTCGAGCATGCGTGCTAGCGGAGCGCTGCCGCCGCTGTTCTTAGTAAGATGGGACAAGAACAGCACCGCCACGTCATGGCGTTCGGCGAGGTTACCGAGCGGACTCAGCACCGAGCGGACTTCCGATGTCTTCCACGTGTCGGTGCCATTGCGCCCGCCGGCGCCCATGTAGCTGTTGATGGGATCGATGACGATTAGGGCAACGTCGTTGCACGTCCGAATGATCTCAGCGAGACCCGGCAGATCGTCCGCGATGTTGAACATTCGTTCGGGCCGCCCCTTCACAGGTTTGACCATCATCTGCACAATCATCACCTTCGAGACGTCGGCGCCGGCTGCCTTCAGACGCGGAACGATGGTGTCCCCGGCGTCGTCCTCGGCGGCCAGTACGATGACCGAGCCCGGAATCGGCCTGCCGGACTTGTCCGGCCATGCGCTGCCGGTCGTGACGCGTGCGATAAGATCGCAGGTAATCTGCGACTTGCCCTGATCGGGTGGGCCGGCGAGGAAATTCAGTTTTCCGCGCGCAATCCGGTTCGACCACAGCCAGTTGATGGGCTCGGGTTCAACGTCGCTCGCAAGTTGATACCGGACTCCGCTGTCAGTCTTATAGACCGGTGCCTTCCTTGGGGTGTCCTCGATTGACTCAAAGTCCCATTTCAGCGCGGGGTCGTCGTCGAAGTCGTCCTCAGGCGTCATGCGACCAAAGATGACGGCTAGGTTCTCGGCGCTAATTCCGTTCTCCAAAAGCCGGCGCCGCAAGGTGCCCGCGCCACGGCCGCCCGGCCTGTCGGCGGTGAACGAGTCCCATCTAAATTGTTTGTGTCGCGGTGTTCCTGGCCGGCATAGTTCGGGTCTTCCTGACACCAATCAAGAAATAATTCCTTGACGTCGTGATCGTTGTTGCTGAGCGTGTGCAGTGCCATCGCGACTTCTTCCCATTCGGCATTGCCGGGGACGACCTGCGCGGGGTCTGCATCCTTGAGCATCAATTCAACGTCTTCAAGCCCGATAGTGTCAAATCCTTCGGGCGGCTCATCGCTAGGCGCCGATTCGTTTGAGGGTAGCCGCGGCAAAGCCTTGTCAAACACTCCGAGCTTGTGGGGCGGTTCGAATTGACGAGACATCACGATACGGCTTACGAATGGCTTACCCTTCTGATGCTTGAAGCCGGGCATACGCAGCACCCGCGCCACATCGCAAACGCTAGGGTCTCCGCCGTACGCCTTTGCAAGGCGTTGCGTCATGCGCTTCGTTGCGGTGAAGTCGTCAGTAGGTTCAATAACAAAAATGCATTGGTGCTTGCCCGGCGAGGTCTCGACAATCACGTGAGGCTCTAGGCCGCGCAGCCACTTTTTAGGCAGTGGCGCCGTGTCAAGATCAAGCGGCAGTGCCAAGACCTTCTTGAAGTTTGCCCGCTTGGTGCCTTTGCCATCTGAAAGATTCAAGGTGTAATAGATGGCGAAGCCCATTTTGTTGAGGCGCTTAAACTTGTCGGACAGGTCCGGCAGCGTGCCGCGGTGACGCAAGCGAGTGGGGCTGCTGGCGAGCGCCTTCTTCGCGGCCTTCGTCTCAGGGATGGCTCTGAAGTCCATGACTGCGCCGGCGTCGCCGCGCAGTGTTTCGATTAGCTCCAATCCCGCCGTGAGTGTTCCGGCGCCATCACTTTTACCCACGACTTTTACCTCACCTACATCCTACCCGACCAACGTCGCTCAAATCTCATCGTTCACAAGCGCCCGAACGAACCGCTCAGCCAACGCTTGTCGATCACCGTCATCTACCTCAAAGGGCCACGTCGCGGTCTGCTCCATAAGGTAAGTCGCCGCTAGATGCGGCGCCGCCCGCCACACTTTGTGCTGGGTCTCCGAGCCCTCATCGTATGCTGCGCTCATGCGGCGAAGCATCGCAGAGATGAATGCGGGAGTCATGACGTCACTCCTTCGGCCAAGATGTCATGCAGAATGTCCTGCGCCACGTCCTCGATCTGCCGCTCGATACTCTCAATAAGCTCTTCGGCCTTCCGTTCGTGTTCTTCGGCGTCCATCTCATCGATCGTGATGCGCAATAGGGCCAATTCGAATTCGCAGCGGGATTCAAACCTTCCCAGCCAGAGTCGCGCATAACGGTTCGCCGCCGCGAGACGGGCCTGCGGAATGCCGCGCCAACTGCCGTAAGGCGAGCCGTAATGCTTCGCGATGTTCTCGCGGTTCGCTTCAAGCGCCTGTGTGTGATAGTCCATCTGCGCTTCGAATGCCGATCGGTAATCGTCGGGTACATTGCGCGCGGTGCCGTCCGGGCTATGCCATCGCACAGCCAGATATTCCTTCCGCGCGTCGTTCAGCACAAATTTGGTCGTGGTGGCGAGATCGCTCGCGTACCCCCATTCCGTATAGTCGTCGAGAGGCATCGAATCCTTGAAAGGCTCGCAGAATTCCTGGCCATCGCCGCGCAACAAAATCGGTCGCTTCAAAAGCTCGGCGTTGCTGGCCCGCAAGGTTGCGAAACTCAGGTGGGCTAGGCGCTTCTGCTCTTCGAGGTCTTCGGCGGTGTTACAACTGCGCGTCGCGTCATTCTCCCAAATGCGCGCGTAACTACGTTCGTACTCAATGCGAGCTTTGCAGCGGCGGCGGTCGGACGGGTTTGCAATACCGCGAAGCGTGCCATCCGTGGACCCAAAAAGGTAACAAAGCACTCGGATGCGCTGCTTACAGATCAGTGGTGGCCATTTAGATTTTTCAGACATGATAGCACCTACATCATTTGGAAGCGTGGGGAGCGCTGCCCATCGCGCTACTCGGCGCGGCCCACAGGCGGGGGATTATTGAATCGATCCCATGCGGACTTCGCGAGATCGTCGAAGCTCTTCGGCGCGCGCGGTGCCTTCGGCTTCTCATTGCCAAAGTTCGCCATAGCCGCCGGTGAAAGGCGCTTCAGGTTGCGCTCGACTGCTTCATTGCTATTCGCCGGGCCTGCGGCCAGTCGCTCCAAGGCTTCGATGCACGCCGCCTGCTTCGATGCAGGCACTTGGCGGTAGGCACCCGGCCCACCGTGCGGCGCGCCGAACTTGACAAGCACGGCGTCGGCCGCGTCCTTTCCCACGCGCAAAACAGCGGCAGCGTGGGCGTGCAGGATGGGCAGCTTGGGGTTAGAATCCAGATCGTCACTCATTTTGGAATCTCCTGTTTTGCTTGAACGTTCAGTGTTCAAGACGCTCCACCTTCACTGTTGCATCCACACCCGCCTTGCGGCGCTTTGGCAGTGACGGCGGACCGTCCACATTGACCGCACCTGACTAGGAGCCGTGCGGCTTGCCGAGGATGGTAAGTTCAACCAAAAAACCACCCGCGGACTTCCCCGACACAGAGGCAAGGATCGAAAACCCCTGCGCCGGGAATCTTGTTAAGCGAAGTCGATGTCCAAGATGGCGAGCGGACTCGCCGCCAAGCGCGGGCCGGTGTTGATGCCGCGAGCCCGGCCGGTTCGATAGATGAACTCCGCCTTGCGTTCGATCTCCAGAATGTCAGCCTCGATCTTCTTCAGCATGGCGGGCCGATCGGCGATTGGAATGGCGTTTTCGGCGTCGTGGCCGGCGAGAGCCATCGCTTTCAGCCGCTCGCGAATCTCAGTGCCGAATACAGCAAAGAGCAATGTGGCGGTGTCGTTCAGGCGAGAGAGACCGCCAGCACCATTTGGAATCGTCAGCATCGGCAATTCGAGTGACCGCGCGGAGAAACGGCCCGTCGCAACTTTATTGGGAGTGCGAAGCTTTCGCAGAGCGTGCTGAATGCTCGTCGATGCTTCCGAATAGATGCGGTCGATCGCCGATGTGATGACGGTGGCGGGGACGTCCGCACGTCTGACGGCGTCCACTTCTTCGAGCTTCGCTTCGCGAGCGGCTCTACATGCCTCATGCTCCGCGAGCAGATCGTCGCCAAGCTCGCATTTGAAGTTGTACGACTTCAGCGGCCTAAGGGCGTGCGTCTTCGCGAAGTCTTGCACGACTTGCCAAAACCCCCCGGGCAGAAGTCGCTTTTCGTCCTCATACGCTTGCTCTTGAGCCGCAAGCTCCGTATTGCATTCGGCGATAATCCGAGCGCTGTCTTCCGCAAGCTCTGCAGACGGCTTTGGCTCCCGCTCGTTCTGAAGCGCTTCAAGTTGCGCTGCCGCCTTGCGACCGCGGATTTCCATCAAACGGGCCTGCTTCGCTTCGTAGCGAGCGAACGACTGCTCTGCCAAGTCTTCTTCGTGCTTGTAAAGCTTGCGCGCGAGAATCGGGAGATTTTCGTACGGAGTCCGCGGCGTTGCGCCGGGCGTGGGCTGGAAAAACTTGATGTTCTCGGTTGGCATTGGATTAGCTCCGGGCTTTAAGGTCGTCGATGGGTTAGAGCTACACGCTCGACGACCGCAGTGTCTGGTCCGACTTTCCGGACTTAAGGTCCGACTTTCCGGATCAGAAACGGTTCGATAGCGGCCTGAAGTGTTTGTAGGTGAGCGACGTGTTCAGTTGGCCGTTGTCGAATCCAACTTTGAATCCGCTTCGACTCGGCACTCGACGCGGCAGACATGCCTGAACTTTTCGAGGCTTTTAGTGCCGCGCTGAACTCGACGTCATATCGGCCGAAATGAAGCTCGGTGACGCAGAACCGAATTGCGTCTTCGTCCGTGACTCCAAGATCATCGCGCAGGAAGCGCGCCGTGGCATTGCCCTGGCCGATTCTGCGATCGCGCGATTGCTCTGGCCGCAACATTTCGGGTGGTAGGCCGTGCTCAGCAGCCCACTCGTCCGCGTCGCCAAAAGCGATCAATCTTCGGATTACAGAATCGTGCGTCATGGCCGCACCACATGGAAAGTGGCGCGGCGGCGTTCGGCCTCCATCTGCCGGCGCGGCGCGGCTTTCTCCGCCTCGCGCCGCAGAACTTCATCAACAAAGGCCGCGCGAGCGGCCTCCAATGTGCGCGGCGGGGTCATGACTCGCCTCGCTGGTATGCAGCGAATGAATCGGCGGTGACCAAGCGACGTCGGCCAGCTTTGAAGGACTTGAGTTTGCCTGAGGCGATGATGGCCCACATCGTCGAGTCAGCAACACCGAGCGCCTGCTTACATTGCTCAACGGTGTGGCAATGCTGGCCTGATGGGATAGGTGTAACAATTGTCTTGAGTTTAGGCGGCTTGCGCATAGCGAGACCCACGCGCCCCGTAGGGCGTCAACTGAGTTCGCGATGGGGTCTGTCCACCCAATGAGAGGGGCGGCCATTCGCGACGGTCTCGCTATCGGCTGATCATCTCCTCAGGGCGGCCCGTAGCCGCGCCCTGCGTCTTCGACGATCAACGGTCGGAAAATAGATCGGAGTTTGCCGGAGTCAACAGGGTAAAGCGCTGTTAACCCTCTTTTGCGGAATCTAAATAGTCGGCCCATGCCTGCATTAGCGGCCCCCGCTCTTCTACGTAAGGGCTCTCCAAGGTGCGATTATATGCCTCTTCAGTCTCAGCCTTAAAGGTGTGGGCGAGCGCGGCTTCTACGTATCGCCAATAGAACTTTCCCTTCTTCGCATTCCACGATGAGAACGACGCACGCGCGGTGCCGTGTGCTGTCGTGTTTGGAGCGACGCGCACTAGCGTGTGTGTCAGTGCGTTGTGACCGAGCATCTGTCCGGCTTTTTCGCCCTCGAAGATCAAATCATCCGAGTCCGGTGCGGCATCGTGCGGGATCAGCCTGCGCAATAGCTCGATGGCCTGCAAGGATAAGGGAACGACGTGGTCAGGCAGCGTCACCCACTTGCCGTTCTTGCCTTTGATCTTCTTCACCTTCATTCGAGCGACTGGAATCACCCAAAGTTTCTGTTTGAAGTCGATCTCGCTCACGCGGGCGCCGCGCGCTTCAGAAGGGCGCGCCGCACATAGGATTGCAAATTCCAGGGCGCGTGCCGCCATTTCATTTCTGCTGCGAATCTTCGTCATCATGGCAGGAAGCCTTTCCCATGGCACGGCCCGATGATGCGTTGTCGCGATCTTTAAGTCAGCCAGAGGTAAGCGCCGTCTCTCAGCCGGATTGATCGCGTCGCTCGGCAGATAATGGGTTTTGGGCGATCGCTCTTCCTTCGGGTTCTTGACATCGTTCTTGGCGCCATAGGCGATGGCGAAGTCAAAGATGATCTCCAGCTTAGCTTGGAGATCATTCGCGCTGCGATTGATCCGACTCCAAATCGGGGCAAGGACGGCTTCCACGTTGCTGGGTTTGATGGCGGTGATATCCATGTTGAGTAGTTTCGCAGCATGCCGATTGATAAGGCTCTCGGTGTCAGCGAAAGTTTTCTTCGACACGGCGGGCTTGTGTATTGTTTCCAACCAATCCGCGGCAACGTGCTCGAATGTGTAGACCTTCGTTTCAGACGCTGTTTCTGCGAACGCGACCGGTGCCGGGATCAGGACGCCTTGTTTCCGCGCCCGCCGCTTATCTTCAGCGGCGGTGCGAGCGTCGTCGAGAGATAGGCCGGGCTTGTCTGGCCCAGCCGCGGGGCCGATCGTGAGTTCGCGCCTTTTGCCCTTGTCGTGCAGAATTACAATCCAACTGCGCGCTTTGCCGGGGCGAACGTGCAGATACAGGCCGCCACCATCGGAATAGCGACCGGGAGCGAGCGGCTGCATTACAAAGGATTGGGGCATCGTGTGGATAGGCATCAGAGGCTCCGAACGCACCTTTCAACAGTCGCGCCCCACCCTTTTGCCCTAAGGTGGGTTCCCAAGAAAGACGGAGTTGGCCGGAGTTTGTCGGAGTTCAACAGAGGGTTAATGTCAGCGGACACAATAGGTTAGCTTATAACCGATTGATCGGCCTAACAAATAGAATAGGGCGCGACTGGCATCACCACAGTCGCGCCCTACGTCGCCGGCTTATGGGGCAGGGGGGAATAGCCGGCTGCTGAGACGACTCGCAGGCGCCAGACTCGTTCCACGGCTTCCGAAATATTTTGCAGACCCGCGGCTTTTTTCGCACACGGTTAAGTGATCGTGACCGCTGAGAACCCCCGATCCTCCGCCCGCGTTGTTCCCGTGATCGCCATGGGGCGAGGGATCGACAGCCATGTCACAGATTCAAAAGGTATTTTTAGGCGCCGTCGCGATTGCCGCAACGCTTGGCGCGGTGCAATTGGCCTCCGGCCACGATCTGGCCGACCGCTGGCAGGCGGTCGCCGATATACCCAGCCACAGCACGAACTTTGCGCCAAGCCATAACGTCAATCGTACCGGCAAGGCCGACCGCCTCGCCGAGATCAAGCCGGCGCCCGTTGCCACCCGGACGGTGTCGATGCGGCTGAACGACCTCGCAGACACATCGGTGCTGCTGCGGGTCCCCGCGGTGATCGAGACCGGCAATGCCAAGCCTCCGGTGCTGCTCCAGAACCAGAGCCAAAACCAGAAGAAGAACCGCAGCAAGCCGACGATCGCCTGTGAGCCGATGGTCAGCTCCCTGACCGAGGTCGCAAAGCTGCTCCAGCCCGGCCGCTGCGTAACCTGATAACTCCATCGTCCAAGGACAGGGATCGCCTCTGGGCCGGGGCCGAGCCGCTCACGTCCTCTTGATCCGCTCTCTCATCGCGTTATATCCGGGCTTTCCCTCTCGTTTTGACCGGGTAAACGCATGACGACGTCAGACACGGCTGTGCATACGCAGCCATTCCAGGCCGAGGTTTCCGAGCTTCTGCACCTCATGGTGCACTCCGTCTATTCGGAGACCGATATTTTCCTGCGCGAGCTCGTCTCCAACGCTTCGGACGCCTGCGACAAGCTGCGCTACGAGGCGATCGCCCGTCCGGACCTGCTCGGCGAGGGCGAGGCGCTCAAGATCCGCATCATTCCGAACAAGACGGCCAAGACGCTCACGATTGCCGACAACGGCATCGGCATGGAGCGGCAGGAGCTGATCGACCATCTCGGCACCATTGCCCGCTCCGGCACCAAGGCCTTCGTGTCGAAGCTGAAAGAGGCCAAGGACGGTCTCGGCCTGATCGGTCAGTTCGGCGTCGGCTTCTATTCCGCCTTCATGGTCGCCGAGAAGATCGTCGTGGTCAGCCGCCGCGCCGGCGAGAGCGACGTCTGGACCTGGAGCTCCCAAGGCGGCTCCGGCTTCGAGATCGCCCGCGCCGGCGATGAGGACGCTGCGCGCGTGACGCGCGGCACCGAGATCGTCCTGCACCTCAAGGACGACGCCAAGAAATATCTCGAAACCTACGAGATCGAGCGCATCGTCGGGGCCTATTCCGACAACATCCTGTTTCCGATCGAGCTCGTGCCGGAAGAGGGCGAGCCGCGTCAGATCAATTCGGCGAGCGCACTGTGGCAGCGCTCGAAGAGCGAGCTGACGGCGGAGGACTACAAGAAAGCCTATCAGCAGATCGCGACGGCCTTCGACGATCCCGCGATGACGCTGCATTACCGCGCCGAGGGCCGTTATTCCTACGCCGTGCTGCTGTTCGCGCCGTCGGCCAAGCCGTTCGACCTGTTCGAGCCGAACCGCAAGGGTCGGGTCAAGCTATACGTCCGCCGCGTCTTCATCACTGACGATGCCGACCTGCTGCCGGGCTATCTGCGCTTCATCCGCGGTGTCGTCGACAGCGAGGATCTTCCGCTCAACATCTCCCGCGAGATGCTGCAGAACAATCCGCAGCTGGCGCAGATCCGCAAGGCCGTGGCGACCCGCGTCGTATCCGAGCTCGAAAGCCTCGCTGAGAAGGATCCTGATAATTTTGCCAAGATCTGGGACGCCTTCGGCGCGGTGTTGAAGGAGGGCATCTATGAGGACTTCGAGCGTCGCGAAAAGCTGCTGGCGCTATCGCGCTTCACCACGACGTTGGGCGAGAAGCGGTCGTTGAAGCAGGTGATCGCCGATTTCAAGCCGAACCAGACCGAGATCTACTATCTCGTCGGCGACAGCATCGAGCGGCTGAAGTCCAATCCGCGGCTGGAGGCCGCGACCGCACGCGGCATCGAGGTGCTGCTGCTGTCCGATCCGGTCGATGCCTTCTGGACCTCGATGCCCTCGGAGTTCGACGGCAAGCCGCTGAAATCGCTGAGCCAGGGCGATCTCAACCTCGATTTGATCCCGCGCCTCGACGACAAGGACGAGACCAAGAAGGACGAGCCCGAGGCCGATGAGGCCGCCACCATCGCGGTGATCAAGGCCGCGCTCGGCGAGCGCGTCAGCGACGTCAAGGCCTCGATGCGCCTGACCAGCTCCGCCTCCTGCCTGGTCGCCGACAGCCAGGGGCCGAGCCGCGAGCTGGAGCGTATCCTGGCGCAGCAGAACCGCGGCATGAAGACCAAGCCGATCCTCGAGATCAATCTGCGCCATCCGATGGTGGGTGCGATCACCAAGGCGCCGGCCGGCTCCAAGGCCGTCGACGATCTCAGCCTGCTCCTGCTCGAACAGGCGCAGATCCTGGATGGGGAATTGCCGGAAGACCCGGCGGCGTTCGCCGCGAGGCTGAACCGCCTCGTGTTGCAAGGGCTCGGCGCGTAGCCGCTGGTTTGGTCGTCAAGCCCAGCCATGACGACCGTGAGTGCGTTGCGAGATCGCCGCACTCACCTTGCCGTCATCTGTACCTAGGAACAGTCGCCTCCAGCATGGTGTTATGCCATAGGAGGCAGTCGGCTTCCGTGCCGGCGCCGTGACCGATTCGAGGATTTCTCCATGCGCTTGCCGATCCTGACTCTCACCGCGATGGCCACGCTGTTCGTCGCGGCCGATGCCAGCGCCCAGACCTACGATCCGCGTTACCCCGTGTGCATGCATGTCTACACGCCCGGCGGCGGCTTCGGCGGTGGCGGCGGTGACTATTATGATTGCTCGTTCACGTCGATCCCGCAGTGCCGCGCCACGGCGTCGGGCCGCTCTGCGAGCTGTGACCTGAACCCTTATTACGCTTTCGACCAGCCCCCGCCGCGGCCGCGTAAGCGGCAGAAGCAACAGTACTGACGGTCTACGATGCGCTTTCCTCGGATCCTCTCGCCGCGTGCTTCGCTCGGCCTGCTCCTCGCGATCGGCGCCTCACTCGTGATTGCGCCCTCTCATGCGCAGACTTTCGATCCCCGTTACCCTGTCTGCATGCACGTTTACTCCGGCGCGAATGGTGGTGGCGGGGAGTGGTACGATTGCTCCTTCACATCCATCCCGCAGTGCCGCGCCACCGCATGGGGTCGCGCCGCGATCTGTGATCTCAATCCGTACTACCCCGTCGACGCGCCGCCGCAGCGTTTGCGTCACAGGCGAACCGGCTAGGACCGGCTGGATCGGCGCTTCCGCTTCGCGTGCGGTGCTGCTGCTAGCCCGATCCCGATCATTCCGCCCGCCTTGTGTCAGCCGTCTCGCGCAGCCGTCGGCTCGGTAAGGAATGACTAGCGTTAATCGCGCACTAACCGGCTTTTACCCTGCCCCTTAACACCTGGGCAGGGCGGCGCGGGCTAAGCTTGGGACCAGCAGCCACGGTCCCAAGAGAATAACGGCATGACCACCGGTGTCATCGAGCAAGCGAAAGCCGCGCGCGCGCCGTCGGCGTCGAAGATATGGCTGAAGGCCATCGAGCTCACTGCACGGATCGAGACGCTGCCGGGCCGTTTGCTCGCCGACGTCGTCGATGACTGGGCGCGACGCCAGCCCGACCGCGCGGCGCTCGTCACCGACGCTGCCACGCTTGACTATGACGGCCTGTCGAAGCGGATCAACCGCTATGCGCGCTGGGCGCGCTCGGTCGGCGTGGCCAAGGGCGACACCGTTGCCCTGATCATGCCGAACGACATCGACTATGTGGCGGCCTGGCTCGGCATCAGCCGGGTCGGCGGCGTTGTCGCGCTGCTCAACACCAGGCTGGTGGGGCCATCGCTGGCGCATTGCATCGACGTCGCGAAACCATCGCACATCATCGTCGCGTGTGAGCTCGCGGAGATGCTCGACGGCGCAGCGCCGCATCTGAAGTCGCAGGCGAAGGTCTGGAGCCATGGCGATGCCCGCAGCGAACGCGCCATCGACGTCGCGCTTGCGGCGCTCGACGATGCGCCCCTTTCGCGCGATGAGCATGGCGGGGTGACGATCGACGACCGCGCCCTGCTGATCTACACATCGGGCACTACCGGCCTGCCGAAAGCCGCGAGCATCAGTCACCGCCGCATCCTCAATTGGGGTTTCTGGTTCGCCGGCCTCACCGGCGCGACGCCTCAGGACCGCCTCTATGATTGCCTGCCGCTGTTCCACTCGGTCGGCGGCATCGTCGCGCCGTGCAGCATGCTGACGGCCGGCGGCTCGGTGGTGATTGCGGAGAAGTTTTCCGCCTCGCATTTCTGGTCCGACGTCGTCCGGCACGACTGCACCCTGTTCCAGTATATCGGCGAGCTCTGCCGCTATCTGCTCAAGGCGCCGCCGTCGGAATATGAGAACCGGCATCGCCTGCGGCTCGTCTGCGGCAACGGTCTGCGCGGCGACATCTGGGAGGATTTTCAGGCGCGCTTTGCCATTCCGCGCATCCTCGAATTCTACGCGGCGACCGAAGGCAATTTCTCGCTGTTCAACGTCGAGGGCCAGCCCGGCGCGATCGGACGCATTCCGCCGCTGCTGGCGCATCGCTTTCCGGCAAGCCTGGTCAAGCTCGATCCCGACAGCGGCGTGCCGCTTCGCAACGAAGACGGCTTTTGCATCGCCTGCGCCCGCGGCGAGGCCGGAGAAGCGATCGGCCGCATCGGCACCGCCGATGAGGGCGGCGGGCGTTTCGAGGGCTATACCGACGCAGGCGAGACGGAGAAGAAGATTTTGCGCGATGTCTTCGCTCGGGGGGACGCATGGTTTCGCACCGGCGACCTGATGCGGCTCGACGACAAGGGCTTTTTCCATTTCGTCGATCGCATCGGCGATACCTTCCGCTGGAAAGGCGAGAACGTCGCGACCTCGGAGGTGAATGACGCCGTGCGCGACTTCACCGGCGTGGTCGACGCCACCACCTATGGCGTCAGCATTGCCGGCACCGACGGCCGCGCCGGCATGAGCGCCATCGTCGTCAACGAAGGCTTCGACATTGCCGCGCTGCCCGCCCACCTCGCGCAGCGCCTGCCGGCCTATGCGCGTCCCGTTTTCATCCGCATCTCCCACGAGATCGATGCGACCGAGACCTTCAAGCAGAAGAAGGGAGAGCTCGCGCGCGAGGGCTTCGATCCGGCCGCGATAGTAGAGCCGCTGTTCATGCTCGACCCGAAATCCGGGGCGTATGTCGTGCTCGATAGCAAGACCTATGCCTGCATCAATGACGGCACGATCAGACTGTAAGCCTCGCGAAAATCAGCAGATAGGTCCAATTTTATCTGAATTGTCCAAGAAGCCATTTACTTCTGTCGGGTAAACAGACGGCCAAGGGGGAGCGGTCAGCAAGAGCCGCCGCAAGAGCGATAACAACAAGAGATAACAACAAGCGAGCCAGCCATGTCGGTAAGGTCTAAGGTCATCGAGGCGATCCAGAAGATCGCCAGGGAACAGCACGTCACGCTTCCGGCGCTCTCGGACGATCTGTCCCTGCATGAGACGGGCTTCGATTCGCTCGCCTTCGCGATCCTGGTCGCGCGTCTCGAGGACGAGACCGGCGTCGACCCTTTCACCATTTCCGAGGACGCAGCGTTCCCCGCCACCGTGGGCGATTTCGTGCGGGCCTACGAAAATGTCCCCGCGTGAGATCTTTGCGCTTCGCGACCATCTCGGCGCGGAGCTGAGGGGCCGCACACTCTCCGATGCGCACCATGTGGTGTCCCTGACGAACGTCCTGTCGCACACGGTTCTGGGCGGCCGCCTGCACGAATTGTCGGGCCGCGCCGTGCTGCTCAAGCTGTCCGACCAGCTCCGGTCAGGCCTTGCCATGATCGAACTCGACGGCATCGCTCGCCGCATGCTGCTGTGTCCGCCCGATCTCAATCCGGCGCATCTCGACGCGCTGATCGCCGATGCCGCGATCGATGCCGTCGTCACCGACGAGCCCGATCGCTGGGCCGGGATAGGCGTGCCGCTCGTGGTCACCGCCAACCTGCCGCTTGAAGCGGCCGCGCCAGCGAAGACCGAACGTGCCACGGAATGGCTGATGCTCACCTCGGGCACGTCGGGCGTGCCGAAAATCGCCGGCCATACGCTGGAAGCGCTCACCGGCGCGATTGTCGCCGAAGGCCCTGCGCGCGGACCTGCGCCGGTATGGGCGACGTTCTACGACATCCGCCGCTATGGCGGCCTGCAGATTTTCCTCCGCGCCATCCTCTCCGGCGGCTCCATGGTTCTGTCGGATCCGCACGAGGTGTTGGCCGATCACGTCGCAAGGCTGAATGCGCGAGGCGTCTCGCACATTTCCGGCACGCCCTCGCACTGGCGCAAGCTCCTGATGAGCGGCTCGGCCGCCCAGTTCACCCCTCGCTACGTCCGTCTCTCCGGCGAGATCGCCGACCAGGCGGTGCTCGACGGCCTGAAAGCCGCATTCCCCGATGCCTCCGTCGGTCATGCCTATGCCTCGACCGAGGCCGGCGTAGGCTTCGCCGTCAATGACGGGCTGGAAGGTTTTCCGGCCAATTATCTCGGCAACCGCAATGGTGTCGAGATGAAGGTCGTCGACGGCTCGCTGCGCATCCGCTCGAGCCGCACCGCACATGCTTACATCGGCCGCAACGCAGCCGCGCTTACCGACGATGACGGCTTTGTCGACAGCGGCGACATCGTCGAGCTGCGCGGTGACCGCTATTATTTCGTCGGCCGCCGCGGCGGCATCATCAACATCGGCGGGCTGAAGGTCCACCCCGAAGAGATCGAGGCGGTGATCAACCGCCATCCCGATGTGCGGATGTCGCGGGCCAAATCGCGCCGTAGCCCGATCACCGGCGGCATCGTCGTCGCCGACGTCATTCTCGCCGATGGCTCTGATCCGGCGCACGCGAAGGAGATCCGCGACCAGATCCTGGGTCAGTGCCGCGCGCAGCTCGCATCTCACAAGGTGCCGGCCGTGATCCGCTTCGTCGAGGCGCTCGACGTCACCCCGGCCGGCAAAATGGCGCGCACCGATGCATAATGTTCTCGTCACCGGCGGCAGCCGCGGCATTGGCCTTGCGATCGCAAGGCGCCTCGTCGCTGCCGGCTTCAATGTGATTGCGGCCGCGCGGCGCGAGAGCGAGGAGCTCAAGACGGCGGTCGCGGTCTCCGAAGGGCGCCTGCATTTCCGCGCCTGCGATCTTGCGGTGATCGATGCGATCCCGGCTTTTGCAAAGCTGGTCCGCGACGAATTCGGCCCGATCTACGGTCTCGTCAACAATGCCGGCCTCGGCACCGAGGGCCTGCTCGCGACCATGCACAATTCGGAGATCGAGGCGCTGGTGCAGCTCAACGTGCTGTCGCCGATCATCCTCACCAAATATGTCGCGCGGCAGATGATGGCGGACGGCGCGGGCCGCATCATCAACATCTCTTCCATCATCGCCACCACCGGCTATAACGGCCTCTCCGTCTACGGCGCGACCAAGGCCGCAGCCACCGGCTTCACCCGCTCGCTCGCGCGCGAGGTCGGCAAGCTCGGCATCACCGTGAATGCGATCGCGCCTGGATTCATCGACACCGAGCTGACGCACAATCTCTCCGACGAAGGACGCAAGCGCATCGCCAGCCGCAGCGCGCTGCGCCGACTGCCGGAAACCGATGACGTCGCACGCATGGTGGAATATCTGCTCGGCGAGGGCGGCCGGAACGTCACCGGCACCGTGTTCACGGTCGACGCGGGGAATACGGCCTAGAGCTTCGGTTCTGATTGAATCAGAACCGAAGCTCTAGATTCTTGTTTTGGCGCGTTTTCTTCACGCGAACCGGTGTCCACTTCGCTCGAAAACGCTTTTGCGGAACCCCGGCCGCGACAATTGGTTGATCCGGCGAAATGACATTCAGCCGGATTTGGTCGTAAGATGCCCTGCAATCGATTGGGTTACGACAATCGATCTGCCCTAATTGAAGGGGAGCAGTCCATGGCTATGCCAAACATGACCGCTTCGAACCTGGGCCGGACGTCTACAGAGCGGTCGCGCGCGAGGCCGGACGATGTCCATTGTCAGCCGATGTCGCATCAGAATTCCGGTGCTCACGGCCATGAGATGTATCCGCAGCAATTCGTGCGGCTGGTCGGATGTCATGATGTCCCGGCCGCGGCGCTACGCAAGCGCCAGGACGAGAAGCTGCATTAGGCACGCGGGCCCGAGGCTTCTCCCAGTCAATTCGTTCATGTGACAATTCCGGTGACGGCTTGTGCGGCATTGCGCGGCCATGCGGGCTTGTTGTCCGGCTTGTTCTCAGCCAATGATCGGGACATCGCGAAAGCCGGCGAACCCGGGTCTATCCTGCCACGTATCTGTCTTGCAACCGTGCCATCTCAACCATCCGGCATCACCCGATGACATCGAGCGAATCCTTCTACGGCGGCATTCCGGTCTTCCGCGGTTTTACCAGCCTGATGGATCCGGTGCTGTATTCCCCGCTGCCGGACGATTGGAGCATCGGCGTAGCCGACATCGTGGATTCGACCAAGGCCATCGCGGCGCAGCGCTACAAGGCGGTCAACATGGCCGGCGCCGCCGTGATCGCGGCGGTGACGAACGCCCTGGAGGGGCGCGAATTTCCCTTCGTGTTCGGCGGCGATGGCGCGAGCTTTGCAGTTTCGCCTCACGACCTCGAGCGGGCCCGGGAGGCGCTGGCGGCGACCGCAACCTGGGTGCGGGAGGATCTCGACCTGAAAATGCGGGTCGCTCTGGTGCCGGTCAGCGCCATCCGCGCGCAGGGCCTCGATGTGCGCGTCGCGCGCTTCGGTCCGTCGGCCAATTTGTCCTATGCCATGTTCTCCGGCGGCGGCCTCGCCTGGGCTGATGCCGCCATGAAGCGCGGCGAGTTCGCGCTGACCGAAGCGCCCGGCGGCACGCAGCCCGACCTCTCCGGCCTGTCCTGCCGTTTCGAGGTGATGCCGGCCTCACGTGGCTTGATCCTGTCGGTGCTGGTGATGCCGGCACGCGGCGTAGATCCCCCGGCCTTCCGCAAGGTGATCGAGGACATCATCCATCTCGTCGAGCGTAGCCCGGATGGCGGCCGCCCGGTACCGGCGCAGGGACCGCCGCTGAAATGGCCGCCGCAGGGGCTGGATTATGAAGCCCGCACCAGGCGCGGCGGCCCGCTGCTCGCGCGCAGAGCCGGCGTGCTCGCCTATACGCTGTTTGCCTACCTGATCATGCGCTTCGACCTCAAGGTCGGCGGCTTCGTGCCTGAAGTTTACAAGCGTCAGGTGGTCGAGAACTCGGACTTCAGGAAGTATGACGACGGCTTGCGCATGATCCTCGATTGTACGCCGGAACTCGAACGTGCGTTGAGCGATCGGCTCGTGGCGGCCGCGCGCGACGGCGTCGTGCGCTATGGCCTCCATCGGCAAGACGCGGCGATGATGACCTGCTTCACGCCATCGGCGCTGCGCAGCGATCACGTGCACTTCATCGACGGCGCGCGAGGCGGCTACGCCTCGGCCGCGACCGCGTTGAAAGCGATGATGGCGTAGGAATTTTCGTGCCCCCGACGCAGCGCAGCGTGAAACGGTGCGATGTCGAGCCGGAGCCCATGGCAGTGTGGGTCCCGGCTCTGCGCCGCGTCACGGCGTGCCGCAGCGCGTCCGGGACACGAAGACTGTCACCGTCCCGCGCGCGTCCAGGTTTCGCCGCCGCAGAGCGCGCCGACGCAGCCTTCGACGCGCAGCAAATCCGACGACGTCACCGTGACGCTGCTCGCATAGCTGCTGCCGTCGTCGGCATTGTAGATCTGGCCCGACCATTTGTTCGGACCTGACGGCTGCATGCCGTTGAATAATGGCAGTCCGATCATCGGACGCCTGGCGAGCGCAGGATTGGGATTCTTGCTGTCGGTGGCGGGCTGGCCGGTCGCGGTGTCATAGGGCTCGCGCAGCCAGACGATATGGCCACAGATGCCGTCGCCGCATTTGTTGATCTTGACGCGCGCATCGCCGGCCTGGGTGAGCCAGGTCCCGTCGGCGCTTTGCGCCTGCGCGCTGGTTGCGCCGAGCAGCGCAGCCACGACGAGGAAGGGAAGTGCGAATCTGCTGAACATCGAGAGGCCCCGAAAAATGGAGGCGCCTCCATAGCAGCCCGGCGAGATTGTGCAACGCCGGATGGAATCACATTCCTGCGCTTGATAAGCCTGCGCTCATTTGCCCCAGCGCACGAACGCGACCGAGCCGGCGGTCAGAAGACCGAACACGACCATGGCGCCGCCGACCAGCGCGAACAAGGTCCAGGCCGGTGCCTGCGCCATCATCAGACCGATCCCGCCGACAGCGACGATCAGCAGGCGCGCCGTCGAAGCAAGCACGGGTCCGCCGACGCGCGCCGCGCCTTGCGAGGAGAAATAGAGCGACACGCCCATGCCGAAGAACACGAAGGCCGGACCGGCCCAGTGGAAATAGCTGTGGGCGGCTGCAGTCACGCCGGGATCGCGCGTGAAGAGTGCGACCCATAGCGACGGATCGAGCGCGACGACGAGGCCGATCAGGCCGACGGTCAATCCCGAGGCCGTTGCCGCAGTCCAGGCCACGCGCCGCGCCCGCTTCAGATGGCCGGCGCCGATCGCCACGCCGACCATCGGCACCGAGGCGATGCCGAAGGCGAAGGTGATCGGGATCAGCAGAAATTCGAGTCGCGAGCCGATGCCGTAGCCGGCCAGCATCTCGGTGCCGAAGGTCGCGAGGATCTTCGTGAAGATCAGAATGGTGAGCACGGTCTGGAGCGGCGAAAGGCACGCCAAGGCGCCGACCTTGAGAATGTCCAGGAACATCGCGCGCTCGAAATGGAAGGCGCGGACATCGAGCTGCAACCGGCTGCGGCCGGACAAGAGATACCAGAGGAAGAAGATCGCGGCGCAGCTGAACGCGATCAGCTGCCCGCTGGCCACACCAGGCATGCCGAATTGCGGCACGCCGAACAGGCCGAGCCCCAGCGTGCCGCCGAGTGCGATCTGGAGCACGCTCGCGCCTATCAGCGTCATTGACGGCAGGCGCATGTCGCCGGTGCCGCGGATCACCGAGGCCAGCGTGTTGACGAGCCAGATCGCGACCGCGCCGGAGAACAGCACCTGCGAATAGCCGCTGGCCTCGTCGAGCACGCGCTCGCGGCCGCCGAGCAGCGCGAAGAAGGAGCGGCCGAAGACCAGCATCATCACCGTGAAGAACAGCCCGCCGCAGAGGCCGATGATGGCGGCATGCAGCGCCAGCGTCGCGGCGCGGTCGCGATCGCCTGCGCCAAGCGCGCGGCTGATCGCGGAGGAGACGCCGCCGCCCATCGCGCCCGCGCTCATCATCTGCGTCAGCATCGCGAACGGAAACACCAGCGCGATCGCGGCGAGCGGAATGGTGCCGAGCCGGCCGATATAGGAGGTCTCGGCGATCGAAACCAGCGTGCTGCCGACCATCGCGATCATGTTGGGAATCGCGAGCCGCAGCAGCGTCGGCAGGATCGGCGCGGTCAGCAGGCTCGCAATGGGGGAGGCAACCGGGGCACGCGGCGGGACGGCGTCTAGGGGGGCGTCGATCGTCATGTTCACCGCGCGGAATATTAGATGATGATCGACATATTATAGGGCGGAAGGCGGCCGGCGCAGCCCTCGCTCACGCAGGGCTCACCACGGCAGGCCGCATAGGTCGATGGTGCCCAGCGTCGGCGCGCGGACGATGTTGAAGACGTAGGCCGCCATGTGGGTGAAGCGGATGCGCCCCTCCGGTTGCTCGCAATAGACCTCGCCCTTGAACGGCAGCCAGCTCCGGGTCTCGTAGAACGAAAAGTTGTGTGGTTCGCAGAACAGCAGCGCGAAGCGGACAGCCTCGTTGGCGCGAATGGTATGAACCGCCGCGTCGAGTGCCAGGGTTGCATAGCCGCGGCCGCGCCGGTCCTCGCGCGTGCAGACCCCGCCGATGCCGCCGATATGGACCTTTTGCCCATTCCAGGTGACGGTGCGGAAGTAGATGCCGACATGGCAGACGAGGCCGTCCTCGGGCGTCTCGATCAGCACGCGCAGATCGGCATTGGCCCATTTGACGTGAGCCCAGGCCGGCTTCTCCGCGACGTCCTGGCTCCAGACGGCGTTGAGCAGCGGTTTTGCAATCGGCCACGAGGCGTCGCCGTTCAGGATGTCGATTT
Source organism: Bradyrhizobium daqingense (assembly GCF_021044685.1). NCBI lineage: Bacteria > Pseudomonadati > Pseudomonadota > Alphaproteobacteria > Hyphomicrobiales > Nitrobacteraceae > Bradyrhizobium > Bradyrhizobium daqingense. The sequence goes on from NZ_CP088014.1 coordinate 2,025,065, forward strand.
CGATGCTCATTGCTCCGTCTCTCGCATCTTCGGTTCGCGGTGCATTCGTTCTGTCATAACCGCTTCAAAGGCAATGATATTTTGCGACGTCCAGCCGGCCCGGGCGATCGTCCGCGGCCTGCGCCGATTTTTTGCAATCGTGCCAAGCGGTCGCATCACGCGTTTTCGCAAATTGGCGGTATTTAACGGACGCGGAACCTTCTATAAGGGGTGACCGTTAGAACTCGTTCCCCACCAGTTGCGGACAAGAACCCATGACCTTTACGCTGCCCCCACTCCCTTACGCCTATGACGCCCTCGGCCAGTATATGTCGAAGGAGACGCTGGAATATCACCACGACAAGCATCATCAGGCCTACGTCACCAACGGCAACAACGCGCTCAAGGGGACCGAATGGGAAGGCAAGTCCCTTGAAGAGATCGTCAAGGGCTCTTTCGGCAAGAACCCCGCGGTTTTCAACAATGCCGGCCAGCACTACAATCACATCCACTTCTGGAGCTGGATGAAGCCCAATGGCGGCGGCACCAAGCTGCCGGGCAAGCTCGAGAAGAAGATCAACGAGGACCTCGGCGGCTTCGACAAGTTCAAGACCGACTTCCAGGCGGCCGGCGTCGGCCAGTTCGGCTCCGGCTGGTGCTGGCTCCAGGTCAAGAACGGCAAGCTCGAGATCTCCAAGACTCCGAACGGCGAGAATCCCTTGGTGCACGGCGCCACCCCGATCCTCGGCTGCGACGTCTGGGAGCACTCCTACTACATCGACTATCGCAACCGCCGCCCGGACTATCTCAAGGCGTTCGTCGAGAACCTCGTGAACTGGGAATACGTCGAGTCCCTGTTCGAGAAGGCGTAAGGCTTTACTCCGTCATTCCGGGGCGCCCGAAGGGCGAACCCGGAATCTCGAGTTTCCGGGTTCGATGCTGCGCATCGCCCTGGAATGACAGACAAGGCGGTCGCATCAGCGGCCGCCTTTTTGCTGTGCGGAATTGCCCTGCACGATGCGCGCGCGGCTCTGTGATCGTACCGTTTGCATCGGGGGAACGCGGCCCTTAATCAGGACAGGTATCCCCTCGATCCGATCCGAGCCCGTTGTCAGAACCTTCCCCGAAAGACCCGGCGCCTGCCGAGGACGCCGAGCCGCGGCCGGGGCGCGTGCGCAAGCCGATCGGCTGGTCGACCATCATCATCGCAGTCCTGGTGGCGGTGAGCGCCGGCCTGGTCTGGCGGCGTGACGGCACCGACGGTGTCCTCGACATTCTCACCCACGACCTCTGGCTGTTCTCAGGCATCCTGCCGCGCGTGCTGGCCGGTTGCCTGCTCGGCGCCCTCATCTCGGAGATCCTGCCGCACGAGAAGGTCTCGCGCTCGCTCGGGCCGAAATCGGGCCTGAAGGGGCTGCTGATCGGTACCGCCTTCGGCGCGATCCTGCCGGGCGGTCCCTTCACGGCCTATCCGGTGGCGAGTGCGCTGCTCGCAGTCGGCGCCGATTTCGGCGCCACCATCGCCATGGTCGTGAGCTGGACGCTGATCGGCTATGGCCGGGCGGTGGCCTGGGAAATCCCGATCATGGGCACCGATTTCACGCTGTGGCGTATCCTGATCTCGCTGCCGCTGCCGGTGCTCGCCGGCGCGCTCGGCCGCTTCGTCTATGTCAGGATGTATCCGAAGCCCGCCAGCAAGGACGACGAGACTTGAGCGCTGCGCTTCTGATCGACATCCTGTTGTGGGGCTCGGTGTTCGCCGTCGGCCTGATCGCCTTCCGGCGCGGCTCTACCGTGTTCGTGGCCTCGCTGCGCGAAGGGGCGATGGACTTCGTCAACATCGTGCCGCGGATCGCGCTTGGGGTGATCGGCTCCGGCTACATCGCCGCCATCATCCCGCAGGAGGTGATCACCGGCTGGCTCGGCCCGGACAGCGGCTGGCTCGGAGTCGCTTCCGCCGTCGTCGCCGGCGCCGCCACACCCGGCGGCCCCGTCATCGGCTTCTCCATCGGCACGGTGGCGCTGAAGTCGGGCGGCGGAGTGCCCCAGGTGGTTGCCTATGTCGTCGCTTGGGCTCTGTTCGCCTTCCAGCGCGTCATCTTGTGGGAGATCCCGTTCATGCCGGCCCGGTTCGTCTGGTTCCGCTGCGCCGTGTCGGTGCCATTTCCGTTCGTGGCGGCCGCCATCGCCATGCTGATCGGTAAACCCTGAGCCCGGCGTGGACAGGCGCAATGTTATAATATAACGTCTCCAAATGGTTCCCGCCGCCTCCCAGGCCCATCATCACGACCACGCTCATGGCCATTCCCATGGCCATGCGCACGGGCACGACCACACCCATGCCCATGTCCATGATGCGGCCTCGCCGCATCCGGCCCAGGCGGCGCCCTGGTCGATCCTGCGCATGACCATGGCGGGGCGCCTTGCGGCCGCGCTCGCCGTTTGCGCTACGCTCTGGGCCATGGTCTTGCTGGCGATGAGGTGACCATGGCGGCGCTGCACTTCCAGAACGTCACGCTCGGCTATGACCGGCATCCGGCCGTGCATCACCTCAACGGCGAGGTCGCATCCGGTGCGCTGGTCGCCGTGATCGGCCCGAACGGCGCCGGCAAGTCGACGCTGCTGCGCGGCATCGTCGGCATCCTCAAGCCGCTCGACGGCAGCATTCATCTTGGCGGGCTCGACAGCAGGGATATCGCCTATCTGCCGCAAAGCGCGGAGATCGACCGCAGCTTCCCGATCTCGGTGTTCGACTTCGTCGGCACCGGGCTGTGGCGCGGCACCGGCCTGTTCGGCGGCATCGGCAAGGCGGCGCGCGAAAAGATCCTGCGCGCGATCGCTGCCGTTGGCCTCAACGGCTTCGAGAACCGCCCGATCGGCACGCTGTCCGGCGGCCAGATGCAGCGCGTGCTGTTCGCGCGGGTGCTGCTTCAGGATGCCAGCCTGATCGTGCTCGACGAGCCCTTCAACGCTATCGACAGCAAGACCACGGCCGATCTGCTCGCGCTGGTGAAAAATTGGCACGCCGAGGGCCGCACCGTGCTGGCCGCGCTGCACGACATGGAGATGGTGCGCACCCATTTCAGCGAGACGCTGGTGCTGGCGCGCGGCCCCGTGGCGTGGGGGCCGACCGACGAGGTGCTGACGCCGGAGAACCTGCTGGTGGCGATGCGGATGTGCGAGGCCTTCGACGACAGCGCGGCGGCTTGCGCGGCCGACGACGGGCGTTCGCAGGCGGCGTGACCTCAAATGATCTATGACGCGCTGATCGGTCCCTTCACCGAGTTCGAGTTCATGCGGCGGGCGCTCGCTGCCGTGATCGCGCTCGCGCTGGCGGGCGCGCCGATCGGCGTGTTCCTGATGCTGCGGCGGATGAGCCTCGTCGGTGACGCCATGGCGCACGCGATCCTGCCGGGCGCCGCGGTCGGCTTCCTGCTCTCCGGGCTCAATTTGTTTGCGATGACGGCCGGCGGCCTGATCGCCGGCTTTGCGGTCGCGATCCTCGCCGGCGTGGTCGCGCGCTCGACCGGACTGAAGGAGGACGCTTCGCTGGCGACCTTCTACCTGGCCTCGCTGGCGCTGGGCGTCACCATCGTCTCGATCAAGGGCACCAATATCGATTTGCTGCATGTGCTGTTCGGCAACATCCTCGCGATGGACGACCAGACGCTGCTGGTCGTTGCCTTCAACGCCACGGTGACGCTGCTGGTGCTTGCAGTGATCTACCGCCCGTTGGTGATCGAGAGCGTCGATCCGCTGTTCTTGCGCACAGTGAGCCGCGCCGGCGGGCCAGCGCATCTTGCCTTCCTCGCGCTCGTCGTGATCAACCTCGTCAACGGGTTTCAGGCGCTCGGCACACTGCTTGCGGTCGGCCTGATGATCTTGCCGGCGGGTATCGCCCGGTTCTGGTCGCGCGATCTCACCGCCATGATCTGCATCGCGGTCGTCGCCGCCGCGATCTCGGGCTATGCGGGTCTCGTGCTCTCGTTCCAGACCCGAGTGCCCTCGGGCCCCGCGATCATTCTCGTCGCGACGGTGATCTACATGGCCTCCGTCCTGTTCGGCCGCGTCGGCGGTATCGTCCGGCAATTGTTTCCCGGCCGGCATCTGGAAGCGTGACGATGCGCATGATCCTGCTTTGCGTATTGTTGCTGATTGCCCCGCCGTTGCACGCCGCCGAGCGGCTCAACGTCGTCGCGAGTTTCTCGATACTGGCCGACTTCGTCCGCAATGTCGGTGGTGACAGGGTCAATCTGACCACGCTGGTCGGCGCCGACAGCGACGTCCACGTCTACACGCCGGCCCCTGCCGATGCGAAGCGCGTCGCGGCTGCCAAGCTCGTCATCGTCAACGGGCTCGGCCTCGAAGGCTGGCTGCCGCGCCTCGTGCAGTCCGCGGGTAGCAAGGCGAAAGTCGTGACTGTCAGCGCCGGCATCACGCCGCTGAAATTAGGCGCGGCCGCCGATCCCCACGCCTGGCAGTCCATCCCCAGCGCCAAGATCTACGTCACCGACATCGCCAATGCGCTCGCCGCGGCCGCTCCGGATGATGCGGATGTTTTCCGCGCCCAGGCCAAGGCCTATCTGGAAAAGCTCGACACGCTCGACCGCGAGGTCCGCGAGACCGTGGCGAAAATCCCGCCCGAGCGGCGCAAGGTGATCTCCACCCACGACGCCTTCGGCTATTTTTCCGCCGAATACGGTATCCGGTTCATCGCCCCCCTGGGCGTGTCCACGGAAACCGAGCCCAGCGCGCGCGACATCGCCGCCATCATCGGCCAGATCAAGGCGCAGAACATCCCGGCCGTGTTCCTGGAGAATATCAGTGACGACCGGCTGATCCGGCGGATCGCGGCCGAGACCGGCGCCAAGGTCGGCGGGACCCTGATTTCGGACGGTTTGACCGGCGAAAAGGGGCCTGCACCCACTTACATTGACATGGTCAGGCACAATATAAAGGCCCTGACCAGCGCGCTTGACCACTAGGGCAGGGGCCACCCCGCCTCGCGTCGCGCGAACCAGCCTGACGTCGGAGTTCTCATGTCTGAAGCGACCGCCTCCAAAATTCCCGTGACCGTGCTGACCGGCTATCTCGGTGCCGGCAAGACCACGCTCCTGAACCGCATCCTGTCGGAGAACCACGGCAAGAAATACGCCGTCATCGTCAACGAATTCGGCGAGATCGGCATCGACAACGACCTCATCATCGGCGCCGATGAGGAGGTGTTCGAGATGAACAATGGCTGCATCTGCTGCACCGTGCGCGGCGACCTCGTCCGCATCATGGACGGCCTGATGAAGCGCAAGGGCAAGTTCGACGCCATCATCGTCGAGACCACCGGCCTTGCCGATCCGGCGCCGGTGGCGCAGACCTTCTTCGTCGACGAGGACGTGCAGAAGAACGCGCGGCTCGATGCCGTTGTGACCGTGGCGGACGCCAAATGGCTGTCGGACCGGCTCAAGGACGCGCCCGAGGCCAAGAACCAGATCGCCTTTGCCGACGTCATCGTCCTGAACAAGACCGACCTCGTCAACAAGGGCGAGCTCGCCGAGGTCGAGGCCCGCATCCGCGGCATCAACCCCTATGCGAAGCTGCACCGCACCGAGCGCTGCTCGGTGGCGCTGGCCGACGTGCTCGATCGCGGCGCGTTCGACCTCGACCGCATCCTCGACATCGAGCCGGATTTCCTGGAGGCCGACGATCATGACCACGACCATGATCATCACCATCATGGCCACGACCACGACCACCATCATCACGGTCATGGCCTGAAGCACTATCACGACGAGGACATGCAGTCGTTGTCCCTGAAGACCGACAAGCCGCTCGATCCCAACGTGTTCATGCCCTGGCTCCAGAATCTGGTGCAGGTCGAGGGCGGCAAGATCCTGCGCTCCAAGGGCATTCTCGCTTTCCACGACGATGACGACCGCTACGTCTTCCAGGGCGTCCACATGATGCTGGAGGGCAACCACCAGCGGAAGTGGAAGGAGGGTGAGCCGCGCGAGAGCCGCCTCGTCTTCATCGGCCGCGAATTGCCCGAAGAGGCGATCCGCAAGGGTTTCGAGAGCTGCATCGTTTCGTGATGAAAGAGTTCACGCCGTCTCCCGATTCCGCCTCGATCGTCTCCGTCACGGACCGCGTCAAACAGGTCGCGCTCGGCATGGCCGTGACGTCCGTGCACTTCCTCGGCCCCCGCGCCGTCTTCGTCGGCGGCGAGGAGAACGTCGCACTCGTCGATAGCCAGGGAGAGACCACCAAGGTGGCCGTGCACAGCGGCGGCATTCTCTCGACCGCCTCCGACGGGAAGCGGATCGTCATGGGCGGCGACGACGGCAAGGTCATCTCGCTCGATGCCAAGGGCGAGGTGACGTTGCTCGCGACCGACCCGAAGCGGCGCTGGATCGACGCGGTAGCGCTGCATGCGGACGGCGCCTTCGCCTGGTCGGCCGGCAAGACCGCGACCGTCAAGAGCGGCAAGGGCGAGGAGAAATCGCTCGAGGTGCCCTCGACCGTCGGCGGGCTCGCATTCGCGCCAAAGGGCCTGCGGCTCGCGATCGCGCATTACAACGGCGCGACGCTGTGGTTTCCCAACATGGAGGGCTCGGCCGAATTCCTGCCCTGGGCCGGCTCACATCTCGGTGTCACCTTCAGCCCGGACAACAAATTCCTGGTCACCACGATGCACGAGGCGGCGCTGCACGGCTGGCGGCTCGCCGACAACAGGCACATGCGCATGACCGGCTATCCCGGCCGCGTCCGCTCGATGTCCTGGAGCGCAGGCGGCAGGGGGCTCGCGACCTCGGGCGCCGACACCGTCATCGTCTGGCCCTTCGCCAGCAAGGACGGCCCGATGGGCAAGGAGCCCGCGATGCTTGCCCCGCTTCAGGCGCGCGTCTCCGTGGTTGCCTGCCACCCGAAGAACGACATCCTGGCCGCAGGTTACAGCGACGGCACGGTGCTGATGGTGCGATTGGAAGACGGTGCCGAGATTCTGGTCCGCCGCAACGGCACCCCGCCGGTGGCCGCACTCGCCTGGAATGCGAAGGGCACATTGCTGGCCTTTGCGGATGAAAGTGGGGACGGCGGCCTGCTGGAGCTTTAATCTGTCATGGTTCCCGCCGTATAGGGGACCATGCGATTTCTCACGACCTTCCAGCTTGCAGATTTTGGCGACACCCTGGTCAGCCTGATCACGGCCTTCGTGCTGGGCACGCTGATCGGCGCCGAGCGGCAGTACCGCCAGCGCACCGCGGGCTTGCGGACGAACGTGCTGGTCGCGGTCGGAGCGGCCGCCTTCGTCGATCTTGCGATGCATCTGGACGGCGCCGAGGGGGCGGTGCGGGTGATCTCCTATGTTGTCTCCGGCATCGGCTTTCTCGGCGCCGGCGTCATCATGAAGCAGGGCATGGACGTCCGTGGCCTCAACACCGCGGCAACGCTGTGGGCCTCGGCCGCGGTCGGCTCCTGCGCCGGGGCCGACATGGTCGCGCAGGCGGCTGCGCTCACCGTCTTCGTCATTGCCGGCAACACCATGCTGCGCCCGCTGGTCAATGCCATCAACCGCATCCCCCTGAACGAGAAGGCGCTGGAGGCCACCTACTATTTCAAGCTCGCGGTGGCCGCCGACGCCTTGCCCGACATGCGCGATCGCCTCGTCGAGAAGCTCGAGGCTGCGAACTATCCGGTCGCCGATATCGAGCTCGTCGAGATCGGCGAGGACATGCTGGAGATCGTTGCGAAGCTCGTCGCGAGCGCCGTTGATCCGAACGAGCTGAACGTGGTGGCGACCGATTTGCAGCACCTGCCGGGCGTGCGGCATGCCACCTGGGAAGTCAGCACAACGGAGTGAGCGCGGCCTTTTGGCGCGCAGAGGCCGGGTTCCCGCCTGTGCGATGCCGGAACCGGCGCGCCCTAGTTTCGTTGATCCCCCGGACAAAGGCGGTGATCGACATGCCCGGCCAAGAGACCAAGCGTAGACTGAACTTCGACCTGACAATCGCCGCTTCGCTGTTCGCAGCTGGCGTCGTGGTGTCGGTATTGTCGCTCGCCCAGATCCGTGCCGAAAGCCGGCTACAGCTGGCGCAGGCAACGCCGCCGCTGCAGGGCACGCCGTCCGACGATCAGAACAAGCCTGCGGAATCCAAGCCCGGCGGCGATCGCCCGACCACGCCGGCCCCCGAGCCCGCGCGGCCGGATCCGCAGACCCAGGGCGCGGCGGGCGCGGCCAAGCCAGCGCTGCCGCCCGCCCCGGCGGAGAAGGTCGGGCCGCCGATCAAGGAGAAGTAGGCGGCTCTTGGTTGGAGCGTCATGGCCGGGCTTGTCCCGGCCATCCACGTTCTTGGAGCCGCCGAAAGAAAGTTCGTGGATGCCCGGGACAAGCCCGGGCATGACGGCTGGATTGTCACCGCACGAGAATATTCCGGAACTGCCAGGGATCGCTGGTGTCGATGTCTTCCGGGAACAGTCCTGGACGATCGGTCAGCGGCGTCCAGTCGGTGTAGAAGCCTTTGACCGGGCCGAGATAGGGCAGCTGGATTTCCAGCAGGCGATCGAAATCCATCTCGTCGGCTTCGACGATGCCTTCGTTCGGGTTTTCCAGGGCCCACACCATGCCGCCAAGCACGGCGGAGGTCACCTGCAGGCCGGTGGCGTTCTGATAGGGCGCGAGCTCGCGGGTCTCTTCGATAGAGAGCTGCGAGCCGTACCAATAGGCGTTGTTGTCATGGCCGAACAGCAGCACGCCGAGCTCGTCGATGCCGTCGACGATCTCGTTCTCGTCGAGGATGTGATGCTTCTCCTGCATCTTCGCAGCACGGCCGAACATCTCATGCAGCGACAGCACGGCATCGTCAGCCGGGTGATAGGCGTAGTGGCAGGTCGGCCGGTAGATCGCCGTGCCCGATGCGTCGCGCACCGTGAAGTAATCGGCGATCGAGATCGACTCGTTGTGGGTGACCAAGAAGCCGTATTGCGCCCCGCGGGTCGGGCACCAGGTGCGCACGCGGGTGTTGGCGCCGGGCTGCATCAGATAGATGGCGGCGCCGCAGCCGGTTTCGTGGGTCCGCGCGTTCTCGGGCATCCATTTCTCATGCGTGCCCCAGCCGAGCTCGGACGGCTGCACGCCCTCCGACAGGAAGCCTTCCACCGACCAGGTGTTGACGAAGACGTCGGGCTCTTTCGGCTTCTTCGAGCGCTGGGTGTCGCGCTCGGCGATGTGGATGCCCTTGACGCCGGCCTGCCGCATCAGATCCGCCCATTCGGCCTTGGTCTTCGGCTTGGGGGCATTGAGCTTCAGGTCGGCGGCGACGTTGAGCAGCGCCTGCTTGACGAAAAAGGAGACCATGCCGGGATTGGCGCCGCAGCAGGAGACGGCCGTCGTCGAGCCCTTAGGCCGCGCCCGCTTGGCGGCCAGCGTCACTTCGCGCAGCGCGTAATTGGAGCGCGCTTCCGGGCCTTTCGAGGCGTCGAAATAGAAGCCGAGCCAGGGCTCGTTGACGGTATCGATATAAAGAGCGCCGAGCTCGTTGCAGAGCTCCATGATGTCGGTGGAGCCGGTATCGACCGAGAGATTGACGCAAAAGCCCTGGCCGCCGCCTTCGGTCAGCAGCGGGGTCAGCAATTCGCGGTAATTGTCCCGGGTCACGGCCTTCTGGATGAAGCGCACATTGTGCTTCTCGCAGTGCGCCTTGCGGCCCTCGTCCTTGGGATCGATCACGGTGACGCGCGACTTGTCGTAATCGAGATGCCGCTCGATCAGCGGCAGCGTGCCTTTGCCGATGGAGCCGAAGCCGACCATGACGATGGGACCAGTGATCTTCGCGTAGATCTGCGAGGGAGGGCTCATGGGATGGTTTCTCCGGAACGTGCTGGCAGGCAAAGGGTGGGTGGATCAGGCGCTGCGGCGCTTCTCAGATGCTGCGGCACCTTTTAGAGGCTGCGGCGCTTGGCGGTGATTTCGATCTCGACCTTCATCTCGGGCTTGGCGAGAGCGGAGACGACCAGCAACGTCGCAGCCGGCCTGATGTCACCGAGAACCTCGCCGCAGACGGCGAAGTGGGCGTCGATGTAGCTGGCGTCGGTGACGTAGTAGGTCGCACGGACGATGTCGGCCATCTCGAATCCGCCCTCCTTCAGGGCGGCTGCGATGGTCTTGAAGCAGTTGCGTGACTGGCTCGTGACATCGGCCGGCATCGCCATCGTGGTGTAGTCATAGCCCGTGGTTCCCGCGACGAAGGCGAAATCGCCGTCGATCACGGCGCGGCTGTAGCCGACGGTCTTCTCGAGGGGAGAGCCGGTGGAGATCAGGCGACGGGACATGGTCGTGGGCCTCGACTGAAGGGGTGTTTCGCGGCGTTAAACGGCGTTTCCGGCGCCTGCGCAACCCCAAAGGAACACTTCGCGCGGGCGCGGCCGGGCGCTGCCGCGGAACGCGGCTTGGTCCTCGCCATCATGACGATCGCTCAGGCCGCGTGCGCGTGGAGGGCGCGAACCGCCCTCCGTTTGGGCAGGGCCGCGCCGGTCGGGACGATCATGCCTTCGGCACCGTCGAGCGCACCTGCCGCGAACTCGATCGCCAGCAGGCGGTCGCGCTCGAACGGGCCGGGCAGCGACAGCGCGCCGGTCTTCTCGCCGGAGAAGCCGAAGCGGGCGTAGTAGGGGGCATCGCCGAGCAGGATCACGGCTTCATGCCCGCGCGCCCGGGCGGCGGCCAGCGCTTGATGCATCAGCGCGGCGCCGATCCCGAGCTCGCGGCAGGCAGGGTCCACCGCCAGCGGTCCGAGGACCAGAGCGGGCCTGCCTCCGGCGCTGACATGCCACAGCCGCACGGTTCCCACGAGCTTGCCCTCGCGCATGGCCGACAGGGCAAGGCCTGCGGCGGGCGCGCGTCCGTCGCGCAGGCGTTGGCAGGTGCGGCCGTGGCGGTTCTCGCCAAAGCAGGCATCGAGCAGCGCTTCACGCATCGCGACGTCGGCAGCACGTTCCGCACGGATCACGAACGGAGCGGCTTTCGAGGTGAGGGCAATGTGCGGCTTCCGAGGAGCAGTCATGGCGCGTCAGTCCCCGCTTGAACGGACGTGCCAGCGGCACGCCTGTCCAAGACGTCGTCAGAAATCGAGATGGTGAGGGAGGAGCCGGCTAGCCGGCTCCCGGGTTCGTCAGGCCTCAGACCAAGAGGCGGATCAGATGTGGTAGGTCCGCAGCGGCGGAATGCCGTTGAACGCCACCGACGAGTAGGTCGACGTATAGGCCCCGGTGCCTTCGATCAGCACCTTGTCGCCGATCTCGAGCGTGACGGGAAGCGGGTACGGGTTCTTCTCGTACAGCACGTCGGCGCTGTCGCAGGTCGGGCCTGCGAGCACGCACGGCGTCATGTCCGCGCCGTCGTGGCGGGTGCGGATGGCGTAGCGGATCGACTCGTCCATCGTCTCGGCGAGACCGCCGAACTTGCCGATGTCCAGGTACACCCAGCGCACCTCGTCCTCGTCGCTCTTCTTCGAGATGAGCACGACCTCGGATTCGATGATGCCGGCGTTACCCACCATGCCGCGGCCCGGCTCGATGATGGTCTCCGGAATCTGGTTGCCGAAGTGCTTGCGCAGCGCGCGAAAGATCGAGCGGCCATAGGTGACGACCGGCGGCACGTCCTTCAGGTACTTGGTCGGGAAGCCGCCGCCCATGTTGACCATGGACAGGTTGATGCCGCGTTCGGCGCAGTCGCGGAACACCTGCGAGGCCATCGCCAGCGCGCGGTCCCACGCCTTCACCTTGCGCTGCTGCGAGCCGACGTGGAACGAGATGCCGCACGGCTCCAGGCCGAGGCGCTTCGCGAGGTCGAGCACCTCCACCGCCATCTCCGGGTCGCAGCCGAACTTGCGTGACAGCGGCCATTCGGCGCCGGCGCAGTCATAGAGGATCCGGCAGAACACCTTCGCGCCGGGCGCGGCACGGGCGACTTTCTCGACCTCGGCGGCGCAGTCGACCGCGAACAGCCGAATGCCGAGCGCGAAGGCGCGCGCGATGTCGCGCTCCTTCTTGATCGTGTTGCCGAAGGAGATGCGGTCGGGCGTCGCACCCGCGGCCAGCGCCATCTCGATCTCGGCGACCGTCGCGGTGTCGAAGCAGGATCCCATGGAGGCGAGCAGGGCCAGCACTTCCGGCGCCGGGTTCGCCTTCACGGCATAGAACACGCGGCTGTCGGGCAGCGCCTTGGCGAAGCTCTGGTAATTGTCGCGCACGACCTCGAGGTCGACGACGAGGCACGGCTCGGTGTCGAGGCCATCCTTGCGGCGGTTGCGCAGGAATTCCTGGATACGTTCGGTCATGGCACTCTCCAACGGCCCCAGCGACGGGGTCCGCATCAACGTGACGTCGGATAAGAGCGCTCCGGCCACATCGCGCGATGGAGGCGCGCTGAAGCCAAAAGACTCAAACCAGACTGTGCTGCCGTGGATTGGTTGGGAGAGTTTCCCGCCCGCACACCTGGCAATGAAGGACAAGCCTTTTCAGTAGCCCGCGCCGGCGTTGGACTGCCGGTAGAGACCAAAAAAGCCCGATCCGTCGTTGCTTTAAGTCGCGTCCCCCGTTGAGAGCGGGGTGCGCCGGTTCGCCTCCGGCTGCCAGTCACGGTTGCAAAGAGCGAAGTCACCTTCGACAAGGCATCTCTTGAGAGAGATGCTGGACGCTTCGGGTTTGCTTCTTTCGCTCGACCAGTCGGTCTCGCGACTTCCGCACTTCCGAAGAGCCCCTCGGCTTCTTCACCCCTTGGCGGCTGTCCGGCCTCTTGTCCGGATACCTACCGACTGACACACGACCACAGGCACGTGCGAAATTGGGCAAGTCCGCACATAAGCGTTTTGACTCTGCTTCGCAAGAATTTTTTTAGGCTGAGAACAGAATTGCCTAACATCTGCTTGCGCAGTGTTGCGCGAGCGACGCGGAAGATGAACGCGCGTTAAGTTTCTCCGCGCAGCGCGTGTCGCGCGTCAGCCGCGCTTGGTGAACGGCTCGATGCGCTGAGCTGCGCGAATGAACGCGGTCATCACGAGCACGCCGAGTGCGAACAGCACGGCCTGGAGGATGTGCGCGCCCTGGTCGCCGAGCCCGAACAGGATCGCCAGCGCCCAGCCGCCCGCAAACGCTGCACCGAACACCTCAGCACCGATCAGGATGGCGGCGCTGATGACGGTGATGACGCTCGGCCAGGCGATCTGGCGGGACGGGGAAGAAGGCGCGTTCATGAGCTCAGGGGTCCCAGGCTTTGAGGCAAGGCTTCGAGGCAGGCTTCGAGGGCCGCAATCTCCTCGAAAAGGCGGCCGGGAGCAAGGGCAAACCGGCCCAAAAAAGCCCCATCGCGTGCTATAGCTGGCCGCAACAAATCAGCTCAAAAACCGGGACTTGCGATGTCAGAACCCCGCCAAATTACGGACTCCGAGACCAACCCGCTGCTGAAGGCCTGGGTGACGCCGTTCGCGGCCCCGCCCTTCGACGAGATCAAGCCGGAGCACTTCCTACCGGCCTTCGAGCAGGCCTTCGCCGATCACTCCGCCGAGATCGCGGCGATCACCAACGATCCGGCCGCGCCCGACTTCGCCAACACCATCACGGCGCTGGAGCGCTCGGGCAAGCTGCTCAGCAAGGTCGCGGCGGTCTTCTACGACCTCGTCTCGGCGCATTCCAACCCCGCCATCCTGGAGATCGACAAGGAGGTCTCCTTGCGGATGGCGCGGCACTGGAATCCGATCATGATGAACGCCGTGCTGTTTGGCCGCATCGCCCATTTGCACGAGAACCGCGCCTCGCTCGGTCTCACGCCCGAGCAGCTGCGCCTCCTGGAGCGCACCTACACCCGCTTCCACCGTTCCGGTGCCGGCCTCTCCGACGAGGCCAAGACGCGGATGGCGGAGATCAACGAGAGGCTCGCCCAGCTCGGCACCGGCTTCAGCCATCATCTGCTCGGCGACGAGCAGGACTGGTTCCTGGAGCTCGGCGAGGCCGACCGCCAGGGCCTGCCGGAGAGCTTGATTGCCGGCGCCAAGGCTGCGGCAGAAGAGCGCGGCATGGCAGGCAAGGCCATCGTCACGCTGTCGCGCTCCTCGGTCGAGCCGTTCCTGAAGAGCTCGGCCCGGCGCGACCTGCGCGAGAAGGTCTACAAGGCCTTCATCGCGCGCGGCGACAACGGCAACGCCAACGACAACAACGCCACCATCGTCCAGGTGCTGAAGCTGCGCGAGGAAAGCGCCAAGCTCTTGGGCTACCCGACCTTCGCCGCCTACCGGCTCGAAGACTCCATGGCCAAGACGCCGGAAGCGGTGCGGAGCCTGTTGGAGCGGGTCTGGAAGCCGGCGCGGGCCCGCGCGCTCGCCGACCGCGACGACATGCAGGCGCTGATCACGGAGGAGGGCGGCAATTTCAAGCTCGCTGCGTGGGACTGGCGCTTCTATGCCGAAAAGCTGCGCCTGCAGCGCGCCAATTTCGACGACGCAGCGATCAAGCCTTACCTTGCGCTCGACAACATGATCGCCGCCGCCTTCGACTGCGCCACGCGCCTGTTCGGCGTCACCTTCGAGGAGCGCAAGGACGTTCCGGTCTGGCACCCGGACGTTCGGGTCTGGGAGATGAAGGGCAGGGACGGCAAGCACAAGGCGCTGTTCTACGGCGATTACTTTGCCCGGCCGTCGAAGCGCTCCGGCGCCTGGATGACCTCGCTGCGTGACCAGCAGAAGCTCGACGGCGACGTTGCGCCGTTGATTCTCAACATCTGCAATTTCACCAAGGGCGCCGACGGCGGGCCTTCGCTGCTGTCGCCCGACGACGCCCGCACCCTATTCCACGAGTTCGGCCACGGCCTGCACGGCATGCTCTCCAACGTGACCTATCCCTCGCTGTCGGGCACGGCCGTGTTCACCGACTTCGTCGAGCTGCCGTCTCAGCTCTACGAGCATTGGCAGGAGCGGCCCGAGGTGCTGCAAAAGTTCGCCCGCCACTACCAGACTGTTGAGCCGCTGCCGGACGATCTCCTGCAGCGCTTCCTCGCAGCGCGGAAGTTCAACCAGGGCTTTGCCACGGTCGAGTTCGTCTCCTCGGCGCTGGTCGATCTCGAATTCCACACCCAGCCGGCATCGGCCGCGGAGGACGTGCGCGCTTTCGAGCGACGCGAGCTGGAGAAGATCGGCATGCCCGAGGAGATCGCGCTGCGTCATCGTCCGACGCAGTTCGGCCACATCTTCACCGGCGACCATTATGCCGCCGGCTATTACAGCTACATGTGGTCCGAGGTGATGGACGCCGACGCCTTCGGCGCGTTCGAGGAGGCTGGCGACATCTTCGATCCTGCCGTGGCCAAGCGCCTGCACGACGACATCTACTCGTCCGGCGGATCGGTCGATCCGGAGGCCGCCTACGAGGCATTCCGGGGCCGCCCGCCCGAACCGGACGCGCTGTTGCGCCGCCGCGGCCTGCTAGACACGGCAAAGGCCGCCTGATGGGCATGCGCGCGATTCTCGGCCTGTTGCTCGCCGCCGGCCTGTCGCTCGCTGCCGGTGCGGCGAGCGCGCATCCGCATGTCTGGATCACCGCGACCAGCGAGTTGCTCTACGCCCCCGACGGCACCATCACCGGTGTCCGCCACGCCTGGACGTTCGACGACATGTTCTCGGCCTATGCGGTGCAGGGGCTCGAGAGCAAGACCAAGGGGACTTATACGCGCGAGGAGCTTGGGCCGCTGGCGCAGACCAACGTCGAGTCGCTGAAGGAATATGCCTACTTCACCTTCGCGCGAGCCGACGGCAAGAAGGAACGATTTCAGGAGCCGGTCGACTACTTCCTCGACTACAAGGATACGGTGCTGACCCTGCACTTCACGCTGCCGCTGAAGGCCCCGGTCAAGTCCAAGCAGCTGGTGCTCGAGGTGTTCGACCGCTCCTTCTTCATCGACTTCCAGATGGCCAAGGAGAATCCGGTCAAGCTGGTCGGCGCGCCCGCGAGCTGCCAGATGAAGCTGGAACGGCCCAACGACGGCACCGCGAGCGCCCAGAAGCTGAACGAGCAGACCTTCCTGAACGGTGAGAACTCGAATTTCGGCATGATGTTCGCCAACAAGATCACGGTGGATTGCCCTTGAAGCCGCAACTCTCTCCGCTGGCGCGCGGGCTGCTCACCTGCGCCGCCGTGCTGCTGGTCGTGGGCGTGGCCGATGCCGCGCTTCATGATCTCCTCGCGCAGAACCCGTTCGGTGCGCCGCGCGCCTCGCAGCCGGCCCAGTCCGAGGCGGGCGGAATTGTCGGCTGGCTCCTGGCCAAGCAGTCGGAATTCTATCGCCAGATGTCGGCGACGATCCGGGCCGCCAAGTCCGACGGCTCGGCGGTGTGGACGCTGCTCTTCATCTCGTTTGCCTATGGCGTCTTCCACGCCGCCGGGCCCGGCCATGGCAAGGCGGTGATCGCGTCCTATCTGGTCGCCAACCGCGAGACCGCGCGGCGCGGCATCGCGCTTTCCTTTGCCTCGGCGCTGATGCAGTCGCTGGTGGCGATCCTGATCGTCGGCATCTCGGCCTGGGTGCTGAACGCGACGGCCAAGACCATGTGCAAGGCCGAAGGCGTGATCGAAATCGCGAGCTATGGCCTGATCGCGCTGTTCGGCCTGCGCCTGGTCTGGGTCAAGGGCGGCGCCTTCATCCGCGCGCTCCAGGCCGCCCAGCCGGTGCCAGCCATTGCGGGCGTGCCGCACGCTCATGATCACGATCATCACCATCATCCTGATGCGCATGATCATCATCACCACGATCACGGCCATGAACACCACCATGGCCACAGCCACGCCCACCATCACCACGGGCACGAGCATGTCCATGACGAGCATTGCGGCCACTCCCACGGTCCCACTCCCAGCGAGCTCGCCGGCCCCGGCGGCTGGCGGCGCGGCTTCTCTGCGATCCTGACCGTCGGCATCCGCCCCTGCTCGGGCGCGATCCTGGTGCTGGTGTTCGCGCTGGCGCAGGGCCTGTTCTGGGCCGGCATCGCCGCGACCCTCCTGATGGGGTTGGGCACCGCGATCACGGTCGCGGCCATCGCGGTCGTCGCCGTCTCCGCCAAGGGCATCGCCGCACGCCTCAGCGCCGGACGCGACGGCGGCGGTGCGTTGTTCATGCGCGGCATCGAGTTCGGCGCCGCCGGCCTGGTCTTGCTGTTCGGCGTCGGCCTGCTGTTCGGCTACATCGCCGCCGAACGGACGACGTGTTTTTGAGTAGTCTCCGCAGTTCGCGGCGCTCAGCGAGGTATGACGGTCGTGCATCTTGTTTTGTCATTGCGAGCGTAGCGAAGCAATCCAGATTGTCTCTGCAGCGGCAGTCTGGATTGCTTCGTCGCAAGGGCTCCTCGCAATGACGAGCGGAAATATTTGGGTTTGAGGGATTCCATGTCGCGTGAAAATTTCTGGTTCTTCCATCCGTTCCGGGTGCGCTATTCCGAGATCGACGGCCAGGGCGTGGTCTTCAACGCGCATTACCTGACCTATTTCGACACCACCATCACCGAATATTTCCGCGCGCTGGGCTTCGACCAATATGCGGATGCGCAGGCGAGCGGCATCGATTTCCACGTCGTCAAATCCCTCATCGAGTACAAGGCGCCGGTCCGGTTCGACTGGGAGCTCGACGTCGGGGCGCGCGTGGCCCGGATCGGCAATTCGAGCCTCGTCTTCGAGCTCGCCATCTACATGAAGGGCGGCGCCGAGGCGCTGGTGACCGGCGAGATCGTGTGGGTCTACACGGACCAGAAGACTCATCGCCCGGTCACGATCCCGGCATCGATGCGGTCACTGATTGCGACGCGCGAGCGGCACCTGGCGGCATGATGCCGCTCAGACCGGCAGGAACTGCTTCAAGGCCGGCATGAAGAAGATTCCGAGATTGATCGCAAAGCCGACGCTCCAGAGGATCGAGCGCAGCGTCGGACGATTGCCGAGATAGGTCAGCACATAGGCGATCCGCACGATCAGGAACAGGGCGGCGAGCTCGTCGATCAGCCGCTGCGGCGAATCCCGGTACTCGGCGAGCAGCACCGCGAAGGCGAAGAACGGAAACGTCTCGATGCCGTTCTGGTGCGCGCCGAGCGCGCGCTGCGCGAGGGCGTCCTCGAAGAAGGCGGGGTCGCGCGGCCGGGAATTGTCGAACGTGCGAAACCTGATCCATTTGATCGCGGCGATCGTTGACAGATAGAGCAGCAGCGCTCCGAAGACGCACCATTCCGCGAGTGTCATCGTCTTTCCCCGGCCTGGGTGCGACCCTAGCGAAACCGCCCTCATCTTGACAAGTTTGGACCAACGCGCGACCCAACCAGCCATGAACAGCGTCAGCCCCGTCGAGACTGCGAAACTGGCCACTCGGGCCGCCCTGCCGCGCGTCGGCGTGCTCCTGGTCAATCTCGGCACTCCCGATACGGCCGATGCGCCGGGCGTGCGGGTGTATCTGAAGGAGTTCCTCAGTGACGCCCGCGTCATCGAGGACCAGGGGCTGATCTGGAAGGCCGTGCTGAACGGGATCATCTTGCGCAGCCGTCCCCGCACCAAGGCGCTGGACTACCAGAAGATCTGGAACACCGAGAAGAACGAGTCGCCGCTGAAGACCATCACCCGCTCGCAGGCCGACAAGCTCGGGGCCGCGCTGTCGGACCGCAGCCACGTCGTCGTGGACTGGGCGATGCGCTACGGCAATCCCTCGATCAGGGCGGGCATTGACGCGCTGATCGCGAAAGGCTGCGAGCGCATCCTCGCCGTTCCCCTCTATCCGCAATACTCCGCCTCGACCTCCGCAACCGTCTGCGACGAGGTGTTCCGCGTGCTGGCCCGCCTGCGCAATCAGCCGACGCTGCGGGTGACGCCGCCTTATTACGTGGACGCGGCCTATATCGAGGCGCTCGCGACCTCGATCGAGGCGCATCTGGCGACGCTCTCGTTCAAGCCGGAGTTGATCGTGGCGTCCTTCCACGGCATGCCGAAATCCTATGTCGACAAGGGCGATCCGTACCAGAGCCACTGCGTCGCCACGACCGAGGCGCTGCGCCGCCGGCTCGGCATGGACGAGACCAGGCTGCTGCTGACCTTCCAGTCCCGCTTCGGCAATGACGAGTGGCTCCAGCCGTATACGGACAAGACCATGGAGCGGCTGGCGAAGGAAGGCGTGCGTCGGATCGCGGTGGTGACGCCGGGTTTCTCGGCCGACTGCCTGGAGACGCTGGAAGAGATCGCGCAGGAGAATGCCGAGATCTTCAAGCACAATGGCGGCGAGGCATTTTCCGCGATCCCCTGCCTCAACGACAGCGAGCCGGGCATGGACGTGATCCAGACCCTGGTGCTGCGCGAGCTTCAGGGCTGGATCTGATGGTTCGCCCCATGGATCGCCGTCACTGTCTGGCGCTTCTTGGGATGATCGCGGCGCTTCCGGTCTCGGCGCGGGCCGAGCAACCGCATGCGATCCGGCGGCTCGGCGTGCTCTCGGTCACCGCCGCCGAGGATGCGATCGGGCAGGCGCGTGGCACCATCCTGGTCGAGGCGCTCGCCGGCCTGGGCTGGAAGGAGCGCGATAATCTCAAGATCGATTGGCGGAGCGGCGGCGGCGACCGGGCGCGGATCGCGCACCTTGCGGACGAACTGGTCGCGCTCAAGCCTGACATCCTGCTTGCGGTCGGCACCCCCTCGGTGGAGGAGCTGCGCCAGCGCACCACGACGATCCCGATCGTGTTCGCCGTCGTCACCGATCCCGTCAGCCAGGGTTTCGTCAAAAACCTCGCGCATCCCGGTGGCAACGTCACTGGCTTCACCGATTACGACGGCCCGCTCGCCGGCAAATGGCTAGAGATGCTGACCCAGGTCACGCCGCCCGTCCGCCGCGTCTTCGTCGTCTACAATCCCGCAACCGCACCGTTCGCGCCCCTGATGCTGCGCACGGTCGAGGAGGCAGCAAAGACGCTGCACGTGACGATCGAGCCGGCGCCGGTGAATGACGCCGCCTCGATCGCGGCCCTGGCCATGCTCAAGGATGGCGGCCTCCTGGTCCTGCCGGATTTCTTCACGATGGCCAATCGCACACAGTTGCTGGCGGTGATCGGCGAGGCTCGCCTGCCCGCGGTGTTCTGGAGTCGCACCTTCGTCGAGGAGGGCGGGCTGATGTCCTACAGCACCGACAGCGCCGAGCAGCTTCGCCGCGCGGCCTCCTATATCGATCGCATCCTGAGGGGCGCGCAGCCGGCCGATCTGCCGGTCCAGAATCCCACCACCTTCGAGCTGACGATCAACCTGAAGACTGCCAAGGCGCTCGGCATCTCGCTTCCAGCGGGCCTGCTCGCAATCGCGGACGCTGTCATCGAATGACGCGGCTTGCGGCGGACGGCATGTTAATATTTGCCGCTAGGTCTGAGCCAGCGCGCTTTCAAGAGCCTTCCGCAAATACAAATCGCAGGCATTCCCTCTCCACGCGTCTTGTGCAGAATCGCAGCCATACCGACGTTACTTGCGACCTCTGAACCGGTAGGGTTGCGATCCCGACCAATGACGGCGCGGGAAAGGGTCTTTTCCCTGCCTTGGAGGACATATGAGCGGTTTCGACATTTTCGCGATTGTTCTGGTTTTGCTCGTCATCGTCACGCTGGTGGCCGGCGTGAAGACGGTGCCGCAGGGCTATGACTGGACCATCGAGCGTTTCGGCAAATACACCCAGACCTTGAGCCCCGGGCTCAACCTGATCGTGCCCTATTTCGACCGCGTCGGGCGCAAGATCAACATGATGGAGCAAGTGATCGACATTCCCGAGCAGGAGGTCATCACCAAGGACAACGCCACCGTGACTGTCGACGGCGTCGCCTTCTATCAGGTGTTCGACGCCGCCAAGGCGAGCTATGAGGTCTCCAACCTGACCCAGGCCATCACCGTCCTGACCATGACCAATATCCGCTCGGTGATGGGGGCGATGGATCTCGATCAGGTGCTGTCGCATCGCGACGAGATCAACGAGCGCCTCTTGCGCGTGGTCGATGCCGCCGTCTCGCCCTGGGGCCTGAAGGTCAACCGCATCGAGATCAAGGACATCGTGCCGCCCGCCGACCTCGTCGAAGCCATGGGCCGGCAGATGAAGGCCGAGCGCGTCAAACGCGCCGACATTCTCGCCGCCGAAGGCCAGCGTCAGTCGGAGATCCTGCGCGCCGAGGGCGCCAAGCAGGGCCAGATCCTCCAGGCCGAAGGCCGCAAGGAAGCAGCGTTCCGCGACGCCGAGGCCCGCGAGCGGTCCGCCGAGGCCGAGGCCAAGGCCACCCAGATGGTGAGCGAAGCCATTTCCAAGGGCGACGTCGCCGCGTTGAACTATTTCATCGCCGACAAATATATCAAGGCGTTCGGACAGTTGGCCGACTCGCCGAACCAGAAGGTCATCATGCTGCCGGTGGAAGCCGTGAGCATGCTGGGCTCGCTCGCCGGCATCGGCGAGATCGCCAAGGCGACGTTCGGCGAGAGCGCGGCCTCCGCGGCTGCTGCCGCACGCCGACCCGGCTCAGTGCCGCCGACCGGCAGCACGCCGCCGGCGGTGCCACCACGGCAGGGGTAAGGCGTTTGCGCGAAGGGCACGCGCCATATAGAGAGATCGTGTCATGACCGACATGTTCGTATCGCTCGGCAACTGGAACTGGCTGATCTTCGGCTTCGTCCTGATGGCGCTGGAGGTGCTGGCGCCGGGCATCTTCCTGTTCTGGCTCGGACTCGCTGCGCTCCTGGTCGGGCTGATCTCGTTCACTGTTGCCGTGTCCTGGCAGATCCAGCTCGTGATGTTCGCGGTTTTCGCCGCCGCGGCCGTGCCGGTGTGGCGTCGCCTCGCCCGGCCGAAGCCGGACGCCAGCGCCAGCCCCTTCCTCAACAAGCGCAGCGAGGCCTTGCTCGGCCGCGAATTCACGCTGGAGAAGCCGATCATCGACGGCAGCGGCACTGTGCGCATCGGCGACACGGTCTGGCGCGTCGCTGGCCCGGACACCCCGGCGGGCACGCGGGTGAAGGTGGTGCAGGTCGACGGCGCGAATCTGACGGTGGCTGCGGCGTAGCCGCCGTCA
Source organism: Bradyrhizobium daqingense (assembly GCF_021044685.1). Lineage (NCBI taxonomy): Bacteria > Pseudomonadati > Pseudomonadota > Alphaproteobacteria > Hyphomicrobiales > Nitrobacteraceae > Bradyrhizobium > Bradyrhizobium daqingense. The sequence goes on from NZ_CP088014.1 coordinate 2,047,132, forward strand.
TTGCGAGGAGCGAAGCGACGAGGCAATCCAGGCTGTTCCCGCGGAAAGAGTCTGGATTGCTTCGCTTCGCTCGCAATGACGAGCTTGCGGATGCGCCGCTAGACTCAGGCACCGCTCTTGCTGCGCCACCGCTCCGCAAACCTGTGCAGCGGCATGAAGGTCTCGCACAATTCTCGCCCCGACGCCGTCAGCGCATAACCTCCCGCGTCGCCCAGCTCCACGAACCCGGCCTCGCGCAGCTCCGTCAGTCGTGCTTGCAGCACGGTCGGGGAGGCCTCGTCGCAGGCGGTGCGCAGCGCGCGCGAGGTGAGGGGCTCGTCCCGCAACTCCCACAGGATCCGCAGGCTCCAGCGCCGGCCAAGCAGGTCGAGCAGGGCCATGATCGGCCGTCCCGTGCGCGAGCCGCGCACGCTGCGTGCTTTTGTGTCGGCTCGTTTCGCCATCGGCGGCCCCTTGCACGATGCTACAAATAATGTAGCGTATTGCTACGGTAATTGTAGCAACGGAGACGGCCATGTCCCAGCCGATGCCGCGCATCCCGCCGCTCGATCCGCCTTATCCCCCGCAGATCCAGGCGCAGTTCGATCGCATCATGCGCGGTGCGCCGCCGCTGCTGCTGTTCCGGGTGATGGCGGGACACGGCCGCGCCTGGGACAAGTTTCGCGCCGGCGGACTTCTTGATCCGGGGCCGCTCTCGCTGCGCCAGCGCGAGATCGTGATCGATCGCACCTGCGCGCTGAACAGATGCGAGTATGAATGGGGCGTGCATGTCGCGATCTTTGCCGGGCCGGCCAAGCTCACCGAGGACGAGGTGCGGGCAACGGTGCTGGGCGATGCGACTTCGGTCTGCTGGTCACCGGCCGAGCAGGCGCTGATCGCGGCCGTGGACGCATTGCATGACCGTGCAACGTTCGATGACGAAGAGTTCGCCGACCTGTCGGGGCATTACGACGCGGCGCAGATCCTGGAGATCATGCTCCTGTGCGGCTTCTATCGCACGGTGTCGTATCTGGCGAACGGCTTGAAGCTGCCGCTGGAAGAAAAGGCGGCGCGGTTTCCGGCCGCGCCCTAACCGCCGTCATTACGAGGAGCCCTTGCGACGAAGCAATCCAGACTGTTTCCGCGGAGACAGTCTGGATTGCTTCGCTGCGCTCGCAATGACAGCGACCTACGCCACCCCCGCCCGCAACAGATCATGAAGGTGCACGATGCCAACCACCTTGCCCGCATCGGTCACGATCAGCGAGGTGATCTTGCGCGTGTTCAGCACCTCGATCATCTCGGTGGCGAGCATCGAGGGTGGCACCGTCTTCGGCTGCCGGGTCATGATCTCGTCGACCGTCACGGTCAAAAGGTCGGGCCGCATGTGGCGGCGGAGGTCGCCGTCGGTGATGATGCCGACGGCCTCGCCCGCATCGTTGACGATGCAGACGCAGCCAAGCCCCTTGGCGGACATCTCGACGATGGCGTCCGACATCTCGGTGCCTTCAGGCTTGAGCGGAATCTCCGCACCCGTGCGCATGTAGTCGCGGACGAATTTCAGCATCGCGCCCAGCTTGCCGCCGGGATGGAAATGCGCGAACTCCAGCGCGGTGAAGCCGCGGCCCTCGAGCAGCGCGATCGCGATGGCGTCGCCGATCGCGGCCTGCATCAGCGTCGACGTGGTCGGCGCCAGATTGTGCGGGCAGGCCTCGCGCGCCTTCGGCAACTCGATCACGATGTCGGCGGCCTGGCCCAGCGAGGATACCGCGCTCGACGTCACCGCGATCATGGGGATCGCGAAGCGGGCCGAATAGTTCACGAGGTTCTTCATCTCGGGCTGCTCGCCAGACCAGGACAGCGCCATGATGACGTCGTCGGGCGTGATCATGCCGAGATCGCCATGGCCGGCTTCGGCCGTGTGCACGAAGAAGGCGGGCGTGCCGGTCGAGGCCAGCGTCGCTGCGATCTTGCGGCCCATATGGCCGGACTTGCCGAGCCCGGTGACGATGACGCGGCCCTTGGCGTTGCGGATCAGATCGACCGCCTTGGCAAAGGTCGCGCCCAGCGGGCCGCGCAGGGCCGTGGCGAGCGCGGTGATCCCGCCGCTCTCCGTCTCCAGCGTGCGGAGCGCGGACTCGACGCTGTCAGGGATGGAGCCGGATGATGCGGTCATCAGCGGTTTCGAACTCGGCATGCTCAGGTCCAGGGAGGAGGGGCGTTCGCCCATTGGGGCCTGCTTAGCACGCCGCGGTCGAGGAGGCGACGCGGCCGCCAACTCCCTCAACGGGTCATTAACCATAATTGTTTTAACTCCATTAAGGATGGTTCCCGCCTACCGGCGGAGGTCGTCATGAAAGTGTTTGATTTCGTTGGAGTTCTTCCATCGTGGGGTCGTCTCCAGGCACCGGCCGGAGCAAGCGCGCGCATTTCCTGCGCGCGGCTTTGCCGTGCCTTGCGCTGACGGTCCTCGAGAGCGCACCGGCTAGCGCCCAGGGCCTCACGCCGGAGCTCTTCAATCCCAGCCGCGGTGGCTTCGCCGCGCCCGAGACGCTGCCGACGCGCCGTACCGCCGGCGTGCCGCAGGCGCCGTCGGATGCGTTGCCGCCGCTGCCCGATCCCAACGATCTACGCCGGCGCCAGCAGGCCCCCGCGACTTCGCGTCCAGGCCAAACCGCAACCGCTCCGGTCCCGACCTACGGCTTGCCCGCCGCCAATGGCGCGAGCGGCTCCGGCTACGATTCGCTGAACCGCAAGCGACAGCAGCCAAAACTCTATCCCGGGCAGCCCAAGCCGAAGCGCCCGGTCGGCCCCGGCTCGAAGGCCCCGCCGGCGACGCCGGAGCGCACGCTCACGCCGCCGCGCATCGCACCGCCCCCCTCTGAGACCGCACACAAGGTGCCGGTGCCGCCGGCGATGGCGGGCAACGTGCCCGGCCAGCCGCTGCGCCGCCGTCTCAAGCTGGATGAGGATCCGTTCGGCGCTGTCGGCGACTACGCCGGCAGCTTCCTGATCAAGGGCGGGCTCGAACTCTCCGCCGGCTACGACACCAACCCGACGCGCCTCAACAAGCCGGTGGGCTCGCCGGCTTATGTGATCGCGCCCGATCTGCTCGTGGTGTCCGATTGGGAGCGCCATGCGCTCGTCGCCGATCTGCGCGGCTCGTTCTCGGGCTACACCAACGACATGCCGGCGACGATCAACGGCTTCGCATCGCCGTCGCCGGTCGAGGCCAACCGCCCTGATTTCACCGGTCATGTCGACGGCCGCCTCGACGTCACCCGCGATTTCAAGCTGCTCTCGCAGCTGCGCCTGCGGCTCGCCACCGACAATCCCGGCAGCCCGAACGTGCAGGCCGGCCTGCAGAAATATCCGGTCTATGCCACCTACGGCACGACCATCGGCTTCGACCAGACCTTCAATCGCTTCCAGGTCTCGGCCGGCGCCACCGTTGATCGCACCGCCTACACCGACTCGAGGCTCACCGACGGCTCGACCTTTCCCAACACCGACCGCGACTTCAATCAATATGGCGGCGTCGGGCGCTTCTCGTATGATCTCAAACCAGGCCTAAAACCCTTCGTCGAGATCCAGGGCGACACCCGCGTGCACGACCAGGCCGCCGATCGTAACGGCTTCTTCCGCGACTCGAACGGCGGCTATGCCAAGGTCGGCTCGTCGTTCGAATTCTCGCGCATCCTCACCGGCGAGATCTCGGTCGGCTATTCCGCGCGCAGCTATACCGATCCGCGTCTCAGCCAGCTCGCCGGCTTCCTCACCACGGGCTCGCTGATCTGGAATGCGAGCGGCCTCACCACGGTGAAGCTCTTCACCGACACGCAGATCAACGAGACCACCGTCCCCGGCTCCTCCGGCGTGCTGGTGCGTACCTACTCCGCCGAAGTCGACCACGACTTCCGCCGCTGGCTTACCGCGGTCGGCAAGTTCACCTACGGCACCTACGACTACCAGAACCAGAACCGCAACGACAAAACCTACTCGCTCGAAGGCAATCTGATCTACAAGCTCAACCGCAACATCTGGATCAAGGGCACGCTCCGCCACGACATCCTGGACTCGAACATCGCTGCCGCGAGCTCGCAGGGCACGGTGGTGCTGCTGGGGGTGCGGCTGCAGAATTAAGGAGAAGCCACCATGGCAGCTCGAATTACTTTGGATATCAACTCGGCCGGTGAATTCGAGCTATGGCTTAATCCCGAAGGCCGGGATCTTCTGGTCAAAGAGCTGCTGGCTCTCAGTGAGACCAACGACCATTTTCACTTGATGTCCAGTGAGGTTGCATCGGACGTTGAAGTTTCGACGCGATCCTACCGACCGGGCGACAAACTTCTCGAATACGGCAAGGTTCTGTTCCGACTTGACGAGTGGGACGCGCGTCAATTTCCGCACGTCTTAGGCTGACGCCAACCTCTACCCGCTTCCTCCGCTGTCATGCCCCGGCTTGACCGGGGCATCTAGTACGCCGTGGCCTATCCGTAGATGACAACGGCCTCTGGAGTACTGGATCGCCCGGTCAAGCCGGGCGATGACACCGTTTGCAAATCTGGTAGCTCGCGCCGCGCCTTACCGCGGCAGATCCGTCTTCCCCATCAAAAACGTGTCGATCGACCGCGCGCACAGCCGGCCCTCGCGGATCGCCCACACCACCAGCGATTGCCCACGCCGCATGTCGCCGGCGGTGAACACGTTCGGGCGCGAGGTCTGATAGTCCAGCGTGTTGGCCTTGACGTTGCCGCGCGGGTCGAGCTCGACCGCGAGCATCTTCAAAAGGCCTTCATGCACGGGATGCACGAAGCCCATCGCGAGCAGGACCAATTCGGCATCCAGCACGAACTCGGTGCCGTCGATCGGCTTGAACTTGTCGTCGACGCGGACGCAGTGCAGCTTCTTGACCTGACCGTTGTCGCCGGAAAACTTCTGGGTCAGCACGGCGAATTCGCGCACCGCGCCTTCGGCCTGGCTGGAGGAGGTCCGCATCTTCAGCGGCCAGTTCGGCCAGGTGAGGCCCTTGTTCTCGCGCTCGGGCGGGGCGGGCATGATCTCGAGCTGGGTGACCGACAGCGCGCCCTGGCGCAGCGAGGTGCCGATGCAGTCGGATCCGGTGTCGCCGCCGCCGATGACGACGACATGCTTGCCGCCGGCCAGGATCTCCTGGACGCCGCCGAGCGGCTCCTCGGAGACGCGGCGGTTCTGCTGCGGCAGGAAGTCCATGGCGTAGTGGATGCCCGCGAGCTCGCGGCCGGGGATCGGCAGGTCGCGCGGGGCTTCCGCGCCGCCGGTCAGCGCGACCGCGTCATACTCGTTGAGCATCTCGCGCGGATCGACATTGCCGTCGGCACCGACATGGCTGTTGTAGTGGAAGGTGACGCCTTCGGCTTCCATCTGCTTGACGCGGCGGTCGATGACGCCCTTCTCCATCTTGAAGTCGGGGATGCCATAGCGCAGCAGGCCGCCGGCCTTGGCGTACTTCTCGAACAGGTGCACGTCGTGACCGGCGCGCGCGAGCTGCTGCGCGCAGGCCATGCCGGCCGGCCCCGAACCGATGACCGCGACCATCTTGCCGGTCTTCTCGGCTGCGATCTCAGGCTTCAGCCAGCCATTGTCCCAGGCGCGATCGACGATCGCGCATTCGATGGTCTTGATGGTGACGGGGTTATCGTCGATGTTGAGCGTGCAGGAGGCCTCGCAGGGCGCCGGACAGATGCGGCCGGTGAACTCCGGGAAATTGTTGGTCGAGTGCAGATTGCGCGAGGCTTCTTCCCAATTGCCCTGATAGACGAGGTCGTTCCAGTCGGGGATCTGGTTGTTGACGGGGCAACCGGGCGTGCCGGGCGCGACCGAGCCTGTGCCGTGGCAATAGGGAATGCCGCAATTCATGCAGCGCGCGGCTTGGTCGCGCACCTCTTTCTCGGAGAGGGGAACGACGAACTCGCTGTAATGCTTCACGCGCTCGGCGACCGGGGTGTACTTGCGGTCGTGCCGTTCGATTTCGAGAAAACCCGTGATCTTGCCCATTAAACCCGAAGTCCCTGCCGCTTGGTCGTTTGTTCTCTCACTCCTCATCCTGAGGAGCGGCGCGCTCGTCGCGCCGCGTCTCGAAGGATAAAGGCCCGGATGGTGACCTCATGGTTCGAGACGCGCTTCGCGCTCCTCGCCATGAGGCTTTCTTTACGCCCCGATCGCGATTTTCGGCTCGGCGTCCGCGTTGGCGGCCATCTCGCGCAGTGCGCGCCGGTACTCGACCGGCATCACCTTGCGGAATTTGGGTAGCCATTCCTTCCAATTGGCCAGGATGTCGGCGGCGCGCTTGGAGCCAGTCGCTTTCGCATGGCGCGAGATCAACACGTGCAACCGCTCGACGTCCGAGTCGAGCAGGTTCTTGAAGACGTCGACCCGGCCGTGTGCCTCGAGGTCACCTGAGTGGTTGTAGGTGCCGGCGTTGATCAGCTCTTCGGACAGTACCGGCTCGAGTTCGACCATCGACAGATTGCAGAGCCTATCGAAGTCGCCGGTCTCGTCCAGCACATAGGCGATGCCGCCGGACATGCCGGCCGCGAAGTTGCGCCCGGTCTTGCCGAGCACGACCACGATGCCGCCGGTCATGTATTCGCAGCAATGGTCGCCCGCGCCCTCGACCACCGCGACGGCGCCCGAGTTGCGCACGGCAAAGCGCTCACCGGCGATGCCGCGGAAGTAGCACTCGCCCTCGATCGCCCCGTACATCACGGTGTTGCCGACGATGATGCTCTCTTCCGGCACGATGCCGGCGTTCCTCGGCGGCTTGACGATGATCTTGCCGCCCGAGAGGCCCTTGCCGACATAGTCGTTGCCTTCACCTTCCAGCTCGAAGGTGACGCCGTGGGCGAGCCAGGCGCCGAAGGCCTGGCCGGCGGTGCCCTTGAGGCTGACATGGATGGTGTCATGCGGCAGGCCGGCATGGCCGTAGATCTTGGCCACCGCGCCCGACAGCATCGCACCGGCGGAACGGTTGGTGCTGTTGATGTTGGCCTCGATCTTCACCGGCGCGCCGCGGTCCAGCGCGGGCTGCGCCTTCTCAATCAGCGTGCGGTCGAGCACCGCCTCCAGATGATGGTTCTGGCGCTCGGAGTGATAGATCTTCTGGCCCTTCTCTTCCTTCTGCTTGACGAACAGCTTGGAGAAGTCGAGGCCCTTGGCCTTCCAATGCGCAACCAGCTTGGTCTGGTCGAGCAGCTGAACCTGGCCGACCATCTCGTTGAAGGTGCGGAAGCCGAGCGAGGCCATGATCTCGCGGACTTCTTCCGCGACGAAGAAGAAGTAGTTGATCACGTGCTCGGGCTGGCCGGTGAAGCGCTTGCGCAGCACCGGATCTTGCGTCGCGACGCCGACCGGGCAGGTGTTGAGGTGGCACTTGCGCATCATGATGCAGCCGGCCGCGATCAAGGGCGCAGTCGCAAAGCCGAACTCGTCGGCGCCGAGCAGCGCGCCGATCACGACGTCACGCCCGGTACGGAAGCCGCCGTCGACCTGGACCACGATGCGGCTGCGCAGCCGCTCGCGCACCAGCGTCTGGTGAGTCTCGGCGAGACCGATCTCCCACGGCGAGCCGGCGTGCTTGATCGAGGTCAGCGGCGACGCGCCGGTGCCGCCCTCGAAGCCCGCGATGGTGACATGGTCGGCGCGCGCCTTGGCGACACCCGCGGCGACCGTGCCGACGCCGATCTCGGAGACGAGCTTGACCGAGACGTCACCCGCCGGGTTGACGTTCTTAAGGTCGTAGATGAGCTGCGCCAGATCCTCGATTGAATAGATGTCGTGGTGCGGCGGCGGCGAGATCAGGCCGACGCCCGGCGTCGAATGCCGGACCTTGGCGATGGTGGCGTCGACCTTGTGGCCGGGCAGCTGGCCGCCTTCGCCGGGCTTGGCACCCTGCGCCATCTTGATCTGCATCATGTCGGAGTTGACGAGATACTCCGTGGTGACGCCGAAACGGCCGGAGGCGACCTGCTTGATCGCCGAGCGCATGGAATCGCCGTTCGGCATCGGCTTGAAGCGGTCGGCCTCCTCGCCGCCTTCGCCGGTGTTCGACTTGCCGCCGATCCGGTTCATGGCGATCGCGAGCGTGGTGTGCGCCTCGCGCGAGATCGAGCCGAAGCTCATCGCACCCGTCGCAAAACGCTTGACGATGTCCTTGGCCGGCTCGACCTGGTCGAGCGGCACCGGCTTGCGCTTCTCTTCGTCCGCGTTCTTGATCCGGAACAGGCCGCGCAGCGTCAGCAGCCGCTCCGACTGTTCGTTGAGGATCTTGGCGAAGGCGCGATAGCGCTCCTGCGAATTGCCGCGCGCGGCGTGCTGGAGCAGCGACACCGACTCGGCGGTCCAGGCATGGTCCTCGCCGCGGCTGCGATAGGCATATTCGCCACCGACATCGAGCGCGGTCTTGTAGACCTGCGCCTCGCCGAACGCGTCGGCATGACGGCGCACGGCTTCTTCGGCGATCTCGGAAAGACCGACGCCTTCGACGCGGGTGTGCGTGCCGGCGAAGAACTTTGCGACGAAGTCCGCCTTGAGGCCGACCGCGTCGAAGATCTGGGCGCCGCAATAGGACTGGTAGGTCGAGATGCCCATCTTGGACATCACCTTGAGCAGGCCCTTGCCGATCGACTTGATGTAGCGCTTGACGATCTCGTAATCGTCGAGCGAGCCGGGCAGGCGGTCCTTCATCGCGATGATGGTCTCGAACGCGAGATAGGGATTGATCGCTTCGGCGCCGTAGCCTGCGAGGCAGGCGAAGTGATGCACCTCGCGCGGCTCGCCGGATTCGACGACGAGGCCGACCGAGGTGCGCAGTCCGACGCGGATCAGATGATGATGCACGGCGGCGCAAGCGAGCAGTGCCGGGATCGGCACCCGGTCGGTGCCGACCATGCGGTCGGACAGGATGATGATGTTGACGCCTTCGCGCACTGCGCTCTCGGCGCGCGCGCAGAGCTCGTCCAGCACCTGGTCCATGCCGGCCGCGCCGAGCCCGGCGTGGAAGGTGGTGTCCAGCGTGCGCGACTTGAAATGCGACTCGGCGACGTCCGAGATCGAGCGGATCTTTTCCAGATCTGCGTCGGTCAGGATCGGCTGGCGCACTTCGAGGCGCTTGGTCGTCGCCATGCCCTGGAGGTCGAACAGGTTCGGCCGCGGCCCGATGATGGAGACGAGGCTCATCACCAGCTCCTCGCGGATCGGATCGATCGGCGGGTTGGTGACCTGCGCGAAGTTCTGCTTGAAATAGGTGAACAGCGGCTTGGCCTTGTCCGACAGCGCCGAGATCGGCGTGTCGTTGCCCATCGAGCCCGCGGCTTCCTCGCCGGTGGACGCCATCGGCGTCATCAGGATCGAGATGTCTTCCTGGCTGTAGCCGAACGCCTGCTGGCGATCGAGCAGCGACAGGTTCGAGCGCACGCCTGTGGTCGGCACCTTCGGCAGCTCTTCCAGCACGATCTGGGTCCGCTCCAGCCACTCCTTGTAGGGATGGCTCTTGGCGAGTTCGGCCTTGATCTCGTCGTCGGGAATGAGGCGGCCCTGCTCGAGGTCGACCAGCAGCATCTTGCCGGGCTGCAAGCGCCACTTGGTGATGATCTGGTCCTCGGGGATGGTCAGCACGCCCATCTCGGACGCCATCACGATGCGGTCGTCCTTGGTGACGAGATAGCGCGCCGGCCGCAGGCCGTTGCGGTCGAGCGTGGCGCCGATCTGGCGGCCGTCGGTGAAGGCGATCGCGGCGGGGCCGTCCCACGGCTCCATCAGCGCGGCATGGTATTCGTAGAAGGCGCGGCGCTTCTCGTCCATCAAGGGATTGCCGGCCCACGCCTCCGGGATCATCATCATCACGGCATGCGGCAGCGAGTAGCCGCCCTGCACCAGGAATTCGAGCGCGTTGTCGAAGCAGGCGGTGTCGGACTGGCCTTCGTAGGAGATCGGCCAGAGGCGGTTGATGTCCTTGCCGTACAGTTCGGAGCTGACCGAGGCCTGACGCGCCGCCATCCAATTGACGTTGCCGCGCAGCGTGTTGATCTCGCCGTTATGCGCGATCATGCGGTAGGGATGCGCCAGCGACCAGGCCGGGAAGGTGTTGGTCGAGAAACGCTGGTGCACCAGCGCCAGCGCGCTCTCGAAATCCGTCTCGTGCAGATCGGGATAGTACTTGCCGAGCTGGTCGGCAAGGAACATGCCCTTGTAGATCACGGTGCGGCACGACAGCGAGCAGGGATAATAGCCGGCAAGGCCGCGGTCGCGGCGCTGGTAGATCGCCTGCGAGATCGACTTGCGCAGGATGTAGAGCCGGCGCTCGAAATCGTCCTCGGTCTTGGCGGTGCCGTTGCGGCCGATGAACACCTGCATGCAGGCGGGCTCGGTCGGCTTTACGGTGACGCCGAGCGAGGAATTGTCGGTCGGCACGTCGCGCCAGCCGAGCAGGGTCAGGCCCTCTTCCTTGATCTGGTCGGCGATGATGCTCTTGATGACGTTGCGCCAGGCGGTGTCGCGCGGCATGAACAGCGCGCCGATGGCGTATTCGCCGGGCGCCGGCAGCTTGAAGCCGAGCTCCGCGGCCTTGCGGCTGAAGAAGGCGTGCGGGATCTGCACCAGAATGCCGGCACCGTCACCGGCGCGCGGGTCGGCGCCGACGGCACCGCGATGCTCGAGATTGCACAGGATGTTCAGCGCGTCCGAGACGATCTCGTGCGACTTCTTGCCCTTGATGTTGGCGATGAAGCCGACGCCGCAGGAATCCTTCTCCAGGGAAGGATCATAGAGGCCTTCGGCTTTGGGGCGCGAATTGTGCTCTTGGATCGGGTAAGCGATCGGATCGGTCGTTTTCGAGGCGACCGTCGCCGACAGCTCTTCTGCCACGATGTTTGCGCGCTCGAATTGCGACCCGTTCATTGTTCCAATCCTCTCCATGCGGCAAGCTGCCTCACCGCCATCTTCGGCGCACCTTGGGCGTTCCGCGGCACCCGCCTCTGGGTCACCGCTCTTCCGCTAGCGAGCCGCATTTTCTTAAATTCAGGCCTAGGCGTTCTTCGTCCCCGAGAACGGCTTTGCCTGGCACCTTCCTGGGGCTCAAGAGCACCAGTTCTCGCTGCAATCCCTATGCCGGAACCGCAAGCAAAATTGAGACAGTCTTCCTGTCCTAACCATCACCTTGCCAAATTTTTGTCTAGCACACAAGCGCGCGGAAGTCCCGATTCCCCATAAGTCAATCAATCGCTTTCCGAAAGTTGCGCAGCCCCGATTTTGGAGCAAACGCGCCCTGATCCGGCCCTGTGGACGCCGGAATCCCAAATGAAGCTTCGGATCAACCCTTCGGAAGGCGCGCCACGCCGCGAGAAGCGAAAGATGGCGGCCATCGGAGGGCCTGACAGGAGCGTATCGACCATGAAGTTTTTCACAGGATGTGTGGCTGCGGCCACGCTGGCGCTGGCTGTAACCGCCGCTCAGGCGCAAGTTCCCACGAGCGGTATTATAGGAGGGGCAGTGATCCCGGTCTCGGATTTCGACGGGCCAAATGCGCCGCCGGAGGCCGCACCGCCCCCGCCGCCGCGTTACGGCTACGGCTATGGCTACGAGGAGCGCGGTCCCGGCCCGGAGCTGCTGCCGTCCACCGAAGTCTACGTGGTGCTGCGCGACAATGGCTTCCTGCCGCTTGGCATCCCGCGGCTGCGCGGCAGCGTCTACACAATCGCGGTGATCGACCGTCGCGGCGACAACGGCCGGCTGGTGATCGACGCCCGTGACGGCCGGATCCTGCGCTTCATGCCTTCGGCCGATGCCTATGGCATGGCACCCGCCTATGACGAGCCCGCGGTCGCGCCCTACAGTCCGCAAAGCGCGTTGCCGCCGCCGACCGTGGTTCGCAACGGTCCGCCGCGCCCGCCGGCTGCGATCCCGCATGTGGCAAGCCGCACCGTGCCGCTGCCCAAGGCCGCCCCGCGCCGCGCCGAGGCACCGGTGGTCGCGGCGAAGCCGGCCGAGCCGGCGCCGCAGCAGTTCCAGCCTGCACAGACGCAGTCTACGCAGCAGACCGCGGCCGCTATGCAGGCCAAGCCGGCTGAAGCCGCGCCACAAGCCGCTGTACCCACAGTCAGTCAGGCCAAGCCGGCGTCGACGATTCTGCCGACGCAGGATATGCCGGCCGCGCAGGGGCTGGATTAGGCGCGCTCGCAATCGGCTCGTTGTGCGAGGCGAGCCGAGTGCCACACCCTCGCTGGCGAAGGCCAGCACTCATACCGCGAGGTCTATCGATCGGGTGAGGTGCGCGTACCAAACTCCGAATCTTCGCCACACTACTTCCTGGGGTAATGGGTCCTGGCTTTCGCCAGGACGACACTTACAAACAAAAGGCGCCTGAGCAGTCAGGCGCCTTTTGCAGTCACGGCAATCGCCTCAGCTCCGCGGCTGCCCCGCAGCCTCCAGGATCAGCTTCGCGACCTCCTTTGGATGTGACACCAATGAGAGGTGGCCGGCGTCGAGCTCGACCGTGGTGGCGTTCATGCGCTTGGCGAGGAAGCGCTCGAAATCGGGATTGATGGTGTAGTCGTTCTTCGACACTGCGTACCAGCTCGGCTTGCTGTGCCAGGCGGCTTCCGTGGTGCGGCCGGCGAAGATGGAGGCTGCGGTCGGCCATTGCACCGCGTAAAGCGCCTTGGCCTGCTCCGCCTTCACGCCATTGGCGAAGTACTTCAGGAAGGCCTCTTCCGAGAGCTTGGTGTAGCCGTCGTGCTCGACGATGCCGGCGCGGGCCGGTCCGGCCGGAAACTGCTTGGACAGCGCGACGAAATCCTCATTCGCATCGGGCGCGCGTGCGGCCACATAGACGAGCCCGGTGACCTTCGGATCGGTGCCGACCTGGCTGATCACGGTGCCGCCCCAGGAATGCGCGACGAGCACTGTCGGTCCATCCTGCTGAGCCAGCGCGCGCTTGGTCGCCTGGACGGAGTCCGCAAGCGACGACAGCGGATTCTGCACAGACGTCACGTGCAGGCCTGCCGCCTGCAGGATCGGGATCACCTCCGACCAGCTCGAGCCATCGGCCCAGGCGCCATGCACCAGCACGACATTCGTCGCTTTTACCGTCTGCGGTGTCTCTGCGTGGGCAACGCTGAAGGGGGCTGCGAGCAGGCTCGCGGCGACGAAAAGGTTGCGCCAGAAGGTCACGATCGTTCTCCGTATTGTCAGGGTTCGATGCCCAAAGGACGGAGAGGAGAGTTGCGACGTTACGCGACTTCACTGCTCTGTGATGCGGTGCAAAAACAAAAAAAACGCCCCGGGGCACCGGGGCGTTTTCGCAACCTAGAAGTAGTCGCCTTGGCTTAGGCGGCTTGCGCCGAGCTCTCGATCACCTGCGCCTTCGGGGCGCCGGCGTTGATCGCGATTTGGCGCGGCTTCTTGGCTTCGGGAATCTCGCGGACGAGATCGACGTGAAGCAGGCCGTTCTCGAGCGAGGCGTCCTTCACCTGCACGAAATCTGCAAGCTGGAAGGCGCGCTCGAAGGCACGTGCGGCGATGCCGCGATAGAGCACTTCGGACTTCGAGTTCTCGTTGGCGACTTTCTCGCCCTTGATCGTCAGCGTGTTTTCCTTCGCGACGATGGAGAGCTCGTCCTTGGCGAAGCCCGAGACCGCAACGGTGATGCGGTAGGCGTTCTCGCCGGTGCGCTCGATGTTGTAGGGGGGATAACCGGGGCTTCCGTCCGAACCGGCCTGGTCGAGCAGGTTGAAGAGACGGTCGAAGCCGACGGTGGAACGATAGAACGGGGTGAGATCGTAGCTACGCATGGTCAAGTCCTCCATTGAGCGACTGTTGGGTACCCGCCCGCCAATCGGGCCGGGCTTTCGTCTGTGTGCAGCCTCATGTTCCGGTTCCGAAACACTGGTAGCGGCCTGCACGAAAATGATATGGGTGGATCGAGACGGCGTTCAAGAGGGCGGCAACACGCGCCTTTTCGGCGCTCCCGCCCCTTGATTTGCAGCACTTCGCGCCCAAGCACGCCCAAATGACGCTGGTCTCGATTCCCGCCAACCCCGTTCCGGAAAACGTCGTCAGCGGCACCATCAAGACCCCCGATGGCGCCGAGCTGCGCTTTGCGCGTTGGGCGCCTCCGGCGGGCCGCAAGGGCACGGTCTGTGTCTTCACCGGACGCAGCGAGCAGATCGAGAAATATTTCGAGACCGTGCGCGACCTGCGCGATCGCGGCTTTGCGGTGGCGATGATCGACTGGCGCGGGCAGGGCCATTCCTCGCGCCGGCTGCGCGATCCACGCAAGGGCTATGTGCGCGACTTCGCCGATTTCGAGATCGACGTCGAGACCTTCGTGCAGCAGGTGGTGCTGCCGGACTGCCCGCCGCCCTTCTTCGCGCTCGCCCATTCCATGGGCGGCACCGTGCTGTTGCGGATCGCGCATGCCGGCAAGCGCTGGTTCGACCGCATGGTGCTGTCCGCGCCGATGATCGACCTGCCCGGTCGCACCACGTCGTTTCCGGCCCGGGCGCTCTTGAAGGCGATGCGCCTGTTCGGGCAGGGCGGCCGCTATGTCCCCGGCGGCAGCAGCCGCATCACCGGGCTCGATCCCTTCATCAACAATCCCCTGACCAGCGACCCCGTGCGCTATGCGCGCAATGCCGCGATCCTGGAGGAGGATCCGACGTTGGGGCTGGCGTCACCGACGGTGGCCTGGGCCGACGCGGCCTTCAGCGCGATGCACACCTTCAAGGGCATGAACTACCCCTCCAAGATCCGCCAGCCGATCCTGATGCTGGCGGCCTCCAATGACACCGTGGTCTCGACCGCGGCGATCGAAGAGTTCGCCTATCATCTGCGCGCCGGCTCGCACCTCGTCATCGCCGGTTCGAAGCACGAAATCCTCCAGGAGCAGGACCGTTACCGCTCCCAGTTCTGGGCCGCCTTCGACGCCTTCGTGCCGGGCACGCCGCTGTTCAAGTGAGGGGCTCGGACGCTTCCTGCGCCACTGAACGTTCCACAGTCTTCGTCATGCCCGGGCTTGTCCCGGGCATCCACGTCTTGTTGCTGCAGCAAAGAACGTGGATGGCCGGGACAAGCCCGGCCATGACGACGGGTCGTTACAGCGTCTTCAGATACTCGATCAGGTCGTAGCGCTCGGCGTCGTCCTTGAACATGCGGCCGATCACGCCCGGGCGTTTCGGCTCGCCCGGCTTGAGCTCGAAGGAATGGCCGAGCACGCTGTTGCCCTGGATCGGCTTGCCGTCAGGTCCGGTCGCCGAGAGCTCCGTCTCTCCCGTCTTGCAGCGCTCGTTGGCGCTGACTGCGAAACCGACGATCTCGGGGTCATAGTCGCGGCGACCCATGCAGAATTTCTGCGGACGCTCGCTCTGCGGCTTCAGCAGCCAGTACAGCGAAGGCACCGAGCCGTTGTGCAGGTATGGCGCGGTGGCCCAGATGCCGTTCAGCGGCCGCGCGCGATAGCGCGGATCAGGCGCCGGATTGAGGCAGTTCTTGCGCGTAAGATTCCAGATCTCCGCCCGTTCGGCCTCCGGGATTTTCTCATCATCCATCCATTTGCGGGCGACGAGATCGACCACCGTCATGAGGCCGAGCGCATAGACCATCTCGTTGGGCGATTTGCTTGCGGTCGGGATCTCGCATTGCCACCATTTTTGCAGGTCGGCCGTGTTCACCTTCAGGAAGCCGGGGACATCGACGGTCCTCTTGCTGAGAACGAGCGACTGCTCGGGATCGGTCTTGATCTCGTTGAGCGGGATCGTCACCGCGTTCAGCACCTTGCTGTCGCCGTTCTGCTCCCAACGCTTCGACGACCAGAAGGCCGGCGTGTCGATCGCCGGCAAATGGCAACCGGAACACATCTCGGTGTAGACGGCGCGGCCGCGCTCGACCCGATCCGGCTTCAGCCTCCAGGCGTCGCCGAGGATCTGCGAGGGCCATTTCGGCGCAAGCAGGCCGCCGAACTTCGGACCGGAAGGACCGGCTGTCTTGAATGGATCGGGGCCTCGCAGCATGTCCTCGATCCAGCCCAGCGTCCGGAAGTTCACCGAGGAGCGCCATAGCCTCTCCTCGGGATAGGCGTCTGACAGGTTGAGCAGGGCCGTCACGCCGAGGGCTTCGCCGGCATTGCGGATCAGCGGCTGCTCGATCGAGGCATCGTACTGGGCGAACCTGAACCACGGCACGGTCCAGATCGCGGGGTAACTGACCGGCGCGTCCTGGGCGTGCAGGTTCTTCTCGAATCCCTTGATCCCGCTCATCGCGAGGTCTTGCGAAAAGACCTGGTTGCCGATGCGGTTGAGGGCATCGAGGCGGCCGAACCCTTCCTCGGTGTCCTGCTGCTGCTTGCCGTCCCAGGTCGTCTTGCCCTCGATCGTCTTCTCGTAATTCTTGGCCCAGTCGATCAGGAAGCTGCCGATCGCGCCGAGCTTCTGCTTCAGCACGGCGCGGTCTGCCTGGCTGGCATCGGTACCGAGCACGCGATCGGCAAAGCGCTGAAAGCGGAACGGGACGTAGAGCGTGTAGGCGATCGACAGCCCGGTCGCGAGCTCGAGCTTCTTCAGGTCGGTCATCGCCGCGCCGCCGTCGAAGCGGACGTCGACGCCCTGATAGTGGATCTGGCCGGTATGACAGGCCGCGCAGGTCAGCCCGATCATGTCGTCCTCGCGGCGGCCCGTCGCGGGATCGACCACGCCGGTCATGCGCGCGAAGCCGACGGGCAGGCCGTCGACGTTCTCGGCCGGGGTCCATCGAGTCGACCAGTCCGACACCTGCGCCGTCTCGTAGACATTGGCATAGCCGAAGCGGCGCAGCGTCGCGGTGTCGGTCTGGATCGTCTGCGGGCTGGGGATGAAGCCGAAGCGCTCGAGATAGGCGCTGTCCTTGATCATGCCGGGCTTCGAGAACAGATGCAGCTGCGGCTGCTCCAATGCCACGAACCACTCATAGGGTACCGGGAAGGTCGCGGTGCCCTGGCTGGCATGGTGGAACCAGTGCCGGTCCTTCAGCGACCAGTTCTGCTCGAGCCAGTAAGCCGCTTTCGTTTCGGGGACCGCGGGCAGGGGCGGCGGCAGCAGGTTCACGAGGACGCTCTTCTGCGGCAGCATGGCGCGAACCTGGTTGGGGAATTCGGCGACCGCGACCAGGGCAACGAGGCCAAGCCCGATGACGAGCGCCGAGAGCGCGATGGCCCAGCGAAAGCGGAGCTGGCCGGACGACAGCAGCGGCTGCGACACGATCCGCTGGTTGATGCGGTCGGGGAATTGGCGCTGTTCGAACAGGGTGCGCACGTCGGCCACGCTGAGATAGCGCTCCTCGCCTTGCTTGCCCTTGCCGATGATCTTCAGAAGGACCGGCCATTCGAACTTCATCAGCAGCGGGTAGTACCACCGCGCGGCGCTGCCGGCGCGCTTGAGATTGTCGCGCATGAAGGTCTTGATTTCCGCGGCGTTGAGGCCGGGCTCGCTGCTGCCGGTGTTCGGGTCGATGTAGGTCCGGCCGAAGCTCGCGAGCCGCGCGATTTCGTCCTCGTTGACCTTGCCGTCGACGCCGAGGATGCGCGAGCCGGCACCGCGCTTGTCGAGCGGACCGCCGCGTAGCGCGTCGAGCTGCGCGCCCGACCAGAGGCTCTTCAAGATGTGCTTGACGCCGTTGGCGATCATCGCAACGCCGCGGACCTGAATTCGGCCCGAGACCCTCTTCAGCCCCGTCTCGCCGGTCGCGTTGGCGATGGTCTGAGACAGGGTGTTGAGCGGCACGGTGCCGCCCTCGACGAAGCCTTCGCCGACGAGGCCGCGCAGGAACGGGCAGGGGTTGTTCGGCGAGACCGGGATCGAGGGATCGAGGGGCGGCTTCGAAGCGGGGTGATGCATGGCCCAAATCCTGAAAGCAGCAAATCGTGAAAATGAGGCGCGCTGTTAGAGCGCGGAAAGTCCTAACAAACCGACAGCACAATATACTACTTGGGCGTGTGACGAAGTGTGGCGCATTTCACTGTCGGGTCAACAAGAGCAGCGTAAGATCGCGGCAGGAGCGCAACGGAGCGGTGGCCTGTCGTTCAGGACTCGGCGGCGCGTTTGACGTCGCTCTGCACCAGGCTCAGCTTGCCGAGGGGCACGCCGGCTTTCAGCAGCCCCTCGCGGTAATGGGCGAGGTCCTCGGGCCGCTTCCAGTGGAAATTGCGCAAGTGCCTGTCGACGTTCAGGGTTGGATAGTTTGCCATCAGCACGCCGACGGCCTCGCTGGCCTCGTCGTTCCGTCCCATCTGGGCCAAGGCCGCTGCGCGGATCGCCAGCGCCTGCATGTGGTTCGGGTTGATGTAGAGCTGTTCCCGGGCCCATGACAGGGTCGCGTCATATTGGCGCAACAGGTAGTGACTGAAGGCGTTCAGCGCCGCCCATTGGTAGCGAGGATCGCTGTTGTCGCGCTGCGACGCCATCGAGAACAGCTCGATCGCCTCGCGGTGCTCGCCGATCATGAAATGGCAGATGCCGAGCACGCCGCGCGCGCCATTGTCGTAAGGGTTGAGCGCGACCGCGCGCTTGGCGGCGTCCATTGCCGCCTCGTGATGACCCTCCAACGCGTGCGCCCAGGTCAGGATCGAGAATGCGAAGGAGGAGCGCGGATCGAGCCGGACGCTGGTTTCGGCGAGGCTCATCGCCTCAGCCCACATCTCGCGCGTGCCCTTGACCCAGCCGAACTGAATGCTCTGGATCTGGATCGTGGCGAGATAGGCGTGTGCGATCGACAGCTTGGGATCGAGCTCAATGGCCTCCCGGAACAGCTCGACTGCGGCGGCCAGATCTTCCTTGGTTTGCCGATAGTAATGCGACAGTCCCTTGAGGAAGCGGTCCCAGGCGGTGACGTCGGTCGAGAGCCGCGCCGGTGCCGAGGCCTCGGCACGAACGATCTCGGTGGCGATGGCGGCGGACAGATTGGTCGTGATCTCGTCCTGCATCGCGAACAGGTCGCCGATGTCGCGGTCGTAACGCCCGGTCCAGAGCTGCTCGCCGGTCTCCGGCGCGATCAGCTCGGCGGTGACGCGGATCTTGGCGCCGGCGCGCCGCACAGAACCCTGGATCAGATAGGTGGCGTCGATCTCGCGCGCGATCAGCCGGGTGCTGGTGTTCTTGCCCTTGAACGCGAAGGTCGAGTTGCGGCTCAGCACGCGGTAGAAGGATTGCAGCGACAGCGCGTGGATCAAATCCTCGGTCAAACCGTCGGAAAAATATTCATCCTGGGCATCGCTGAGATTGGCGAAGGGCAGCACGCCGACGATCGCGGTGCGGTACTGTTGCGAGAGCGCGGACGCCTCTCTCATTCCAGGGGCGAGCGCCGGCGCGCCGTCGGGCGTCCAGGTCCAGACCCCGACCGTATCCTTGATGTTCTTGAAGCGGTGATTGCCGGCATCGGTCAGCGGCACGGTGAGATGCTTGCTCGCCTCGCGATGGGCCTTGGCCGAGATGGCAAAGCCGCCGGGGCTCGCCACCGATTCCAGGCGGACGGCAATGTTGACGTCGTCACCGAAGACTTCGTCCTCGTCTGCGATGACGTCGCCCATGTGGATGCCGAGCCGGAACTGCATGGCGCGGTCGGCCGGCAGATGCCGGTTGCGCTCCGCCATCAGCGTCTGCATTGCAATCGCGGCTTCGGTGGCGCCGACGATCGAGGGGAACTCCAGCAGGAAGCCGTCGCCGGTGTTCTTCACGACGCGGCCACCATGATTGAGGATGATGGGGTGGATCGCGGCGCGGTGAGCCTTGAAGGCGGCATGGGTGCCGGCCTCGTCGCTGCCCATCATGCGCGAATAGCCGGCGACATCGGCGCAGACGATGGCAGCCAGACGTCTTTCCATATCCTAAGCGCTCCAGCGGATGGCGGACCGGCCACGGCGTGGCAATCGCCCTGAACCCTGCATTTCAAGAACCGTGCCTTTATAAAGCAGATGGAGCCGCGCGAAAGAGTGATCCGCATTGCAAATTCGCGGAAAATCCCACGCAATTGCGGCAGTGGACGGGGAGGGGCGAACCGAATATGCCGCCTGAAGGCCGATCGGGAGACTTCGCATGCTGGGCATTCACGAAATCTGGCTCTTCATCCTGTCAGGTGTGCTGCTCAACATCACGCCGGGCCCGGACTCGGTTTATGTGATCGGCCGCAGCATGCAGATGGGCTGGCGGGGCGGCGCCGCCGCGGCGCTGGGTATCAGTTTCGGCTGCTTTTTCCACGTCGCGGCCGCAGCGATCGGCCTTTCGGCGCTGCTGATGGCCTCATCGACGGCGTTTTCGATCCTGAAGCTGGTCGGCGCGGCCTATCTCGTCGTGACGGGACTTCAGATGCTGTGGTCACGTCCGGCGCTGGCCACGGCCATCGACGAGCCGGTGCGGAGCTCGCTGCGGCGGGTGTTCCTCCAGGGCGTCTTTACCAATGCGCTCAATCCCAAGGTCGCGCTGTTCTTCCTGGCCTTCCTGCCGCAATTCGTCGCAGCCGACTCCGCGCACAAGCCGCTCGCCTTCCTGACGCTCGGCCTGATCTTCATCTTTACGGGAACGCTGTGGTGCCTGGTGCTAGCGGCGTTTGCGGCCCGGGCCGCCCATCGCCTGCGGCGATCCGAGGGCGCGATCGCCTGGGTCAACCGTGCCCTCGGCGGCCTCTTCATCTATCTCGGAATCCGCGTCGCCATGCTGGAGACACGGTAACCCTCTCAGGTGAGCTCTTGCGCCAGCGCGCTGCCGGCCAGATACAGACCGAGCAAGATCATCGCGATCAGGAACCAGCGACGAAACGCTTCCGCCGGCATCCGCGCCCGCACCGATTGGCCGATGAACATGCCGGCAAAGGCCATAGCGAGGCCGACGGCGCCCGGGATGGCATTGGCAGGCGTCAGCAGTCCGACTGCGGTCAGGTTGAAGGCGAGCGCCAGCGTTGCCGTCGTGAAGAACACGCCGAGCGCCTGCACCAGCTCGTCCTTTTCCATGCCGATCGCCTGCATGAACGGCATCGAGGGGATCACCTGCACCCCCGTCGAGGCCGAGATCGCGCCGGTGACGATACCGACGAGGCCACCGACCCATTTCTCGTTCTTGGGCGAGACTTGGAACTGGAATTTGTTCAGGCCGATCACGGCGTAGATGACGAGCAGGACGCCGAGCACGATCGTGCCGTAGCGGGCGTGCGGACCGGTCAGCGCACCGGCATTGAGCCAGCAGCCGATCACGGTACCGATCATCAGCGGCCACAGCCGCCGCAGGATGTCGCGCAAGTGCGGGCCGACGAAGGTCTGCCAGATGTTGGTGACGATGGCCGGCACAATGACGATGGCGATGGCCCGGCTGGGAGTCATGCTCACTGCGAGCAGGCCCATCGACACCGTCGGCAGGCCGAGCCCGATCACGCCCTTGACGAACCCGGCGAGCAGGAAGACGGCGGCAATGAGGATGAGCAGCGGGTCGATCATACCTGCACATTGACCGAAGCCGCCGGGCGGCACAATCTGGAGGTTACGGAGACTGCCTTCGTCCCAGCCGAAGGCTGAAGCGTGATCCGGAACAGTGTGCAGCTTTTTCCGACGAGATCATGCTCCAACAACAAGAGCAGGACCCCATGCGCTTCGACCTCGTCGACCTCCAGCTCTTCATCGCGGTTGCCGACCAGCGCAGCATCACCCGCGGTGCGGAGCGCTCGCACCTGGCCCTGGCCTCCGCAAGCGCGCGCATCAAGGGCCTCGAGGACGCGCTCGGCGTCGCCCTGCTCAAGCGCGGGCGCCGCGGCGTGGAGTTGACCGCGGCCGGCCAGAGCCTGCTCGATCACGCGCGGCTGGTCATCCATCAGGTCGACGCCATGCGCGGCGATCTCGCCGGCTTTGCCTCTGGCGTCCGCGCCAACGTGCATTTCCTCGCCAACACGTCGGGCCTGTCGGAGCATCTGCCGAAAGCGCTCGCCGGCTTCCTTCGCGAGCATCGCGACGTCGCGATCGATATCGAGGAGCGCGAGAGCACCGACATCGCGGCGGCGATCACGGCAGGTGCCGCGGATCTCGGTTTCGCCGCCGAGCATGCATTGCCCGAGCATATCGAGCGTTTCGTCTTCAGCGAGGACCGCCTGACGCTGGTGACGTCGAAACGCGGTCCATTCGCCGGCCGCCGCCAGATCGACTTTCAGGAAGCGGGAGCGTGTGACTTCGTCGGCCTGACCAGCGCGACCGCGCTGCAGATGCACATCGCCAAACATGCGGCGCGGCTCGGCATGCGTCCGCATTTTCGCGCACGGCTGCGCGACTTCGACGCGATCTGCCAGATGGTCGCTGCTGATGTCGGCGTGGCGCTCGTGCCAGAAGTCGCTGCCCGCCGCTGCGCAAGGACCATGCCGCTCGCGATGGTCCGCCTCCGCGATGCCTTCGCCAACCGCAAGCTCGTGATCTGTGCGCGCAGCTTCAAGGCGCTGCCGAAGCCGGCCAAGATGCTGGTGGACCATTTGAGGGCCGAGGCAACGTGAGCCGTAGCGCCGCGCTCGCGACGATGCTGACCAACTGAACCAGGATCGGTCGTTTGATGTGGCGTTCGCATTCAGGCCGCTGCGGCGATCAGCCCTGGGAACGGTCGCAGCCGCATCTCATTGCCCAGTTGGCGAAACGAGCCAGGAGCAAACCATGTCCAGGAACATGCAGAACGCGAGACGTTCGATGCGCGTAACCGGCCTCGTGCTGGTCGCTGTGCTGGCAAGCGCTTCCATTGGTCCGGCATCAGGGCAGAGCGGCGGGGGTGGTGGAGGTTCGGGCGGGGGAGGCTCGGGCGCGGGCAGCGGTGGCGCTTCGTCTGGGACCGCGACCGCTCCCGGAACCAACGCGGCCGGAACGGCTCAATCGGGCGGTGGGGCCGGACCGCGAGGATCCACGACGGTTGGGCGGCCCGGCAATCCGGCGGGTGGCGCCAATATCGGTCGGATCGACGGAACGGTGACGCCTGGTCCGTCATTGCAGGGCGATGACCAGATTCGCTCGGAGAGCTCGGCGAACTCAGAGGCCGACCGAAAGATCAAGAGCATCTGCAAGGGATGCTAGGCATGATCCCGGTTCGACAACCGCGACAAGGGCGGGCATGGGCACAACCGAGGAAACGCGGCGGTGCTTTGGCGGCGCCGGCGTCCTACTTTCCCGTCTCCACGCCGGCATCCTTGATCACCTTGGCCCATTTCTTCGTCTCATCCGCGATGAAGCTGCGGAAGTGATCCGGCTCGTCGCCGATCAGCGTCGCGCCTTGCGCGGCGAGCTTCTCCTTCACTGCGGGATCGGCCATCGCCTTCGTTGCAAGGCCATGCAGCGCGGCGAGGATATCCTTGGGCGTGCCCTTCGGCGCAACCATGCCGTACCAGTTCTCGATGCGTAATACGGGAAATCCCGCTTCCGCCGTGGTCGGCACGTCGGGCGCGGTCGGCGCGCGCTCGGCCGAGCCGACCGCGATGGGGCGCAGGGCGCCGGCCTTGACCTGCGGCAGCAGCACGGGGAGATCGAGGAAGGTCATCTGGACCTGCTGGCCCAACAGATCGTTCACGGCCGGCGCGGCGCCGCGATAGGGCACGTGCACGATGTCGATCTTCGCCGTCAGCTTGAACAGTTCACCGGCGAGATGCGGCAGGCTGCCGGGGCCGGAGGAGGCGAAGTTGAGTTTGCCCGGCTGCGCCTTGGCGAGCGCGATCAGTTCGCCGATGTCCTTGGCGGGCACGTTGGTGGCAACGACCAGCATTTCCGGCACGGTCGCAACCAGCGTCACCGGCGTGAGGTCGTTGAGCGTGTCGTAGGCCACCTTCTCCATGCTCGGGCTGATCGCGAGCGCGCCGGCTGAGGAGATCGCGATGGTGTAGCCGTCGGGCGCGGCCTTGGAGACGGCGTCAGTGCCGAGCACGCCGCCCTGGCCGCCGCGACTGTCGATCACCACCGGCTGCCCTGATAGTTCCGACATGCGCTGGCCGATCACGCGGGCGATGATGTCGTTGGGCCCGCCGGCCGGGAAGGGCACGATCAGCTTGATCGGCTTGACCGGGAAATTCTGCGCCGTGGCGAGCGTCGGCAGCAGAAGCACCATCAATCCCAGGAACAATTGAGCGAGCAGCCTGCGTGAGACGGTCATGCAAGCCCTCCGCTCGCGCTGTTATTGGTTCAGAAGCTTGAGCGCTTCTTCGTGGACCCTGGGATCGCCCGCCGCGATGATGCGGCCGCCGCCCTGGGCCGGCTTGCCTTCCCAGGTGGTGACGACGCCGCCGGCGCCGGTCACGATCGGGATCAGCGCCGCGATGTCGTAGGGCTTCAGCTCGGTCTCGACCACGAGGTCGACATGGCCTGCCGCCAGCATGCAATAGGAATAGCAGTCGCCGCCATAGCGCGACAGCCGCGCGCCCTGCTCGATGCGGCCGAAGATGGCGCGGTCACTCTCGTTCATCAGCAAGGGGCTGGTGGTGTAGGTCGTCGCTTGCGAGAGCGAGGCGCAGCGGCGGACCTGGAGCCGGCGCTCGCCGGACGGGCCCTTATAAGTGGCCGAGCCGTTGTCGCCGGAGAAGCGCTCGCCGATGAAGGGCTGATGCATCATGCCGAACACTGGCGTGCCCTTGTGCAGCAACGCGATCAGCGTGCCCCAGATCGGAAAGCCGCCGATAAAGGATTTGGTGCCGTCGATGGGGTCGAGCACCCACACATAGTCAGCATCGTCCCGCTCATTACCGAACTCCTCGCCGACGATGCCGTGCTGGGGGAAGTTGGCCTTGATCAGCCGACGCATCACCGCCTCCGCGGCACGGTCGGCCTCCGTCACGGGGTCGAAATCCTTGGTCTTGCTCTTGTCGTCGATCGACAGCGAGGTGCGGAAGAACGGCAGGATGGTTTCGCCGGAGGCGGTGGCGAGCCGTCCGATGAAGGCGGAGAAGTCGATCACCGTCACGGCGGATCCTCGAAAGCGAAAATTAGGTGAAGCTCGCTCTTGCCTAGCTCAATTCGGCAGGATCTTGCAGCGTTGTCTTGTCTTGCTCCCTGGTATTTTGAATGCCGCAGATGGCTGCCTCATCTCAGTCATCTGCTGGCCAAATATCGATCACAGCGTTGAAAACTTAGTTCCGACCATGCCTCGTTCGTATGCAAACATCTATCAACCCATTGAATTTCCTTATCAAAGAAACTGAATCTGGGTTTCCGTGGAAGCAACTGAGCCATGTGCATATTGCATGGGAAACGGCGCAAAAGCCCTTGCACTTTGTGCGCCGCGGTCGCATATTGTTGCGGTGCGGTAGCGCTTGGCGTTACCGCTGCCCTCCTTGGGCGTTTCCTCCCTAGACTTGGGCCGCTTCTTCATCAGAAGCGGCCCTTTTTTCTTAGGGCCGTTATTTCTCTTTGAGCTGCTGTTTTCATTTCGATGCGCGCGAACTCTCGAAGCGAAACGCGGACGCGCCAGCAGCAGGCAACACGAGCCGTCCGACGTAAAAGTCGCGTCTATTCCGCCGCGGCCTGGAACGGGCCGAGATCGCCGAACGGGATCGTGGTCGCCAAGACCTCGGCGAGAATGCCGAAGTCGCTCGCCACCTGCGCAAAGCGCGGCCCACGCTCACGCCGCCGCTCGTCCATGTAGATCGCGCGATTGAGCTCGAGCTGCACCGCGTGCAGGCCGCTCGCTGGATTGCCGTAGTGTTCGGTGATGAAACCGCCGGCATAGGGCTTGTTGCGCCCGATCGAATAGCCGAGCCCCGTCATGGTCTCCTCGACGCGGTCGGAGAGCAGCGGCGTGCAGCTGGTGCCGTAACGGTCGCCGATCACGATATCGGGCCGGCGCGGCTCGTCCCTGCTGACGCCGACCGACGGCATCGAGTGGCAGTCGACCAGCACCACTGTGCCGAACGTCTGGTGCACCTTGTTGATCAGCCGGCGCAGCGCGCGGTGATAGGGCTTGTACAGCGTCTCGATTCGCGAAAGCGCATCGTCGACCAAAATACGATCGCGATAGATCTCCTGGCCGTCCCCGACCACGCGCGGGATGGTGCCGAGGCCGCCGGCGACCCGCATCGAGCGGGTGTTGGCGAAGCTCGGCAGGCGGCCGGTGAACATGCGCGGATCGAGCTCGTAGGGCTCGCGATTGACGTCGACATAGGAGCGGGGAAAGTTGACCCGCACGGTCGGAAAGCCGCGATCGCTCAAATGGCCGATCAGCTCGTCCATGAAGGAATCTTCGGAGCGCCGCAGCGTCGGCAGGTCGATCCGCGAGGCCGCCAGAAATTCGTCCGGATAGGTCGAGCCGGAATGGGGCGAGTTGAAGATGACCGGCGCACGCCATTGCGCGGGCTCGACGATCTCAAAGGCTGGCGACGTCTCGCCGTCAAACCGGGTCATCTTCTCAGGCTTCGTCCCTTCGCGCCGGGACCTGGCAGGGGGCCAGGTCGCTTGATTCGGCCGATCGAGCGGCTCTTATGTGTCGTCATTGTCCGGAATCGCAACCATTCTGCCAAGCGAAAAGATGTGATGGCGCGTTGGAACGCGTCTTAACCGTGCGGGCAGGGAGGCGGGGATGCGCGCGCGCGGCTCGATTGCTTCGAGTCGCATTCCGGTTCACAACGGACCGGCAGCGGCAGCCGTCTCAGGGTAAAGATTTTCACCCCAAATTTACCCTCTGTCGGGCTTAGTGAGTTCTGCTGATATCCTCTGGGGATGCGACGTTTCCTGCCATGCCAAAGATCCTGCTCGCCGAAGACGACAACGACATGCGCCGTTTCCTGGTCAAGGCGCTGGAAAACGCCGGTTTTCAGGTCTCGTCCCATGACAATGGCATGGCCGCCTATCAGCGGCTGCGGGAAGAGCCGTTCGAGATGCTGCTGACCGACATCGTGATGCCTGAGATGGACGGCATCGAGCTCGCGCGCCGGGCCTCGGAACTCGACCCCGACATCAAGATCATGTTCATCACCGGCTTCGCCGCGGTCGCCCTGAACTCGGATTCGGACGCCCCCAAGAACGCCAAGGTGCTGTCCAAGCCCGTGCACCTGCGCGAATTGGTCAGCGAAGTGAACAAGATGCTGGCCGCCTGAATCGGCCCCGTTCCGTCCTTGCGCCGGCTCCCCTGAGCCGTTATAGGGACCCCACCCGATCTAGACGACCTCTAGGGCACGTAGCTCAGCGGGAGAGCACTACCTTGACATGGTAGGGGTCACAGGTTCGATCCCTGTCGTGCCCACCATCCTTCGCTCGCGAAGCGAGAGAAGGATGCCACGCCGAAGCCCCAAGGGCGCAGGCGGGCTGCCGCCGCGAGCTTCGGCTCGGCAAGCCACCACCCCCTCTAAACGCGAAGAGTGTCCGGCGTAGTTCGAAGAGCGAAGACGGACTGCCGCCGCTAGCCGGCTCCCAACCATTCATCTCAGTTCCGTATTCGCCACCGGCATGATGGACGCGACGGACCAGCCGGCCGCGTCGTGAACGTAGGTCTGGCTGATCAGGAACGTGTTTTGCTGGGGTGGCTTGCCCGGAAGGCCGCGCGTGAAAACGATCGGGACAAGGACCTGCATGACCTCGTTGGAGATCACGGCGACGTGGAATTTCGACATGTCGGGTTCGAGGTGCCAGGTGCCCTCGTAATATGCCTTGAACCGGGCGGCCACCGCATCGCGGCCTCGCGTCTCGATGCCTCTCGCGAACAGCAGCGTACCCGGTGAATTCCAGAGCATGGCCTTTACCGCGTCCGCATCATGCGCGTTCTGCGCGGCAATGAACTTTTCGAAGGTGGTGCGTGCCTCGGCATCGTTAGCCAGCGCGCGTCCGCCTGAGCCGAATGTCACCGCGAGACACAGCGCCGCGGCCATTGCAGCGACGTGGCGACGTCGTGCCCGTGGCTTGAGGCCGCCTGCAAATATCTCGGAATGGATCATCGTCGCCCCTCTGATTGAATGACAACAATAATACCATTGAACGCTTCACCGCGCATTCAGGATCATGCGATCCGCAGTCGTCGATGCATCACGTATCCGTTGCCCACGCCCAGGCAGGTGCCGCCACAGGCCCTGCATGATCGCGACGCGTCTACGGTGACGACCGTGCGACTTCCGCGCCCGTCGTGACGCGGGCGCGGGGCAATCGCGTCCGCGTCAGGGCCCCGGCATGACGAAGGCCGACCCGATCCTGCCATCGGCGTCGAGGGCAATGTGCCAGTGCGAGGCGCCGCCTTCGTGCCAGACGGAGTAAACATCCTGCCCCTGCGCGCCGACGCCGAGAAATGCGAGCGAGGTGATCGGTCCCATCTCCGCAAGCCCGCGCTGCAATCGCGGCAATTGCTGGCGCGTGGCTTCCGCCAATCCGGGGCTCATTGCAGAGTAATCGGGCCGGCCGGCAGCGACCTCTTCGATGAGACGGCGAAGCGCCGCCTCAGTTCCGGGATTGGCAGAGCGGCCTTTCATGCGCTCCTTGATAGCGCGCTCGAGCTCCTGAGCCGCATCCGCATCGATCCGCTGCATGGTGTGATCATTGCCGTGTTGTTGCAGCACCAGTGTGGCCGGCGTGTTGCCTGATTCGGAAACGAAGCGAAGCTTGACGTCGACGTCCTCCCCGGCGAATTCAGTTTCGCTCAAGGCGCGGTAGGACACCGAGCCTTGTCCGCTCAGATGCGCCGATAGACGGCGCCCATCGCGCCGCACGGTAAAGACGGCATTGTGAAACCGATACGTTCCGGCATATCGGTCCAGGGTCGTGGGCGGTACCTCGGCTTCGGTCTCTGCCGCGCCGCTCGCAGCGTTTCGTGCAGGCTCTGCAACGCGTTTGCTGTCGTCCTGTCCGGTGGCCTTGATACGCGCGGCCAACACGTTCCAGTCAGGAAATCCCAGGATTTTGGCGATGAGCTCCAGGCTCTCACCGACGGTGAGAGAGACCGATCTGGCGTTCAAGGCTTCGCGAAGGGTTTGCGCCATGACTTTGGCGTCGCGGAAATCGCGCATCTGCTGATCCTCTGCAATGTGAACGAGATCGTCAGGGCTTGCGTTATGGACCCGTTCACTTTGTGCAAAGGAAGCGTGCGGCGGTCTGATACACTTCACCATACCCCGAAGGGCGCAAGCAGCAGGCGGTATCTACCTGCGCAAATTGTGATCGAGGGCTCTGCGCTTGTCAACCGAACCAGCAGCATCGGGCGCTCCCTTCTGAGATCGCACCTGTCCCTAGCCGTAGGGACAGACTTTCGCCGCGACCCGCGCGAGATTGCGTCGGCGAAATACAATACACGGGAGGACATCATGATCAGGCGCTGCCTTGCAGCCTTGTGCGTTTGCGCGGCCATGCTTCTCGCCACCTCCGGCGCCAATGCCGATATCAAGGTGGGCATCGTGGTGTCCGGTACGGGGCCGGGGTCGGCGCTCGGGCAGCCGCAGATGCGGACGGTCGCGGCGCTCCCGAAGGAGATCGGCGGCGAGAAGATCGTCTATATCGCCCTCGACGATGAATCGGATTCGACCAAGGGCGTTCAAAACGCCCGTCGTCTCGTCATTCAGGATGGCGTCGACGTCCTCATCGGTTCCTCCCTGACGCCGGTGACGATGCCGATGCTCGATGTCGCCT
This sequence comes from Bradyrhizobium daqingense, assembly GCF_021044685.1. Lineage (NCBI taxonomy): Bacteria > Pseudomonadati > Pseudomonadota > Alphaproteobacteria > Hyphomicrobiales > Nitrobacteraceae > Bradyrhizobium > Bradyrhizobium daqingense. Next base: position 2,076,704 of record NZ_CP088014.1, read on the forward strand.
GGGAAGCCAAGACGCCGATCATTTCGCTGGCCGCGGCGACGGCCATCGTGCAACCGATGGACGAACGGCGCAAATGGGCTTTCAAGGTCGTTCCCAACGACGATTTGATGGCGCTCGCGATCCTCAAGCACATCGCCAAATCGGGCGCGAAGACGCTCGGCTATATCGGCGTCTCCGACGGCTATGGCGAGGGTTATTACAAGGAAGTGAGCAGGCTTGCTCCGACCTTCGGCCTGACCGTGACCACGCACGAAGTCTATGCTCGGGCCGACACCAGCGTGACCGGCCAGGCTCTCAAGGTGATCGCGACGAATCCGGACGCCGTCTTCATTGCTTCGGCGGGCACCCCGGCGGTGCTGCCGCAACAGGCGCTGCGTGAGCGCAGCTATGCGGGCAAGATCTACCAGACCCACGGTGTCGCCACCGAGGAATTCATCAAGCTCGGCGGAGCCAGCGTCGAAGGCGCCATCTTCACCGGCGAGGCGTTCACGATCGCGGACGATCTGCCGGCGGACGATCCGTTCCGCAAGGTCCGGGATGAATTCTTGTCCGCCTATGAGAAGGCGAATGGGCAGAAGCCGAACATCTTCGCCGCGCATCTGTGGGACTCGATGGCGCTGCTCAAGACGGCGATACCGAATGCCATGAAGACCGCGAAGCCCGGCACGGCAGAATTTCGTGCCGCCCTTCGCGACCAACTCGAGCGCGGCAAGGACGTGTATCTGAACAACGGCCTGTCCACGATGAGTCCAACCGATCACAATGGCTACGATGAGCGCTCGGCGTTTCTGATCAAGGTGGAAGGCGGCCGCTTCAGGCTGATGAAGTAGCAGCCCGGCAGTGGGCGGCTTCTCGGCTTGACGCGTCGCGTCCGGCAAAGCAGGCGCGCTGCCTACGTGGTGCCGCCCTTTGTCGCTCCGAGCAGAAAGTCCTTCAGCCCGGTCGGAAACAGGCTCGGAGCACCGTCCACGTCGAGATCGGCGAGGTCGAACCAGCGGGCGACGATGGGGTCGCCATTGTCCTCCCTGAAGTCGATGCGCTCCTGATCGCAGAATGCGGCATCGGGAAACTCGACCTCGGAGATGAACATCACCTCGTGGCCGGTCGCCCCCTCGTGCACGAAGATATTCTCCACCATCAAGGGCTCGCCCTTCAGGATAACATCGATGCCGAGCTCTTCGTTGAACTCACGTACCAGGGCAGCCCGCCAGCTCTCGCCGAACTCGATCTCGCCGCCGAGCGGCCGCACGCCCTTGATCCGGCCGGCATCGTCGCGCACTTCGGCCGCGAGCAGCCGCCCGTCCCGCCAGTGCAGGCCGATGGCGACGACCCTGATATGGGCACGAGGGCGCCATGTAGTCATGGGGCACCGTTAGCGCGTGTAGTCATGATGACGATGTCGGCTTCTCATGGCTGAGCGGAAATAGTCCGATCGGTTGAGCATTATGGCTAGTGACGACCCATAGCGGACATGCCTCGAACCTTCCAGACAGTTTAACTTAAGTCGTTAAGTTCGCCGAAGCGGGACCGGCTTATCATTGCGGGGATATGTTTGTAGGCAGAAGCGACGGCGGCCCATGTCTCGCGACGTTCCAATCTCAAGACCGCTTCTGGATGACAAGATTGCGCTGTGGCTTTCGACGAGCCGCATGACCGATGGCCTTTGGATCGGAAGCTCGCACGGTGATCCTGAGCCTGCGCTGCAACGCGTTGAGGCCGCGCTCGAGCTAATGGAGGATATTTCTCCACTTCACTACCGACGCGTCAAGAGTAGCCTATCTCGAATTTGGGTGAAGCTGGTTCCGCATGGAACCGGCTGCTATCTGCATTCCTTGAACGCCTGCTTGCTCGACGCGCGTGTCGTCGCCTCTGAAACCACAACTCTCGAATGGATCGCGTCCGCTATCATACATGAAGCGACCCATGCGAGACTGGAGAAGCGGGGTGTCCGCTACGACGAACCGGTGCGCCATCGTATCGAACGGATTTGTGCTCGAAGAGAGCTGGATTTTGCTCTGCGTCTGCCGAGCGCAGACACATTGTTAGGAGAGATCAATTGGCGGCTCGAACGGTGCAATGAGAATGCACCGTTTACCGATAAAAAAATGTCGGAGGGAATAGATCAGGGCTACGAAGACATGCTCCGTCATCTCGGAACGCCGGAATGGGTCATATCTCCAGTGTCAAAGGCGAGGGATCTCGTCATTTGGCTTCATCGCTTCATACGACGTATAGCCGCTGCTTCTGTGTAATGACCGCACAGTCCCTGGGATGACCGCTTCACGCCCAAGGCCACCCCTTGCTCAGCAGCCTGGGGAGGTCAGCTCTTAGAGGCGAGCCGACCAGCGAAATCGGATGTGGCCAAGGCAGCTTTCGACCCTAGGCCGACGAACTCGGGAAGCTGCACCACAGCCGACCACGCTCGGTCCTGCCGACCAAAGCAGCCAATGGGGCATATATAGCGCCGACTACCGAACAAGCGTCGATCTAGTCTTCGTCGGGCTCGCGCACGACCGCTGGTTCGTCATCGTCATCTTCCCCTTCGTCATCTTCGTCCTCCTCATCGTCTTCCTCGTCCTCTTCAGGGTCTCTTGGCGGCATCGCGGTGCCCATGACCACGAGCGGTGTCCAGCAGATCGCTGTGATGGAAAATGCTTCGAAGGTGTGCTGCTTCATGGCGTTGCTGCTCCTCGAAAAGAATATCCTGACGGGCGGCCAGGACGCGATCGCTGCAAAAGCGACAGGTGACGTCAGGTCGTTACATGAGCAAGGGCCGCACCCGCCACGCAACTGGCGGCGTTGGAGGCTACCTTATGCAAGACTCGTTACACTCGATGTCCACCAAAAGTTCGCCGCTGGTCACTTCGGGAACGCCAAGATCGAGGTCATGCAGGCTCGCCTCGATAAACGCCAGTATCTTGGCGTTCGCTGCGTTGGCGCTATCGCGGTCATCGAATATCATCACGGCGATACCGACACCGTCGCCCGCATCCAGCACATGGTAAGATCTAAATCCCTGCGATTGCCTCAGGATCTCACCGACGCCGCTCTTGGCGCGACGAGCGGCGTCCGCGACCGAACGAACATTCGTGTACTTGCGAATGACCATGTACATGGAGCACCACGTGCCATACGCGCCGCTCGCATCAGAGCATATCGGCCCCAGTCGGACCAGTGCCAACTTCCGGGATAGGCCACAGCGGCCGGTTGGAGCGTCCGGTTGGGCGGACCGTGCAGCGCGCCTTCTCCAATGAGCCATCCTCGCCCGCAAGGGGCGAGGTGCTGAGGCTCAGGTGCCCTCGAACTTGAACGATACGTTGAGCTTGGCGCGATAAGCCTCGACCGTTCCCTTCTCATCCAGTTGCATATCGAGCTTGACGACCTCTGCGATGCGAAGATCCCGCAGAGATTTGGCGGCTTGCTCGACCGCATTGGCGGCCGCCCTCTCCCACGAGTCTTTACTGGTGCCGATCAGTTCGATGACCTTGTAGACGCTCTCGGGCATGTCGTCCTCCTATTCGGTAGGTCGGGAAATCTAGCATCTGAATCTCGGCGCCGATACGTGTCCGCGGACGCCGCGGAAAAAGGGTTCGTTTGGCTGTCGCATTTTCTGTTCGAACCAAGGAAGAACTCGGGCGCCCCCGTCGGGAGATGCGATCGCATTTTCAGCCCGAACGGGCGCATATGGAATCTCCTTCCCGCCGGTTGGTTTCTCAATATAGTTCGTGCAGGCCGATGTCGTCATTGCCGCTAAGGTTCTGACCCATGAAGCGATGGCACCGCGTAAGCATCAGCAGCATCGTTGTCGCCGTGGGTCTGGTGTGTGCCGGGGCCCTGGTGGTCAGTCGAACGCACGTTCCATCAGACGCCATAGCGTCATCGGTAACACGTACTCCTGAGCTTATAGAGCGTGCGTGGCACCTGCCCGTGGCAGCCACATTTCAAAGACACGTTGATTGGCAGTCAAACGGCTCTCGCTGCGGACCTGCCGCTGTTGCGAATGCGTACCGGTCGCTTGGCGAGGCGGCAAGGACGGAGGGCGACGTGTTGGCCGGCACGTGGAGCTGCTGGACAGGGGTATGCATCATGGGCCTCACGCTCGACGAACTGGCCAAAGTCGCCCAGTCGAAGACCAAGCGGAACGTTACCATCTTGCGCGATCTCAGCGAGAAGCAGTTCCTGGAGCATCTCCGTCGCTCCAACGACCCGGGGCGGCGCTACGTCGTGAATTTCGATCGCGCTCAAATTTTTGGCGCTGGTAGCGGGCACCATTCCCCAATCGGGGGCTATTTCGAAGCCGAGGACCTCGTTTTCGTGCTCGATGTCAATGTTGATTTTCAGCCATGGCTCGTCGAGCGGAAGCGGCTGTTCGACGCTGCCAATACGTTCGACGGCGATAAAAAGCGAGGACTGCTGGTCATAGAGTAATATACCGCATGTCGCCTGTTGGCCCGCCGCGGCCTCAAAAAGGGTGCTAAGCCGAGCGATCTGCCGGTCGAGCAGCCGACGCGTTTCAAGCTGATAAATCGAAAAGTTGATAGTGCGCTCGGCTTACAGATCCCACCATCGGTACTAATTGGCGCTGACGAAATCATTGAGTAAGTCGGTACTGGCCCGCAGCGGCCTCGCCAACCGTCCAACGATCGACTGCTCGCACCTGGAGAGCGGATTAGGGCTGTGACCTCTGTTCACTTCAGCACGTAACCCATACCGGGCTACACCAATCGAGGATGATTGATGCGAAGTGTGCTATAGGTTGTCTCCAACGAACCGGAAAGCCATTGGATTGTGGGCAATCTAATGAAGCGACGCGAGTTCCTGACCCTGGTTGGCGGCGTGACGACTTGGCCATTCGCGGCTCAAGCTCAAAGAAGTCGCAAGATTGCTCGGATTGGCGTGCTCTGGCACGCTGGCAATGCAGAGGAAGAGGCGGTCTTTCTGAGGCCGCTGGTAGACGGACTTGCCAAGCTAGGGTACGTGGAGGGAAAGAACGTAATATACGAGCATCGCTTTCCGGCAGAGCAGCCTGAGCGTTTCAAAGCGATGGCCGCGGAGTTGGCGCAGCTTAACCTCGACGTCATCATTACCTCAGCGTCGGCCGCAGCATACGCGGCGAAAGCGGCAACCAAAACTACTCCGATTGTCTTCATTATTGTTGCTGATCCCGTAGGGGGCGGGCTGGTCAATAGCTTTTCGCGACCAGGCGGTAACATCACGGGCTATGCAGTAGTGGATGTTAGCCCAAAGCGACTTCAACTATTCAAAGAGACGTTTCCCAATCTCTCCCGCGTGGCATTGCTTATCAATCCAGATAACCGCTCGACTGCTCAACGCTTTTTCGATCAGGTGGTAGCAGCGGCAAGTCCACTGGATTTAACGGTGCAGCCGATCGAGGTGCTAGGTCCTCGCGACTTCGAGCGAGCTCTTTCTCTCATCCCTAGAGACAAGAAAACTGGCGTGATCACGGTTTTCGATCCCATGTTCTTCAATGAGCGTAGACAGATCGCGCAAGTGGCGATGGCGTATGGCTTGCCCGTGATGGCACCTGCCGACGTCTACGTGAAAGCAGGGGCGCTGATGTCCTATGGTCCCAATTTAGTTGACCTGTTTCGACGCGCAGCAACTTCGGTCGACAAGATATTGAAAGGCGAGCAACCGGGAAATCTTCCGGTCGAGCTGCCAATCAAATACGACTTTGTCATCAATTTAGCGACCGCCAAGACCATACAGATGGATATTCCGGCAACGCTATTAGCGCGCGCCGATGAGGTGATTGAATAGGATGCCTCTAGGCGACCTCTGCTTCTGACCTTCGGCGTCATTGCGAGCGCAGCAAGCAATCCGAAGTCTTCGCTGCGACGGTCTGGATTGCTTCGTCGCAGGACCCTCCTCGCAATGACGAAGGTGAATAGTCATCTCCCCCGACGTCGTCCTGGCCTGGCGCGCAATTGCGCGCGGGGGCCAGGACCCATGCCGCGTGTTCCTCGATTGTGTCCGGTCGCAGCACCGAGCGGCCAATCTTCGCCGGTCACGGCTTCCGCCAGGACGACGCCCAGGATGTAGCGGTAGGATGTCACCCAACGCGATATTTCTTCACCGCCGCCTCGTCCCATTCGATCCCGTTGCCGGGCTCCTCGCTCGGCAGTGCAAAACCGTCCTTGATCTTCAATCGCGTCGCGAGCACCCCGTCGGCCCAGTCGACATATTCCAGCCAATGCGCGGTCGGCGTCACGCAGAGCAGGTGCGCGCTCACCTCCGAGAACAGATGCGTCGACATCTCGATGCCGGCGGCATGGGCGAGCGCGGCGGCGCGGAGCCAGCCGGTGACGCCGCCGATGCGCTGCACGTCAGGCATCACGTAGTCGCAGGCTTCGGCCGTGAGCGCTGCCTGCATCGAGAAGGCGCTGTCGAAATTCTCGCCGATCTGGACCGGCGTGTGCAGCGCGTCCGCGATGCGGGCGCAGCCGGCATAGTCGTCGTGGCGGATCGGCTCCTCGATCCAGGTGAGGCCTTCGTCGTCGAGCATCTCGCCGCGGCGGATGGCCTCGGTGACCGTCAGCGCCTGATTGTAGTCGCACATCAGCGTCACCTGATCGCCGACCGCCTTGCGCACCGCGCGCACGACCGCGAGATCCTCTCGCGCATCGGGCCGGCCGACGCGGATCTTGGCGGCATGAAAACCCTCGGCCAACAGCTTGTGCGCCTCCTCTACCGCGGCGCCCGCCGGCATAATGCCGAGCCCTTTCGAATTGTAGGCTCGCACCGGCTTCGGCGCGGCGCCGAGCAGGCGCGCCAGCGGCAGGCCCTTGCTGCGCGCCAGCGCGTCCCATGCCGCCATGTCGATGCCGGATTGCGCCAGCCGTTGCAGGCCGGCGAGGCCCAACAGCGTGAAGCGCTGCGCCAGCTTGCGCTCGATCTCGAACGGCAGCAGCTCGTCGCCGGCGAGGAGATCCGACATTTCCGTGACCATCGCCGTCAGCGGCTTCAAGGCCGATGGCGTGATCGAGAACAGATAGGCATGCCCGCGTACGCCCTGGTCGGTCTCGCAGTCGATCAGCACCAGCGGCGCCTTGGCGACCGATCCGGTCGAGGTTTGGAGCGGCAGGTTCATCGGCACGATCACGGGCCGCGCCTGGAAGCGCTTGATGCGGATGGTCTCGGTCATGGGGCTCTCCCGGCGGGATGGAATGATCAGGCTACTTTTGCTGCTGCAAGGCCATGCGAACGCCAAGTCCCAGGTAGATCGTCCCGATGACGCGGCCCTGCCAGCGGCCGATGCTGCGATGACGGGTGAGCCAGCCAGCGACTTGCCCGGCAACGAGGGCGATCAATGCGGTGTAGATCGCGCTCATGATGACGAAGATGAGGCCAAGAATTGCAAGCTGGGCAACGACGGAGCCGTGATCGGGACGTACGAATTGTGGGAGAAAGGCCAGGAAGAAGAGCGCCGTCTTCGGGTTGAGCAGTTCGGCCAGCACCGCCTGCCGGAAGGCGAGCGATGTGTCGACCAAACGCGACTGCGCCAACTTGATATCCTCGCCTCTTTCCATAAGCGCGCGGATGCCAAGATAGATGAGGTAGGCAGCGCCGGCGTACTTCACCAGGCTGAAGGCGAGGGCCGAGGTCATCAGCACTGCCGACAATCCAAGCGTAGCCATCGCGGTGTGAAGCAGATCCCCAGTCGCGATGCCAAGGCCGGTGGCAATTCCGACGCGATGCCCGCCCACAGACGAGCGCCCGAGCACCAGGAGGACGGCGGGACCCGGAATGAGAAAGAGGCCGAGAACCACCGCGACATAGGTCAGCAACGTGTCGAATTGGATCATGGTGAGCTCCGATCTGATTGTCAGGAGCTCAAACCAGCCAGACCCGGTCTCTCAATGCAAGTCCTCGAATGGCGTGGGCTCCTGGTTCGGGCGGCGGAGCGAAGCTCCATCATCACCGAGCGCGCCGGGGGCGATCTTCATTTCGGGTCCGGCGCGTGGAGCACCGAAGCGTCCGCATCGTCATGGCCGGGCTTGTCCCGGCCATCCACGTCTTGCCACGTAGCCCGAAGAACGTGGATGCCCTGGACAAGCCCGGGCATGACGGTCGCCTTTGTGTTTGAATGTCACCTTGCCACGCCTTCCGTGAACGCCGTCTCGATTACATCCCCAAAAGGCTGCCACGACCGGCCGTCGAATTGCACCAGGCGCATCTGCTTGATCGGCAGATAGTTGTGGGGCGAGGTGTTCATCCTGATGTCGGGCAGGGCAAGGGAGGGGCGATGATTCCTCAGCGACGCCGCCTGGCGCATGATGTTCTCGCGCGAGACATCGTCGCCGCATTGCCTCAATACCTGGGTGAGCGCCTCGGCCGCGGCATAGCCGTAGACGGCGGCACTGTTGTTGGTGCTTTCGACCTGATGATACTTGTCCATGAAAGCGAACCAGTCCTTCATGGCTGGATCGTCCTTCCAGGCGGGGTCGCTCGGATCCTTCAGAAAGGCCGCGGAGACGACTCCTGCCGAATTTTCCAGGCCCGCCGGCGCCATCGCGTTGGCGATGGTGGCCGAGGAATCGTTCACGATGAAGACTGGACGCCATTTCATCGACGCCGCCAGCTTGATCACCTTGGAGGCCGTCGAGGGCACGCCGAGAAAGACGAAGATGTCGGCGCCCGAGCGCTTGAGGATCGAGACGTGCCCGTCGAGATGCTCGTCGGCGATGTCGAAGGCGATGTCGACGAGGACGTGACGGTTCAGATCGCCGAGACCTTCCTGAATGCCCTTGTAGAGCATGCGGCCGAACTGGTCGTTCTGCCAGAGCACCACGATCTTCTTCCGGGGATAATAGGCCTGGATGTAGTTGGCGTAGATGCGTCCTTCCGACCGCAACGAGGGCTGCCAGCCCATGGTCCAGGGAAACGCTCCCGGCTGGCTCAGCTCCTCGTCGCCGGAGGCGACGAACAGCTGCGGGATCTTCTTCTCGTTGAGATACCAGCGCGTGGCGAGGTTGCCGGGCGTGCCGAACGAGCCGAACATCAGATCCACGTTATCGGTCTCGACCAGGTTGCGCGTCAGCTCCAGCGCCGTCGCCGGATCGGAATTGTCGTCGCGCGTGATGAAGCGGATCTTGCGGCCGTTGATGCCGCCACGCGCGTTGATCATGTCGAAATAGGCGGCCTCGGCTTGGCCGATGGCCCCGAACTCCGAGAGTGGCCCCGAATACGGCATGACATTGCCGATGCGGATTTCCTTGTCGGTCGCGGGTTGGTCCGTACGTTGCAGCGACATCGCCCCGAGCGAGGTCAATGCAGCGATCAAGACGAACAACAGTTTGCCGGTGACGCGCATGCTCGACACCTTGTCGTTGGCCCCCAACGAGGTCGGCTCAGTCCGCACCCAGGCGGATTGATCTACGTCAAGCGTTTGGCGATCGTGTGGCTTTGGCAGCCGGATTCAATGCGGCGCGGCCCGTATGAAATGGCAGGCGTGCTGACGCGCCGCTACGGCAGTCCCCGCGCCTCGAGCTGGCGCACCAGCAGCAGCGTCGGCTCGGCGAGGCTGTCACCGGAGCCGTCGAGGCCGAAGGCGTTGGCGATGCCGTCGCGGCTGCGCAGCAGCGCGCTGCGCGGACAATGGCCGGCGCCGCAGAGCGTCTTCTTCAGGGTCTCGCCTTGCGCGACGATGCCGGGGGAATCGTCCGCGGCCCAGGCCAGCACGATCGGCACGTCGACATTGAGGATGCCGGGAAAGACCGAGCGCATGTTGTACTGGCTGGCGTCGGTGCCGAGATACGCCTTCTCGCTGTCGCTGGCATCCTTGCCTGCGCGGTAGATGCCGGACACCAGCACGACGGCCGCGACGTCGGCGCGGTCGGCCTGAAACTCGGGATGCGCCAACAGGGTGGCGACATGGAACGCGCCGGCGCCGTAGCCGACCGCGACGATTTCGCGGGCGTCGCCGTTGAACAGGTCGATATTGCCGTGGATCCAGGACAGCGCCGCCGCGACGTCGGTGGCCCCCATCGGCCAGGTCGCCGCAGGCGCCAGGCGATAGTTGACGCGGACGCCGATCATCTGGTTGCGCGCGGCGAAGCACATCGCCTGGTCTTCGATCTGTCGTGCCAGTTCCGGCGCCTGGCGGTCGCCGGTAAAGGTGTCGCCGGTCACGAACAACAGCACCGGCCGCGGCGTGTCCGCCTTGATTGCGCTGGTGGCGATGTCGAGCACATTGGCCTCGCTCTCGCCATAGCGCAGCCCGCGCGAGAAGCTGACCTGCTCGCATAGGCGCGCGGTGCCGCCGGCCGTGGTGTCGTTGTCGGTGAGGCCCACTTGCACGAGACCGGACGGCGGCGACAGCCGGGCCGGCATAGGCCCGTGCGCGGAGGCCGTGGTCATGGTCAGAAGCAGGAAAAATGTCAGACAATTCTTCATGGTGATGCCGGCCTTGCGGGCCCATATTGGCTCGCCGATATGGCCTGTCTTTTCAATTCGCCTCATTAGTCAGCCGGCCTTGAGGCAAATTCGCGGCACTGTGACCCGGCGCCGCTCAAGTAGCCTCGAACGCGACCTTTTGTGCATGGGGTTGTTCTTCGCAGTTTTAGACCCGCTTCATCGTCCGGAAGGTGATGGAATAGCGGCGCGCCTCCACCGGCGGAATGCTGTGCTCCCATTGCGACCGCGCCTCGCCGTCCATCATGTAGAGCGAGCGCGGCAGGGCTTCCAGCGTGTGGCGCTCCCATCGCTCGCCGCTGCGGCGGCGGAAGCGGAACTTGCAGGGCGCGCCCAGCGAGAGGCCGAGCACCTTGTCGAAATGCGGCTTGTCGCGGTGCCAGCCGATGCCGACGCCGGCCTCATATTCGGTGCAGAGCACCTGGCGGACGCTGGCCTCCGGCAGCCCCGCCCAAGCCTCCACCTGCCGTGCAATCGGCAGCACCCAGTCAGGGATCGGCTCTGCTTCGGCCAGGCGCTGCAGCGAATAGTCGTAGCGATAGCCGAACGACGCCACCCGGCGATTGCCCTCGAAAGCGCCGAACTGAAACCGTTGGAGCGGCAATGCTGCGATGCGGCCGATCAAGGCCTGCTCGAGAGCGGCATCGATAAAATTGTCCGTATGTCGAAGCCCGGCGGGCCCGGCCAACGGGTCTGCGAACAAGCCAAGCTGCTGCGTCATTCCTCGCACGTCCGTGATGGAACCTATTGGCGGCTGATGCGACTTACATATGACGCGGAGAGTCATGTGCGAGGCTGTCATGGCAGAGAAGCATACCGCTGATCCGGCAGAGATCATGCGGGCGACCGGTCATCCTGAGCTGGAATATGCCGCCGGCTGGACCATTGCCGGTCTGGTCACCATCGGCACCATCGTGGCCGCCTGGGTGTTCGCGATCTAGGCGACCGGGAATTGGAGCTCGAAGGCCGCGCCCTGGTCTGTGGGCTTGAGCCTGATCGAGCCGCCATGGCTCGCCATTACCGCGCGCGCGATCGCCAGCCCCATCCCGGTGCCGCCCTGGTCGCGGCGGGTGGTGAAGAAGGCGTCGAAGATCCTATCGCGGTTGGGTGTCGAGATCGACTCGCCGTCATTGCTCACCGTCAGCTGCAGGGTCGTGCGCTGGTCCACCGCCTCCAGCCTGATTGTCCTCGCCTTGTGCCGCATCGCATTGTCGGCGAGATGCGACAGCACGATCAGCGCCTTCTCGCTGGACATGCTGACCGCTCGATGAAGGCTCCCACTGCACAGAATTTCGCTTTCCGGGAAGCGGCTCCTGAGGTCGGCGATCACGGGGGCAAGCTCGGTCCGCTCGTTCTGCGGCAGGCTTTCGGCGCGGGCGAGCTCACGCAGCCGCTGCGCCATCGCCTCCAGCCGCTGGGTATCGGACAGGATGTTGGTGATGAACATCTTCTGCTCGGCTGGCGTCAGGCTGCCCGATTTGCCCTGAACTGAGTCCTGTAGCAGCTCGGCCGCGCCCTTGATCGACGTCAGCGGCGATTTCAGCTCGTGGGTGAGGTGGGCCGAGAACGTCGCGATATAGTCCGAGCGCCTTGCGAGCCGCTCGGCCATGCCGAGGAAGCTGTGCGAGAGCTGGGCGAACTCGCGTGTGCCGTAATGCTGCAGCGGCTTGAACGCCTCGCGGTCGCCGCGGCCGATTCGGGCGGCGCGGTCGATCAGCTCACGCATCGGCAACGTGATGGTGCGCGAGAACACGAGGCCGATCGCGATGGTGCCGAGGATCACGGCGAGCCCGGCCAGCACGAACTTGCCGCGTTCCTGGTAGAGATGGTCGAAGATGTTGCTCGGCGTGCGCGTGGTGTAGATCACCCCCGCGACGCGGTTGTTGACGATGACGGGCATCGCCGAGAACACATGCACGCCGAGGCCGCGGCTGAAGGAGTAGATCGGCGGCGGCGGCTTGTCCGGCACGCGGTTGCGCAAGGTGGCGCGGTATTGCCCGTGGAGAGCGTCCGCGACCTCCTCGATATGGGCGAGCGATTGCCCGACCTCCTGCCGGCCGGCGATCACCACGCCCTGCGGATCGAGGATGCGAAAGCCCGCCAGCGTCACCTTCTGGGTCTCGCGGATGATCGGCGTCAGCCTGGCGCCGATCTCGACATAGGCCGGCTCGGCCGGCCGGACCGCTGCCTGTGCATCCGGCCGCCGCCGCAGCAGGTCGTTAGCAGTGAGATCGAGCGCGGGGCGGATCGGCGTGACCTGGTCGCCGGGATCGGGCAGCACGCCTGGCGGTACCTCGGCGCCGAGCGTCAGGCCGCTATCGAGCCTTGCCGTAACCTCCTGCGCATAGATCGTCGCGAGCACGCGGCTCTGCGCGATCAGCTCGGCCTGGGTCTGGCGGATCAGCTGGTTGTCGTAGAGGCGGAAGAAGAACAGGCCCACCAGCGGCAGCACGCCGACAGTGGTCAACACCGTGAAGATGACAAGCCCAAGCGACGGCCGCCATTTGTCGGGAGCCGCGCTCATGCCTCTTTCTCGCAACGGCCGAGCTTGAACCCGACACCGTGGATGGTCTCGATCACGGTCTCGCAATTTTGCGCGGCGAGCTTGGCGCGGATGTTGCGGATATGGCTGTCGATGGTGCGGTCGGAGACCTGGATGTTGAGCTGATAGGCCGCCCGCATCAATTGCTCGCGGTTGAACACCGAGGTCGGCCGGGTCAGGAAGGCGCGCAGAATGCCGAACTCGATCGCCGTCAGCTTGAGCGGCGTGCCGGCAAAGGTCGCGACATGCTGCTCGGGATCGATCAGGAGGCCACCTTGCATGAGCGCGCCCGGGCCGGTCTTGATCTCGCCGTTGCGGGGACTGAGACGGCGCAAGATGACGTTGACCCGCGCCACCAGCTCGCGCGGGCTGAACGGCTTGGTCACGTAATCGTCGCCGCCGATCTCGAGGCCGAGGATGCGGTCGATCTCCTCGTCGCGCGCCGACAGGAACAGGATCGGCACGTCGGAGCCCTTGCGGATTTCGCGGCAGACATCGAGCCCGTCGAACTCGGGCATGCCGATGTCGAGCACGATCAGATCGGGCTTGTCGGCGGCAAAGCGGGCGAGCGCCTCCTTGCCGTCGCGCGCCTCGATCACGTCCATGCCGGCCTTCTTCAGGGCGACACGAATGACCTCGCGGATGTGGCCTTCGTCGTCGACGATGAGAATGCGATGCGCCAAGAAACTCTCCGTGTCCTCGTCAGCTCGCCGGCTGGCTGCCGGTCCGAGCTTTCGCCTGGGCGTCCAGCCTGCGCTGGAGCCGCCAGTCGCGAAAGCTCCAGCTTCGCCAGGCCAGGTCCTGACGCTGCTGTTCTACAAGGCGGTCGCGGCGTGGCACAAGGCAGCCCTCCCTGGCGGCGGGCCGCAGCGCAAGCGCCTTGTCGATGGCGGGCACCGCCTGCGGTCCCAGCGTCATGAGATAATCGATGTCGATCTGCACGCCTTTCCCCGACACTTCCCGGCTGTGGGCGACATTGTAGTCGGCGATGAAGGCGTCGAAGTTCACGAGCGAGCACCCATAGAGCACGATCGTCAATGCGATCAAATTCGCGCCGACCAGCCATTGGTTGGACCTGTCGAGCACGATGCGCGCGACGATCAGGATCAGGCCGAGCGCCACCAGCCCCATCCAGATGAACGCCGCGATCCGCCAATAGGTCAGCATGTAGATGTCGACATAGAGATCGAGCCGGCGGATGGATGAGGCGACCAGTAGCACGTTCTGTCCCACCCAGAGATAGACCAGCGGCCGGATCACCTTCGATTTTTCGGCCGGCCCGCCCGGGCGCATCGCCACCAGCACGAAAGCGGCGGCGAGCAGTGCGGTCGCGATCAGCGGGTAGGCGCCGCGATGGGCATAGGCGGCATAGGTCAGATTGTCGGGCAGTGCCGCATGGCCCCAGAGATAGATGCCGTCGAGGATCGATTGCGCCGCGAACAGCAGGTTGAACAGGATCAGCGAGCGCAGGACGATGGAGGGGCCCAGGAGTTCGACCGGGACGAGCGGCGCCCGAGGCTCTGATCCAGCGGCATCGGTTGCGCTCGCAACGGCAGCCTTCTTGCTCCGCCATCGCACATGGATGAAAGGCCAGACCAGCGCCAGCATCAAGCTCCAGAACAGCACGCGCCGCACACTGACATATTCCAGGATGAGCTTCGGATTGAGCAGGGACACCCATTGTTCGATGACCGGATTGGCCGCCGCGAACAGCGCGATGAACACCCCGCTCAGGATCATCGGCAGCAGCCAGAGCGCGATGCCACGGGTGAAGGCCGACCAATTCAGGACCTGGAGCGCTTCCGGGAAGAACCGCAAGAAGCCGAACAGAACGAAGCTTCGGAGTGCGCGGGCGCGGTCTGGAAGCCCGGTCGTCTCCGGATTGGTCGCGAGCAGCAGGGCGACGAGCAGCGCCGCGATGGAGATCAGGAACGAGAGCGTGTTGAGCTGCTCCACGACCGGCACCAGGCCGAGCGCGACGATCGCACCTCCGATTGCCGCGCGTCGAAGATTGAGCGTCGCAAGATTGGCGAGCAGCGAGGCACAGGCGATCGCCGTCGCAAAGATCGCCAGCGACAGCCCGATCCGCTGGCCGTAGAAGAGCCAGTCGGCGAGCGCGGCGAGCAGCAGCGCCATGGCGAGCTTGGCCGACAGCGCGGAAGGCCTGATCGGTTGGATGTCCGTCGTCGAGGTCGAAGCCAGGCTGGTCATGTCCAGAAGATTCTCCGTGAAGGGTGGCATGACGAACTCTGAACGGTGCTTGTGCAGACGGCGGGATCAACGTCTGCACGGTTTCAGGAGTCTTTTGCAGTTTTCGTGCAGCTGCGCTTTTGCCTCTCGCGCAGCGCGGATCGCTTTGATAGGTGCGAAGCATTCGCTCCAACCGCGTGTGACGCATCATGCAATTTCTCAAGCGCATCGGTCTCATCCTGCTCTGGCTCGCCGCGCCGCTCGCTGCATTCGCGGCGGCAAACAAGAACGATCCCTATCTGCTCGTGCTGCGTGGCGCCGGAAACGTCGCCCTTGTCGTCGCAAGCATTGTCGTCGTCATCGCCTTGCTGCGAACAGGGCGCTGGCGCAGCACGGCGGGCAAGCTGCTCGTCATCCTCTGGTGCCTGACGCCGCTGTTGATGGGGGCGGCGCATGTCAGGTTCGAGCTGCGCAAGCATGATGTCCTCACCGCCAGCGCCGCCGAGGCACAGCAGCTCGGACCTCACTTCATGGTCGGCTATTCCTCCTTTCCGGAAGTCGCGCGCCTCGCCGAGCAGGGATTGATCGGCAGCGTTTACGTCACCCGGCACAACATCCGGGGACGGACGGTCGAGGCGCTGCGTGCGGAGATCGCGGCGCTTCAGGACAAGCGACGCGCGGCCGGCTTGCCGCCGCTGGTCGTCGCTGCCGACCAGGAGGGCGGTATCGTCGGCCATCTCGCACCGCCGCTGACCAAGGTGCCGGCGCTGGCGACGCTCGCCGCGCTCGCCCCGGAAGACCAGCAGGCCAAGGCCGAAGAGTTCGGCCGCATTCACGGGCGCGAGCTTGCAGGACTCGGCGTCAATCTCAACCTCGCGCCGGTGCTCGACCTCAAGCCGCCGCCGCGGCGCAATCGTCTCGATTTCCACACCCTGATCGGACAGCGCGCGATCGCGACCGATCCCGCAGTCGTCAGCAGCATCGCGAGTGCCTATGTGCGCGGGCTGGAGGACGCTGGCGTCGGCGCGACGCTGAAGCATTTTCCCGGCATCGGCCGCGTGCGCGACGATACCCATCATTTCAGCGCCAATCTCGATACGCCGGTGGCGGAGCTGGAGGCAACGGACTGGCTGCCGTTCCGCGCGGTGCTGTCGCATTCGCGTAGCGCGCTCATGGTCGGTCATGTCACGCTCACCGCCGTCGATCCCGATCGCGCCGCCTCGCATTCGAAGCGTGTCGTCCAGGGGATCATCCGCGACAAGTGGAATTACCAGGGGGTGGTGATGACCGACGATCTCGTGATGGGCGCGATCTACCAGAACGACGTCTGCAAAGCCGTGGTGGAGGCGATCAATGGCGGGGTCGATCTGCTGCTGGTCGCCTATGACGGCGTGCAGTTCTACCGCGTCTTCGCCTGCGCCCTGGACGGATTGCGGCAGGGCAAGCTCGACGCGGCAATGCTGCGCGCGAGCCAGACGCGGCTCGAAGGAGGCTTCGCGGTCGAGCAGGCGCGGGCCGTCTCACTCACCAAGAGCAGGCGCAGCGCGCACCGCCCCGCGCGCGATGGCGAGGGGCGGTTGACGTCGAACGTTCACGTTTCGTCGTCAGCGCTTCCTATTCGGCCTGCTCCAGCGCCGCAGGCATTTTCGCGACTGACATCAGCGAGCGTGCCACCTGATTGAGCAGGAGATCGGCATTCTCTTCCTCGGCAAGCGATTTCGAGAGCAGGGCAACGACCGCGCTGTGCCGGAGCTGTTGCGCGAGGTTGCGTGCCGTGGTGTAGCCCGACATCTCGTAATGCTCGACGCGTTGGGCCGCTGAGATCAGGGCGAGGTCGGCGGCCGCGTCCTCCTTCTCCTCGCTTTCCTTCATGACCTCCTGGCCTTCCTCGATCAGGCCCATCATGCCCTTGCAGGGCTTGGCCCGGGCGTTCTCGCCGAGCAGCTCGAAGCATTCATTGATGCGCTCGACCTGGTTCTCGGTCTCGGCCAGATGCTGCTCGAACAATTCCCGCAATTGATCGAAACGCGCGGCCTGGGCCATCTTGGGAAGCGCCTTGGTCAACTGCTTCTCGGCGTGGAGGATGTCACGCAGCTCGTGAAGCAGAAGATCGGTCAGACCGGCCTCGTCGACGGGCGGTGAGCTCTCCGTGACGATCGACGGGGCAGCGCCGGGCTCAGAAGACTGAAGCGCAGGCGATTCCGTGAAGACCCAGTCTTCGCCTTCGTTCCAGGGACCGCGCGTGTCGATCTCGCCGTGATCACCGCTACCGGTGGAGTCGTTGAAGTATTGATTCACGAGGCCGGGCGTCGGGGCGATCCGCCCGATGCTGAAGGCGGGCTTGGACAGGCTTTCGAGAGCGCGCGCGAAGGCTTTCATATGCGTGATCTCGCGCGTCATCAGGAACTGCAGTGCGTCCTTGCTGCCGGCGTCGTCGCAGAAATTGATCAGGCGCTCATACACGATCTTCGCGCGGGCCTCGGCGGCGATGTTGCTGCGAAGGTCGACGTCGAGCTCGCCGGTGATCTTGAGATAGTCGGCCGTCCAGGGATTGCCTTGTGAGTTGAAGAGATTGACGCCGCCGCCGCCGGCAATCGCGATCAACGGATCGGCTTCCGCGGCCTGACGGTCGTTCTTTGAGGGCGCGAGATGCATCCGCGCCAGGCAACCGACCACCTCGAGATGGCTGAGCTCTTCGGTGCCGATGTCCATCAAGAGGTCCTTGCGGTCAGGATCCTCGCAGTTCAGCCCTTGAATCGAATATTGCATCGCGGCCGCGAGTTCCCCGTTGGCGCCGCCGAACTGCTCGAGCAGCATATTACCGAAACGCGGATCGGGTTCGTCGACGCGCACGGTGAACATCAGTTTCTTGACGTGGTGATACATGGAGGGACTCGCGTGCTGGAGGGAAATATGCGCGACAACGAGGCCTCCGAAGGTTCGTTCCTAAGTGCTCCAAGATTCAAGGCGCGGTTGTTTGGACGTCCGCCCAGATGCGACGGCTTTACGGCGTCACCGCGCCGCGTTCGACCGCGCGCGGGGCGGTCAGCTCTTTCCAGATCGAGTTGGCCAGATGCACTGGCGAGAAGGCGGGCCGTTCGATGTAGCGGCCGTCGCCGGCCTTAACGCGCAGATCACCGTCCTTCCAGGCAATGCGGCCATGTGACAGCGTCACGGCCGGCCCACCCGTGCAGGAAAAGCCTTCGAACACGTTGTAATCGATCCGGCTCATCTGTCGCTTGGCGCTGATGGTCCTGGTCGCCTTGGGATCCCATATTACGATATCGGCATCCGAGCCGACTGCGATCGCGCCCTTGCGGGGAAAGATGTTGAGGATGCGGGCGATGTTGGCCGAGGTCACCGCGACGAACTCCTCTTTGGTCAGGCGTCCTGTGGTGACGCCCGCGGTCCACAACAGCGCCAGGCGATCTTCGAGGCCACCGGTGCCGTTCGGGATCTTCCTGAAGTCGGTAAGGCCGAACCGCTTCTGCGCGGTGGTGAAGGCGCAATGGTCGGTCGCGACCACCTGGAGCGAGCCGGCTTGCAGGCCGGCCCACAGGCTGTCCTGGTGCGACTTGTCGCGGAACGGCGGCGACATCACGCGCTGCGCGGAATGGTTCCAGTCTTTGTTCTGGTACTCGCCGGCATCGAGCAGCAGATGCTGGATCAGCGGCTCGCCATAGACGCGCTTTCCGGCCGCGCGGGCCCGCGCGATCGCCTCATGGGCTTCGCGGCAGCTGGTGTGCACGATATAGACCGGCGTACCCGTCATGTCCGCGATCATGATGGCGCGATTGGTGGCTTCGCCCTCGACCTCCGGCGGCCGCGAGTAGGCGTGGCCTTCCGGGCCGGTGACGCCGCGTGCGATCAGCGCCTCCTGCATCAAGGCGACGACGTCGCCGTTTTCTGCATGGACCACCGGCATGGCGCCGAGATGGGCGCAGCGCGCGAACGAGTTATAGAGCTCGTCATCGTTCACCATCAGCGCGCCCTTGTAGGCCATGAAGTGCTTGAAGGTGTTGATGCCGTAGGTTTTGACCACGGTCTCCATCTCGTCGTGGATCTGCTTCGACCACGACGTCACCGCCATGTGGAAGCCGTAGTCGGCGGCCGCCTTCTCGGATTTGTGCCGCCAGTCCTGATAGGCCGCGAGCATCGACTCGCCGGGATCCGGCAGGCAGAAATCCACCACCATGGTCGTGCCGCCGGCGAGCGCCGCCTTGGTTCCCGATTCGAAATCGTCTGCCGTCACGGTGCCCATGAACGGCATTTCGAGATGGGTGTGCGGGTCGATGCCACCCGGGATGACGTAGGCGCCGCCGGCGTCGATCACGTCGGTGCCGGTCGGCGCATCGAGCGAGGCCCCGATCGCGACGATGGTCTCGCCCTCGATCAACACGTCGGCGCGGCGCGAATGATCGTGATTGACGACGGTGCCGCCGCGGACGAGGAGGGGCATGAAGGACTCCGGGAGTGCGAGGGATGTTTCGCCGCGAGGCTAGGCGTGGCCGTCGCGATACGACAGGCGAAATTTTAGTCAGCCTCAGCCAATGGTTTCACCGCGTCGGCCCTTAAGCCCCGTGCGCGGCCAGTCCATCCAGCATTGCGCGCACGAGGCCCGCGATCTCCTTGCGCAGCGCCGGCAGCGGCACGGCGACCAGCTTCTGCTCCAGTCCCAACGCCACCATACCATGCACCGCCGAGAACAGGCTGCGGGCGGTGATGCTCAGCTCCCCCTGGCCGCGCTCAGGAAACAGCCGCGCCAGCGGCTGGTAGATGTGGCGGAACAGCTGCAGCTGGTCGTTGACGGACCAGTCGGGGAGGACCTTGTCAGCCGCCATGCGATGCTCGAACAGTGCGCGCCAGAGCTCGAGATTCTCGGCGGCGAAATCGCAATAGGCGATGGCGGTGCGGACCAGAATTTCCTGGGGCGATGGTTCACCCGCGCGTTCCGCCGCGCTGAGGGCTTCGTCGAGGCGATGCAGGGTGCGCGAGCCGACGCGCAGGACGAGTTCGTCGACGTCAGCAACGAGATTGTAGACAGCGCCGTTGGCGCACCCGATCTCCCGGGCAAGATCGCGGGTCTTCAGGCCCGCCAACCCCCGCTCCGCAATCATCCGCTCGGCCGCCTTGATCAGTTCGAGCCGTAATTTCTCTCGCCGTTCCAATGCCTTACTTATCATTAACCAAACTCTTGAGCGATGCTCAAATATTTCTTGAACGATGTTCAAGTTTCTTGCTACAAACCATCTGTGAGCAACGCTCATAACAGGGAGCTGCAGATGTTCAAGACCGTCGTGACCCTTTTCCGCGGCAGCGTGGCCGCAGCGGGGGAGGAATTGGAAGACCGGACCGCCCTTCTCATCCTCGACCAACAGATGCGCGATGCGGCCGCGGCCGTCGACCGCAGCAAGCGCACGCTGGCGCTGGCGATTGCGCAGGACCAGCAGGAAGGCCGCAAGCTCGAAACGACCAATGCGCGCATCGCCGATCTCGAGACCCGCGCGGTTGCGGCGCTCGACGGCGGGCGCGAGGACCTCGCCAAGGACGCCGCCGAAGCGATCGCGGCTCTCGAAGCTGATCGCGATGCGGCAATGACGGCGCGCGCGCTGTTCGCGACCGAGATCGCCCGGCTGAAGCGCCATGTCGCCAACGCGCAGGCCCGCATCACCGAGCTCGACCGCGGCCGCCGTATCGCCCGCGCCTCGGAAGCGGTTCGCTCGCTTCGCCGCAGCGGGATCGAGGCGGCACGTCCCTACGAATCCACATTGCCGGAGGCGGAGGGTACGCTGAGGCGCCTGCGCGAGCGGCAGATGGAGGCTCAGGCCGCCGACGATGCCCTGGTCGAGCTCGACGCGGCCAGCGGTCCGCTCGCGACCGCCGAACGACTCGCCGAACAGGGCTTCGGCCCCCGGCTCAAGACGACCGCAGATGACGTGCTGGCGCGGTTGAAGTCCAGGCGCATGCCGGCAGCCTGATCTCAACACTCGTTTCGAACCCAATCGTCAATTGAACCATTAGGAGACCATCATGAACCAGAATGGCCAGCCCCACAGCAGCGCGTGGGTGAGCTTCACTTACGCATCCTTCGCAGCCTCCGCCTTCCTCGTCGCCATCGGCATCTTCTTCCTGCCGATCGACCTCTGGATGAAGGGCTATCTCACCATGGGCATCGTCATGCTGATCCAGACCTGCATCACGTTGACCAAGACCGTGCGCGACAATCACGAGAGTAGCCGCCTCGTGAATCGTATCGAGGATGCCAAGGCCGAGCGGCTGCTGATGGAAGTTTCCAAAGCGGCTTGAGAGCGGAACTGAATCGCAGCGGCGGGGCAACATGCTCCGCCGCGTTTGCGTCCAGGCACATCTCGCAAGACGTTTATGGACCGAGATATCCGTCACGCATTGTGCTTCACACGCAGGTGCGATATGGCTCTCGCGCTTTCCAGAGGCGGAGACGAGCTTTGTCGAAACAATCCCTGCGTGAGGAGGCCGAGCGCCTGATCCGCGAATCGATGGAAAAGAAGACCATCGTGGTCAAGCAGGGCGCCACCCGCATCGAGGCGGTCTGCGGCAAGTGCGGCGCGCCGAACCGGGTGCAGGCGGAGAAGGGCCAGACCCGCGTCAAGTTCGCCTGCAAGAATTGCGGGCACAAGCAGGAGACGCTGTAGTCGAGACGCGCAAAGGCGCTCCTCACCTTTAGGGTGGACAGTCAGTCTCCCTTCACGAACCTCGCGAACGCATCCGCAAAGTCGGGATGCCAGCGCGACAGCGGTGGGCGATTCTCGATGATGTCGCCGGCTGCCCAGATCATGCGCTTCTCGTCGAGCGCGCGCGGCACGTCATTGTCGGGACAGAGAATATAGAAGTCGCCGGCCTCCAGCCGCGTCAGCATGAACTCGATCGTCTGCTCCGGCGTCCAGGCGCCGGCCGGTTTCTCCGTGCTGCCTTTCGCGGTGAGCCCCGTGAAGACGAAGCCGGGAATGAGCAGATGCGCAGTGATGCGGCAGTCCTTCGCGTTGCGCAGCTCGTGCTGGAGCGCTTCGGTGAACGCCTTCACGCCCGCCTTGGACACGTTATAGGCGGGATCGCCGGGCGGGGTGGTGATGCCTTGCTTGGATCCGGTGTTGATGATGAGGCCCGGCTTGCCGCGCGCGATCATGTTCGGTGCGAAGATGCGCGAGCCGTTGATGATGCCCCACATGTTGACGTCGATGATGCGTTGCCAATTGTCAGGCTCGGCGAACAAGGTGCTGCCGGGCTGGATGCCGGCATTGTTCATCAGGATGTCGGTCCCGCCGAAGCGCTCGCGCACGGCGCGTTCGAGTTCCGTCACGCCGTCGGCCTTGCTGACATCGACGGCAAACATCATCACATCTGCGGCACCCCCGCTAGGCGACAGTTTTGCTGCAGCCTCGGCCAGTCGTCCCTGATCGACATCCGCGATGCACACCTTCATGCCGGTGCGCGCAAACGCCGCGGCGGCGGCAAATCCGATGCCGGATGCGCCGCCCGTGATCACAGCAACGTTGTCCTCGGCGATGGCGGGATGTGACATGCGGATTCTCCGGCGAAGTATTGCGCTTCGCCGTAGCATAGCACGCCCCGCGCGCGAGGCTGCACAAGTCAGCATGGGAGGTCTTCGTTCCGCGCCGCCTTTACGCTTCTCCGGCCCCGCTGTACTTTACGCCACCAACGATCCTGCCCAGATCGAACCCAATAATCAGCTGACAGGGAGTGCAGCCATGGCTGTGTCGCAGGCTATTCCGATCACGCGCCATCCGTTCGCGAACGGGTCCTACAAGCAGATGCTGATCGACGGGAAGTGGGTCGACGCTGCCTCAGGCAAGCGGTTCGAGACCCGCAATCCCGCCACTGGCGAGCTGCTTGCGACCGTCGCCGAAGGCGACAAGGGAGACATCGACCGCGCGGTCGCCGCCGCACGCCGCGCCTTCGAGGGCCCCTGGAGCAAGGTGAAGCCGTTCGAGCGGCAGAACCTGCTGCTCAAGCTCGCCGACCTCGTCGAGAAGAATTTCGACGAATTGTCGCAGCTCGACACGCTCGACATGGGCGCTCCCGTCAGCCGCACCCGCGCCTATCGTCTCCGCGCCATCGGCATGCTGCGTTATTACGCCGGCCAGACCACCGCGCTGCACGGCGAGACCATCGAGAATTCGCTCCCCGGCGAGATCTTCTCCTATACGCTGAAGGAGCCGGTCGGTGTCGTCGGCGCCATCATCCCCTGGAACGGGCCGCTGACGGCAACGATCTGGAAAATCGGCCCGGCGATCGCGACCGGCTGCACCGTGGTGCTCAAGCCTGCCGAAGAAGCACCGCTGACTTCGCTGCGCATCGCCGAGCTGGCGATGGAAGCGGGCGTGCCGCCCGGGGTCATCAACGTTGTGCCCGGCTACGGCGAGACGGCGGGCGCTGCGCTCGCCTCGCATCACGACGTCGACAAGGTCGCCTTCACCGGCTCGCATGTCACGGGCCAGTCGATCATCCGTGCCTCCGCCGGCAACCTCAAGCGGGTCTCGCTGGAGCTTGGCGGCAAGTCTCCGGACATCGTGTTCGCGGACGCCGATCTCGATGCGGCGGTGCCGGGCGCTGCGATGGCGGTGTTCGCCAACTCCGGGCAGATCTGCAGCGCCGGCACCCGCCTGTTCGTCGAGCAGTCGATCTATGAGGAGTTCGTCGGCCGCGTCGCCGAGTTCGGCAAGAAGCTGCAAGTCGGCAACGGTCTCGATCCCAACACGCAGATCGGGCCGCTGGTGTCGGAGCAGCAGCTAGAACGCGTCACCGGCTATCTCGACATCGGTCAGAAGGAGGGCGCCAGGGCCCTTGCCGGCGGCGGCCGCGTCACCGAAGGCGCGCTGTCGAAGGGCTTCTTCGTCTCGCCGACGGTGTTCGCTGGCGTCCAGGACAACATGCGCATCGCGCAGGAGGAGATCTTCGGGCCCGTCATCTCGGCGATCGCGTTCAAGGACATGGACGAGCTGGTCAAGCGAGCCAACAACACGACGTTCGGCCTCGGCTCCGGCCTGTGGACGCGCGACGTCAGCAAGGCGCATGCGGTGGCGAAGAGCCTGCGCGCCGGCTCGGTGTGGGTGAACTGCTACCAGGCCATGGATCCGGCCGTGCCGTTCGGCGGCTACAAGATGAGTGGCTACGGGCGAGAGTCCGGCAAGCAGCATGTCGAGGAATATCTCAACGTGAAGGCCGTCTGGATCAAGACGGCGTAAGATCTGTTCTCGCTCGCCTTCCGCGAGAGGGAATATCTACTTGGGGGCGGCACCTTTTCCGGTGACCGCCCCTCGCTATATGATCCACATCCTTTCATAGACATCCGGGGACCCCATGAAATTCGAGGCGTTGTTCAAACCGTTGCAGGTCGGCCCGTACAAGCTTGCGCACCGCGTTGCGATGGCGCCGCTGACGCGCATGCGTGCCGAGCGCGAAACCTTCGCACCGCGACCGCTCAACGCCGAATATTACGGCCAGCGCGCAACGCCGGGCGGCCTGATCGTCGCCGAAGCCTCGCCGGTGCTCTCGCACGGCCGCGGCAATCCTGCGACCCCCGGGATCTATTCGGAGGCGCAAATCGCCGGCTGGCGCAAGGTGGTCGACGCCGTGCATGCCAAGGGCGGCATCATCTTTCTCCAGCTCTGGCATGTCGGCCGGGTCTCGCATTCCTCGTTCCATGGCGGCGCGCTGCCGGTCTCGGCCTCGGCGATCCCGATCAGGGCCGAGGGCATGAAGGCGATGACCGTCGACGGCAAGATCGCCGATTACGAGACGCCGCGCGCGCTGGAGACCGCGGAGGTCAAGGACATCGTCGAGGCGTTTCGGCAGGGGGCCAGGAACGCGCTGGCCGCCGGCTTCGACGGCGTCGAGATCCACGGCGCCAACGGCTATCTGCTCGAGCAGTTCCTGCAATCGCGCAGCAACCAGCGCACCGATCAATATGGTGGCTCCATCGAGAACCGCGCGCGGCTGCTGCTCGAGGTGACGCAGGCTGCGATCGACGTCTGGGGCGCCAACCGCGTCGCCGTCCGGCTGTCGCCTCACGGCATCGCCAATGATTCCGGCGAGCCCGACCCGATGCCGCTCTATACCCACGTCGTGAAGGCGCTCGACAAGCTTGGTCTGGCCTATCTTCACTTCATCGAGCCGCGCTCCAGCGGCGCTGGCCGCGCCGACGTTCACTGGGAGAACGTGCCCTCGGCGATGGTACTGTTCCGCCCGATCTACAGCGGCGTCCTGATGACCGCCGGCGGTTTCACCGGCGAGACCGCGAATGCGGCCATCGCCCAGGGACACGCCGACATCATCGCCTTCGGCCGCATCTTCATCTCCAATCCCGATCTGCCGCGCCGCCTTCAGCACGACTATCCGATCACGCCGTACAACCGTGCGACGTTCTACAGCGGCGAGGCGAAGGGGTACACGGATTATCCGGTGTATGACGAGTTGACGCCGGCGTAGCCTTTCTTCGTAGCCCGGATGGAGCGCAGCGAAATCCGGGATTCGTCCCCGCGGCACGATTCCCGGATTGCGCTTCGCTCCATCCGGGCCACGGAGCTATTGTGGTGCTCCGACTGTCACCACAAACTCCGTCATTGCGAGCGCAGAAGCAATCCAGAATCTTTCCGCAGAGGCAGCCTGGATTGCTTCGCTGCGCTCGCAATGACGACGGGAGGCACAATGGCCAAAGCCGCCGCCGCCGCAGGTATAGCCACTGGGCAATGCCTCTGCGGCAAGATCCGCTTCGAGATCGACGTGCCCGCGCGTTGGGCCTGGCACGATCATTCCGCCGCCAGCCGCCGCGCCCATGGCGCAGCCTATGCGACCTATGTCGGAAGCTGGAAGAAACGCTTCCGCATCGCGGCTGGCAAGATTGCGCTCGTAAGCTACGAGGACAAGGTCACGAAAACCACCCGCAGCTTCTGCTCGCATTGCGGCACGCCGATCGCCTATGAGCGCCCGCGTGGTCCGCACATGGTCAACATCCCGCGTGCGCTGTTCAACGCGCGCACCGGTCGGCAGCCGCTCTATCACATTGCGATCGAAGAGCTGCAGGAATGGGCCTATACCGGCGAGCCGCTGGTGCCGCTGAAGGGTTTTCCAGGTGTGGTTTGGCAACGCTCGAAAAAGAAGAAGCGGGCGAAGGGCGAGGATTTCTTCGAATTGGGGCGCGAGGAGATGTAGCCTTGTTCGTTCCGCTCGCGTGTCCCGGACGCGCTGCAGCGTGAAACGCTGCTGCGCAGAGCCGGGACCCATGCGTCAGCGAGCTGAGCGCGAATCTGGGTCCCGACTCTGCGTCGCAACGTTTCACGTTGCGCCGCGTCCGGGACACGAGACCGCCATGCGCAACGCAGCCATGATCGCGCTTCCTTGCGCGCGTCCTCCGACTTCGGCCATCATGCGCCGGTCCTTGCGGCAACGCCCGCTCCTGGAGGAAACATGAAGAACAAGATCACCGGCCGCTCCGCCTTTCTCGCGCTGCTCAAGGACGAGGGCGTCACGCATTTGTTCGGCAACCCCGGCACCACCGAACTGCCGATCATGCATGCGCTGAAAGATCATCCGGATCTGACCTATGTGATGGCGATGCAGGAGAGCCTGGTGGTCGCGATTGCCGACGGCTACAGCCGCGCCTCCGGCAAGCTCGTTGCCTGCAACGTTCATGTCGCGCCCGGTCTCGGCAACGCGATGGGATCGCTCTACAACGCCCAGTTCACGGGCACGCCGATGATCCTCACGGCCGGCCAGCAGGAGCAGGGCCATGGCCTGATGGAGCCGGTGCTGTATGGCCCGTTGGTGCGCATGGCCGAGCCGCTGGTGAAATGGGCGGTCGAGGTGACGCGGCTGGAAGATTTGCCGCGCATCGTGCGCCGCGCCGCCAAGGTCGCGATGACGCCGCCGACAGGCCCGGTGTTCATCTCGCTGCCGGGTGACATCCTCAATTCCGAGGCTGGCATTGATCTCGGCCGCTCCACCCGCATCGATGCGCGCACCAAGCCGTCGGATGAGGCGCTCAAGGCATTTGCTGCGCGGCTGCTGAAAGCCGAGCGCCCGGTGATCGTCACCATGGACGAGGTGGTCAAGAGCGATGCGCTCAAGGAAGCTGCGGAGCTCGCGGAGCTACTGGGCGCTGCGGCTTACCAATCCTCCACGCCCTATGGCGCGCATTTCCTCTCCGAAAGTCCGAGCTTCGTGGGCACGCTGGCGCGCGTGCAGAAGGTCGCGCGCGATACGCTCGCGCCCCACGATCTCCTGATCGCGCTCGGCGGCGACCCCCTGCGTATGTCGGTCTATAGTGAGGTCGATGCGCTGCCGGATGGCCTCGGCATCGTGCAGATCGGCCTCGTCGATTGGGAGATCGCCAAGAATTACGGCGCCGAGATCGCGCTGAAGGCGGATGTGAAGGAAACGCTGCGCGCGCTGATCCCGGTGTTGAAGGAGATGGGCGGCGCTGCGCTGGCGCAACGTGGAAAACAGCGTCTTGCCGAGCTAGCGCCGCAGAATTGGACTGCGCGCCGCGCCGCGCTGGTCGAGCAGGTCGGCAAGAGCGCCGGCCGAGCCCCGATCGATCCGGACTTCCTCGTGCTGCAGATGATCGAGGCCATGCCTGACCATGCCATCCTGGTCGACGAAGGCCTCACCTCGAGCCGCCAGGTGACGGCGCTGCGGCCGCACCGCGATCGCTACGGCTATCACGGCCTTGCCTCGGGCGGCATCGGCTGGGGCCTGCCGGCGTCCGTTGGCGCCAGCATCGCCAATCCGGATCGGCCCGTGGTGTGCTTCTCCGGCGACGGCAGCGCGATGTATTCAATTCAGTCGCTGTGGACGGCAGCACATCACAAGCTGCCGCTCAACGTCGTCATCGCCAATAATGGCGGCTACCGCATCATCAAGCAGCGCCTGCTCGCCTTTCATGGCGATGACAATTACGTCGGCATGGATTTCGTCGATCCGCCGGTGGATTTCGCCGGCGTCGCCAAGGCGCTCGGCTGTGAGGCGATCAAGATCAGCGATCCGCGAGAACTGAAGGCAACCCTCTCGTCAGCGTTCAGCCGGCCGGGGACGAAGCTGATCGAGGTGATGGTGGACGGGAAGGTGTAGGGGCAGGCTGCCGCCACGGCCGTCATTGCGAGGAGCCCTTGCGACGAAGCAATCCAGACTGCTTCCGCGGAGGATTTCTGGATTGCTTCGCTTTGCTCGCAATGACGCGGAGGGGCACACTCCCTCCTTGGCATGGTTCTGGCTTCGCCAGGACGACGCCAGCGGGTCTACCCCTTCTTCCCCACGCGATACCCCGCCGCCGGATGCGGCGCATCTAGCCTTGCGCGGCCCGCGCCGAACAGTTTCTCCCGCAATGTGCCCTGCTCGTAGCCCGGCTTGTACCGTCCGCGCCGGGTCAGCTCCGGCACCAGCATGTCGGCGATATCCTCGAAATCCCCGGGTGAGATCGCGAAGGCGACGTTGAGGCCGTCGACATCGGTTGCTTCGAACCATTGCTCGATCTTGTCCGCGACCATCTCCGGCGTGCCGACCACGACCGGGCCGGCGCCGCCGATGCCGACATGCTCGATGACGTCACGCACGGTCCAGACGCGGTCGGGATCGGCGCGGGTGACGTTGTCCATGGCACTGCGGCCGGCATCGTTCTGGACGTGACGCACCTGCTGGTCGAGGTCGTAGCCGGAGAAGTCGACGCCAGTCCATCCCGACATCAGCGCCAGCGCGCCTTCCGGGCTGATGTGGCGGCGGTAGTCGGCGTACTTCTCCTTCGCTTCGGCTTCGGTCCGTCCGAGGATGATCGTCATCATCGAGAACATCAGGATCTCGGCCGGGTTGCGGCCGAGCGCGGCAGCCTCCTGCCGGATCGCCGAGACGCGCGGCGCGATCACCTTGGCCGACGGGCCCGACATGAACACGCATTCGGCGTGTCGCGCCGCGAATTGTCGGCCGCGCGGCGAGGTGCCGGCCTGGTACAGCACCGGCGTGCGCTGCGGCGAGGGTTCGCTGAGATGAATGGTGTTGTTGATGCGGTAATTCGTACCCTCATGATTGACGCGATGAACCTTTGCCGGATCGGTGAAGATGCCGCGGGCCCGGTCGCGCAGCACGGCGTCGTCCTCCCAGCTGCCTTCCCAGAGCTTGTAGACCACCTCCATATATTCGTCGGCGATGTCGTAGCGGTCGTCATGTCCGGTTTGCCTGTCCTTGCCGGCACCGCGCGCGGCGCTGTCGAGATAGCCGGTGACGACGTTCCAGCCGATCCGGCCCTCGGTGAGGTGGTCGAGCGTCGACATCCGCCGTGCGAACGGATAGGGCGGCTCGAAGGACAGGTTGCTGGTGACGCCGAATCCGAGATTTTGCGTCACTGCCGCCATCGCTGAGAGCAGCAGCAGCGGCTCGTTCGACGGCGTCTGCGCCGCATTGCGCAAGGCTGCGTCAGGGCTGTTGCCATAGACGTCATAGACCCCGAGCACGTCGGCAAGGAACAGCCCGTCGAAACGGCCGCGCTCCAATGTCTTGGCGAGATCAATCCAGTAGGGCAGCCGGTTATAGTCGGCTGTGCGATCGCGCGGGTGGGTCCACAGGCCCGGTGACTGGTGCGCCACGCAATTCATCGCAAAGGCGTTGAGCCTGATCTCTTTGGCCATGATGTCCCTTGGCACTCTGAACCGATTGGCACTCTGTACTGAGCGCTCTTCGAATGGTAGACGTGCGCCCCGACTTGGCGACGTTCTTGCATATCCTAGACTTGGATGTCTCGGCCTTGGCAAGGCCAAAATCCGTTGGCGCTGCCGCACTTGGCAAGCCAACCTCAAGAGAGCAAGAACGAAATCCCAAGAGAACTCCAAGACCTGTCGAAGCCCCCCACTTTCGAAGACCTCCCCGTCTCGGGTAGTGTCCTTCGCCTCCGAACCTCGAAATGCAAGCCATGACCAGAGCTGATGCCATTGCCCGTGCCCGTGAGGATTTCAC
This sequence comes from Bradyrhizobium daqingense, assembly GCF_021044685.1. Classification (NCBI taxonomy): domain Bacteria; kingdom Pseudomonadati; phylum Pseudomonadota; class Alphaproteobacteria; order Hyphomicrobiales; family Nitrobacteraceae; genus Bradyrhizobium; species Bradyrhizobium daqingense. The sequence goes on from NZ_CP088014.1 coordinate 2,106,867, forward strand.
CTCCGGTGCGTTTCTTTCCGAGCTCGACCGCCGCGTCGCGTACCGAACTGAAAGCCAGAATCCGTCGCGCGGCACTGAACTGCGCGCTTATCTGGAACAGGAGATGCAGCCGGCTTTCGCCGCGCTGGATTTTTCCAGCCGTATCGTGGAATCCCCGAGCGGCAAGGCGCCGTTTCTGTTTGCCGAGCATCACGAGGGTGCGTCCGCGCCGACCGTGCTGATCTACGGCCATGGCGACGTCGTCGACGGCATGGAGGGCGAGTGGCGCGATGGCCGCGATCCCTGGCGCACCACGGTTGCGGGCACGCGCCTCTATGGCCGCGGCACCGCCGACAACAAGGGCCAGCACAGCATCAACATGGCGGCGCTGCGCGCCGTGCGGGATGCCCGCGGCGGCAAGCTCGGTTTCAACGCCAAGTTCATCGTCGAGATGGGCGAGGAGATCGGCTCGCCCGATCTCGGCAAGGTCTGCGATCTCAATCGCGATGCGCTCAAGGCCGACCTGTTCATGGCCTCCGACGGGCCGCGCCTGTCCGCCGATCGGCCGACGCTGTTCCTCGGCTGTCGTGGCGGCATCCGCATTCATCTCGACGTAAATCTGCGCGATGGCGGTCACCATTCCGGAAATTGGGGCGGCGTGCTGGCTAACCCCGCGACCATCCTGGTCAACGCGATCTCCACGCTGGTCGACGGCCACGGCCGGCTCCAGCTCGATGCCTTGAAGCCGCCCCGCCTCACCAACCAAATCCGCGCCTATCTCGCCGACGTCGAGGTGGTGCCGAGCGCGGACGAGCCAGCGCTGGCGGAGAATTGGGGCGAGGAGGGCCTGTCGGCGGCCGAGCGGCTCTACGCCTGGAATACGCTGGAAGTGTTGGCGATGTCGTCGGGCAATATCGAGAAGCCGGCGAACGCCATTCCCGGCCATGCCAATGCCGTGCTGCAACTGCGTTTCGTGGTCGGGACCAAGATCGAGGGCCTGATCGAGGCCATCCGCGCGCATCTGGTCGCAAAGGGGTTTCCGATGATCGAAGTGCGGGCGGCGCAGAGCTTTGCTGCATCGCGCACGGACTTCGACAGCCCCTGGATCAAATGGGCGGCGGATTCGGTGCTGCAGACCACCGGCAAGGCGCCGGCCGTGCTGCCGAATTTCGGCGGCTCGCTGCCCAACGACGTGTTTTCCGAGATCCTGGGCCTGCCGACGATCTGGGTGCCGCACTCCTATCCCGGCTGCTCCCAGCATGCGCCCAATGAGCACATCCTGCTGCCATTGACCGAAGAGGCCTTGACGGTGATGGCGGGGCTGTTCTGGGATCTCGGCGAGTTGCAAGACCCGCTAACAGGCCCGTTAACCTGAGCCTTCGATCCAGTCGAAAGTCACATTCTAATCCGGCCCGATTTGTGCTTGCATCCGGGCCGCATCATCCGAAAGGGGAAGAGAAAAGTGAAACATTTCCGTCACATCGGGCTCGCGCTTGCCGCGACCTTCGTCGTCAGCCAGGCCGGGGCCCAGGAGCTGACCGGCACGTTGAAGAACATCAAGGACACCGGCGCGATCACGCTCGGCTTCCGCGACTCCTCGATCCCGTTCTCCTATCTCGACGACAACCAGAAGCCCGTCGGATTCGCGATGGACATCTGCTACAAGATCGTCGACGCCGTGAAGAAGGAGCTCAAGCTCGACAAGCTCGAGGTCAAGCTCAACCCGGTGACCTCGGCGACCCGCATCCCGCTGATGGCGAACGGCACGATCGACCTCGAATGCGGTTCGACCACCAACAATGCCGAGCGCCAGAAGCAGGTCTCCTTCACCAACACCCACTTCCTGACCGCCAGCCGCTACGTCTTCAAGAAGTCGAGCGGCCTCAAGTCGATCGACGACCTCAAGGGCAAGACGGTGGTCTCGACGGCCGGCACCACCAATATCAAGCAGCTCACCGAAGCCAATGTCGCCAAGGGCCTCGGCGCCAACATCATTCCGGCCAAGGACCACGCCGAAGCCTTCCTGATGGTCGAGACCGACCGCGCGGTGGCCTTCGTCATGGACGACATTCTGCTGGCCAGCCTCGTCGCCGGCTCGAAGAATCCGGACGACTACGCCGTCTCCAAGGACGCGTTCTCCAAGCCTGAGCCCTACGGCATCATGCTGCGCAAGGATGACCCCGCCTTCAAGAAGGTGGTCGATGCGGCGACCGCGGCGCTCTATACGTCGGGCGAAGCCCAGAAGATCTACGAGAAGTGGTTCACCCAGAAGATTCCGCCGAAGGGCCTGAACCTGAATACGCCGATCTCGGCCGAGCTGAAGAACGAGTTCGCCAAGCCGACTGATTCGCCGAATCCGGACGATTATAAGTAAGACAGACCTCGATCTTTCGATCGGAATCATGTCCGGCCACTCTTGACACAGGGGTGGCCGGACATTTGCATAGGCGTCTAGGACTTCTCTGAAGACTGCTCAAGTCGCCCAATGACGGGCGCGTTCGCGCGGGGGACACGTGAACTACAACTGGAACTGGGGAATCTTTTTCCAGCCGAACCCGATGGGGACCGGTACCTATCTCGACATGCTGCTGTCGGGACTGGCGCTGACCCTCAAGACCGCGGCGCTGGCCTGGGTCATCGCGCTGATCACCGGCTCGCTCGTCGGCGTGATGCGCACGCTGCCGTCGAAGGGTGCGAACTGGTTCGGCTTTGCCTATGTCGAATTCTTCCGCAACATGCCGCTGCTTGTGCAGCTCTTCCTGTGGTTCTTCGTGCTGCCGGAACTGCTGCCGAAGGGCGCCGGCACCTGGCTGAAACAGCTGCCGAACGCGCCGTTCTGGACCGCGGCGATCGGCGTTGGTTTCTTCATGTCAGCACGCGTTGCCGTGCAACTGCAGGCCGGCATTGGCTCGCTGCCGCGCGGGCAGAAGATGGCCGCAACGGCGCTGGGCCTGACCACCGCGCAGGGCTATCGCTACGTGCTGCTGCCGATGGCCTTCCGCATCATCCTGCCGCCGCTGACCTCCGAATTCCTCAACACCATCAAGAATACCGCGGTGGCGATCACCATCGGTTTGCTTGAGCTGACCGGGCAGGCGCGCTCGATGCAGGAATTCTCGTTCCAGGTGTTCGAAGCCTTTACCGCCGCGACCATCCTCTACCTCCTCGTCAACGCCGTCGTCGTGACCGCGATGCGCTTCCTCGAACGCTGGGTCGCGATCCCCGGCTACATCACGGGGAAATGAGCCATGTTCGGCAATCTCGATTTCGACGTCATCCGCCGCGCGCTGCCCTATCTGTTCTACGAGGGCATGACGTTCACGCTGACGCTGACCGGCCTTGCAGCCCTCGGCGGCCTCATCTTCGGCACGGCGCTCGCCCTGATGCGGCTCTCCGGCTTTAAGATCCTTGGCCGCATCGCCGGGGTCTATGTCGACTTCATGCGCTCGCTGCCGCTGGTGTTGGTCATCTTCTGGTTCTACTTCCTGGTGCCCTATATCGGGCAGTGGGTGACCGGTGCCTCGCGTCCGATCAGCGTCGGCGCCTTCGCCTCCTCGCTCATCACCTTCATCATGTTCGAGGCGGCCTACTTCTCCGAGATCATGCGTGCCGGCATCCAGTCGATCTCGCGCGGACAGCCGGCCGCAGCCAGCGCGCTGGGCCTGACCTACGCCCAGACCATGCGTTACGTCGTGCTGCCGCAGGCCTTCCGCAACATGCTGCCGGTGCTGATCACGCAGACCATCGTGCTGTTCCAGGACACGTCGCTGGTCTACGTGCTCTCGATCACCGACTTCCTGGGAGCGGCGAGCAAGGTGGCGCAGCGCGACGGGCGCCTGGTTGAAATGTACCTGTTCGCAGCCGTCGTCTACTTCACCATTTCCTGTATCGCGTCCTACGGCGTCCGCCGTCTGCAGGCGCGCATCGCCATCATCCGCTAGGGCTAGCCGCTCATGATCGAAATCAGCCACGTCAACAAATGGTACACGCCGAGCTTCCAGGTGCTGACCGACTGCACTACCAGTGTCACCAAGGGCGAGGTGGTCGTGGTCTGCGGCCCCTCGGGCTCGGGCAAGTCAACGCTGATCAAATGTGTCAACGCGCTGGAGCCGTTCCAGAGCGGCGACATCCTGGTCGACGGCACCAAGGTCAACGATCCCAAGACCAATCTGCCGAAGCTGCGCTCGCGCGTGGGCATGGTGTTCCAGCATTTCGAGCTGTTTCCGCACCTCAAGATCATCGACAATCTCTGCCTCTCGCAGGAGAAGGTGCTGGGCCGATCGCACGACAAGGCGGTGACAAAGGGCATGCAGCTTCTGGAGCGCGTCGGGTTGAAGGAGCAGGCGCAGAAATTCCCGGCGCAGCTCTCCGGCGGGCAGCAGCAGCGCGTCGCCATCGCGCGCGCGCTCGCGATGGATCCGATCGTGATGCTGTTCGACGAGCCGACCTCCGCGCTCGATCCTGAGATGGTCAGCGAAGTGCTCGACGTCATGGTCGATCTCGCCCGCGAAGGCATGACCATGATGGTCGTCACCCATGAGATGGGTTTTGCCCGCAAGGTCGCCAACCGCGTCATCTTCATGGACCGCGGCGAGATCGTCGAGGACGCCGCGAAGGACGACTTCTTCGGTAAGCCACGCAGCGACCGCGCGCAGAAGTTCTTGTCGAAGATCCTGTCGCACTGACTGAGTCGTCATTCCGGGCGATGCGAAGCATCGAACCCGGAATCTCGAGATTCCGGGTTCAGTCGCTTCGCGAACGCCCCGGCATGACGGATCGAGGGTTTATCGGCCTCACCAAATCCCGTATACCGGCAGGAATCCCCCTTCCTGCCAGGAGACTTGCCTTGGACTCGATCGCCTACGTCAACGGCTCATTCGTCCCGCTTTCGGATGCGAAAGTCTCGATCCTCGACCGCGGCTTCCTGTTCGCCGACGGCATTTACGAGGTTTCGGCCGTGCTCGACGGCAAGCTGGTCGACAATGCCTCACATCTGGCGCGGCTCGAGCGTTCCGTCGGCGAGATCAGCTTGAGGCTGCCCGAGACGGTCGAACGCATCACCGAGCTGCAGAAGGAGCTGATCGCGCGCAACAAGGTCGAGAACGGCCTGGTCTATCTCCAGGTCACGCGCGGGGCCGATAAGGGCCGCGACTTCGCGTTTCCCAAGGGGGACGTCAAATCGAGCCTGGTGATGTTCACTTCGGAGAAGGACATCATCAACGCCGCCGCGGCGAAGTCCGGCATCAACGTGATCACCGTGCCCGACATCCGCTGGGAACGGCGCGACATCAAGAGCGTGGCGCTGCTGGCGCAGGTGCTGGCGAAGCAGGCCGCGGCGGAAGCCGGCGCCGGCGAAGCCTGGATGCTGGAAGACGGCTATGTCACCGAAGGCGGCTCGTCCTCGGCGTTCATCCTCACCAAGGACGACGTCATCGTCACCCGCAAGAACTCCAATGCGATCCTACCCGGCTGTACCCGCAAGGCCGTAGTAGCGCTTGCGGAAGAGCGCCAGCTCCGAGTCGAGGAGCGCTCCTTCACGGTCGCCGAGGCGCTGGCAGCGAAGGAAGCCTTCGCCACGTCGGCCTCATTGTTCGTCCAGCCGATCGTTGCGATCGACGGCAAGAAGATCGGCGATGGCAAGCCCGGCCCGATGGCAACACGTCTGCGCGAGATCTATGTGGAGTTCGCCAAGGCGACGGCGGTCTAATTTGTCATTGCCGGGCTTGACCCGGCAATCCATCGCGACTCAGACGTTCTTTTGGATGGATGCGCGGGTCGAGCCCGCGCATGACGGCTTGTTTTTGTGTCGATGTGGTTGCCCTATGCCACCGACGCCTTCACCTTCACCGGATGCACTGCGCGGAACGCGATCGCGATCCTGTTCCAGGCGTTGATGGCGGCGATCAGCATCGTCAGGTTCACCGTCTCCTCCTCGGAGAACTGCGCGCGGACCTGCTCGTAAACGTCCTCAGGGGCGCGCGTCTGCGAAATCAGCGTCACCGATTCCGTCCAGGCCAGCGCGGCGCGCTCGCGGTCGGAATAGAGCGGGGATTCCCGCCAGGCGTCGAGCAGGTAGATGCGCTGCTCGGTCTCGCCGCGTTTGCGGGCGTCCTCGCTGTGCATGTTGATGCAATAGGCGCAGCCGTTGATCTGCGAGGCCCTGATCTTGACCAGCTCGATCAGTGATTTCTCCAGGCCCGTCGACTGGATCTGCGCCTCCAGCGCCATCAGCGCTTTGATCGTGTCGGGCGCGGCCTGATAGTAGTTCATGCGGGGCTTCATCGTCGTTCTCCGTTGTTGGGCTGAAATCAGTGGGCTCCGCCGGCGGACATCTGGCCGGACTTCTTCAGGAAGAGGACCGCGACCAGGGCAACGATCAGCGCCATCCCGAGCAGGTAGAAGGTGTCGCTGAAGGCGAGGATATAGGCCTGCTTCTGCACGATACGGCCGATCGCGACATAGGCGCGGCGCGCCGCATCTGCATGGTCGAGGACGCCGTGATTGATGAAATACTGGGTGAGCTGCTCCAGCCGTGTGCGCGTCGCCTGTTCGAACACCGAGACCGATTGCATCAGCACGTTGGAGTGATACTGCTCGCGCTTGGTCAGCACGGTCTGAAGGAGCGCGATGCCGACGGCGCCGCCGAGGTTGCGCATCATGTTGAACAGGCCGGATGCCGAGCCTGCATTCTCCGGCTCGATACCCGCCGTCGCCACCGCCGACAGCGGCGCCATGACCAGCGCCTGCCCGATCGCACGGACCACGTTCGGCCACAGCAGCTGGTCGGCGGCGTAATTGCTTGTCATGTAGATATTCATGAAGTTGGAGGCCGCGAACAGCACGAAGCCGATGCCGATCACGATCCGCGCATCGAATTTCTGCATCAGACGCGGCACGAGCGGGATCAGGACGAGCTGGGGCAGCCCGGTCCAGGCCAGCACCATACCGATCTGCTCGGCATTGTAACCCTGGATGCGCGCCAGATATTGCGGCAGGATGAACACCGAGCCGTAAAGCGCGATGCCGAGCAGGAAGTTCGCGAGCATGCCGAAGCCGAAATTGCGGCGAGCGAGCAGACGCAGGTTCAGAAGCGGCTTCTTCCCCGTGAGCTCGATGATGAGGAACGCGGCCAGCGCAATGCCCGCGATCACCGACAGTTTCACGATGAACGGCGAGCCGAACCAGTCGTCCTTGTTGCCTTCCTCCAGCACGGTCTGGAGCGCGGACAGGCCGATCGCCATGGTGATGATGCCGGCCCAATCGCCCTCGCGCAGCAGCGACAGCTTCATCGGTTTTGCGTCGAGCGCGTACCAGAGCATGCCGACCATGACCGCGCCCGGCACGAGGTTGACGTAGAAGATGTACTGCCAGCCGAAATTCTCGGTGAGATAACCGCCGATTGTCGGTCCGATCGCGGGCGCGAACGTCGCCGACAGCGCGAACAATGCAAGGCCGACCGGCTGCTTGGCCCGCGGCAGCAGCGTGATGATCAAGGTGAAGGCCATCGGGATCAGCACGCCGCCGGTGAAGCCCTGCACCGCGCGCAGCACGATCATCTGTGACAGATCCTGCGCCAGCGCGCAGGCCGCCGACAGGGCCAGGAACAGGACCGCGTTGGTGAGGAGATAGATCCGGATCGAGAACACCTGCGTCAGCCAACCCGACAGCGGGATCACCACGATCTCGGCGACCAGATAGGACGTCGAGATCCAGCCGCCGTCGTCAATGCCGGCGCCGATCGCACCCTGGATGTCGGCGAGCGAAGCATTGACGATCTGGATGTTCAGCACCGCCATGAAGGCGCCGAGCGTCGCGCCGATCACCGCGATCCATGTTCTCGCGGAAACCGCCGGCGTCGCGGGCGGAGCAGGGGCGGGGAGGCTGGCTGCGGCGTTCTGGGTGGGTTGGAGCGTGCTCATGACAGCCTCGTCAGCTTCAGCCGCCGTGCGGGCGGGACGTATTGTTGGCGAGGCGCCTGGTCGTCTCGCGTTCGGCCAGCACCGTCGCCTTGGTGTCGACGGTCGGCACCGCCGACATGCCGGGCCGCAACAGACCTGTGAGTTCGTGGTCGTCGAGCACGATCTTCACCGGGACGCGCTGCACGATCTTGGTGAAATTGCCGGTGGCGTTGTCCGGCGGCAGCAGCGCGAATTCGAGCCCGCTCGCCGGCGACAGGCTGTCGATATGGCCGCGCAGCGGCTGGCTGCGGAAGCTGTCGACGCGCAGCTCGACCGGCTGGCCGGGGCGCATATGCGTGAGTTGAGTCTCCTTGAAATTCGCAACGACATAGACCGCATCGAGCGGCACCACGGCCATGAGCTGGGTGCCGGCCTGCACGTACTGGCCGACGCGCAAGCTGCGTGCGCCGACCGTGCCGTCGACCGGCGCGGTGATCTCGGTGTAGGACAGGTTCAGCGCCGCCTGCTGCGCCACCGCGCGGGCGCGGTCGAGCTGGGCCGTCGCCTGCGCGCGCTGGGTGGTGAGCACGTCGACCTTGCGCTGCGCCGCCAGGAGACCCGATTTCGCGTGCTGCAATTGGGCGCTGCTGGCGCGGAGCGCCGCGTCGGTCTGCTGCGCGCGCTGGATCGTGCCCGAGCCCGACTTCATGAGATCGTCGTAGCGGGCGCGCTCCTCCTGCGCGAATTTCAGATTAGCGTCCGCCGCAGCCACGTCGGCGGTGCTCTGTGCGATGATCGGCTGTTGCAATTCGAGCTGCGCATCGATGTTGCGCACCGACGCTTCGCCGGCGGCGACATCGGCGCGGGCCTGGTCCAGTGCTGCCTTGAAGTCACGATCGTCGATCTTGGCCAGCGGCTGCCCTGCCTTGACCTTCTCGTTGTCGCCGACCAGCACCTTCGCGATGTAGCCGGAAACTTTGGGGGCGATGATCGTGGAGTCGGCCTTCACATAGGCGTCGTCGGTGGCTTCGAGATAGCGGCCGGTGGTCCAATAGTCATAGCCGTAGTGGCCGGCGACTGCTGCGCCGAGCGCCAGTGCCAGGCCAACGGCTGCGCGCTTGATCGCCTGGCGGGACGGGCGAAGGCTGGTTTGTTCATTGGTTTCAGCGACATAAGAGGCGTTCGACATGGCATCCTCGAAAAAATTCCCGGACGCCCCGTTCTAAAAAGTGCGCCGTGGATGGGCGTAAGATGCGTTGTCCAGGCGGCTGTGATAATTCCCTCATTTATGGAAGAATTATCCAGTAGGAGTGGATAATCGGAGCCTCGCACCTTGGACCGCTTTACCAGCCTGACCGCTTTCGCCCGGGTCGTTGAAACCGGCGGCTTTTCGGCAGCCGCCCGCAAGCTGAACATGTCGACCACCATGGTGAGCAACCACGTCCAGGCGTTGGAGGACCGGCTCGGCGTGCGGCTGCTCAACCGCACCACGCGCAGGGTCAGCCTCACCGAGATCGGCAAGGCCTATTACGACCGCGCCACGCAGATCCTCGGCGATCTCGAACAGGCGGATGACATCGCGAGCGAATTGCAATCGGTGCCCCGCGGCACGCTGCGCATCCACGTCGCCACGCATATGGTGCCGTTCGCCGCGCCGGTGGTGGCGCAGTTGCTGTCGACCTATCCGGATCTCAAGATCGACCTACGCATGGGCGAGGCCGAAGTCGATCTCATCGAGGAAGGCTATGACGTTGCCCTGCGCATGACTGCGCCGCCGGATTCAAGCCTGATCGTCCGCAGTCTCGCCACCTGGCGACACGTGCTGTGCTGCTCGCACGATTATCTCGAGCGGCACGGTCGCGTTCAGAAGCTCGACGAGCTCACCGCGCACAATTGCGCTCGGCACCTGAACTTTCCCTTCGGCGACGAATGGCGCTTTTTCGACCGCAAGGGGGCTCCGGCCTCGGTGCGCGTCTCGGGCCGCTTCGTCACCAATAGCGGGGAGGCGCTGCGGCAGGTGGCACTGGAGGGCGCTGCCGTCTGCATGATGGCCGGGTTCCTCGTCCAGGGCGATCTCGACGCCGGTCACCTCGTCCGGCTCCTGCCGGAATATCGCCCGGTCGAGATGTCGATGAACGCGGTCTATCCCCACCGCCATCATCTGTCGGCGAAAGTCAGGACCTTCATCGACATGCTCGTGCATCACAGCGCCGAGCAGCAGAAGCTGATCAATCCCTATGCGTGAGCGGCGCGGTGGTCAGGCTGCCCGCGCCGTCATCCGCCGCGCCAGCAGGGTTTCGACCTCCGCTTTGACAGACGCGATCGCCGCCTCTTTCACCGGCCCGTAGCCGCGGATGTTCATGGGGGCCTTGGCCACGACAATGAGATCAGTCAGATGCGCAGCATCGAGCTCGTCGAGCATGCGGTCGATCAGGCGCTCGTACCAGCCGATCAGCTCCCGCTCTGCACGCCGTTCGGCGGCGTAGCCGAACGGATCGAACGGTGTGCCGCGTAGCCCCTTCAGCCGCGCCAGCATGGCGAGCGGCCTTTGGATCCATTGTCCGAAGGCACGCTTGCGCGGACGCCCACGTGCGTCGCGCCTTGACGGCAGGAAGGACGGCGCAAGGTGATATTGGATGCTGAAGCCGTCCTCGAACTCTCGCTTCAATTCGTCGATGAAACCGCTCTGCATGTGCAGCCGCGCCACCTCGTACTCGTCCTTGTACGCCATCAGCTTGAACAGCGAGCGGGCGACCGCATCAGTCAAGGCCTCGCTGGCCAGGACAGCTTCGGCGCGGCGGACTTTCGCGACGATCGCCCGATAGCGCGCCGCATAGGCATCGTTCTGATAGGCGGTGAGGAAGCCGGCGCGGCGATCAATGAGCTGATCGAGCATCTCGACCGCGGGCGCATCGCCGGTCTTCGGCAGAAAATCCGGATCGGCGGCGGCGATGCGGCCCCAGGCGAACGCCTGCTTGTTGCGCTCGACCGTGACGCCGTTGAGCTCGATGGCGCGCAGCAGCGCTTGCAGCGAGACCGGGACCAGTCCGTGCTGCCAGGCAAAGCCCAGCATGATGATGTTGGCATAGACGGCATCGCCGAGCAGCCGTTCGGCCAGCGCATTCGCGTTGATCGTGTCGAGATTGCCTTCGCTGATCACGCGGCCGATCGCGTGCAGGCGGGCAGGGGAGGCGAGGTCGGCGTCGCGGAAGCGGACGACGTCGCCGGTCGGCATTTCCGCGGTATTGACCGCGGCGCGTGTGCCGCGGCGATAGGTGCCGGAGGCCTTCGGCGAGGAGCTGACGACGAGGTCGCAGCCGATCAGCGCGTCGGCCGCGCCTTGGTCGATGCGAACCTGGTGCAGCGCTTCGGGAGAGGCGGCAAGCCGGATGTAGCTCAGCACCGGCCCGAATTTTTGCGCGAAGCCGGTAAAGTCCAGCACCGACACGCCGCGGCGTTCGAGATGCGCGGCCATGCCGATCAGTGCGCCGACCGTGATCACGCCGGTGCCGCCGACGCCAGTCACCAACAGATCGTAGGGCCGGTCGAGCATCGCGGAAGCGGGCAGGGGAAGCGTCGCGGCGCGGCCGACCGGGTCGATCTGGCTCGCAGCCTTCTTCCGGCGCGTCGCGCCCTCGACCGTGACAAAGCTGGGACAGAAGCCATTGAGGCAGGAAAAGTCCTTGTTGCAGGCCGAGAGATTGATCTGGCGCTTGCGGCCGAACGGTGTCTCCTTCGGCTCGACGCTGAGGCAGTTTGACTCGACCGAGCAATCGCCGCAGCCCTCGCAGACGAGATCGTTGATATAGGCGAAGCGCTTTGGGTCGGCCATCTGCCCGCGCTTGCGCCGGCGCCGCTTCTCAGTGGCACAGGTCTGCTGGTAGACCAGGACCGAGACGCCAGGCACGTCGCGCAGCTCGCGCTGCACCGCGTCCATCTCCTCGCGCGGATGAATGGTGACGCCGGCCGGCAGGTCCGCCGGCGAGAACTGCGCGGGATCGTCCGAGACGAGCGCGATGCGCTGAACGCCTTCGGCGCGGACGCTGTGCGCGATCGCATACACGCTGACGGGCCCGTCGACCGGCTGGCCGCCTGTCATTGCGACGGCGTCGTTGAACAGGATCTTGTAGGTGATGTTGGCCTTGGCGGCGATCGCCTGCCGGATCGCCATCGAGCCGGAGTGATAATAGGTGCCTTCTCCGAGATTCTGAAAGACGTGCCTGTGGCCCGTGAATTTCGATGACGCCGCCCAATTCACGCCCTCGCCGCCCATCTGGATCAGCGAGGAGGTCTCGCGGTCCATCCAGCTGGCCATGAAATGGCAGCCGATGCCGGCCAGCGCCTTCGATCCTTCCGGCACCTTCGTCGATGTGTTGTGCGGGCATCCCGAGCAGAAATAGGGCGTGCGCGTCGCGCCGGCGACGTTGATCGTGCGTGCCGCCTCCGGCATCAAGGCGGCAGCGCGTGCGGCGAGATTGAGGCCTGGGAACATCGGATCGAGACGGCGCGCAAGCACGCCCGCGAGCGCGCGCGGCGACAATTCGCCGATCCAGGAGATCAGCCGCGCGCCTTGCTCGTCGTGCTTGCCGACCATGCGCTCGGGCTTGCTGCCGGGATAGTCGTAGAAATATTCCTTGAACTGACTCTCGATGATGCCGCGCTTTTCCTCGACCACGAGGATCTCGCGCTTGCCCTTCACGAACTCCATGGCGTCATGCAGCGCCAGCGGCCAGACCATGCCGACCTTGTAGATGTCGATGCCGATGCTGCGGCAGGCCGCTTCGTCGAGGGCCATCAGCCGCAGCGCTTCCATCAGGTCGAGATGCGCCTTGCCCGTCGTGACGATGCCGTAGGTCGCGTTCGGAATGTCGTAGATGTGGCGATCGATCGGATTGGCCTTCGCGAAGGCGTAGACCGCGTGCTTCTTCGCTTCGAGACGCTCCTCGATCTGCGGTCCCGGCAGGTCGGGCCAGCGATAGTGCAGACCGCCCGGCGGCGGCGTGAAGTCGGGCGTGCGGAAGTCGCGGGGCGGGCGCAGCGCGACGGATGCGCCCGATTCCACGATCTCCGAGATCGCCTTGAAGCCGACCCACATCCCGGAAAAGCGGCTCAGCGCGTAGCCGTATTCGCCGAATTCGAGATATTCGCCGACGCTTGTAGGATGCAGCGTCGGCATGAACCAGCTCATGAAGGCGACGTCGGACTGGTGTGGCATCGAGGAGGAGACGCAGCCATGGTCGTCGCCCGCGACCACCAGAACGCCGCCATGCGGCGAGGAGCCGTAGGCGTTGCCGTGCTTGAGCGCATCGCCGGAGCGGTCGACGCCCGGTCCCTTGCCGTACCAGAGCCCGAACACGCCATCGACCTCGCGATCGCCTTGCGTCTCGACCTGCTGCGAGCCGAGCACGGCGGTTGCAGCCAAGTCCTCGTTCACGGCGGGGAGGAATTCGATGCGGTCCCGCTTGAGCCGTTCCTGGATGCGCCACAGTTCGAGATCGACGCCGCCGAGCGGCGAGCCGCGATAGCCGGAGATGAAGCCCGCGGTGTTCAGGCCGCGCGCCCGATCGCGCCTGACCTGATCGAGTGCGATGCGAACGATCGCCTGCGTGCCGGTGAGGAAAACGCGGCCTTCCTCGCGGTCGTAGCGGTCGGAGAGTTCGTAGGCGTCGAGCGACGGAATGGCGTCCATGCGGACCTCCCGCGGCAGTCCCTGCCGGATCAGAGGAGGTTAGGCCCTGGCGGCTGGTAGGTCTTACCTATTCATCCCGCGTAGATCACGAATCCGGTAGAGTTTTGCGCAGCACGATCAAATTTGGTAGAACTTTCCGCCTTGAGAGGTTTCATGATCGAAGAACAGGACACGCGAATACTCGCCCATCTGCAGAAGGATGGCCGCGCCACCAATCAGCAGGTCGCCGACGAGGTCGGCATGTCCACCTCGGCCTGCTGGCGCCGGGTGCGTGCGCTCGAGGACAGCGGCGTCATCCATGGCTACGCCGCGCTGATTGATCGTGAGCGGGCGGGTTTTACGATGTCCGCCATCCTCCACGTCTCGCTGGAGCGGCATGATGCCAAGTTCGTCGACGAGTTCGTGTCACGCGTCACGGGGCGTCGCGAGGTGCTGGAGTGCTTTGCGACCACGGGCGATGCCGACTATCACCTGCGGGTGGTCGTGCAGGATATGGCCGCTTACAACAGGTTCTTGGACGAGTTCATGTTCCGTATCCCCGGCATCCGCTATGTCCGCAGCAACGTGGTGCTGAAGGAGATCAAGACCGGCGTGGCGCTGCCGTTTTGATTTCGAGGGACCTTGCCGCAGGGCGGGCAAAGGCGCGTAAGCGCCGTGCCCACCATCCTTTCGCGTTGGGGAGAGCGGTGGGCACGCTTCGCTTTCCCACCCTACAGCACCGTGGAGTGCAGTGCGGATTTCTTCGTCTACCCGACAACCTATTCCGCAGCATCGCGCCGCTGCTTCTTCCAGGCGCCGGCCGACGGCCGCTTCAGCCCGAGATTTTCCCGCAGCGTTCTGCCGCGATAATCCTGCTGGAACAGTCCGCGCCGCTGCAGCTCGGGCACGACATGCTGCACGAAGTCCGCATAGGAGCCGGGCACGTACGTCGCGGCGATGACAAAACCGTCGCAGCCGCGTTCCACGAACATTTCTTCGAGCTTGTCTGCGATGTCCCTGGGGCCGCCGACCATCGCATCCTGCACCTGGCCGCGGCCGGAGAAGGTGACAAAGTCGCGCGCGCTCGGATTGCTCTTGCCCGAATTCTTCAAGACGCCGTCGCGAATGCCGAGGATGCCCTGCATACTCTTCAGTTCTTCCGCCGTCAGCGGCTCGTCGATATCCTTCGAGGCGAAATCGTAGTTGAGCGCTTCGGCGAGCAAGGACAATGCGTCGATCTCGAGCGGCAGCGTGTTGATTAGCGCCATCCTGTCCTCGGCTTCGGCCTTGGTTGCCGCGCAGACGGGTGTGGTCAGGTTACAGAGGAACATCTGGTCGGGATCGCGGCCGGCCTTGGCGGCTTCGTTGCGCACAGAGGCGTAGCCTTCCTTGGCCGCAGCAAGATTGCGCGCGGCGGTGAAGATCACCTCACCCCATCGACCCGCGAAGCGCTGGCCGCGGCCGGACGCGCCGGCCTGGATGATCACGGGATGACCCTGATCCGAGCGCGGCACTGTGAACGGTCCGCGCGATTTGAAGGCCGGCCCCTTGTGATCGAGGCGCTTGACCTTGGCGGGGTCGGCAAAGCGGCCGCTTTGCTTGTCTATGATCAGCGCGCCGTCCTCCCAGGTGTCCCAATGGCCGAGCACGACCTCCATGAACTCGTCGGCGCGGTCATAGCGGGAATCGTGCTCGGGGTGGGAGTCGCGCCCCATGTTGAGCGCCTCACCGTCGTTCAGCGACGTGACGACATTCCACCCCGCACGTCCGCCCGACATCAGGTCGAGCGTCGCAAAGCGGCGGGCGACGTCGAAGGGCTCGTAATAGGTGGTCGAGCAGGTCGCTGCCAAGCCGAGCTTCTCGGTGACCATGCCCATCGTGGTCAGCACGATCAGCGGGTCCATCTTCACGCAGCGGATGCCATACTCGACGGTGTGGGCGTGGTCGTTGCCGTAGCGATCCGGCATCGCCAGGCGGTCGTCGAAGAAGGCCATGTGGAACTTGCCGGCTTCGAGAATTCTGGCGATCTCCTGATAATAGTCCGCCGACATCGAATCGTCGCGCGAGTCCGGATGCCGCCACGAACTCGGCAAATTCGTGCAGTTCTGCGCCTGGAGGAAGCCGACCAGTATCATCTGCCGATCCATGCTGCTGTTCTCCGATGTGTCCGGCCTTGACGCGGTCGATATTGACCGGCCCCTTCCTCGGAAGCTCCGGCGGCGCGAAGCAGAGCGGCGCTGATGGGCGTGAGGCGATCGGCGCTGACGATCGGCATCGCGTTCCCTCGATCTGGTGCCCTTGAGCGGGCTGCTTGTTGGCCGGCATCGTCTCAAAGCGTCGCCGCGATATCAATCTCCCGTAAACCAATACAGGGCTGCGAATTCGTAAAGAGAGCGCGCGTTAGGTCGAGGATTCGTCCCGCGCGGCGGTATTTTCGACAGTTTCGCAGCCCTCGTTCGCAGCTCGTTCACTTTGAT
The DNA here is from genome assembly GCF_021044685.1 of Bradyrhizobium daqingense. Lineage (NCBI taxonomy): Bacteria > Pseudomonadati > Pseudomonadota > Alphaproteobacteria > Hyphomicrobiales > Nitrobacteraceae > Bradyrhizobium > Bradyrhizobium daqingense. The sequence continues at coordinate 2,122,889 of NZ_CP088014.1, forward strand.
CGACGGTTTACATTGCGCAATAACGACCACTTAGGCGATCGCGCGTCATAAAGGCACCCGGGAGAAATAGGCAGAAATGCCCGGGAGCTGAGATCGTGCCGACGACACTCGCGCGCACCTTTGCGGCGTTGAGCGCCATCAACGAAGCGATCCTCTACGCGAAATCGCCGGAGGAGCTTTACCAGAAGGTCTGCGACGCCGGGTTTTCGAGCGGGGACTTTTTGGCGGTCGCCGTGTTCCTGGTGGAGCCGGATGGCCGGCGGCTGGGCTTCGCGGCCGGCTGTGGCGACGACGTTGCGCGGCTGCGCTCCATCGTGATCACGGCGGAAGCCGGCACACCTGAAGGCTCGGGTGTCGGCGGCGAGGCATTTCGCGATCAGAAGCTGTGCATCAGCAACGATTATCTGAACGATCCGCGGTCGCTGGCATGGCGCGCAGGTGCGACGTCGGCCGCCATCGGCGCAGCTGCGGCGCTGCCACTGCTCTGCAACGGCAAGAGTGTCGGCGTTCTCTTCGTGACCCGCCGCGAGGCCGGCTCTCTGAACGTGCAGATGGTGTCGCTGTTCGAGCGGATGTCGGCCAACATTTCCTATGCGCTGGATAACTTCGCGCGCGAGACCGCGCGGCAGACCAGCGAGCGGGCGACGCGGCGGCTGAACCGCATGTTCGCCGCAATCAGCGCCACCAACGAGGCCATTCTGCGCGCCAAAACGGAGCAGGAGCTGTACCAGCTCGTGTGCGACGCCTCGGTCCATGGGGGCAAGTCGCTGGCGACGGTCGTTCTGTTGAAGGAGCGGGATTCCCACTGGCTGAAGCCCGCCGCAGGCACTGGCCAGAATCTCGAGCTCGTCGCACAGACCAAATACTCCGTCGATGCCGACAATCCCTATGGCCGCGGCGTCTCCGGCAATGTCTTCCGTAGTCAAAAGCCTCATGTCGAGGAAGACCTCGTCAGTCGCACCAAGGGAACGCTGTGGGAGGAGGTCAATGTCAACGCGGGTGTTGCAGCCTGCGTCGCGGCCCCGCTGGTCAAAGGTGGCGAGAGTGTCGGCGTCATCCTCTTCTTCATCAGCAAATCCTGGGCCAAAGATCAGGAAGTCGTCGCGCTTCTGCTGCGCATGGCGGAGAATGTTTCGTTTGCACTCCAGAACTTCGATCGCGACGAGGAGAAGGCGCAGATCGCGCGCGAGGAAGAACGGCTCGCGCGCATGTATGCCGCGCTGAGCGCCACCAATGAAGCGATCATCCGGGCGACGTCGCGTGCCGAGCTGTTCGATCTCGTATGCGAAGCCTCGGTACAGGGCGGCAAGTTCGGCTCGGCGACGATCGCGCTCGCCGAGCCTGCCTCCGAGCTATTGCGGGTCGTCGCCTCCGCCGGGCCGAACTCAGATGAAGTGCGCAAACTCAAACTTGCCACGACGGATAAGGTGCCGGAGGGACGAGGCCTGACCGGCACGTGTTTCCGCACCGGACAGCCCTGCCTGTCCAACGACCTGCTGGCCGACGACCGGCTCCAGCCGTGGTACGACAGTGCGCGCCGCACCGGCGTCAAGTCTTCCGCTGCGCTGCCGCTGCTCGTCGGCGACCGCACCGAAGGCGTGTTCCTGTTCAACTCCCTCGAGATCGGCACATTCACGCCCGAGTTGCTCGAACTGCTGGAACGGCTTGCGCGCAACGTCTCGTTCGCGGTCGCAAATCTCGATCGCGCCGAGGAGAAGGCGAAGGCCGACAAGCAGCGGGACCGGTTGAGCGGCATGTTCGCGGCATTGAGCGCCACCAACGAAGCGATCATGCGCGCACAGACCCGCGAGGAGCTGTTCGACGTCGCATGTCAGGCGGCGGTACTGGGCGGCATGTTCGCCTCGGCGACGATCGGACTCATCGACGAGACATGTGAGCTGGTCCGGGTCGTCGCGGTGAAGGGACGGCTGCAGGAGCGGATGGTCGGGCGGAGCTGCGCGATTTCCTCCGAGCATCCCGAGGGCCAGGGGATCATCGGAATTTCGGTGCGGACGCGCCGGCCCAGTGTCATCAACGACTACATGCACGATCCACGCTCGGCACACTGGCACTCAAAGGCCGTGGAGGACGGGACCCGTGCCGCCGCCAGCTTCCCGCTTCTGCGCGCCGGCCAGGAGCCGATCGGCATCCTGCTGTTCCTTGCTCCGGAGGAGGATACCTTCACACCGGATCTGGTCGAGCTGCTGGCGCGCCTCGCGGAAAACGTCTCCTTCGCGCTCGACAATTTCGATCGCGCCGAGGAAAAGGCCCGCACCGAGGCGCAGAAGGAGCGACTGAGGCGCATGTTCGCGGCCCTGAGCGCGACCAATGAGGCGATCATGCGGGCGAAGTCGCGCGCCGAATTGTTCGACCTCGTCTGTCTCGCCGCTTCGAACGGCGCCAAGTTCACCTCGACGACCGTCGCGCTCGCAAGCGCCGACAGCGACCAGCTCAAGATCGTCGCCAGCGCCGGACCGTCGTCCGATACCACGCGTAACGTCCGCCTCTCGGTCGACCCCGAACGCCCCGAAGGACGCGGGATGGCGGGCACCGCGTTCCGGACCCGGCAGCCCTGCATCAGCAACGACTATCTCACTGACGCGCGTGTGAGCGCCTTCCACGCCATCGTTCGCGGCGACGGTGCGCGTTCGGGTGCGGCGATCCCGCTCATTGTTCACGATCTGGCTGTCGGCGTCATGATCTACATGTCGACGGAGCGGGACACCTTCACGGCCGAGTTCGTCGAGCTGTTGCAGCGCCTCGCCGACAACGTCGCCTTCGCGATGGAGAATTTCGATCGCGCCGACGAGAAGCACAAGGCCGACGAGCGGATCGAATACCTTGCTTCGCATGACAGCCTGACCGACCTGCCGAACCGCGAGACGTTCAACGGGCTGCTGCGCGAGGCGATCGACACGGCGCAGCGCCACGACCACCGTTTTGCGGTGCTGTTCATCGATCTCGACCGCTTCAAGGTCATCAACGATTCGCTGGGCCACGAGGCCGGCGACCTGCTCCTGCTCGAAGTCGCGAACCGCCTGCGTGGTGCGTTGCGGGCCAGCGACGTCGTGGCACGGCTCGGCGGCGATGAGTTCGTGGTGATCCTCGACCAGTGCGGCGAAATCGATGTCGTCCAGCACATCGCCACCGGGTTGCTCGCCGCGCTCGCCGAGCCCATGGAGCTGGCCGGGCACGAGTGCCACACCACGGCCTCGATCGGCATCGCTATGTATCCGGCCAACGGTTCCGACGCGCAGACGCTGACCAAGAACGCCGACATGGCGATGTATCTCGCCAAGGAGGACGGCAAGAACGGCTATCGCTTCTTCTCCAAGGAAGTGAAGACGCAGTCGATCGAGCGGCTGTCGCTGGAGAGCGCACTGCGCCGGGCGCTGGAGCGCGAGCAGTTCTCGCTGAACTATCAGCCCAAGATCGACATGGAGACCGGCCAGATCACCGGCGTCGAAGCGCTGCTGCGCTGGACCCATCCCGATCTCGGCAATGTCTCGCCGGCGCAGTTCATTCCGCTGGCTGAGGAAACCGGCCTGATCGTCCCGATTGGCCGCTGGGTGCTGAACGAGGCCTGCGCGCAGGCCATGGCCTGGCAGCGCCGCGGCCTGCTGCCGCTGTCGATGGCGGTTAACCTGTCGCCGCGGCAGTTCGCCGACGAGCATCTGTTGCAGGACGTCGACGAGGCGCTGGCGGCCTCCGGCATGTCGCCGGTGCTGCTCCAGCTCGAGGTCACCGAGAGCATGATGATGCGCAATGTCGGTCGCGCGCTCAAGGTGCTCGACGCCATCCAGAGCCGCGGCATCCGTCTTGCCATCGACGATTTCGGCACGGGCTATTCGTCGATGTCGCTGATGAAGCACTTCCCGATCGACACGATCAAGATCGATCGCTCCTTCGTGCGCGACTTGCCGCAGGATTCGGAAGACCAGGCGATCGCACAGGCGATCATCAGCATGGGCAAGGCGCTCGGCATGACCGTCGTTGCCGAAGGCGTCGAGAACGCCGAGCAGGAGGCGTTCCTGCGCACTCATGGCTGCGACGAGATGCAGGGCTATCTGATCTCCAAACCATTGCCGGCGCGGCAGATGGCCGAGCTGCTGCGGCCGATGGTCCCGATTGGCGCTCCGCCGCTCCAGCCGGAGCAAGACCTTGCCGCGACCGAAGCTGCATCATTACGGCTGAAACGCGCTGTCGTCTGACGGCTGCGGGTGCAGCTCGCGAGCCTCGTCATCCTTGCTTTCCGCCTTGCGCGGGAAATCGTCCGGCCACGGCATCGAAGTCTGATCCCCGAACAGCGCGAGCAGCAGGCGCGCGCCATCGGCAAAGACCGATCCGTTGCCGAGGCCGAGCGTGCGCGACCACTCGCTTGGCATCGGCTGGTGTTCGTCGAGCATCGCGATCGCGGATCCCCACCACCAGGCCGGTGCCGGCGAACGTTCTTCCTCGGGCACGGCGAGCCAGCGGGCGAACTCGTCCACCACGCGCTCGAACTGCAGGCTTGCGGCCTGATGCATTCGCTTCGTGCTCCTTGAGTGGCGCCAAGGCAGGCCGATGCGCGCACTCGGTCGTGGTCTCTCAGGCTGAAAAACGGCTCGCGTCGCGGGGCCACGTATGCCGCTTCCATCGGCGGCCATACGAAAAACACGGGGCGGCCGGAAAGCGGCCGCCGCTGGTTGTCATAGTCTCTTCATCTCTTTAGCCGCTCGAGCTGCCCGCCGGCAAGCTGCAATATGGCTCTCTAACGTGGCCTGAACGGATGCGCCTTCTGGTGCCAGGCCCATGCGGTGCGGATCACCGTCGGTAGATCGGAGTGACGCGGCACGAAGTTCAGCACCTTCTTCGCAGCCGAGGGATCGGCGACCAAATAGGTCGGATCGCCGGCGCGGCGCGGCTTGACGGTGTGCGGCACCTCGCGTCCGGTCTCCTGCCTGATGGCGTTGAGGATCTCGCGCACCGAAAAGCCGGAGCCGGTGCCGAGATTGAAGCTTCCGCCGGCATGCCCCTGTTCCAGAAGCTTCAATGCGGCCACATGTGCCGCCGCGAGGTCGGTGACGTGGATATAGTCGCGGATCGCGGTGCCGTCGGGCGTGTCGTAGTCGTCGCCGAACACCGCGAACTCGACATGCCCCTGGAGCGCCATCATCGCGCGCGGAATGAGATGGGTTTCGTTGTCGCGCAACTCGCCGATGCCGCCGCCCGGATCGGCGCCGCTGGCGTTGAAATAGCGCAGGCAGAAGGCGCCGAAGCCGTAGGCCGAGCGATAGTCGACGAGCATCCGCTCGATCATCAACTTCGATGCGCCGTAGGGATTGATCGGCGCGCAGGGAAAGTCTTCCGGCAGTTCCTTGGAGTCGGCGTTGCCATAGACGGCGCCGGTCGAGGAGAACACGATGCGCTGGCAGTTCGCATTGCGCATCGCCTGCAACAGGGACAGCGTGCCTTGCACGTTGTTGATGTAATATTTTTGCGGATCGGTCATGGACTCGCCGACGAGGCTCGCCGCCGCGAAATGCATCACCGCCGTGATCTTGTGATCGGCGAAGGCGCGCGCCAGCGTCGTGCCGTCGAGCAGGTCGCCGGTTACCAGGGGGCCAGCGACGAAACTGCGATGACCTGTCGAGAGATTGTCATAAACGACGGGCTGGTAGCCGGCGGCGGTCAGTGCGCGGCAGGCATGCGAGCCAATATAGCCCGCGCCCCCGGTGACGAGGACGGTCGGTCGGTCGGTCATGTCGTCTTCAGCTCTTCTTCTAGCGGAGGGGTCGGTTGCGGCCGAAGAGAAGATAGAGCGCGCGGGGGTTGGTGGTCAAATAGCGCCAGAGCAGGCGGCGTGGCTCGAGCCAGGTCCGCCAGGCCCATTCCAGTCCGATCTTCTGCATCCATTGCGGCGCGCGGGAACGGCTGCCTGACAAGAAATTGAAGAGGCCGCCAGATGTCTTGATAACGCCAACATTGGTGAGATGCGGCGTGAACTCCTCCACGAATGCCTGCTCGTTGGGCACGCCGAGTGCAACCCATAGATAATCCGGCGCAAGCGCGTTGATCTCGTCGACCTTTGCGCGCAGCGCTTCGCCGCGCAGATAGCCGTGGCTGTGCCCGACGATCTTGAGGTTCGGATACATCTTCTGGACGTTCTGGACCGCTGCGATGTTCTCGGCCTCGCTGGCGCCGAACATGTAGAAGGTGCGGCCCACCGCTTCCGCCTTGCGCGCGACGAGGTGGAACAGGTCCGTGGTCGCGACGCGTTCCGGCAGCGGAAACCAGGATTGCAGCTTCGAAGCAGCGACCAGCGGCTGGCCATCGGCGTTGATCAGATCGGCGCCGCGGAACAGGCGCTCGGTCTGCGGCTCGGTCGAGCAGCGGGCCAGCACCTCGCCATTTGCCGAGGTCAGGAACAGGGGCCGGCCGATGCGATTGTCGGGATCTGTCGCCTCGATCATGAAATCGGCAGTTTCTTCCAGGTCGATCGCGGCCATGCGAAGGCCGCCGACGGTGGTTCGCGGCACGTCGGCAGTTGCCGCCCGTCCAGCGATGTTGACGCGGCGCTCAAGCATATTGTCTGCCCCGCTGTCGCGTTTGGGCTGCGGGAGTGAGCTCGTCGAGCACGACGCCGACGAGCTTGCGCTCGGCGCGGCCGAGCGTGGCCAGGATCTCTTCCAGGCCATCGTTGATGTCGAGGCTGGTCGGCAGCACCGCCACCACCGCGTCGGTATCGTCGAGCAGCTTGCGGCCGCCGGCTGCGAGCGGCACCGGGGGGCCGTCGAGGATCACGAGATCATATCCGCCCGCGGCGCGCGCCTGCGCAATGGCCTTGCGGATGGCTTCGGTCGCCTTGCCTGCGTCGCCGTCAGCGGCCGGCAGCACCGAAATGCCGTTCACCGTCTTGATCTCGCGCGAATCCTTGCTGCCGATCGAGAGCCAGCCGAGCCGGCTCGGTTCGTTCTTTCCGCCACGGCTGACCTTGTTCGAGAGCGGGCGTGCCAGATGGTCGGCGTCGATGATCAGCACGCGGGCGCCGTCGCGCGCGGCCGCCAGCGCAAAGTTCAGTGCGGTCACGCTGCGTCCGGTAGTCTCGCCGGGACCGACGAGCGCGATCACTGGCATTGCCTTGCCGGCGGCCCGGCGGGCTACCGCAGCACGCATGTCGCGCCAGGCATTGAGCAGCGTGGTCAGGGGGAAGCCCGGGCGCAGCGTCGGCCAGCCCAGCCGCGTAAGATCGACGCCGCCGCCCGTGGCGAGAATGGCGCCGAGCGTATGGATGACGTCGGCCTCCTGGAACCGTGCGATCAGCGGCTTCTCGATCAGCGGCTTTTCGACCATTGCAGGCTGCAGCGGAGGCGCGACGAGTTCCGGCGTTGCTTGCGCGACTTCCTGCTCAGGCGGCGAGGGTTCCGGGGCACGCGCGCGCTGCGGGGCCCGCGCGGCATCCGGCGCCGGCGTACGCTGTGGACGTACCGGCGTCGGCGCGGGCGCGCTCGCACCGGCGAACATCAGCTCGGCCGCGACGAACCAGCTCGAGGCGGCGACCGCGCCGAAGATGAAGCCGATCATGGCGAACAGGCTCATCGCGGGCGGGAACGACCGCCGCTGCGGCACCGTCGCTTCGCCGATGATTCGGGCTGCCGAGGTGTTCAGGCTCTCCTGCTCCTCGGTCTCGCGCGAGCGCTTGAGGAAGGATTGATAGACGTCGCGGCTGGCATCGGCCTCGCGTTCGAGCTCGCGCAGGCGCACTGAGGCCTGGCTGAGCTGGACGCTCTGCCGCTTCTGCGCTTCCAGCGCCCGGTTGAGCGAGGCCTCGAAGTCGCGGGCGCGGGTCAGATCGTTCTTGGCGGATTGGGCGAAGCGGTCGATCTCCTCGCTGATGGTGCGCTTGAGGTCCTCGACCTGCTTCTCGGTCTGGCGCAGCGCCGGGTGGCGCGGGCCGAGCTCGCCGGCCTGCTCAGCATACTTCTTGCGGGCGTCGGCGTATTGCGCGCGCAAATTCGCGATCGTCGGCGATTGCAGCGCCTCGGGGATCGCTCCTGCATCCGCAGCCGTCCGCCGGCTCGCCTCGATCTGGTCGAGCCGAGCCTGCGCATCCATCGTCGCGGCGCGGGCGGCGGCGAGGCGCTGGTTGCTGGCAGACAGCTGCTGGTCGCTGATCAGCGTGTCCTGGGTGCCGACGAAATTGTTCTGAGCCTTGTAGGTGGCGAGCGCGGTCTCGGCATTGCGCAGCCGTTCGCGCAACTCCTTCAGGCGGCCGGACAGATCGTTGGTGGCGCGGCGTGCTGCCGAAGCCTGCGAGTTGCGGGATTCCGCGAGGTAGGCATTGGTCAGCGTGTTGGCGAGCATCGCGGCCTTGGCCGGATCGGTCGACCAGACCTCGATGTCGACGATGAAGCTCTTCTCGGTCTTGCGGACCGTGATGTGCTTGTTCAACGCGTCGAGCGCCGCGAGCTCCACTTCCTTCTTCTCAGCTGCGGAAGGCGCGCGGGGTTGCAGGCCGACCAGGCCGAGCAGCGAGGACATCAGGCTCGCGCCGCCGCCCCCGCCGAATTCCGGATCCTTGTCGAGACCGGCTTGCTGGATGACCTGGAGCAGCACGCTGTTGGAGGTGATCAGGCGCGCCTGGCTCTCCACCACCATGGACATGCCGGAGACATCCTGCGCGCGCGGCGTGAGCTCGCGATCGACCAGCTGGAGCTCGCGCGGGTCGACATAGAGCTGGGCAGTGGCGGTGTAGCGAGGGGTCAGGCTCTTGCCGACGGTGACGGCAAGCGTCGCGCCGAGCAGCGCGGCCGCGGCAATCGCGACCTTTCGCCGCCACAGCAGATTGGCGAGCTCCAGCGCGTTGAAGCCGGCTTGAGGCTTCCGTTGCGCCTCCGGTCTGGCCCGATCGATCGGCTGGTCATAGTCAAGCATGATCCCCAGCTTTCATTCCAAGTGCCGCGGCTGAGGGGTTACTCTTCGCTTTACGCCACGCACCCGGGATATAGGTGCCCAATTAACGCAACAGGGAAAATTAACCATACTCATTGAGGGACTATTCACCGAAATGGCAAACAAAGCGTTTAAGCGCATGCCGCCTTTCGGAGCGTCGCCGCGATCCCCCAGAGATTAACGGGTGGTTACCGCGCGCAGCGTGCCCGCGAAGCGTCGCTCGCCGTTCGATCGATTGCGCGCGCATGGCTTCAGCTCTTTCGCAGGATGACGTGATAGTCGCCGCGGCGGACGTCGGTGCCGCGCGGGAGCACCGCGTTCATCACTGCGGCACCGGCGTCGACCAGGGCTGCAAGCAGCGGCTTGCGCCCGCGCATCTCGGGATAGCGCGGGCTCTCGACTTCGCGCCGATAGATCATCTCGAGCCCGTTGGCGGCTGCGAAGGCTTCGAGCCTCGGCAACGTCACCAGCGGATGGAAGAAGGTCGGGAAGGGCGGCTCGCCGGGCAGGCCCGCATCCTTGATGCCGCGGATGTGACGGTAGAACCAGACGTGAAACCAGTGCGGCGAATATTTGGTGATGACCCCCGACAGCGAGCGCGGATTGGGCGCGCCGATCAGGATCAATCCGCCGCGCTTGAGCGCATCGCGGAAATTCAGCAGTGCGGCTTCGACATCGGGAAGATGTTCGATCACGTTGTAGCAGATCACGAGATCAAAGGTCTCGCCCCCGAAACGACAGGTTTGGACGTCGCCGAGGATCGCTTCATCCGCATAGGTGTTGTTGCGGACCTGGTCCTCGTCGATGTCGACGACGGTGACGTGACTGCGGCCCGGCAATTCCGGCGGCAGGACGCTGCACGAGCCGCCGCCGGCTTCATAGATGGCGAGCCGGCCTTGCGGCAGCTCGCGGCGCAGCACGTCATGGACGGCGAGCAGGCTGTCGCGGGCTTCGCCGGGGACCAGATCGTGCAGTGCGAGTGGGGCCGCCGCGGAGGCCTTGATGGCCGTGGTTGTCGCGAAATCGATCGTCGCTGGCTTGTTCATGATTTTCTGACCGCGCTTGTTCTATTCAAATTTACAGGAAAAAACTCGCTCCCCCGAAGAGCAAATCTAATGCCGCGCCGTCTCACTGCTCGCAGTGCTTACAGTCCGGTTAATGCACATAGGCGTTAACTACAGCATTGTTCATCTCGAGCCGTCGTCGGCGCATTGGACTGCGAATTGCACTACCACGCGTGCACGGTTTTGCGTCAGAAGCACGCGAACGCGGTTAAGTGCGCGGTATCGTGCCGAGATGGCTGCAAATCGCCGGCGTCGTGGCGGGATGCGCCGCGCGGCCGTTCATTTTGGGACGCCACTGTCCCGCGACGTTGTGCCGTGGCGGGACGTGACCGATCCGCGTGATCGAAGCAGGGTTTTTTCAACATATCTCGGACATCTAGGACGCCATGACATTGATCCCGACAGAGCTGTCCGCGACGCGCATCTCGGACGTGGTCTCCGATCCCAATCGGGAGATCGTGGCGAGCTCCCGCGTCATCGATCTTTCGGTCGGCATCGTCGTCTGCGTTCCCTGCTTCCGTCGTCCGCAGCATCTGCGGCTGACCCTGGACTCGCTGGTGAGCCAGCGCACGCCCCGCTCCTTTGCCGTCGTCATGGTCGAGAACGATACGGCGCGGCGCGAAAGCGCGCCGGTCGCCGCGGAATATCTCGCCGATGGCAGGCTGCAGGGCATCTGCCTCGTCGAGAAGCGGCAGGGCAATTGCCAGGCGATCAACGCCGCGTTCGAGACGGCGCAGGCGTTGTTTCCCGCCGCGACGCGCTTCCTGATGATCGACGACGACGAGATCGCATCGCCCGACTGGCTCGAGTTGATGGTTCGCACCGCGGAGGCGACCGGCGCCGACGTGGTCGGCGGACCGGTGCTGCCGGTTTTCGCAGACAACAGCCAACCCTGGCTGTCGCGACATCCCGCCTTCTGTCCCGCCTATGATTACAGCGGCGCAGTGCCGCTGATCTATGGCTGCGGCAATTGCCTGATCACGCGCGCGGTGTTCGAACGGTTCGAACGCCCGGCCTTCGACCTGCGGTTCAATTTCCTCGGCGGCGGCGATTGCGATTTCTTCGTGCGGTGCCGCGATGCCGGCCTGACTTTCCACTGGACGGCCGAGGCCGTCATCACCGAGACCGTGCCGCAGAGCCGCACCAGCCTCGGCTGGATCGCGAAGCGAGGCTTGCGCATCGGCGCCATCAATTATCGCGTGCAGTCGAAGGCCGCGCAGAGCGCGACGGCGCGCGCGCTGGTGTTCGCGCAGATGCTGGGGCGGCTGCCGCTGTCGCTGGTTCGCGCGGCCAGCCTGCTGACGTCCTCGAAGGCCGTCGTTGCGATGCATCCGGTGATGGTCGCGCTGGGCTCGGTGCTCGCGGCATTCGGCATCGAGCCGAGGCCCTATGAGGCCTCGAAGATCGTGTCCTGATGCCGTGATAGGCGTCCTAGATGCCAAAGCGGGTGAGAAGGACCCGAAGCGCCGCGCGCGGCAGCGATTTGAGCGACCGCCGGCCAACCATCGCGAGATAGGCGAAGGCCTGGCGATATCTGCCGAAGCGCACGGCCTGCATCGCCGAATAGGTGACGAGATGGACCTCGGCGGCCTGGCGCAGCGGGCCGGCCATGCCTTCGGGCAGTCTTGCCAGGATCAGGCCGTCGTCGAACACGCGTGCGACCGCGGGGAAGAAGTCGTGCGGCGTCCGCACTCCCGCATTCATCGTGTTGGCCGTATGCACGCGATAGTCGAGCAGGAGCTTTGGTGCGAACTCGAACTCGCCGATCGCGGCAAGCCGGCACCAGCAGTGCCAGTCCTCGCAATATCTGAGCGAGACGTCGAAGCCGCCGACGGCGCGGAAAGCTTCGGCACGGGTGATCACGATGCCGCCATTGACGATGAAATTGCCGGCCGCAAGCCGCGTCAGCACGTCGCCGGATGGCTTGCTGCGTTTCTTCAGCAGGTCGCGCCGGCCGATCTGCCGTCCCTCGCTGTCGATCGTGTTGTAATCGCCATAGACGAGAACCGCGCGCGGGGCGCCGCGCGCCGCCGTCAGCAGCGCCGCCACGGCGCCGGGACGCAGGCGGTCGTCGGCGTCGAGGAAGAGCAGCCAATCGCCGCTCGCATGGCGCGCGCCGAGATTGCGCGCCGCAGACACGCCGGCAGAATCGTTGCTCATCATCCGCAGCCGCGGATCGCGCATGGCGTGAACGATGGCAATCGTGTCGTCGGTCGAGCCGTCGTCCACGACGATCACCTCGCCGACATCGTCCTGCGCCAGTGCGCTCGCGATGGTTTCGCCGATATAGGCCGCAGCGTTCTTGGCGGGAATGACGACGGAGACCGAGGGGGTCGGGGTGACCGGCAGCGGCAGGCGCGTCGCCGGCGCTACGCGTGAGGCGGCCGGTAATTCGAGAACCTCGTCGGCGGTGATCAAGCGGCAGCTCGTCTTTAATGGTCTGTTAACCAGGGCGCGTCTGCCGAAACCTCGGCTGCCGCGGATGATAGCCGCATTATCGGCGAGTTCGCTGCCGCGAGCGCCCGCGCGACGCCTGATTCGTGGAGTAACGTTAAGCAGGCGACATCGGGCCTGCTGCAAATCCGGAGGAGCGCGGCAACGCTGCTCGTGCCAAATCTGCCTGTCGCCTTCGCCAAGCTGGTTGACGGGTGGTTAACGGCGGTGAGCTAGACCTGAGCTTGGCCGGCCTCACCAGCTGTCGCCATGGATTGCAGCTTGGATTGCAGCACCGCTGATATGACTGACGTCGAAGACCGATCATTCGGCCACGTCCTGCGTGACGGACTCGCAGGGGTGAGCGCCATGCGCGCGGCGCGATGCCTCGTCGCCGTCGCGGCCCTGCTGTTGATCCTGGTGACGCTCGAGCCGTTTCCGGACCTGCGCAGCGAGCATTTCGTGACCGTGGTCGGCGGACGAATGGCGCTGACCTACATCGTCTACGGCCTTCTGGCCGTCGTCGCGGTACTGTGTGTCGCCGTGACGGATACACCGGCGCTGAAGACCCTGCTTACCCCGCTGCATCTCTGCCTCATCGGCTGGCTGCTGATCAACATTGTCTTCTCCGAGAGTCGCGGCGTGTCGTTCCAGCGGTTCGTGCTCGTCGCGAGCGTGACGTCGCTCGCCGTGCTGCTGCCGCTGTTGCCGCCGACGCAGCGCAGCTTCAATTTATGCCTCGGCGCTGCCGCGCTCGCATTGCTGGCGCTGTGCTATCTCGGCGTGGTCCTCGCCCCGCAATATTCAATCCATACGGCACTCGACATCACCGAGCCGCAGCTCGCCGGCGACTGGCGCGGCAGCTTTGGTCACAAGAACGTGGCTTCGCCGGTGATGACCATCCTGGTCTATGTCGGCATCTATCTGTCCGCGGCCGGCTCGTTTGTGATGGGCCCGGCGATCGCCGCGCTCGCCGGCATCTTCCTGATCTTCACCGGCGGCAAAACGTCGTCGGTGCTGTGCCTCGCAATTTACCTCTTGGCGTCACTGGTGTACGTCACGCACGGCCTGTGGCTGAAGCGGATCATCTGCTTCGTGCCATTGATCCTGATGAACCTGTTGACAGTTGGCAGCGTCATGAGCCCGGCGCTCGGCGGCATCACGCGGACGCTTCCGCTCGATCCCACCTTCACCGGCCGTTCCGCGATCTGGGAGTTCGCCCTCGCAGCCGTCGCAGAAAAGCCGATCATCGGCCACGGCTATGCGGCGTTCTGGGACGACGTGTCCGCGCGACAGACCGCGCAAGGCGCCGAATGGGCGACGACCGCGGCCCACAGCCACAACAGCTATCTCGATCTCGCGGTCACCATCGGCCTGCCGGGGCTGTTGCTGGTGCTACTCGTCTTCGCGCTCGCGCCGCTCCGCAATTTCCAGTCGGCGCAGGCGCACAACCGCAGCGGCGCGCTGGGAAAGCTGTTCCTGACGATATGGCTGTTCGGCTTGTATTACGGTGCCACCGAGACGTTCCTGCTCGATCGGCAAAATCCGATCTGGTTCATGTTCGTGCTTGCGGTGGCCGGTCTGCACTTCCTGGCCAGGTTCCAGTGCGTCGAGGCGGCGGAACCGGCGCGCTGACAGCTTGTCGCAGTAAGCGCCTTTGGTGGCATCGGCTTAACGATAAGCAGCGACGCTGCTTGTGGTCTGCGACGAAACATAATCTATCTGGAAGCACCCAGTAACCGTATGTCACGCGGATGACATTCCTCAGCGTCGAGCAATCAGAAGGTCGGGTGTCGAGCACGCCGGGGATCGCGGTCGATTTCCTGCGCGACTGGCGGCAGGCTGCTTTGCGCCTGAACGTGGGTCATCGCACCGCGTTCCAGCATGATCACTGGCTCGGCGCCTGGTACGCGGCATTCGGCAACCTCGCACCGCTGATCGCCGTCATCTCCGATGCCGCGACGGGCAGGGACATCGCGCTGGTGCCGATGATCAGCCATGTCAGGCGCGGTATCCGCATCGTCGAATTTGCCGATCTCGGCGTCTCCGACAACAATGCGCCGATCCTGTCGCGCGACGCCGCGCTGGATGCGGCGGCGATGCGTGCGATCGGCAAGGCGTTGATCCCCGCACTGCGCGCCCTGCCCGATGGCTTCGATCTGCTGCGCCTGAGGAAGATGCCGGCAGAGATCGGCGGCAAGCCGAATCCGCTGGTATCACTCGGCCGGAGCGGGTCCTCCTCGCTCAATGGCAATCTCGTGCTGCTCGGCGACGACTATGAAGCCTACCAGGCTTCGATCAAGCGCATGCAGATGCCGCGCTGCTGGCGCGTCTTCACCCGCCACGCCGGCGCACGGTTCGAGCTCGCCACCGATGTCGCGCGCGCCCACGAACTGCTGGACGTGATGGATGTGCAGCAGCAGGCGCGCATGGAAAAGCTCGGCTCGCCGTTCGTCCTCAACGACGAGACCCATGCGCGATTCTATCGCGACGTGGTCGGCAACGGCATCGCGGATGGCTATGCCGTCGTCGCGGCGCTGGTCTGCGACGAGGGCGTCATCGGCACGTCGTTCGGCATCAGGCAAGGCGCGACTTATTGCCTGCTGCGCATCAGTCACGGCGGCGATTCATGGTCGAGCTGCTCTCCCGGGCTGCTCGTGATCGAGCGCACCATGGCGGCGCTGCATGCGAAGGGCGTGCGCCGCTTCGATCTCAGCATCGGCAACCAGGACTATAAGCGCCGCTTCGGCGCCACGAGGGTCCCGCTGACCGACGTCAGCGTCGCGCTGTCCTGGCGTGGCCTGCCATACGCTTGGCGCGACCACGCCGCGCAGGGCCTGCGCCGACATCCCGGGCTCGCTGCCATCGCTGCGCCCGTGCTGCGCAAACTGCGCTGACCGGTCATCGCGAAAGGCCCGCACTGAAGGCCTCCAGTAGCGCGCGCCCTTGCGGCCAGTCGCCGAGTCCGCTCGACGCATTGATATGGCCGAGTGCGCCAAGCACGATGAGAGAGGACTGCCAGGCCCTGGCTCGCTGTCGTGTCGCATCGATCTCGCCATAGGGATCGTCCGTGCTGGCGATGACGAGGGAAGGGAACGGCAGCGCGCGTTCCGCCGCCGTCTTGAACGCGGCGGCCTCCACCGGAAAATTGGCGCCATCGGGATCGGGCACCGCAACCAGGAACGCGCCGGCGATGCGAGATGGAAAGCGGGCGGCCCAGTGCGCGACCAACAGGCAGGCGAGGCTGTGAGCGACCAGCACGGGCGGCCTCGTGCAGCGCCTGACTGCCCGCTCCAGCGATTGCTCCCAATCATCGAGGTCGGGCTGATGCCAGCTCGCAGGCTGAAACCGCAGGAAGCGCGCATCATTGTGCTCCCAGATCGTCTGCCAATGGGTGTCTCCGGAGCCGCCGAGGCCGGGCAGGGTGATGGTGTCGTGCATGGTCGTCCCGTGATATCTGAGATGGAGGCAGTGTGACGCAGCGCGGTGCTGCATCACATGGCAAGTCATCGGTGGAATCGGCCATCCGCCGTTGATCTCAAGGTGGAAAGGAGAATTTTATTGGATCGCTTCGGAAGCATCGACGCCAAGGATCTGAAGATCCTGGAGGCGTTGCAAGTCAATGCGCGCCTGCCGCTGTCCGAGCTCGGCCGCTCGGTCGGGCTGTCTCAGCCGGCGGTCTCCGAGCGCGTCAAGCGGCTCGAGGAAGCCGGGATCATCGAAGGCTACGGCGCCCGCATCAATCCGCGCGCGCTGGGGCTCGGCCTGATGGCGCTGGTGCGCCTGCGCACCACGCATGAGCACATCAAGACCTGTCTCAAGCGGTTCGGCGAAATTCCCCACATCATCGAGGTCCATCGCGTGACGGGCGACGACTGCTTCGTGCTCAAGGTGCTCGTCCCGGCGCCGGAAGATCTCGAGACGATCGTGGACCGCATCGCCGGCTTTGGCGCCGTCACGACCTCGCTGGTGCTGCGAAGCGAACCGGCGCGGCCGATCGGCAAAGACCTCGTCAGGAACAAGACCGAACGCAGTTGAGGCAGGACCCGCGCGATCGGCATGTCTATCGCGCCGTCGCAAAGCTCCGGATTGCGTCAAGCTTCCGCTTCTCGCGCTCGTTGTGTTATCGTCGCCTCCGTCTTTCCGGAGGCGACATGGAAGATCGTTCGGCAAAATATCGCGCGTTCTATGCGCAGTTGATCTGCGCCGCGGCGAAGGTGACGGATTCTCGCATCGAGCAGGCCTTTCGCACCGTCAGGCGCGAAGCTTTTGTCGGACCCGGGCCGTGGTCGATCTGCCTTGGCGGACATCCCTATGTCGTGACGCCTGATGACGACCCCGCGTTCATCTATCAGAACACATTGCTGGCACTCGACAACGCGCGCGGTCTCAACATCGGGATGCCCGGTGCACACGCTTACTGGCTCGGCGGCTGCGGGGTGAGGGAAGGTGAGATCGTGATCCAGATCGGGGCGGGCAGCGGCTATTATACCGCGATCCTTGCGCACCTCGTCGGCCCCGGCGGGCGAGTCCATGCCTACGAAATCGACGAACGTCTGGCCGGACTCGCACGCGAAAATCTCAAGGACATCGGCCATGTCGACGTGCGCGAACGTTCGGGCATCGTATCCGATCTGCCGACCGCGGATGTGATCTATGTCTGCGCGGGCGCCGCGCAGCCGGCCTCGGAATGGCTCGACGCACTGCGGCCGGGCGGACGCTTGGTGTTCCCGCTAGCGCCCGAAGGCGTGCTCGGCGGCATGTTGATGATCACGCGCCCGGACCAAGGCGCGATCTGGCCGGCGAAATTCCTGGGCCGTGCCCAGTTCATCGGCTGTGCGGGATTGCAGGATGCTGAAGCTGGCCGGCGATTGGCCGCGGCGTTCGCAAAAGGATGGGATAGCGTGCAGTCCCTTCGCAGAGGAGGCGCTCAGGACGAGACGTGCTGGTTTGCCGGTGAGGGCTGGTGGCTTTCGACGGCCCCGCCACCTGCGCCAGCGCTCGGCATCCCTCCGCTCGCGGACATCACGCAGGCCTGACGTGGGGCGCCGACATCACGATGCATTACAACCGGCGCAGCGAAACCGGCCACGCGAGGCGCGAACGAGGCTGCGACAATACCAGCGCCGCGCCAGCGCCTGTGCGGGCCGGCGGATCATCTGCGCGATCAACAGCAGTTCGAAAGCCATTCGTATCGGTCTTGGTGAAAACGTCTTCCACGCAAATGGGGCGGCATTTTCGAAAGAGAATGCCGCCCCTGGCGCATCAGCCATGCAGCTTCCTGGCGGTCTCCGCGATCTGGCGGCCCTGATAGCGCGCGCCGGCGAGCTCGTTGGCGCTGGGCTGGCGGCTGCCGTCGCCGCCGGTGATCGTGGTGGCGCCGTAGGGCGCGCCGCCGGTGACCTCGTCCAGCTTCATCTGTCCGGCGAAGCCATAGTTCATGCCGACCACGACCATGCCGAAATGCAAGAGGTTGGTGATGATCGAGAACAGCGTGGTCTCCTGGCCGCCATGCTGGGTCGCGGTGGACGTGAAGGCGCCGCCGACCTTGCCGTGGAGCGCGCCCTTGGCCCAGAGCCCGCCGGCCTGGTCGAGGAAGTTCGCCATCTGCGAGGCCATGCGCCCGAAGCGGGTGCCGGTGCCGACGATGATCGCATCGTAATTGGCGAGGTCCTCGACCTTGGCGATCGGGGCGGCCTGATCGACTTTGTAATGGGAGGCTTTCGCGACCTCGGCCGGCACCAGTTCCGGCACGCGCTTGATGTCGACCAGGGTGCCGGCTTCGCGCGCGCCTTCGGCGACGGCGTTGGCCATGGCTTCGATGTGGCCATAGGCGGAATAATACAGGACGAGAACTTTGGTCATGGTGGGCTCCGTTGGGGGATGAGTTTGACTAGGTGTTGAGGACGTCATGCCCAGGCTTGTCCCGGGCATCCACGTTCTTGCTTCCGTGCGGATGGGCGTTGATGGCCGGGACAAGCCCGGCCATGACGGAAGGAGCGGGGGTTAGGCCGCGTCGACGAGCACGATCTCGGAATCTTCCAGCGCAGTGATCGTCAGCCGGTCCTCGTCGCGGATCGCGGCGCCGTCGCGGGCGTTGACGCGCACGCCGTTGATCTCGACCGTGCCCGCCGCGGGCACGAGATAGAGATGCCGCGACTTCTGCGGCGTGTACTCCGCGCTCTCGCCCGCCTTCAGCGTGGTGGCGAGCACTCGCGCATCGGCGCGGATCGGCAGCGCGTCGGTATCACCTTCGATCCCGCTCGCGATGGTGACCAGCTTGCCGGACCGGTCCGCCTTCGGGAACGGCTTCGAGCCCCAGGTCGGTTGTCCGCCGCGTGCCGTCGGCTCGATCCAGATCTGGAAGATCCGCGCCTGGGTCGGCTCGAGATTGTATTCGGAGTGGCGGATGCCGCTGCCGGCGCTCATCACCTGAACGTCGCCCGCCTCGGTACGTCCCTCGTTGCCGAGGCTGTCCTGATGGGTGATCGCGCCCTCGCGCACATAGGTGATGATTTCCATGTTGGCATGGGGATGGGCGGGAAAGCCGGTGTTCGGCGCGATCTCGTCGTCGTTCCACACCCGCAAGGCGCCATGCCCCATGTTGTCCGGATCATAATGGCTGGCGAAGGAGAAATGGTGCTTGGCCTTGAGCCAGCCGTGATCGGCGCCGCCGAGTTTTGCGAAAGGTCTGAGTTCGATCATCTGCGTAATTCCTTGACTTGAGCGGGTGGTGGCTCGGATCAGGCGCCGAACCCGCCGTCGACATTGAGCACGGTGCCGGTGACGAAGGAGGCCTCGGGGCTGGCGAGGAAAACGACGCCCGCCGCGACTTCCTCGGGGCGGCCGAAGCGCTGCAGCGCGTGCTGCTTGCGCTGGGTCTCGGCGAACTCGCCGCCGTCCTTCGGATTCATGTCGGTGTCGATCGAGCCGGGCTGCACCACGTTCACGGTGATGCCGCGCGGGCCGAGATCGCGCGCTGCGCCCTTGGTGTAGCCGACCACGGCGGCCTTGGTGGCGACGTAGTCGGCCAGCCCCGGGAACGAGGCGCGGTCAGCCAGCATCGAGCCGACGGTGACGATGCGGCCGCCTTCCCCCATCAATTGCGAGGCGGCGCGGATCGCCGCGATCACGCCATGCACGTTGATGGCATCCTGGCGGGCGAACGCTTCTGCGTCGGCCTTGGCATCGTCGATCGCACCGCCGGCAGCGACGCCGGCATTGTTGACGAGGATGTCGAGATGGCCGAACTCCTTTGCGACATCTTGGACGAGTTGCGTGACGTCCTTGGCCGAGGCCTGGTCGGCCTTGAAGGCGCGCGCCTTGACACCCTTGGCTTTCAACTCCGCAACGACCGCTTCGGCCTTGTCGGGCGAGGCGACGTAGCTGATGGCGACATCTGCGCCTTCATCGGCGAGCGCGCGGGCGGAAGCCGCGCCGATGCCGCGCGAGCCGCCGGTAACGAGGGCAACCTTGCCTGAGAGCTTCTTGGTCATTGGAATCTCCATTGCTGGAATTGCGATTGACCCTTGGATAAGCCTCTGTCTGTGGTATAGAAATAGAAACTGTTGAAACACATTGTTTCCTATGATATCCCAATTGGATCGCCCGCCATGGCAAAACTCCCCGATTTCGAGGCGCTCGCGATTTTCGCAAAAGTCGTGGAATTACGGTCGTTTGCGGGGGCCGCGACCGAGCTCATGATGTCCAAGGCGACGGTCTCCAAGGCGGTGACGCGGCTGGAGGAGCGGCTCGGCGCCCGGCTGTTCAATCGCACCTCGCGCCGGCTCGCCTTGACCGATGCCGGGCACAAGCTTGCCGACCGCGCGACGCGCCTCTTGGCCGACGGCGAGGCCGCGGAGAACGAGGCGCTGGCGCAATCGGTGGCGCCGCGCGGGCTGGTCCGGCTCGCCGTGCCCATGACGTTCGGCATCAAGGCGGTGGCGCCGCTGCTCCCGGAATTCCTCCAGGCCTATCCGGAAGTTTCGGTCGATCTGCATTTGAGCGATGCGACCGTCGACCTGATCGGCGAGGGGTTCGACATGGCGGTGCGGATCGCGCGGCTGCCGGACTCCTCACTGATCGCACGGCAGCTCTTCACCATGCCGCGCTACACCGTGGCCGCGCCGTCCTACCTGAAGCAGCACGGGCGTCCGACGCATCCGATGCATCTGGCCGAGCACAAATGTTTCAGCTACGCCTATCTCTCGACGCCCAATGTTTGGCACTACACCAATTCGGCCGGTGAGCAGGCCAGCGTGCGCCCGGGCGGCCCGCTTCGCGTCAACAATGGCGAGGCCGTGATGCCGGCGCTGATCGCAGGCCTCGGCATCGCCGAGCTGCCCGAATTCATCGTCGGCGAGGCGATCTCGACCGGCGCGGTCGAAGTGATCCTGAAGGATTGGAAGCAGGCCGAAGGCGCCGTGCATCTGGTGACGCCGCCTGGCGGCCCGCGCCCCGCCCGGGTCGAGGCGCTCGCCGATTTCCTCGCAGCAAAGCTGCCGGGCACCTGCAAGCGGCGGACGAAGAAAGGCGTGAAGGCGCCGTAGAGCAGTCGAATGCAAGCCCCGTCATTGCGAGCGCAGCGAAGCAATCCAGAAACCCTCCGCAGAGACAGTCTGGATTGCTTCGTCGCAAGAGCTGCTCGCAATGACGATGCCGACTACGACACCTTCACGCCGTTGATCGAGACGATGCGCAGGCTCGGCTTGATCGTCTCGTCCAGCTGCGCCTTCAATTCGTGAACGCGCGGGTCGCTCGAACGCTTCGCGCAAACCGCATATTGATGGACGGATTGCGCCAAAGCGCGGCGCGCTTCCGGCGTGCGGTTCAATTCGGGCTTCGAAAGCCGCAAGACGATCGCCGCGAGATTCACCAGCATCTCGTCCAGCGCGGTGTCGATGGTCGCCAAATTCCGCATCACTCACTCTCCCTGAGAGGGCAACAGCGGGTCCAGATATGCGTTCCTCGCGAGGCCGAACATGGCTAACGCTTCGTAAAGATCTTGTTCTTGCCGCTTGGCGCGTTAGGCTGAGAGCGAAACAAAGAACATCGGGGGAGGCTCCCATCATGGACCGACGCGATCTGTTGCGCGCCGCTGCCGCACTGCCGCTGTTGCGCGCTGCGTTCCCCGACGAGGCCTTCGCCCAAACCTATCCGACGCGCAACATCACCATGATCGTGCCCTTTCCCGCCGGCGGGCAGGCCGATCTTGCTGCGCGCCCGGTGGCACAGGCGCTGGAGCGGATCCTCGGCAAGCCCGTGATCGTCGACAACAGGGCCGGCGGTGGCGGCGGCTCGGTCGGCAATGCCGCGGCGGCGCGCGCCGAGCCAGATGGCTACACGCTGCTGATGACGCTATCCTCGCTCGCGGTGCTCCCGGAGGCCGATCGGCTGTTCGATCGTCCCGTCGCCTACGAGGTCTCGCAGTTCATGCCGATCGCGCGCGTGCTCGCCGATCCGACGCTGCTCGCGGTGCCGGCCTCGGCGCCCTGGAAGACGGCGCAGGATTTCGTCGAGGACGCGAAGAAGCGCCCAGGCCAGATCACTTACGGCTCGTCGGGGCCCTACGGCACGTTGCACGTGGCGATGGAGATGTTCGCAAACAGCGCCGGCATCAAGCTGCTGCACGTGCCATTCCGCGGTGCAGGCCCCGCGCTGACCGCGATCCTCGGCGGCACCGTGCAGGCGATCGCCGCCGCACCCGGCACGCTGAAGCCGCAGGTCGACGACGGCAAGCTGCGCGTGCTCGGCAATTGCGGCGCGAAGCGCATCCCGAGCTTCCCCGACCTGCCGACCTTCCAGGAGCTCGGCTACAAGGACGTCGAGTTTTACATCTGGGCCGGGCTGTTCGCGCAGAGCGCGCTGCCGGCACCGATCGCGGCTCGGCTGCGCGAAGCGATGGCCGAAGCGATGAGAAGTCCCGACGTGCTCAAGGCCTTCGAGACCTCCGGCAGTCTCGTCGCCTATCAGGACGCCCCCGCATTCTCCGAGTTCGTCGCGGCCGACAGCGCGCGGCTGATCGCGGCCGTGAAGAAGATCGGCAAGGTGGAGTAGGGCGGCACGATCGTTCGGACGATCGTTCGTGCCAATAGGTTCCTGGCGCATTTTCACGTTTTGTTGTTTGTTCAGAACCTTCCCCTGCCTCATTGATTGAAGAGGTTTGGGCGGATCGGGAAGGATCAGGATATGCGAACAGAGCGGATTGCGCTGGGGGTGGCGCTTGCGATCGGCGGCGTTGTCGCGCAGAGCGCGGCCTCGGCGCAAGAATACCGTGGCACGATGGAACAGCAGATGGCGTGCACGCCGGATGTGTGGCGGCTGTGCAGCGACCAGATTCCGGACGTCGGCCGCATCACGGCCTGTTTGCAGCAGAACACGCCGCAGCTCTCCAGCGGCTGCCGCGCGGTGTTCCAGTCCAACAATCAGATGCCGCCGCAGCAGCAGGTTCCCCGCAACCGCGCTGCACCGCCATCGCAGCGCTACAATGCGGCGCCGCCGCCCGCTGCTGTGCCGGGCCCGCGTCCTTATTATGACGAGGACGACTAGCCTGATCTAAGGACGGTGCTCGCACACATCGACCCATTCGGCCGCGACCAGCTCGGCCATGCGGTCGGGCGTGATGCGCACCGCGCTGTGGGTCGAGCCTGCGGCCGGCACCACCACGTCGAAAGCTTTCAGCGAGACGTCGCAATAGATCGGCAGCGGCACCTTCAGCCCGAACGGGCAGACGCCGCCGACTTCGTGGCCGGTGATCTCGGCGACCTCCTCCAGCCCCAGCATCTTCGGCTTGCCGCCGAATTGCGCCTTCACCTTCTTGTTGTCCATGCGCGACGTGCCGCTGGCGACGATCAGGATCACGCGCTCGCCGATGCGCAAGGACAGCGTCTTGGCGATCCGGCCGGGCTCGACGCCATAGGCTTCGGCGGCCAGCGTCACGGTGGCGGAGCTGATCGGGGATTCGATGACTGATATGTCGGGGGCATTCTCGGCGAAGAAATCGCGAACGGATTGCAGGCTCATTCCAAACAGCTCATTCCAGACCCGTGGGCAGGCGACGTGGTGCAATCCCTCAAGCGATGCCTGGCAACTCTGAAAGCGCGCGGATGCGATGATCCGGCGCGAAGCCGAGCTCGTCCATCTGGGTGCGGATCGCCCTGAACATCGTCAGCGGTGCCACGACTTCGTTCTCGACGCAAGCCAGCGCCATGGCTTCGGGTGTGACCCGTTCGATCCAGGCTACCTTCAATCCGAATGATTTCGCCCCGGCGGCGTCCCAGGGATTGGAGGAGACGAACAGAACCTCGCTCGGCCGGGTGCCGAGCATCTCGTCGATCAGCTCATAGGCCTCTGGGCTCGGCTTGAAGATCTTCTTGTCATCGACGCTGATGGTGGCATCGAGGAGGGCGTCGAGGCCGGAGTTGCGCACGAGCGCATTGAGCATGTCGGGGCTGCCGTTGGAGAGAATGGCCAGCTGGCGCGGTTTCAAGGCGACAAGCGCGGCGGTCGCATCCGGATAAAGATCGAGATGCAGATACTTGTCGATGATGCGCTCGAATGCGTCGTCCTCGTACGCAAGTCCCAGCATGCGCAGCGTATAAGTGAGCGAGTCGCGGGTGACGACGGCAAAATCCTGGTAGCGCCGCATCAGCGAGCGCAGCCAGGTGTATTCGAGCTGCTTGATCCGCCAGACCTGCGTGATGAGCTCGCCATAACCCGGAAACGCATCCTCGGTGATCTCGGCGACCGACTGGATGTCGTAGAGCGTCCCGTAGGCGTCGAAGACGACGGCTTTGATGCTCATTGTCCAGTTCTCCGGGATCGATGCGGCACAGGTGTTTCAGGTAGTGTACCTCATGCCTGTCGGTTTGCCGACCCGCAGCGGAAGGCATGCAAACCCTGACGTTCCCTGCTCGCAAAGGGTGCAGACGGCTTCAGACTTTTCGCAGATAGCGCCAAAGCAGGTCGGCGATCTCGCTCCGCCGCTGAGCTTTTGCCTTTGGCGAGGACATGTCCCAGGCGAACTGCGCCTCGAAAGTGTGACGGTTGGCGACCGAGAAGAAGCTCAGTGCGTTAAGCGTCATGTGCAGCTCGATCGGATCGACGCCGGGACGGATCGCCCCGCTTGCGACGCCCCGCGCGAGCAGTTTTGCGATCTGGCTGATGCTCGGCTGCGTCATCTCCTTCAGCCTCTGGCTGGCGCCGATATGCCGTCCGCGATGGATGTTCTCGATGGAGACGAGGCGGACGAATTCCGGATTGGCGTGGTGGAAGTCGAAGGTGAACTCGACGAGCCTGCGGATCGCGGCTTCCGGCTCCAGCGCTTCGAGGTGAAGGTCCTCCTCCGCGGCGCGCATCTTGGCATAGGCCATTTCGAGCACCGCCGTGAACAGCTCTTCCTTGGAGTTGAAATAGTAGAAGATCAGCCGCTTGGTGATGTTGGCGCGCGCTGCGATGGCATCGGTGTTGCCGCCGGACAGGCCGTTCTCGGCAAACTCCGCGAAGGCGATATCCAGAATTTCCTGCCGTGTTCGGTCGCGGTCTCGCCGCTTGATCGGCGTAGTTTTTCCGGCCCGCGCGGTCTGCTTTTTCACACTTGGCATCTGGCCGGTCGGTCCCTCGTGGCAGCCGCACGCCGCCTCGCCACCACCATAGCCCATTCGGGAGCTCTTGACATCAATTACCC
This sequence comes from Bradyrhizobium daqingense, assembly GCF_021044685.1. Taxonomy (NCBI): domain Bacteria; kingdom Pseudomonadati; phylum Pseudomonadota; class Alphaproteobacteria; order Hyphomicrobiales; family Nitrobacteraceae; genus Bradyrhizobium; species Bradyrhizobium daqingense. The sequence goes on from NZ_CP088014.1 coordinate 2,148,002, forward strand.
CACCGGATAATTATTAATTAACCTATGGATTAATTAATATGATCGCGCTTGGGCTCGCCCACCTCACCGCACTGCAGCTCGCGCCGGCCGCGCTGGTCGCCGAGGCTGCGCGTGCCGGCTTTGCCGCCGTCGGATTGCGCTATATCCCGGCAACCACTGACGGGCCGGCCTATCCCACCGAGGTCGGCACCGAGGCTCACCGCGCGCTCAAGCGCGTGCTGGCGGGCGAAGGCGTGCGGGTCAGCGATATCGAACTGGTCCAGCTCACACCTGCCGTCGACGTTGCTTCGCTTGCGGGTCGTCTGGAGGCCGGCGCCGATCTCGGCGCGACGGCCGTGATCGCTTCAGGCGACGATCCAGATCAGTCCCGGCTCACGGCGCATTTCGCAGAGCTCTGTCGGCTCGCAGCGTCCTTCGGCTTGCGTGTCGACCTCGAATTCATGCGCTGGCGCGCGGTCGGAAACCTGGCGCAGGCCGCAGCCATCGTGCGCGACGCGAGCCAGATGAATGGCGCCATCCTGATCGATGCGTTGCATCTCACGCGTTCGGGCGGCGAGGCCGCCGATCTGATTCTGCTCCCGGATCAGTGGTTGCGTAGCGCGCAGCTCTGCGACGCCATCGCAAAGCCGCCGGCGACGGAGCACGCCATCATTGCGGAGGCGCGAGAAGGACGGCTGCCGCCTGGACACGGCGCCTTGCCGCTCGTTTCCCTCATTGAAGCGCTTCCCGCCGACACCCGTCTCAGCGTCGAAATGCCGATGCCGGCGCTGGGGGCAAGGGAGCGGATCACGACGGCATTCAACGCAACGAGGAACCTGCTCGAAGGACGACCGCGCGGCACAAGGCGCCGCGGCTGTCGGGGCTAGGCCTGACCTACGGAACGCATGCATGACGAAAATCAGGATTGGCGTGATCGGCGCGGGATTGATCGGACGCAAGCATCTGCGCAAGCTCGCCGGGCACGACGACTATGAGCTCGTCGGCATTGCCGACGTCAACGCCGAACAGGTCGCAGCCGAGCAGCCGGGCGCGCGCGTCTTCAAGGATTATCGCGAGCTGCTTGCCGAGGCGCGGCCGGACGCGGCGATCATCGCCTCTCCCAATCAGCTCCATGCCGAGAACGGCATCGCCTGCGCACGCGCCGGCGTCCATATTCTGATCGAGAAGCCGGTCACCGATATGCTGCAGACTGCCGCCGGCCTGATCGCGGAGGTCAGTAAGGCCAGTGTCAAGTCGCTAGTCGGGCATCATCGCCGCCATCATACGCAGGTGAAGACGTTGAAGGCGCTGCTGGCCGACGGCCGTATCGGCGACGTCGTTGGCGTCTCGGCCATCTGGGCCACGCACAAGCCGGCGACCTATTTCGAGATCGCGCCCTGGCGGTCGCAGGCCGGTGGCGGGCCGATCTTGATCAACCTGATCCACGAGATCGACTTCCTGCGCTTCACGCTCGGCGAGATCATTGCCGTGGAGGCCATCTCCGCCAATCGCCAGCGCGGCTTTGCGGTGGAGGATACCGCCGTTGCGCTGATCGCGTTCGAAAGCGGTGCGCTCGGCACGTTCTTCCTCAGCGACTGCGCGGTGACGCCATGGACGACCGAGCAGGGGCTCGGCGAGGCGCCCGAGTTCCCCTTCAGCGGACAGAGCAGCTACCGCCTGATGGGCCGGCGCGGTGCGATCGAGTTTCCGAGCCTCGATCAGTGGACGCAGGACGGCGGCGCGCAGGACTGGAACAGGCCGATCCAGGCCCAGGCCAACCACGCAGCTTCGATCGATCCCTACGTCGCTCAACTCGATCATTTTCGCGACGTCATTCGCGGGGTCGCGCCTTCGCTGCAGCCGGTCGAGGACGGCGCGCGCAGCCTTCTGGCGACGCTCGCGATCGCCGAAGCCGCAAGTGCGGGACGGCGCATCGATCTGCGCGAACGTTATGCGGCGTTCGCAACCGGGCAAGCCGCGGGCGTCAGGCAAGGGGCGACATAGGGCGCACGAGGAAGGTCCTGGGTGAGACCTTCCGCATCATTGATGAGTGGCTGTCGACCAAGATGTCTGCTGCTGGCCAGCCGTAGGACGAAGGGCAGGCAAGCTAGACTGTCGGCTGACGTCCTGGCCGCGTCCAGGTCGCCCTCTCCGCGAACACCCGGCTGACCTCCGCCATGTGCTCCGTGCCCCACGTACAAAGCGGCACGAGGGCCATCGCCAGGCTGTGGCCGAGAGGCGTGAGGCTGTAGTCCACCCGCGGCGGCACTTCCTTGTAGTCGGTCCGCTTGACGAGACCATCGGCCTCCAGCTCCTTCAACTGCTGGATCAGGACCTTGTCGCTGACATCGCGTATGGCGCGCCGGAGCTCGCCATAGCGGGTGGGGCCGTCCTGGGCGAGGAAGTACAGGATCAGCGGCTTCCACTTGCCGGCGATGACCCGCAAGGTGGCATCCAGGCCGCAAGTGAATCCGGGCAAAGTCGGCGTGCAGCTCTGGACCGGTGTTGGCGCCTGTGCAGGCGGGAAAGTCGTGTCTGACATTTTTTGGGCACTTACCAAAAGGTGCATACTTGTCGATAGGTGGGTAGGCCGCCAGCTCAGTGCAACCTCATTGAAGGAGCACAACATGAGCAGACTACAAGGCAAGACGGCGGTGGTGACGGGCGGTGGAACCGGCATCGGACTGGGAGCGGCCAAACGGTTCGTCGAGGAGGGTGCGTTCGTCTACATCTTCGGACGGCGGCAGGAGCCGCTCGACGCTGCGCTCGCGCAGCTGGGCTCCTCGGCGCGCGCGGTCAAGGGATCGGTCACGGATCTGTCCGACCTCGATCGACTGTATGCGACGGTGAAAGCCGAACGCGGAAGTATCGACGTTCTCTTCGCCAATGCCGGCACCGGGCTGTTTGCGCCGCTCGGCGAGATCACGCCCGGGCACTACGATCAGATATTCGACGTCAACGTGAAAGGGCTGGTGTTCACCGTGCAGAAGGCCCTGCCGCTGATGCGCAAGGGGTCGTCGATCATTCTCACCGGCTCGAGCACGGGCGTGATGGGGACGCCGCAGTTCAGCATCTACAGCGCGACCAAGGCCGCGATCCGCAATCTGGCGCGCAGCTGGGCGCTGGACCTGCGCGGCACCGGCATCCGCGTCAACGTGCTGTCGCCGGGGCCGACCAAGACGGAGCTGGCGCTGGAGATCGTCGGCGAGGAAGCCTTCGACGCGCTTGGAAGCACGACACCCATCGGGCGTGTCGCTGACCCCTCTGAGACGGGCGCGGTCGCCGCGTTCCTGGCGTCCTCGGACAGCAGCTACATGACCGGTGGCGAAGTCTTCGTGGACGGGGGCCTCGCGCAGGTCTGAGCGTGGACGCCTGAGCGTGAGGGCTTCGATCGCTGCGATCGAAGCCCTCACGCTCTGGGTATCAGTGAGCGCCTAGATTCCCAACAGCTTGCGCGCGTTGGCCTTGAGCACCTTCGGCCGGATCTCGTCGCGGATGTCGATCTTGGCGAAATCCGACAGCCAGCGGTCCGGCGTGATCACCGGCCAGTCCGAGCCGAACAGCATCTTGTCCTGGAGAATCGAGTTGATGTAGCGCACCAGGATCGGCGGGAAGTATTTCGGCGACCAGCCCGAGAGGTCGATATAGACATTCGGCTTGTGGGTCGCGACCGACAGCGCCTCCTCCTGCCAGGGGAAGGAGGGGTGGGCGAGGATGATCTTGAGGTCGGGGAAATCGGCCGCGACGTCGTCCATGTACATCGGGTTGGAATATTTCAGTCGCATGCCCATGCCGCCGGGCATGCCGGAGCCGACGCCGGTCTGGCCGGTGTGGAACAGCGCGATCGCGCCGCCATTGTTGATCTCTTCATAGAGCGGATAGGCCATGCGGTCGTTGGCGTAGAAGCCCTGCATGGTCGGGTGGAATTTGAAGCCGCGCACGCCGTATTCCTCGATCAGCTTGCGCGCCTCGCGCGCGCCGAGCTTGCCCTTGTGCGGGTCGATCGAGACGAAGGGGATGAGGACGTCGAGATGCTCGGACGCGATCTCCAGCATCTCCTCGTTCTTGTAGCGGCGGAAACCGGTCTCGCGCTCGGCATCGACGGGGAAGATCACCGCGGCGATGTTCTTGGAGCGATAGTAGGCGGCAGTCTCCGGCACGGTCGGCGGATGCTTGTGCGGCGACTTGAAATACTCCGCCATCTGCGCCTGGAAATCGTCATAGCCGTCATCGGGATGGGTGCCGCAGGGCTCCTCGGCATGGGTGTGGATGTCGATGGCGACGACATCGTCGATATTAGGCAGCTTCAGCTTCGGCATGGGTGTCCTCCCGACGGGTTGCCGAATTGATTATATGATATAACGAATTTGGCAAGGCGTTGTCGAAAGGCCTTGAAGTCACGGCAATAAAATGGGCCGATCCGGCCGCTTCTACTGTGCATGGGGTTGTTTTCGCCGATGGCCGGTGCGGAACCCGGCAGTTAACATTGACATGACCTCCCGCCATGCCTTAAGAACCGCCCCGTCCCGGGCGGTCGGTCCGCCAGCGGGAAAAATCTCATTTTGCCACATTCGCGCGTGCCGAAACGGTAGTGCCGAACACGGCCTTTCGAACGTTCAGGATTCTGCCATGAAGGTCCGTAACTCGCTGAAATCGCTGCGCGGTCGCCATCGCGCCAACCGCCTGGTCCGCCGCAAGGGCCGGGTCTATGTGATCAACAAGGTGCAGCGCCGCTTCAAGGCGCGTCAGGGCTGATCTCGCCCTGCCGGACGCTTTCGCGCGCTCCGCAAGACCACGCTCACACGAGTTTGACGCCGTCCTTGCTTTGCAAGGACGGCTTTGCGCGTTTAGACTTTCACCATGGCAGTGAGATTCCCTTTCGCGCGCACCCTGTGCCTGGCCCTCCTCCTGGGAGCGACCGGCCTCACGCCGGCGTTGGCGCAGCAGATTGAACCGCCGCCCCCGCCCGGCAAGCAGAAGAAGCTGCCGGAGGCGCCGGCCAAGCTGCCCAAGGTCGACCGCAGCAAGAACCTCGATTTCCTGTTCGGCGCACTGAAGGCAGCGCCCGACGAGGCCAGCGCCAAGCACGTCGAGGCGCGGATCTGGGCGGTCTGGCTGCAGACCCCGAGCGACACGGCGGCGCTGTTGATGTCGCGCGCCAAGACCGCGGCCGAGGCGCAGAAGATCGAAATCGCGATCAAGCTGCTGGATTCGGTCATCAAGCTCAGGCCCGACTACATCGAGGCCTGGAACCGGCGCGCGACGCTCTACTACATGCAGAACGATTACGGCCGTTCGCTCGCCGACATCCAGCAGGTGCTGATCCGCGAGCCCCGTCATTTCGGCGCGCTGGCAGGGCTCGGCATGATCATGCAGGAGGTCGGCGACGAGAAGCGCGCGCTGGACGCCTACCGCAAGGCACTCGCCGTCAATCCGCACCTCGAGAAGATTCCCGACCAGGTCAAATCGCTGACCGAGAAGGTCGAAGGCCGCGACATCTAGCGGACAAGTTGATCATTTCCTGAGTGATCATGGCCGTCGCGGATTAACCACGATCGGAAGCGCGGCGCTTTGCGGGCTATTGCTGCTGCCGCGGCGGACCTACCTGCATGACAGGGAGAGCACAGCCATGAAGCGCTTGATTATTGCGGGAAGCTTGCTGATTGCGTCGGGAACGGCGAGCTTCGCCGACGGATTGTTCTGGGTGGTCGGCAACCGCGCTACCGGCAAATGCAACATCGTGACCAGCAATCCCGTGATCATCGGCGACATCTGGTTCGGTGACGGCCCCTACAAATCCAGGGCCGATGCCAAGCTTGCTCGTTCGACGATCCGCGTCTGCCCCGCGCCCACGCCCGAGGAGGAAAAGGACGAGGACGGGTCGAACTAGACCGCCGGGATCTTAGTGCAGGGCGCTGCTGCCGCGCTCAGTGAGGCCGCGATCGGCGGCTGCGGCGTAAGCCCTTGCAAGCTCGGCCTCGAGATGCTCGTTGATCAGGAGCAGCGCCCGCACCGCACCGCGCAAGTCGCCGTTACAGCTCGCGACGATCTCGTCGATCGCAGTGTCGTTGGATCTGAAGCTCATCGAAATCCTCCGGTTCAATCAGGAAAAAATCCTGCCGGTCTTTCCCGCATCCCCTGAGATTGCGAGGAGGATCGGCGCCCACCCGCGCCTAGATGGCGGAACCGACCATGGCGATTATATGGAAGCCGTGATGACGACTGCATGAAGCTGGCTAGAGGCTTGTGTGTCGCCATGGAACGTCGTTGATTTCATTCTATTTTTTTGTTCGTTGATTATGCACATATCCACAGCCCCTCTATTTCGGTGGAAGCCCTGGGGCCGGTGGGGCGAAACTGCAATGTGCCAGAACCCGTAACTGCCCTGTGCCCAGGATCGCCCGGATTCTCTCGATGATCGTGATGTCAGTCGTGACGGCGCTGGTTCTGCTGGCGCTGGCCACGCAGGCCGGAATAGTCGCCGTGCAACGCGCCTTTCCAGCGCAGGGCCGGATGATCGAGGTCGACGGTGCCGTGCTCCACGTCGTCGATCTCGGTCCGCGCGCGGCCGGCCTGCCGATCGTGATGCTGCACGGCGCGAGCTCCAATCTCGAAGCGATGCGGCGGCCGCTCGGCGATCTCCTCGCCAGGGATCATCGCGTGATCTTGATCGATCGCCCCGGCCATGGCTGGAGCACGCGCGCGCGGCGGCAGGATTCGACGCCGCAGGTCCAGGCAAGGATGATCGACGAGGCACTTCAAAAGCTCGGGATCGATCAGGCGATCTTCGTGGTGCATTCCTGGAGCGGCGCGCTTGGCGCGCGGATCGCGCTCGATCACCCGCACCGCGTTGCCGGCCTCGTGATGCTCGCGCCCGTCACGCATCCCTGGCGCGGCGGGGTCGGCCGCTACAACGAGATCATCGCAACGCCCGTGATCGGGCCGCTGCTCGCCTACACGATCACGTTGCCGCTCGGTTACGTCCTCGCCGAGTCAGGCGCGCGCAACGTCTTCCTGCCGCAGACCATGCCGGACGGCTTCGTCAAGGACTCCGCGACGCCGCTGCTGCTGCGGCCGCGCGAGTTCATCGCCAATGCCTATGATCTGGTGACGCTGAAGGAAGCGGTGGCCGCGCAGGTCGCGCGCTATGGCGAGATAGCGGTGCCGGTGACCATCATCGCCGGCGAGCCCGACAAGACCGTGAAGACCGACATCCACGCGCGCCCGTTTGCCGCGACCGTGCCGAATGCGAAGCTGATCGTGCTGCCCCGTCTCGGTCACATGGTACAGAATGCCGAGCCGGATCTCGTGAAGGCGGAGATCGAGTCGATGATCGGCAAGATCGTTCCAACGCAGGCGGCCGCGGATTAGCGGCCGCCTGTGCGGACTTACTGCTTGATCTTCCCGTCCTTGTCGTATTGGGCAAGGAAGGCCCACAGATTGTTGATCTCGGTCTCGTTCTTGATGCCCGCGAACGCCATCTTGGTGCCGGGGATCTTGGCCTTGGGATCCTTGATGTAGTCCTTGAACGTGACCTCGTCCCAGGTGATGCCGGAATTCTTGTTCGCATCCGTATAATTGTAGCCCTCGGCGGTGCCGGATTTGCGGCCGTTGAGACCGTTGAGCTCGGGGCCGACCTTGTTCTTGGCGCCTTCGCCGATCGCGTGGCAGGCCAGGCATTTGTTGAACGACGTCTTGCCGGCCGCGACATCCTGCGCCATCGCGGCAGGTGCGGTGGCAGTCACGGTGAGGATCATCAGTGCGCCAAAAGTCAGTTTTGTCATCGGTTGCTCTTCGTCTCTTCCCTGGGGTCTGGTCAGTCTCTCGCCTGAGCGGCAATCGGCGGGCCTGCCGCTTTTGGCAGGCCCGTCCGGCTTGGACAAGCCACCAAACCATGACAGGTTTCACGATCTCCTACTTGTCCCAGAGCGAACTCGCCGACGATTGCCCGTCCGACTTTCGGATGGCCTACCCAAACACCCTCGGACGTGGTTGATTTGGCGCGACAAATCGATCGTGCGGCGTGAGCCGGAACGATCTGCGATGAAGGACTTGAAATGGCCATCATGATGCCTGCGAGCGACCAGGCCGTGCTCGCGCGCCGCGCGGAGATCGTCGCCGCGCTGCGTGCAATCGTGCCCGGCGAAGGTGTGATCGACAGCGCGGCCGAAATGCGGGCTTACGAATCCGACGGGCTCACGGCCTATCGGCAGCCGCCGATGGTCGTCGTGCTGCCCGATACCACCGAGCAGGTCTCGCTGGTCCTGAAATATTGTGCAGAGCAGAACATCAAGGTGGTGCCGCGCGGCTCCGGCACCTCGCTGTCGGGCGGCGCGCTGCCGCTCGAAGACGGCGTGCTGCTCGGCCTCGGCAAGTTCAAGCGCATCCGCGAGATCGATTTCGACAACCGCGTCGTGGTCACCGAGCCCGGCGTCACCAATCTCGCGATCAGCCAGGCGGTCGCGCATGCCGGCTTCTATTACGCGCCCGACCCATCCTCGCAGATCGCCTGCTCGATCGGCGGCAACGTCGCGGAGAATTCCGGCGGCGTGCATTGCCTGAAATACGGCATGACGACCAACAACGTGCTGGGCTGCGAGATCGTGCTGATGAGCGGCGAGATCCTGCGTATCGGCGGCAAGTCGGCGGAAAACCCGGGCTACGACCTCATGGGTGTCATCACCGGCTCGGAAGGCCTGCTCGGCGTCATCACCGAGATCACGGTACGCATCCTGCAGAAGCCGGAGACGGCGCGCGCGCTGATGGTCGGCTTCGCGCAAGTCGAGGCGGCCGGCGAGTGCGTCGCGCGCATCATCAGCGCCGGCATCATTCCTGGCGGCATGGAGATGATGGACAAGCCGGCGATCCACGCTGCCGAAGCCTTCGTCCATGCCGGCTATCCGCTCGACGTCGAGGCGCTGCTCATCATCGAGCTCGACGGTCCCAAGATCGAGGTCGACGAGCTGATTACGCGGGTCGAGACCATCGCAAGAAGCTGCGGTTCGGTGACGCTGCAGATCTCCAATTCGGAAGCCGAGCGCAACCTGTTCTGGGCCGGCCGGAAAGCTGCGTTCCCCGCCGTGGGCCGCATCTCGCCCGACTATCTCTGCATGGACGGCACCATCCCGCGCGGGGCGCTGCCGAAGGCGCTGGCGCGCATCCGCGAGCTCTCGGAAAAATATCAGCTCGGCTGCGCCAACGTGTTCCACGCCGGCGACGGCAACCTGCACCCGCTGATCCTCTACGATGCCAACAAGCCCGGGGAGATCGAGCGCGCCGAAGCCTTCGGCGCCGACATCCTGCGCGCCTGCGTCGAGTTCGGCGGCGTGCTGACCGGCGAGCACGGCGTCGGCATCGAGAAGCGCGATCTGATGCCCGACATGTTCAGCGAGATCGACCTCAACCAGCAGCAGCGCCTCAAATGCGCCTTCGACGCGCAGGGCCTGCTCAACCCCGGAAAAGTATTTCCGACCCTGCACCGCTGCGCCGAGCTCGGCCGCATGCATGTGCATGCCGGCAAGCTGGCGTTTCCGGACATCCCGCGGTTCTAGCGCCAACGCCAGATTGCTTTCCGCTCTAAAGTTGGATACCGCCTTTTCCCGTGGATACGCTCAAGGTCAGAGACGCCAAAGACGTCGAAGAGGTGGTGCGCGCGGCGATTGCCAATGAGCAGCCGCTCGAGATCATCGGTCATGGCAGCAAGCGCGGCATCGGCCATGCCATGGCGACCAATGCCGTGCTCGACCTCTCCGCGCTCAACGCCGTCACCGCCTACGAGCCCAACGAGCTGATCGTCACGCTGCAGGCCGGCGCGCCGTTGGCCGACGTGCTGTCGCTGATCGATGCCAAGAACCAGCAATTCGCCTTCGAGCCGATCGACACCGCGCCATTGCTCGGCACGCCTCCGCTCGGAACCATCGGCGGCATGATCGCGGCCGGGCTCGCCGGGCCGCGGCGGATGAGGGCGGGCGGGGCGCGCGACCATCTGCTTGGGGCGCACGCCGTCTCCGGTTTCGGCGACAGCTTCAAGACCGGCGGCAAGGTGGTGAAGAACGTCACCGGCTACGATCTCTGCAAGCTGCTGGCGGGGTCCTGGGGCACGCTGTCGGTGATGACCGAGGTCACGCTGAAGGTGATGCCCAAGCCCGAGGCCGAGCGAACGCTACTGCTGCGCGGGCTAGATGAGGCCGTCGCCAACAAGGCGATGACGGCGGCGCTCGGTTCGCCCTTCGACGTCTCCGGTGCCGCGCATCTGCCGAAATCCGCGTTCCGCGCCAAGTCCGATGGGCTCGGCGACATCGTGGGCCAGGACGAGGCGCTGACCGTGCTGCGGCTCGAGGGCATCACGGCGTCCGCCGTCCACCGCGCCGGCTCGCTGCGCCAATTGCTGGCGCCGTTTGGAACTGCGACGCTGATCGAGGATGCGGCCTCCGCCGCGCTGTGGGCGACGATTCGCGACGTGTTGCCGTTCGCGGCCAGCGGCGCGCTCGGTGCCTGGCCGGTGTGGCGGATCGTCTGTCCGCCGGCGTCAGGCGCGGCGCTCGGGACCCAATTGGCACGCGAGACGGGGGGCGACGTGATCTATGATTGGGGCGGCGGGCTGATCTGGGCGGCGCTGCCGCCGCAGCCGGACGCCCATGGCCCGGCGGTGCGTGCGCGTGCGAATGCGTTCGGCGGGCACGCCACACTGGTCCGCGCGGCCGATGATGTCAGGCGCAATGTCGATGTGTTCCATCCGCAGGTATCAGGCATTGCCGCGCTCAGCGAGCGGGTGCGCGCCAGTTTCGATCCGAAGACCATTCTCAACCGGGGACGCTTGAGACGGGACGCCGTGGCATGAAGACCGAATTCTCACTGGCACAGCTCGCCGACCCCGACATCGCCGAAGCCGACAAGATCCTGCGCGCCTGCGTCCATTGCGGCTTCTGCACGGCGACTTGTCCTACCTATGTCCTGCTCGGCGACGAGCTCGATAGTCCACGCGGCCGCATCTATCTGATCAAGGAGATGCTGGAGAAGGACCAGGCGCCGACGGCCGAGGTGGTCAAGCATATCGACCGCTGCCTGTCGTGCCTGGCCTGCATGACGACTTGCCCGTCGGGGGTGAACTACATGCACCTCGTCGACCAGGCCCGGGTTCGGATTGAAGAGCGCTATCAGCGGCCGCTCGCCGAGCGGCTGCTGCGCAAGGTGCTGGCCTTTGTCCTGCCGGACCCCCGGCGTTTTCGCGCGAGCATGTGGCTGGCGCGGCTGGCTCGTCCGCTCGCCGTCTTCCTGCCGACGCCGGGCCCCTCCGCCACGCCCGGGCTGATCCAGCGTGTCAAGGCGATGCTGGCGCTGGCGCCGGACCGGCTGCCCGCGCGGGGCCCCGCTGCCGGCAGCGTGTTCGCGGCGCTCGGCAAGAGGCGGGGCCGGGTCGCGCTGCTGCAGGGCTGCGCCCAGCAGGTGCTGGCGCCGCGCATCAACCAGGCCGCCATCAGCCTTCTCACCCGGCACGGCATCGAGGTTGTCCTGGTCAGGGACGAGCAGTGTTGCGGCGCGCTGACCCATCATCTCGGCGACGACCATGATGCGTTGGCGCGGGCGCGCGCCAACGTCGCGGCGTGGCGGAAGGAAGCGACCGGCGAAGGGCTGGACGCCATCCTGGTGACGGCGTCCGGCTGCGGCACCGTGATCAAGGATTATGGCTATCTGCTGCGCGAGGACGTCGCCATTTCGGAAGATGCAGCGAAGGTGTCTGCGCTCGCCAAGGACATCACCGAATACGTCGCCGGTCTCGGATTGGAGCAGGTTGCGCGACAGGACGACATCGTCGTCGCCTATCACTCCGCATGTTCGTTGCAGCACGGGCAGAAAATCACGGGCCTTCCGAAAGAATTGCTTTCCAAGAATGGATTCGTAGTGAAAGATGTCCCCGAGAGCCATTTGTGTTGCGGTTCGGCAGGGACCTACAACATTCTCCAGCCCGAGCTTGCGGGCAGGTTGCGCGATCGCAAGGTCGCCAACATCGCCAGCGTCAAGCCGGACATGATTGCCGCGGGCAATATCGGCTGCATGGTGCAGATTGCCAGTGGCACGTCAGTTCCGGTCGTACACACGATTGAGCTTCTCGATTGGGCTACGGGCGGGTCGCGGCCGGCACTGAACGCGCAGGTTTGAGCTTTCAAAAGCTGAGCCTTCCAGGCTGAGCTTTCGTCCGGAAGTGACGGCTGAATGCGCCCGATCGACCATTGTTCGGCGGCAACAGGAGGACCACGATGGCGAAAGCGAAGAAGAAGAAAAGCAAGAAGGCCAAAAAGGCCAAGAAGGCTGTAGCGGCAAAGAAGGCAGCCAAGAAGTCCGCGAAGAAGTCTGCCAAGAAATCCGCAAAGAAAGCGGCGAAGAAGGCGACGAAGAAATCTGCCAAGAAGGCAGCCCCGAAGAAAGCTGCCAAGAAGGCTGCGGCTAAGCCAGCCAAGAAGGCTGCAGCCAAAAAGGCCGCGAAGAAAGCGGCACCGAAGAAGGCGAAGGCAGCTCCTGCTCCGAAGCCATCAGCACCGGCGGAAGCTCCGGCACCCGAGCCTGCCGCCGAGACAAGCTGGGCGATGCCTTCGTCTTCTGCGGAACCGGCGCAGGCCGAGGGGCAGAGTTAGAGCCCCGACCCCCTCGTCTCCTCTGAAGTCGATCTGCAAACAGGAAGGCCGCGGCGCGGGGGCGCTGCGGCTTTTTTGCATCGTCGCAAGGTCAACTCAGGCGCAGCTTTCCCCCGCCCGCCTGATTCGTGGCCTGGATGTCACCCCGCCCGAGATCCCTGGACTTACACGGGGCCGCCCAGCACTTTGGAATGCAAATAATGTGATCGAGAAGCCACACAGGCGGACAACCTTTCGTGAAATCGTCAAAACGCCTAAAAAGTCGGCAGATGCCCGCGCTTTTTGCTTCACGGTTCGTATCCCTCAATCCAGATTGTCGCAGTGATCAATTTTGCAATCAGGTCGAGCGACCCGGGGGGCTTCCGGGATCCGACTGGGGTCTAAGAACTGGCGATGGGGATCGAAATGAAAAAACTGGCTTTGTTGGCAACGGCGCTGGCAATGGTGACGACGGGTTCGGCTTTCGCGGCAGATCTGCGCGTGAAGGCGTTGAAGGCCCCGCCGCCGCCGGCCTTCGATCCCTGGGATATCGCTTTCGGCGCCGGCATCACGAACGACTACATCTTCCGTGGTATCACCCAGTCGAACCACAACCCGTCGGTCAATGCGTATTTCGAGCCGCGCTATAACGTCAACAAGGACCTCCAGCTCTATATCGGTGCGGCCGCCGCGAGCATCTCGTTCCCGAACCGCGCCGCGGCAGAAGTCGATATCTACGGCGGTATCCGCCCGACCTTCGGCATGTTCGCCTTCGACTTCGGTGTCTGGGGCTATCTCTATCCGGGCGGAAGCTGCTTCGGCTCGCAGGGCACCCTCGCGCAGGGCAATTGCGGTACCACCTTGGATAACTCTCAGGGCGCGATCGGCCTGCCGATCAACGGCAACTTCGCCAAGAAGGACGCAAGCTTCTTCGAAGCCTATGCCAAGCTGAACATCGCCATCAACGACCAGTGGTCGGTCGGCTTCAACGAGTACTATTCGCCGAACTTCCTGAACCTCGGCGCTTGGGGCAACTACGCCTCGGTCACGGCCAAGTGGACTGCGCCGAGCACGACCTTCGGCGCCAGCGGCGTCGGCATGTATGTGTCGGGTGAGTTCGGCCGCCAGTGGCTCGGCACCTCCGACATCTTCTACGGCATCGCAGGCGATCCGGTGTACGCGAACGGCATCAAGGAACCGAGCTACAACACCTGGAACGTCGGCGTCGGCTTCACCTACAAGGTGTTCACGCTCGATCTGCGCTACTACGACACCGATCTGTCGAAGGGCGATTGCAACGCCTTCACCAGCGACTTCTCCGCAACCAACTCGAGCCCTGGCTTCGTCACCCCGATCAATGGTGGCGCGAACGCAGCCACGGCCTTTGGCTCCAACTGGTGTAGCGCTGCTGGCGTCGCCAAGCTCTCCGTCGACCTGACGGCGATGACCAACCTGAAGTAAGTCTCTTCTCGGGACGAGTCACGAGGGCGGCAGGGCAACCTGCCGCCCTTCTGCTTTGGGCCTCCCTTGGCCACGCTGTCATCCGGGCTTGACTCCCGGGCGTCACACATACTTCGGCCTCAGACCTCGTGTGGAAGATCGGACACGCGCGTGCGACAGGTAGAAGCGGCAGTAAGAACCTCTCCCGCCTCAGCCCGCCGCGCTCGGCGCCTTCTCGGCCGGCGCGGCGCCGCCGAGGACGTGGATGGCGCCGTCCTTCACCAGCGCGACCTTGCGCGTGTGGAAGGCGTCGAGCGTCGAGCGGTGGCCGATCGAGACGATGGTGGCCTGCGGCAGCTTCTCCGTCAGCAGGCGGTAGAGCCGGGCTTCGGAAGGTTCGTCCAGCGAGGCGGTCGCCTCGTCCAGGAACAGATAGTCCGGCGCATGCAACAGCGCGCGGGCGAGCCCGAGGCGCTGCTGCTCGCCGAGCGAAAGCATCCGATTCCAGTGACCGCTCTCGTCGAGCCGCTTTGCCAGCCGCGGCATGCCGACCGCGTTCAACGCCTCCGCGATCTTGTCGGGTCCGATCACGCCATGCTCTGCGGGGTAGATCACGGCGTCGCCGAGCGGGCCGATCGGAAAATATGGCCGCTGCGGCAGCATCATCAGCCTGGCGTTCTCAGGGATGGCGATGGTCCCGGTGCCGAACGGCCAGATTCCGGCGATGGCCCGGAACAGCGTCGATTTGCCCGAGCCTGACGGCCCGGTCACCAGCACCCGCTCACCCGGCTCGATCGCGATTGCATTGGCGGCAACCAGCGGCTCGCCGTTTGGCAGCTTTACGAGCAGCTGCTCGAGCCCGATTGCCGCGTTGCTTGTTGGTGCGATGGCGACGGTTGGCTCGCGCGCCGCGGTCTCCGCGACCGAACTGACCGACATCTCGAAGCCATCGAGGCGGGCGATCACCGAGCGCCATTCCGCGAGCGAGCGATAGGCCGAGACGAAGAAAGAGAGCGCATCCTGAACGCTGCTGAACGCCGAGCCGGTCTGCATCATGTCGCCGAGCTGGATTCGCTTGGCGAAGTAAGCCGGAGCCACCATGACATAGGGAAAGATCACGGCAGCCTGACCATAGCTTGCCGTGAACGCGGTCAGGCGCTTGGTCCTGCTCATGATGGCGTACCAATTGCCGATCACGAACCCGAAGCGCTGCAGCAGATTTCCCCGTTCGGCGCTCTCACCTTTCAAGAGGGCGATCTGCTCGGAATTTTCCCGCACGCGGATCAGGTTGAAGCGGAAGTCGGCCTCGAAGCGCTGCTGCTCGAAATTGAGGTTGATGAGCGGGGAACCGATCCAGTGCGTCAGCGCCGTACCCAGGATCGCGTAAACCAGCGCACACCAGACCAGAAAACCGGGGACCACGATATCCGTGCCGTAAATGTGCAGCGGTGCCTTGTCCGACAGGCCCCAGAGGATGACGACGAACGAGGCCAGCGTGACGACCGACGACAGCAGCCCCAGCCCGAGGGTCAATGTCTGCTCGACGAAGCTCTTGACGTCCTCGGTGATGCGCTGGTCCGGGTTGTCGGCGGCGTCGCCCTTGAGCTGCATGCGATAATGCGTCGGGCCATTGAGCCACTCGGCGAGATAATGTTGCGTCAGCCATCGCCGCCAGCGAATCTGGAGCCACTGGTTCAGGTAGAGCTTGTAGACCGCCAGCGCGACGAAGGTGAAAGCAAGGACGAGGAAGATCCAGATCTCCCTGACGAAGCGGTCCAGTTCATATCCCTGGATCGCACTGAAGAAACGGTTCTGCCACTGACTGACGAGAACATTGATCGCGACCAGCGAAAGCTCCAAGGCAATGACGGCGGCAAGCAGGCCGCGACCGGCCCATTTGTCCTCCGACCGGAAATAGGGGGCGGCGATTCGCCAGACGATCGCGAGCGTGGCGCGGATGTTGGTCACAGAGCTGGGTCTCCTCAGGGGATGTGCGTAACGGCCCAGCGCCAAATGGCTGAGGCAATGGCGGAAACGGGCGCGCTTAGACTAAAGTCGCAAGATCTGCAAATTGCGTTGGATTGTCGCAGCCCGCAACCTTAGCATGGGCTTCGACGGCCCGGGGCAGGGTGCTCCGGGATTTCTCGCGCTTGTGAGCGGACGGGAACCGCCCGCAGCGCGAGGACTTCGCGTCCAGCTTGGGGTTTACGCTTTTAGCGTCAAGCAGGAACGGCTCTCCACGCGGGCCGCCTGCTGCAACATGCGTGGGGAGAATGACTATGTGGAATCAGATCTATGATCCGCTGAACAGCCCGGTGCTGTCGACCATTGCGGCGGCGGTGCCCGTCGTCATGCTGCTGGTCCTGATCGCGAGCGGCCGCGTCCAGGCCCACATCGCGGCGATCATCGCCGTGATCGTGGCGAACCTGATCACGATCTTCGTCTTCACCATGCCGGCCAACATGTCGATCCGCGCCTCGGTGCTGGGCATCGTCACCGGCTTCTTCCCCATCGGCTGGATCGTCCTCAACGTCATCTTTCTCTACCAGGTGACGGTGAGTACCGGACGCTTCGAACTGCTGAAGCGCGCCGTCGGCGGCGTCACCGAGGACCGGCGGCTGCAATTGCTGCTGATCGCGTTCTCGTTCGGCGCGTTCTTCGAGGGCGCCTCGGGCTTCGGCACGCCGGTCGCGATCACCGGCGCGGTGTTGATCGGGCTCGGCTTCTCGCCGCTCGCAGCGTCCGGCCTGTCGCTGATCGCCAACACCGCGCCGGTCGCCTATGGCGCGCTGGGCACGCCGATCCAGGGCCTTAGCTCTGTCACCGGACTCGATCCCTACATCCTCGGCGCCATGGTCGGCCGGCAATTGCCGGTCTTCTCGCTGATCGTGCCGTTCTGGGTGGTGTGGGCGTTCGCGGGCTGGAGAGGCATGAAGGACGTCTGGCCGGCGATCCTCGTCACGGGCCTCTCGTTCGCCATCCCCCAATTCGTGATCTCGAACTACATCAATCCCTGGATCGTCGACATCGGGGCGTCGCTGATCTCGATGGGGGCGCTGATCCTGTTCCTGAAGGTCTGGCAGCCGAAGCAGCTCTGGCTGTCGCC
This sequence comes from Bradyrhizobium daqingense, assembly GCF_021044685.1. Classification (NCBI taxonomy): domain Bacteria; kingdom Pseudomonadati; phylum Pseudomonadota; class Alphaproteobacteria; order Hyphomicrobiales; family Nitrobacteraceae; genus Bradyrhizobium; species Bradyrhizobium daqingense. The sequence continues at coordinate 2,165,138 of NZ_CP088014.1, forward strand.
GGCGCTGCGCGGCCGCGACGAGTCCGCCGCCACCATGGCGGCGGCAAAGCCACTCGACAAGACGCCGCTCACGCAGAGCGAGATGTTCAACGCGCTGTTGCCGTGGATCATCGTCTGCGTCGTGATGCTGATCTGGGGTAACGGCGGCTTCAAGGCCTGGGCGAATTCGATCTTCGTCTGGAACTATCACGTTCCCGAACTGGACCAGATGATCAACAAGGTGCCGCCGGTGGCGGCCAAGCCGACGCCGGAGGCCGCGGTGTTCGGCTTCACCTACCTGTCCTTCACCGGCACGGGCATGTTGATCGCGGCGATCATCTCCGGCTTCCTGATGGGCGTCGGTCCCGGCCGGCTCCTGACCGAGTACGGCCGCACCATCCGGCTGTGCGCGATCTCGCTGATCACGATCTCGGCGATGCTCGCGATCGGCACCTTGACGCGCCTGTCCGGCGTCGACGCGACGCTCGGTCTCGCCTTCGCCGCCACCGGCGTGCTCTATCCCTTCTTCGGCACGCTGCTCGGCTGGCTCGGCGTGGCGCTGACGGGATCGGACACCGCCTCCAACGTGCTGTTCGGAAACCTGCAGAAGATCACCTCCGAACAGCTCGGCCTGTCGCCGATTTTGATGGCTGCGGCGAACTCATCGGGCGGCGTGATGGGCAAGATGATCGACGCGCAGTCGATCGTGGTCGCCTCCACCGCCACCAATTGGTACGGCCATGAGGGCACGATCCTGCGCTTCGTATTCTGGCATTCGATCGTGCTGGCCTGTCTCGTCGGTGTGCTCGTGACGTTGCAGGCCTATGTCTGGCCGTTCACGGCGCTGGTGCTGAAGTAGCGGCCTACGCCAAAGCTGTGATGCAAATCCCCGCGAGGTTCGCCTTGCGGGGATTTTTGCATCTGCACGAACCTTCTCAAGGCCACCGCTGTCTTATAGAAGGTGCGGCAAGTCAGCTCGGTCGAGAGGTCTCATGGTTTCGCGTCTGCGATTGGTGTGTGCGGCGATTGCAATGCTCGCGATGTCCACGCTCGTGCATGCCCAGGAAGGGTTCCCCTTCGGCACCGAGATGACGCTGGAAGCGTTGCCGCAAGCAGGCTCGAAGCGGATTCCGAACATCGAGATCGGCGACAATGGCGAGGTCGTGCTCGAGCTCTGGTGCAAGGGCGGCAAGGGCCAGTTCTCGGTCGCCGGCAACACCGTGATCTTCGTCCCCGGTCAGATCCAGGACCGCAACTGCCCGCCGGCGCGAGCGCAGGCCGATGACGAGCTCGTGGCCGCACTGAGCAGCGTCGAGACCTGGAAGCGTCAGGGCGACATGCTCACGCTGATCGGTCCGAAGCCGCTGCGCTTTCGGACGACGGGCAATTGAAGTCGCAAACAGCGTTCTCGTGTCCCGGACGCGGTGCGGCACGAAGTGACGCTCCGCAGAGCCGGGACCCAGACTCTGTCTACAATCCAGTGTGTGGCTTCGGGGCCCCAGCGCGCAGCGCTTCGCGCCAGTCCGGGGCGCGGCGTGCGTCATTTCCACACCGACTTGTCGGCGTCCCAGTGCTGGCCCTTCAGCTCCTTGGCAAGTGCCTCGATCGAGCCGTTGTCGTCGGGCAGCGCGCCTTCTTCGTCCGGACTGGCATCGTCGGATAGATTGAGCTTGGCGCCGCTGCTTTCATCGGCCGTGGTCGTCGCGGGGCTGCCGATCCAGAGCATGAGCTTGTCGGTCGTGCCGGGCTTGTCGGGCGAGACCAGCCCTGCGACGTCGATCGTGTCGGTCAGACCGAGCGCGGGGAAATCCTGGTTCGGCCGCTTGAACACGAGCTTGAGCTTGCCGGTGGCGGGGTTGAAGCTTTGTGACACCGGCTTTGCCGCGAGCGTGGTGCTCAGCACGCCCGCGACGGCCGAGGCGAGTTTGTCCTTGTTGATCTTGTCGCCGTCGCGCCAATCCGCGGCGGGGATGCGGATCGTGCGGTCCATCTCGGTCATGCCAGCGGTCCAGCCCGCGGCGGTGACGCCGGGCATCGCCTTGAACTTGGCGAGCAGCGCGCCCGCGCGCTCCGGATCGACCGACATGTTGATGGTCTGCTCGCCGGCGCGGAGCGCATCGCAGCCGACATTGAGGCTCGCCAGCGTCACCTCGACGTCCTGGCCCTTCAGGCTCTTCAGGAAGTCGGTCGCCACATCGAGCTTGACCTTGACCGCGATCGCCTCCGGCGAGACGTCGGTGAAATCCTTCGGCTGCGGCGTGATGCCGTCGTCGGAGGTCTGGCTGTCCAGAAACTCCTTCTCGCTGAGATCGGAATTGTCGGGTGAGGTGACTTCGGTCACCACTTGGCCGATGCTGATCTGGCCGCGGAATTCGAACATGTCGCCGGCCTGCTTGCGCGTCAGCTTGACGCTGACGGGTGCCTTCGCACCGATGCTTTGTGTCGTACCCGTCAGGTTCTGGCCGGCGACCTGGAGATTGACGACGAAGCGGTCCTTGCGGTCGGAATTCTTCGCGACGGGGTAGCAGACGTCGAGCACGGCCGCCGTGAGCGTCTTGCCCTGGCGCGTCTCCTTCAGGATCACGTCGGCATTGCCGTCCATTAGCCCGTCGATCGAGGTGAAATAGCGCGTCTCGGCGCCGCCGGGCGTCGTGGCCTTCGGCGACAGCTTCATCTGGGCGGATGCAGGATGTTGCGAGGTGGCAAGCAGAGCCGCCAGGACAAATGCCGGGCAAACCAGAAGCGCGCGCATCGACGAAACCCTCGATCAATAGAATCGGCGCGCCACCGTAGTGGGTTTTGGCTGCCGGTTGAATCGGAAAGCGAAAGGGCAGGGTCGGCAAAAAAGAAGGCCGCCCGGAGGCGGCCTTCACAATGCTGCAATGGAAGAAGAGGCTCAGAAGCCGCCCATGCCGCCGCCGGCCGGCATGGCGGGCGGGGCTTCCTTCTTCGGCATCTCGGCGACCATGGCCTCTGTGGTGACCAGGAGGCCGGCGACGGAGGAGGCGTCCTGGAGCGCGGTGCGCACCACCTTGGCCGGATCGATGATGCCCTTCTCGACCATGTCGACATAGGCCTCGTTCTGGGCGTCGAAGCCGAAGGTCTCGGACTTGTTCTCCAGGATCTTGCCGACGACGATCGAGCCTTCGATGCCGGCGTTCTCGGAGATCTGGCGGACCGGGGCTTCCAGCGCCTTCAGCACGATGTTGATGCCGGCCTGGACGTCGGCATTGTCGTTGGAGAGGCGGCCGACCGCCTTCTTGGCGCGCAGCAGCGCGACGCCGCCGCCGGGAACGATGCCTTCCTGCACCGCGGCGCGGGTGGCGTTGAGGGCGTCCTCGACGCGGTCCTTCTTCTCCTTGACCTCGATCTCGGTCGCACCGCCGACGCGGATCACCGCGACGCCGCCGGCGAGCTTGGCGAGGCGCTCCTGCAGCTTCTCGCGGTCGTAGTCCGAGGTGGTCTCCTCGATCTGCGCCTTGATCTGGCCGACGCGCGCCTCGATGTCGGGCTTCTTGCCGGCGCCGTTGACGATCGTGGTGTTCTCCTTGTCGATCACCACCTTCTTGGCCCGGCCGAGCATCTTCACCGTGACGTTCTCGAGCTTGATGCCGAGTTCCTCGGAGATGAGCTGGCCGCCGGTGAGGATCGCGAGGTCCTCGAGCATGGCCTTGCGGCGATCGCCGAAGCCCGGCGCCTTGACGGCCGCGACCTTGAGGCCGCCACGCAGGCGGTTGACGACCAGCGTGGCCAGCGCCTCGCCTTCGACGTCCTCGGCGATGATGACGAGCGGCTTGCCCGACTGCACCACGGCTTCGAGCACCGGCAACATGGCCTGCAGGCCCGAGAGCTTCTTCTCGTGCAGGAGGATGTAGGCGTCCTCCAGCTCGGCGGTCATCTTCTCGGCGTTGGTGACGAAGTAGGGCGACAGATAGCCGCGGTCGAACTTCATGCCCTCGACGATGTCGACCTCGGTGTCGAGCGACTTGTTCTCCTCGACGGTAATGACGCCCTCGTTGCCGACCTTCTGCATCGCCTGGGCGATCATCTTGCCGATGGCGGCATCGCCGTTGGCCGAGATGGTGCCGACCTGGGCGACCTCGGAGGAGGCGGCGACCGGCTTGGCGCGCTTCTCGATGTCCTTGATCACGGCCGCAACCGCGCTGTCGATGCCGCGCTTGAGATCCATCGGGTTCATGCCGGCGGCAACCGCCTTGGCGCCTTCGCGCACGATGGCCTGGGCCAGCACGGTCGCGGTGGTGGTGCCGTCGCCGGCGAGGTCGTTGGTCTTGGAGGCGACCTCACGCACCATCTGGGCGCCCATGTTCTCGAACTTGTCCTCGAGCTCGATCTCCTTGGCGACGGTGACGCCGTCCTTGGTGATGCGGGGCGCGCCGAAGCTCTTCTCGATGACGACGTTGCGGCCCTTGGGGCCGAGCGTCACCTTGACGGCGTTGGCGAGAATGTCGACGCCGCGCAGCATGCGATCGCGCGCGTCTCCGGAAAACTTGACGTCTTTGGCAGCCATTTCTGCAATCCCTCGTGTTTCGTGATGTGTCTTGCCGCTGGTTCGGAACGATGGATGCCCGGATCGTCCGATCCGGGCATGACATTCAGCGGCTGTTCAGGCGGACGGCCTTAGGCCAGAACGCCCATGATGTCCGACTCCTTCATGATCAGGAGCTCTTCATTGTCGATCTTGACCTCGGTGCCCGACCACTTGCCGAACAGCACGCGGTCGCCGACCTTGAGGTCGATCGGGATCAGCTTGCCGGTCTCGTCGCGGCCGCCGGGGCCGACGGCGACGATTTCGCCCTGGGACGGCTTTTCCTTGGCGGTGTCGGGAATGATGATGCCGCCCTTGGTCTTTTCCTCGGCGTCGATACGTTTGACCACGACACGGTCATGCAGCGGACGAAATTTGGATTTAGCCATGACGTTTCCCTTTGGAGGCTCGCTTCGGAAGTAGTGGAAGTGGGTGGGGCGGCGCTTCCGTCCAACCTCTCCCCGAGGACCGAACGGCGCGCTTAGCAATCGGGCTTTCCGAGTGCTAATAGTGCGCCCGGAAATATGGCTTGGCCGCGATCCTGTCAAGCAAAGGTGGTTAAGCGATTGTTGAGGCGGATATAGGATGGTGGCATCGGAAACTCGTTCGGGGCATCGGCGTATCAAAGGACGTCATTGCTCCGGCATCGATTTTGCGCTTGGCTGCGGGAGGGGTGCGGCCGTGGTCTTGTTGGGGGGAATGCCATGATCAGTTCAGCTCGCGCGCGCACGGTGGCCAATCTTGCCGCCGCCTCCTGTCTGGCGCTGCTGCTGGGCGCCTGCGGTGGCGGCTTCAGCCTGCCGTCCTTGACGTCCTCTCCGCCGCCGCCCGCGGCCGAACCGGGAGTTGCTCCCGAAATGCCCGCAACGATCCGCGCCGACGAGATCGTCGGCCGCTGGGGTCTCGCCTCGTTCCAGAACCCGGCCGATCGCGCCCGTACCGAAGCGGCGGCCAGGGCCCAGTGCAGGAATCCCTATGTGATCACCGCCGGTTCCTCCGGCGGCGTGATCATGCATCTGGCCGACCAGGCGACGCCGCAGGAGCTGCGGCTGAAGGGCTCGCCCAGCGGCAAGAACTACATTGGGCCCGCTGGTCCCACCCCCGGCGACCAGGACCGCGAGATCGTCTCCTTCGACGGCCGCGTGCTGATCACCCGCTTCATCGACAAGGACGCCGCGGTCCGTTACGGCAACATGGTCTACGTCCGCTGCGCGCCTCGGGCGTGATAATCGTTTCCGTCATTCCGGGGCGCGCGAAGCGCGAACCCGGAATCTCGAGATTCCGGGTTCGGTCCTGCGGACCGCCCCGGAATGACAGAGTGAGATAAATCCCCAAAACAAAAACGCCGGCCCGGGGCCGGCGTTTTGCTTTTCCGTATGCTCTCCGCTCAGTCGAACAGCGCGTCGATGTCGTCCTGCGAGGCATGGCCGACGTCGCCGGCAAGCTTCGGGCCGTTGAGAAGCTTCTCTTCTTCGGTGCGGTTGTCGACATGCGCATGTGCGGGCACATGGGCCTTGATCGCGTCGACGCCGCCCCAGATCTCCATCATCGCATTGATGTGCTGCTCGATGAACTTCATCGTGCCCATGACCTTGCTGATGCGCTGGCCGGTCAGGTCCTGGAAGTTGCAGGCTTCGAAGATCGAGATGACGCGCTCCTGGATATCGTCGGCGAGCCGCTTCTGCTGATCGGCCGATTGCACCTTGGACATCGCGCTGGCCGCCTGGTCGATCGATTCGGCGGCTTCGAGAATCTGCTGGGTCGCCTGCTCGGTGCCGCCGACGACCGCGCCGAGCTCGCCATTGACCTTGGCCATCTCGCCGCCGTCGAAGCTCTTGCCGTGCAGCGTCGCGATCTCGCGCTTGGTGCGATCGATGGCGTCGTGGATGAGGTCGAGTTCGACCTTCAGCTTCTCGCACTGCTCGATCTGCGCACGATAGGTATCGAGCATGGTGCGGGCTTCGGCAAGCTCGTGTGCCGTGGAGGCGTCGATCGCCGCCATGGCAGCGCTGCCGGACAAGGGCACGGAGCCCTTCGCCATCTGTGCACGGATCGCACGCAGCTCGGCCATGATCTCGCTATGCATCGGAGTCGCCTCTTCGGTTACGTCGAGAATGGGCATCTCGCCACCGGCGATATCTTCGACACGGAAACGCTTGCGGTGAACAGCCATCAGAAAACTCCCCCCACCTCACTCACGCGTCTTTGTAGGCAGAAGCGATTTAACACGAAGTTCACAGCCGGAACTGTTGTGCTTGCGTCGCGCGACGCTGCGCAAAGAAGCGATTAACCATGGCCGTGCGGCGTTCACCGAAAATAAACGCTGATCGCCGAATTGGCCCGCGCCCGACGACGTGGTGAATCAAAACGGCTGATACGTTTACCAAACAAAACGGCTTTTGCCTTTTATTGACCACGTCGCGGCGGTCGATCAGCCAGGCGCCTTCCACGACGCATGTGATCTAGACGAAACAGTACAGAGTACGTCGATGTTCAAGAAAATGTCTGTCGCGCTGCTCGGCAGCGCTTGCACCTTCATGGCCGGCGCGAACGGCGCCAGCGCCTTCGACAACACGGTGCCGAACGATCCGCCTGCAGTGCTCTACGCGCCGCAAGTGCCGCCGGCGCCGGTACGTGTCGCCTCCAACGCGAACCTGGGCGGCGGCTTCATCGAGTTCCTGTTCGGCGACGGCCCGGGCCGCGGTCCGGCCTATGCGCCGGAGCGACCGGTGTATCAGCAGCAGCCGGCCTATTACGACCAGCGCCGTCTGCCGCCGATGGGCGAGCCGCAGATGCAAGGCGGGTATCAACAAGGCGGATATCAGCAAGGCGCGCTCCAGCAGGACGCGGTCGATCCGCGGCAGCGTCCATTCGATCCGAAGTTCGAGAAGCAACTCGTCGACTATGGCGGCAGGGAAAGCCCCGGCACGATCGTGGTCGATACGCCGAACAAGTTCCTCTATCTCGTCGAGGGTAACGGCCGGGCGATGCGCTACGGCATCGGCGTGGGCCGTCCCGGCTTCACCTGGTCCGGCGTGAAATCGATCACGGCCAAGCGCGAATGGCCGGCCTGGACGCCGCCGGCGGAAATGCTCGCGCGCCGCCCCGACCTTCCGAGGCACATGGAAGGCGGCCCGGAAAATCCGCTCGGGGCGCGCGCGATGTATCTCGGCTCGACGCTCTACCGCATCCACGGCTCCAACGAGCCCTGGACCATCGGCACCAACGTCTCCTCCGGCTGCATCCGCATGCGCAACGAGGACGTCATCGACCTCTACGGCCGCGTCAATGTCGGCACCAAGGTCGTGGTGATGTGAGGCGCCACACGCTCGATGCGGGCCTCAACTCGGCATTCCCGCCGGGTGGGCGGCATCGAAGGCGTGCGTGCCTCCGGCGTACGCCTCAGCCGGGTCTAAACTCGCTGGCGGTGCCGCGACCCCAGCCGCGGGGCAACGGAGCAGCGCCGACGAGTTGACGGATGGGAATGCGGTGCGCCAGCGGAGCGGTTCAACCGCAGTGCCGACAGCTCCGCCTTCCTAACACGTTCGTGCAATCCTTCCAGCTCGCACAATTCGGTGATGAGATGTGTCGTAGCGTCGGTCAAGGTTGCAATGCGCTGCTGAAGTGAACTCATCATTAAACCCCCGACTATAGCCAAGAACGGCAGGGTGTGTGGCATGAGCAATGTGTTCTTCGAGTTGAACACCCATGTCCGCATTTGGAAATCCGGGACTCTACGGCCGCGCGTGTCAGAAGGCGGATTCGCTTTTCATGGTGAACTTAGGCACGTCGGGCAACGTCAGCTCAGTGAAGTCCAATAGCGCACGCATTAGTCATACTATATCGAACGGCTTCGCCTGCATGTGGCAAAGGCAGTTGAGCTACGCGCAAAAGAAAACGGCCGCCGAGAAGGCGGCCGTTCCACATCTACGGGATGATTGCTCACGCGTAATCGCTGCCGCCATCGTCGTCGCCGCCAAAGTCGCTGTCGGCCACGTCCATGTTGTCACCGTTATCGTCGTAGTGCTGATCGTTGTTGTTCCGATCGTCGTTCGACGCCTGGTCGAAGAAGCCCTGGCGGGAATCGCCCTTGGAGCCGATGTCGTTGAGGCCGGCGTCGCGCGCCAGCGATCCGCTGGACTCGTCGCTGCCGCCCCAGGGGCTTCCGCCAGCGCTGCGGTCGCCGAGCGCATTGGTGTCGCCAAAAGCCTGCTGATGCGATCCGCCCATCATGCCGCGGATGCTGGACAGCAGCAGCGAGCCGCCGACCACGCCAGCGGCGGCCGCCGCTGCCGTGCCGAGGAACGAGCCGCCACCACCGCCGGCCGGGGGCGCGCCCTGGCCGGGACCTTGGCCGTAAGCCTGTCCGTAAGGCGGCTGACCATAACCCGGCTGGGTCTGCTGCATGGCCTGGCCGGTATTCCACATGGGCCGCTGCTCGCGCGGCGGCACGTTTGGAACCGAGCCGCGGGATGGGCCGCCGCCGAACAGCGTGTCACGCATGGTGTCGAGAAAGCCGCCGGACTGCGGCTGCTCGGGCGCTTGCCCCGCTTCCAGCTCCTGGATGCGGTTATGGGCCCGCTTCAGCGCTTCATCCTGCAACAGCGTGGTCTGCACCAGCGCGTAGATCGCGCCGGGCGCCTTGCGCAGCCCCTCGGAGATCGCTGCGGTCGCATCGGGATCGCGCGGTGCATTCTCCAGCTTTGAAAGCCGGTCGAAAAGGTCGTCAACGAGCTGGCGTTCCTGCGGCGTCATGATCTCTCTCCTTCGCGCAAAACCAAGCGCGCAGGAGATGTAGGGTTCCATTGTGGCCCCAACAGTGCCGGCCGGATTAAATTTCGGTATGCGACAAGCTGCCTCGCAAGCTGCTTTGACCGGTGTCACACGAGCGTGACGCCACTGTCTGCCAACAGACGTGGGAAGGCATCGCCGGCGAGATAGGCGTGCTCGCGTTCGCGAACCTCCGTCATCGGGTCGAGGCCGACGAGGACATCGTCGACGAAGCCGGGGTGGCACATCACGAGACCGCCGTCCGGCAGGTCTTCGAGGAATTGCCGCATCGACGTGCCGAAGTCGGTCGTCCGCGTGAAGTCGTAAGCGCCGGCGAAGGCCGGATTGAAGCTGAGGCCGGCAGCGCCGGCGCGGCGGCGGAACGGCGCGCTGAGGATGTCGAGCAACAGCGCCTTTGGTGAGGCCAGCCTCTGTGTGAGTGGCAGATTGCGCCCGCCCTGGCGCACCCAGGCCCGTGGCGCGCCGTCGCTGACGGCATCGACGAAGCCGTCGCGCACTTGCGGAAAGAGCTGCACATGCTGGTGTCCGTCGACGAAGTCGGGCGCGCGTCCGAATGCTTCCATGAAGGCGGTCAGCTGCGCCTTCACCTCGTTGCGGATGAATTCGCGGTCGAGCCGCCGCGTCAAGCCGGCGCGCAGCAGTTTTGGAAACGGCATGAACATGTCGCCGTCCAGAGGACGGAAGTGCATGGTCAGCGGCCGAAACGGCGCCGACAGCGTCACGTGCAATCCTATCGCGCAGCGCGGGCTCGACTTGGCTGCCGCGTCCAGCGCCTCGATCTCGCCGCGCCCGATCGCAGGTCCCACCATCATCACCGAGGTCGCGTTGAGGCGGCCGCGTTCGATCAGGTCGCGGATGGCGCGGTTGACGCCCGGGCTCATGCCGTAATCGTCGGCGCAGAGCCAGATTCGCCGCAGGCCTGCGGCCGCATTCATTCGGCCGCCGTCCTCTTCGAGGCGTCCTCCGCGTTGTCGGTCTCGAAGTGCTTTTCGCTGTGCTCGGCTACGAAGTAGATCGGGCGCGCCTTCAGCTCGGACAGGATCTTGCCGATATATTCGCCGACGATGCCGATCATGATGAGCTGCACGCCGCCGATCGTCATCAGGCCGATCACGAGCGAGGGATAGCCGGGCACCTGCTTGCCGGTGGTGAACACCTCCCACAGGATCGAAAGGCCGAACAGGAAGGCGCCTCCGGCGAGAATGACGCCGAGCAGGCTGGCGAAGCGCAGCGGTGCCACCGAGAACGAGGTCAGGCCCTCGATCGACAGGCCGAGCAGGCTGGCAGCGTTGAAAGTGGTGACGCCATGGGCGCGCGCTGCCGGTTCGTAGTCGACGCGGATCTGGCGGAAGCCGATCCAACTTGCCAGTCCCTTGAAGAAGCGGTTGCGCTCCGGCAATTGCCGCAGGGCGGCGACCGCGCGCGGCGAGAGCAGGCGGAAGTCGCCGGCGTCCTCCGGAATCTTCTGCCGCGCGCCCCAATTGATCAGCGCGTAGAAGCCGTGCACGGCGACGCGGCGCAGGAAGGGCTCGTTGTCGCGATGCGCCTTGGCGGTGTAGACGACGTCGTAGCCATCATCGATCCAGTGCCGCACCAGCTGCTCGACCAGAGCCGGCGGATGCTGGCCGTCACCGTCCATGAACATGACGGCGCCGAGCCGGGCATGGTCGAGGCCGGCCATCAGCGCCGCCTCCTTGCCGAAATTGCGCGAGAGCGAGACCACCTGGACGCCGAGCGCGTCGGCCGGAAGGCTGCGGGCGATCGACAGCGTCGCATCCTTGCTGCCGTCATCGACATAGACGACCTCGCAAGCCAGCCGATAGCGCTGGCGCAATGTTTTCGCGAGCTCACAGATCCGTTGGTGCAGAGCGGCAAGGCCCGCCGCCTCGTTGTAGATGGGGACGACAATCGACAACCCCTTCGCGGCGGCGCCGGCCGCTGTGGTCGTCATGCCGGATACGTCAGAGCCCAGCGTCATCGATCAAGGTTCCAGATGCCTTCAGGTCTTCTCGACAGCATATGGTAGCTGCCGTTTGCTGTCGCTACGCTGAACGAAACTGCTCAACAACTCCGGGCTCACCGCCGCAGGAACGCCTCGAGCTTGGCGAACAGCGGATTCTCCCGGTCGAACACGTAGTCGAGCGACACCACCGAAACGGTCTCGGCGCCATGCTCGCGCAGGAAGCTCGCCAGCGCGTAGAGCTGCCCCGGCGGGCAGTGCAGCGTCAACATGCCTGACGAGGTCGGTCCGCCGAACGGGGCCTCGACGCCGAACCGGCTATGGGCTTCGCCGAGCAGGGCGGCGTCGCACTGCCGGAAACGGGTGCGGACCTCGCGATATTTGTTGGCTCGCGCCCGCGCGGCGATGTGATCGAGGATGATGCGCGCGGTCTCCCGCGCCTGCGGCGACCAGTCGGCGTCTTTCGAGGCGACCAGATTGGCCTGGCTGCGCAGGATCACGCCGTCGTCGAGCACCCGCAAGCCATTGGCGGCGAGCGTGGCGCCGGTCGTGGTGATGTCGACGATCAGCTCGGCGCTACCGGCCGCAGGCGCCCCTTCGGTCGCGCCAGCACTTTCGACGATGCGGTAATCGGTGATGCCGTGGCTCTGGAAGAAGGCGCGGGTGAGGTTGATGAACTTGGTCGCGACCCGCATCCGCATGTGATGCTGCTCGCGGAAGCCGGTGGTGACGTCGTCGAGGTCGGCCATGGTGCGGACGTCGATCCACGCCTGCGGCACCGCGACGACGACGTCGGCATAGCCGAAGCCGAGCCCTTCGATCAGGGATACCCGTTTGTCGGCATCGGCGATGGTTTCGCGCACCAGGTCTTCGCCGGTGACGCCGAGATGCGCAAAGCCGCGCGACAATTGCGAGGCGATCTCGCTCGCGGAGAGATAGGCGATCTCGACATTGTCGAGGCCGGCGATCGTGCCGCGATAGTCGCGGGCTCCGCCGGCCTTGGACAGCTTGAGCCCGGCGCGGGCGAAGAACGCTTCGGTATTTTCCTGAAGGCGGCCCTTGGAGGGAACGGCCAGAACGAATGGCGCGCTCATGGCTTAAGCTCCCACCTTGCGGCCGATCCTGGTCAGCGCGTCCACCCAGACCGAGAAGCCGACCGCGGGGATCGGCTCGACTGATCCGAGCTGGGTCATCAGTCCGTCATAGCGGCCCCCGGCGACCAGCGGCTCTGCACCATTGCCCGTGTGGTGCAGCTCGAATTCGAAGCCGGTGTAATAGTCGAGCCCACGTCCGAACGCGGTAGAAAAGCGCGCCAGCTTCACGTCGATGCCGCGTGCCGCCAAGAAGCCGACCCGGCTCTCGAACTGGTCGATCGCGGCGGTGAGATCGAGCTTGGCGTCAGCGGTGAGTGCGCGCAGCTCCGCGACGGCGTCGTCGGGATTGCCCGATATCGACAGGAAGCGCTTGAGCACGGTGATCGCCTCGCGCGGCAGCGCGCCGCCCTTGAGGGTCGATTGCTCGAGGAAGCGGTCGGCGATCTCGGCCGTGGTGCGGCCGCCGACATTGGTGGTGCCGGCGATCGACATCAGATCGGTGACGAAGGCCAGCGCCGCCTTGCGATCGGAGCCGGCGAGCGCGGCGAGCACGCCCTCATATTCGCTGCGGGTTGCGGTGGTCGCGGCCGCCAGGCGCTCCAGATCCTGCTCCAGGCTGATCTTGCGGTTGAAATCCTTGATCAGGCGGCGGCGCCAGACTGGATAGAGATCGAGCGCGTCGAGCAGGGCATTGAACAGCGCGACATCGCCGGTGCGGATCTCGACGTCGTTGACGCCGAAGGCGGCAGTCGCTTCGAGCGCCAGCGCCAGCATCTCGGCGTCCGCCGCGGCGCGGTCCTGGCGGCCGAAGGATTCGATGCCGGCCTGGAGGAATTCGCTGGCTTGGCCGCTACGGTAACGAAACACCGGACCGAGATAGCTGAACCCGGCCGGCTGGCCGGCGCGGGTTGAGGCGAGGTAATCGCGCGCCACGGGAATGGTCAGGTCCGGACGCAGGCAGAGTTCCTCGCCGGAGAGGTCCGTGGTCAGGTAGAGGCTCTTGCGGATATCTTCGCCGGAGAGGTCGAGGAACGGCTCGGCCGGCTGCAGGATCGCAGGCTCCGCCCTGACATACCCCGCCTGCGCGAACGACAAGAGCAGCGTATCCGCCCAGGCGGCGGAGCCGGCAGCATTTGAGGTGGCAGTCGTGGTCATAACGGGGTCCATCGTCCCGGTGGAACCGGGCAGGGAGGGAAGTTGCGCAGCCCTTAGCATGGCCGCTAGGCGGTTTCGACCTCCAAAGGATCAATCGCTTAACAGGGGGCAATTCACCGTTTCACCGTCATGGCCGGGCTTGTGCCGGCCATCCACGCCTTGCTGCCGGCACATAGAACGTGGATGCCCGGGACAAGCCCGGGCATGACGACCTCCCCGTTGGATTGCGGACCGAAGCTAACCCATTCTGCCGCCCCAATCGCCGAGGACTGCCTGCACCAGCGTCAAGGCCGCCACGGCGGCGGTATCGGCCCGCATGATCCGGGGTCCCAGCGCCAGCCGCAGGATCTTCGGCTGCCGCAGCAGCAGCGCGCGCTCCTCCTCGGCGAAGCCGCCTTCGGGGCCGATCAGCACGTCAATACCCTGGTCGGCCGCGCGCGCACCTTGCAGGCTCTGGATGGGATCTTCGACCTCCGCCGCCTCGTCGCAGAAGATCAGCAGGCGGTCGCCCGGCCGCTGGCTGAGGAAGCGCTCCAGCGCCACCGGCTCGGCGACGGTGGCAAGGCTCAGAATGCCGCATTGCTCGGCCGCCTCGACGACATTGGCGCGCATCCGCTCGGTGTTGACCCGGGAAGCCTGGGTGAACCGGGTCAGGACCGGCTGAAGCCTTGCCGCGCCCATCTCGATGGCCTTCTGCACCGTGTAGTCGAGCCGGGCATGCTTGAGCGGGGCGAAGACGTAGGCGAGGTCGGCAAGCCGGTCCTGGGCCCGGGTCTGCTGGAGGATGACGAGGCCATCCGGGCGCTTGCGGCCCTCAATGGCCGCCTGCCACTCGCCGTCGCGGCCGTTGAAGGCCAGGACCTCGGCCCCGGCGGCCAGCCGCAGCACATTACCGAGATAATTGCTCTGGTCGCGGTCAAGCGGGACCCGGGCGTCCTGGGCGAGGGGGGCGTCGACGAACAGGCGGGGGGCGCGGAAATCGTGGGCAGGCATCGTCAAAGGTCCGATTTGCCGCCGTTCTTAACCGAAAGCCGTAGTTTTGGGGGTAAATATTGCCAGAATGGTGCGTCCCAGCGCCGCGCTCTTGCCCAATTCCACGGGTTGTTAAGCGTCGGCGGGAATCGTAAAAACGCGAACACGTTGGTTGCGCTTCAATTGGGAAGGCGCCGAACCCGTAAGATCCTGCCGGAGAGACTATCTTGATGATCCGTCATTTGATGGTTCCGATCACTGCCGCCATAGTCACCATGGGCGTTGCGGGTGCTGACGCGCAAAGCGCGTTCCCGGCGCCGCTGCCCAATCAGGCTGCAAGCAGTTCGCCGTTTCCGCCCGTGAACGGCTCGGCGCCTAGCGCGTCGGTCGGCACCGCGCCGCAGTCCTCCTTTCCCGTGAACGGCGCTGCCCCGCTCGGCGGTGCCGGCGCTTTCAGCGCGGCTCCGCCGACGCAAGCCGGTCCCGGCGAGGACTGCATGAAGGCCTTCATCCCGCTGCGCGAGGAGGCCGAGAAGCGCGGCAAGCTGATCAAGGCGGCGAGCGACCGTCATGCGCCGCCGGACGAGGCCTGCAAGTTGATCCGTAATTTCAGCCAGGCTGAAACGAAGATGATCAAGTACATCGAGACCAACGCCGCCAAATGCGGAATCCCGGCGCAGGTCGGCGATCAGATGAAGGCCGGCCACAAGAACACCGAGGCCATGGCGACCAAGGTCTGCAACGTCGCGCAGCAGATGCAGAACCAGCCGCGCGGTCCGGCAGGCCCCTCACTGAGCGAGGTGCTGGGTTCGGGCTCGGCGCCTGAGGCCAATGCCGGCAAGAAGGGCGGCAGCACCTTCGATACGCTCAACGGCAACGTCCTGACCCGATGAGCGATGCATCCGCCCGCGTTGCCGATTCCGCCGGCAACTGGGTCGATACGCTCGCGCCGCCATGGGCGCGGCCTTATTTGCGTCTGTCCCGCTTCGACCGTCCGATCGGCTCCTGGCTGTTGCTCATGCCGTGCTGGTGGTCGGCGGCGCTGGCGGCCGGCATCGCGCATGACGTCCGCGGCCTGCCGCTCACCATCGTGCTGTTCTTCATCGGCGCCTTCGTGATGCGCGGGGCCGGCTGCACCTGGAACGACATCACCGACCGCGACCTCGACGACAAGGTCGAGCGCACCCGATCGCGGCCGCTGCCGTCAGGGCAGGTGACCACGAAGCAGGCGCTGGTCTTCATGATTGCGCAGGCGCTGATCGGCCTCGTGGTGCTGTTGCAGTTCAACCGCTTCGCGGTCCTGACCGGCATCGCCTCGCTTCTGATCGTCGCGATCTACCCCTTCATGAAGCGCATCACCTGGTGGCCGCAGATCGTGCTTGGCCTTGCCTTCTCCTGGGGCGCCTTGATGGGATTTGCCGTCACCTTCGGGCGCATCGACGTCACCGCGCTCGTGCTCTATGCCGGTGCGATCTCCTGGGTGATCGGCTATGATACGATCTACGCGCATCAGGATACCGAGGACGACGCGCTGATCGGCATCAAATCCACCGCACGCCTGTTCGGCGCGCACACGCACCAGGCGCTGATCCTGTTCTATGGCCTGTCGGTGATGCTGATCGGCGTCGCGCTGGCCTCCGGCGATGCGCGCTGGCCCGCCTGGCTCGGGCTGATCGCCTTCGCCGTGCATCTGGCATCGCAGATCGTGCGGCTCCGGATCGACGATCCCGAGCTGTGTCTGCGCCTGTTCAAGTCGAATAGGGATGCGGGCCTATTGTTGTTTGCGGGATTGCTGGCGGACGCGGTGATGCGAGCCGCGTTGCTCTCGTAGGGTGGGTTAGCGAAGCGTAACCCACCACTGTCTCTATCCACGGAAACAGAAGAGGTGGGTTACGCCTACGGCTAACCCACCCTACGGCACCTTCAATTCCGCGCGATGATCTCGCGCTCGCGATGCACTGTAAGCTCGCGCGCCATCGCGGTGCGCCGGCGCATCAGGAATTTCGGGCGGCGGGCGCGGATCGCGTTGGCACGGCGGCGGCGCGGTGCGGGCTTGCGTGCGCCTTCGTCGAGCTGCGGCAGCGCGAAGATCTCGCTCCAGATCGCCCAGGCTTCCGTGAGCTCGTTGCCATCGGCGCCGACCAGCAGCGGAACGGAGAGCGAGGGATCGCGATGCACGAGCACGAGGGCTTGCCCCTCGTCATTGCCGCGCAGCGCGACGCCGGTGAAGTCGCTGACGCGCACGTTGATGGCCATCTGCATGCCGTGCACGGCACGGCGCAGCACGACACGCTCGCGATGAAGCTCGATTTGCCTGACATGTCCGTCGGCGCGCGGATCGTGCGCATCGAAGCGGACCGGAAGGGAAAGAGGGTCGAGCCGCAGGGAGCGGCTCGACCCGGCGGGAGCGACCCCGCATGTTGCTGTTTGACGCCTCACGGCTTTAGTTCTCCCCGCCGGGATTATGTTCCCGGTCGATGCGAGGACCTTAGCGCGCGGCTTTCCGAAACCGCTTAAAAAGGCTGGTTAACCCACCGTCACTGCGGCTCATGATTGACAAGACCTTGGCACGCATGATTGACGAGACGTTGCGCCGAAGTCGCGAATCTGAGCTTTTGACGGGCTGAAAATGCTTGAAGTCCGCGCCATCAGGGCACATTTGTGGGTTCCGGTCCCGAACCCCGCCCCAACAGGATTTCGTTCGTGAACTCTTCACCAAGCTCTACGACCACAGCCCATCGCGACCTGTTCGATCAGTCCGCGCTCTCCGATCTCGCGCAGCGACTGGTCGAGGCGGCCAAGCGCGCCGGTGCGGATGCGGCCGATGCGGTCGCAGTGCGCGGCGTCTCGCAAGGTGTCGAGGTGCGCGACGGCCGCGTCGAGGAATCCGAGCGCTCCGAAGGCGACGATGTCGGCTTGCGCGTGCTGGTCGGCCAGCGCCAGGCGGTGGTCTCGACCAACGACGTCAGCGGTGACGCCGTCACCAAGCTCGCCGAACGCGCGGTGGCGATGGCGCGTGTCGCGCCCGACGACAAATATGTCGGCCTCGCCGATCCTGCGCTGCTCGCGCGCGACTTCCCCGATCTCGACCTGCTCGATCCCGAGGTGCCGACGACCGCCGAGCTCGAGCGCCGCGCGCTCGCGGCGGAAGCTGCCGCGCTCGCAGTGAAGGGCGTCACCAAGTCCGGCGGCGCCTCCGCCTCCGCCGGCATCGGCGGCATGGTGCTCGTCACCTCGACCGGCTTCCACGGCTCTTATCTGCGCTCCAGCCAGGGCATCTCGGCCACCGCCATCTCGGGCGAAGGCACCGGCATGGAGCGCGACTACGACTTCACCTCGGCGCCGCACGGCGCCGATCTGTTGTCGCCCGATGTCGTCGGCCGTTCCGCCGGCGAGCGCACCGTGGCGCGTTACAATCCGCGCAAGGTCGAGACCTGCAAGGTACCCGTCGTGTTCGATCCGCGTGTCGCCGGCTCGCTGGTCGGCCATGTCGTCGGCGCCATCAACGGCGCCTCGATCGCGCGCAAGACCAGCTTCCTGAAGGACAAGCTCGGCCAGCAGCTGTTTGCGAAGAACATCCGCATCATCGACGATCCCCTGCGCAAGCGCGGCCTGCGCTCGCAGACCTTCGACGCCGAAGGCGTTGCGGTGAAGAGGATCGCGCTGGTGGATGAGGGCGTGCTGACGACGTGGCTGCTCGATTGCGCCACCGCGCGCGAGCTTGGCCTCACCACCACCGGCCACGCCCATCGCGGCGTCTCGTCTTCGCCCTCGCCCGGGCCGTACAATCTGCATCTCGAGCCCGGCACGCCGAGCCCGGCTGAGCTGATCTCCGACATCAAGCAGGGCTTCTACGTCACCGATTTGATCGGCTCCGGCGTCAACGGCGTTACCGGCGATTACAGCCGCGGCGCCTCCGGCTTCTGGATCGAGAAGGGCGAGATCACCTATCCCGTCAGCGAGGTCACGATCGCCGGCCATCTGTTCGAGATCTTCAAGTCGATGCAGCCGGCGAACAATCTCGAGTTCCGCTACGGCATCAATGCGCCGACGGTGCGCATCGAGGGATTGACGCTTGGCGGACGCTGACGCGCAATCCCTGGACGCGACCATCCTGACGCGCGATGCAGCGCTGCTGAAGGCGACGGTACGGGACGCGGGCGCGTTGGCGCAGTCGATGTTCCGCACCGAGCTGAAAAAGTGGACCAAGGGCGCGTCCTCGCCGGTGTCTGAAGCCGACATCGCGGTCAACGATCTCCTCGAAACGCGCTTGCGCAATGCGACGCCCGACTATGGCTGGCTGTCCGAGGAAAGCGCCGACGACGCGGCGCGGCTGTCGCGGCGGCTGACCTGGATCGTCGATCCCATCGATGGCACGCGCAATTATCTCGGCGGCCACGACGAATGGTGCGTCAGTGTCGCGCTGGTCCAGGATGCCTCGCCGGTGCTGGCGGCGGTGTTCGCCCCGTCCAGTGGCGAGTTCTTCTTCGCGGTTCGCGGCCAGGGCACGACGCTCAACGACAAGCCGGTGCGGACGTCGTCGGGATCCGAGCTCGACTTCGCGCGCGTCGCCGGCCCGAAGCCGCTGGTCGAACGCCTGAAGCCCTCCCTCGGCGAGATCAAGCTGCATCGGCGAATCGGCTCGCTCGCGCTGCGTCTGTGCCGGGTCGCGCATGGCGCACTGGATGCGGCTTTTGCGGGGGGCAACAGCCATGATTGGGATCTTGCGGCGGCCGATTTGATCGTGCAGGAAGCGGATGGTAGGATGAGCGACCTCTCCGGAGAACCCATCCTCTATAACCGCCGGGAAGTGGCGCACGGGGTGCTGGTGGCAGCGGGGCGCGATCGTCATGCGGGCATTGTCGCGCATTTTCGAAGCCGCCCCTTGGCCTGAAGCGCTTTCCGTCGTGCTTGTCGAACACTGCTTTGCCGGGCAGCCCGTTAGGAAGAGAACCCATGCCAGATAGTGCCCCGCAACAATTGCTTCACCTCGTCATCGGTGGCGAGCTCGTCGACCTCGAGCACAATACCTTCAAAAATCTCGACGAGGTCGACATTGTCGGCCTCTATCCGAATTATGCCACCGCACATGCGGCCTGGCGCGCCAAGGCGCAGAGCACGGTCGACAATGCGCAGATGCGCTATTTCATCGTCCATCTGCACCGGCTGCTCGACCCCAATCAAGAACCGGCGCGTTGAAAAAACTGCTTCGCAATACGCTGCGAAGCAGCTTCGTTCAGCGTGCCGTCGGGGTCCTGGCGGCCGAATATCTGCGCTTTGTCTGGCGGACCAACAAATTCAAGTTCGATCCGCCCGGCGTCTATGACCTCGTCGAGCCGCAGATCCCGGCGATCTTCGCCTTTTGGCACGGCCAGCATTTCCTCACGCCCTTCATCAAGAACAAGGACTGGTACCGGGCCAAGGTGCTGATCTCCCGTCACCGCGACGGCGAGTTCAACGCGATCGCCGCCGAGCGCCTCGGCATCGGCACGATCAGGGGTTCCGGCGACCATGGCGGCGCGTTCCACCGCAAAGGTGGCGTGGGCGCCTTCAAGGAGATGGTGCGCACGCTCCAGGACGGTTGTAATGTCGCGCTGACCGCCGATGTCCCCAAGCGCTCGCGCGTGGCCGGGCTCGGCATCATCATGCTGGCACGGGAATCGGGGCGGCCGATCATGCCTTTTGCGATGGCGACCAGCCGCTTTATCCGGCTCAAGAACTGGGACCGCACCACCATCAATCTGCCATTCGGGCGGGGCGCATTGGTCGGCATCAAGGAGATCCACGTTCCGCCCGACGCCGACGCCGCCGCCATGGAAGCGCTGCGGCTGGAGCTGGAGGAGACCTTGAACGAGGCGACCCGCCGCGCCTATGCGCAACTCGGCCGCCCGGGACCGGAAGATGCCTAACTCGCTGCCCATCACGCTGCGGATGTATCGGCGCCTGGCGAGCGGCCTGGTGCCGCTTGCGCCTGCGCTGATCAAGCGGCGCCTGAAGCAGGGCAAGGAGGATCCCGCGCGTGTCGGCGAGCGACGCGGCTTGTCGCAGGACGTACGGCCACACGGTCCGCTGGTCTGGATCCACGGCGCCAGTGTCGGCGAGGTGCTGGCGGCGGCTGCGCTGATCGAGCGGTTGCGCGATTTGAATTTGCGCATCCTGCTCACGTCAGGCACCGTCACCTCGGCCGCCGTCGTCGCCAAGCGCTTTCCGCCCGACGTCATCCATCAATACGTGCCGTATGACTCGCCGCGCTATGTCGCGCGCTTCCTCGACCATTGGAAGCCGTCTTTGGCGCTGTTCATCGAATCCGATCTGTGGCCGAACCTGATCCTTGCCGGGGCGGCACGCCGGGTGCCGATGGTGCTGATCAACGGACGGATGTCGCCGCGTTCGTTCCCGCGCTGGCGGCGCATGCACGGCACCATCTCGGCGCTGCTGTCGCGGTTCGACATTTGCCTTGCGCAATCGAAGACGGATGCCGAGCGGTTTGCCGCGCTTGGCGGCCGCGACGTCCTCACCACCGGCAATCTCAAGCTCGACGTGCCGGCGCCGCCGGCCGATCCCGCCAGGCTCGAACGGCTGATGGCGATGACGCGCGGGCGTCCCATCATCGTCGCGGCTTCGACCCATCCGGGCGAGGACGAGATGCTGGTCGCGGCGCATCGCAGCCTGTCCGGTTTCTTCCCGCAGCTCTTGACCGTGATCGTGCCGCGCCATCCGGATCGCGGCTCGTCGATCGCAGGGCTGATCACCGCGTCCGGCCTGAAGCCGGCGCTGCGCTCGCGCGAGGAGCTGCCGACGGCGACGACCGACGTCTATGTCGCGGACACCATGGGCGAGCTCGGTCTGTTCTATCGGCTCTCGCCGATCGTGTTCATGGGCGGATCGCTGATCCATCATGGCGGACAGAATCCGATCGAGGCGATCAAGCTTGGTGCCGCCATCGTGCACGGCCCCCACGTCTTCAATTTCGCCGACGTCTACGAGGCGCTCGACACAAGCGGCGGGGCGCGCCAGGCCGACACGCACGAGGCCTTGGTCAAGCAGCTCGGCCAGTTGCTGGCGGATCCCACCCTGCGCGACAAGATGCAGCGCGCAGGCGCAGGCGTGGTCGAGCAGCTCGGTGGCGCGCTGGATCGCACCATGACTGCGCTCGAGCCTTATCTGCTGCAGCTGACCATCGAGATGGGGGCCGCCAATGCGTGAGCCGGCCTTTTGGTACCGGCCACGTTCTCTCCCGTCCTACGCGTTATGGCCGCTCGGAGCGCTCTACGGCGCGATCGCCGAACGGCGCATGCTGCGCAAGGGCGTCGATGCCGGCATCCCCGTGTTCTGCGTCGGCAACTATCACGTCGGCGGCGCCGGCAAGACACCGACCGTGCTGGCGCTGGCCAGGCTCTTGCGCGAGCTCGGCGAGACCCCCGTGGTGCTCAGCCGCGGCTATGGCGGGCGCCTGAAGGGTCCGCTGATGGTCGATCGGACGCGTCACGACGCGGCCGACGTCGGCGATGAGCCCCTGATGATGGCGCGCGATGTCCCCGTTGCGGTCGCACGCGATCGCCTCGACGGAGTCGCGCTGGCGAAGTCGCAGGGCGCGACCGTGATCCTCATGGATGACGGCTTCCAGAACCCGCGCCTCCTCAAGGACGCCTCGCTGATCGTGATCGACAGCGAGCGTGGTCTCGGCAACGGCCATGTGTTTCCCGCCGGCCCCTTGCGCGCACCGCTCAGCGCACAGCTCGCGCGTACCGACGCGCTCGTGCTGATCGGCGACGGCCGTGCCGCCAACGAGGTCGCCGCGGAGCTGGCCAAGCGCGACAAGCCGGAGCTGCGCGCGCGATTGAAGCCCGATGCGGACTCGGTCTCGCAGCTGCTCGGCAAGCGGGTCTTTGCCTTCGCCGGCATCGGCGATCCCGAACGCTTCCTCCGCACGCTGCGCGCCAGCGGCATCGACGTCGCGCGTGCGCGCGCCTTCGCCGATCACCACATGTTCTCGAACGAGGAGATCGCAGGCCTCGCGGCGGATGCGCAGCGCGAGCAGCTCACGCTGGTGACCACGGAAAAGGATCTTGCACGCCTGCGCGGCAGAGCGGACGTACCTGACGGCATCGTGCCGTTCGCCGTCCGGCTCGAGTTCGACGACCCTGCAAGGCTGAGGCAGCTGATCGGCGATCATCTCTATGCGGCGCGTGAGCGAAGGTTTGGCAAGCGCTGATCTCCTTGCGAGCAAAGCGACTGCGCAATGGGTCGGATTGCGTATCGCTCTCCCGCCGTGGCATCCCATGCATGATGGAAAGATGGTTCATTCAACGCGATGCATCGTGTGAACCGAGGTCACATACCGCGGCTGACGAATTATCTTCCGCACCGTTGCAGGTTGATGTAGCCTTGCAGCAGAGCCGTCACCGGGACGTGCCGAACTCCCGGCAATCATTGGCGGCGTTTATGCCCACGGCGGGCAGCGCATCTTCACCATTTTAGATCCAGCGGCCGTAACGACCCGTTCGCAACGGCAGGGAGAATCATCGCCAGAAGCGCAGAGGAGAACATGCCATGCATTTTTGCCTCACCGGACAGTACACACCACGCGCTCTCAACGCCATTTTGGAAAACCCCACGACCAATCGCCAGGAGGCGGCTCGAAAGCTCATCGAGGCGGCCGGAGGAAAGCTGATCTCGATGTACAGCGTTGCGGCCGATGGCCCTGGCGTGTTGGTGATCTTCGATGTGCCTGACCCCGCTGCGGCTCCCGCCATTTCCGGCCTGACCGTCACGGCGGGCACCCTTCAAAACGTGAAGCTGACGAGGTTGTTCACTCAGGACGAGATCAAGCAGGTGCGCCAGAACGCGGCGAAGCTGCGTTCTTCCTATAGTCCGCCTGGAAGCTGACAGCCTGATCGAAGCGTTGCCGCCGCAGTCGGACGACGCGGCGGCGACGCTCGCGCCGACAGAATCGCCGTCGCCAAGCGACGCAGGGCGGAGGCCTTTCGACGTGCTTTGACGGGCCATGCGGTGCGCGTGCCGCGTCGGGTCATGGCCCGGCTGAACGTGTTGCCGGCCGACCCGGTGATGGCCTTCGATCGCGGTTCAGCGATGGGTTGCGTTCACCACGCCCCAGCGGCCATCAATCCGACAATGGTCAGGCACGAGACGCAGGCCACCATCACAGTATAGCATTCGGGTGTATTCATCGTTGCCTCCCAAACTGTTGCCAGTTTGGCGCGCGGGAGTTGCCGGTCCCGGGCCCACTTCAGTTCGTCGTGCTGTCATTGGCATTGCGAGGTGCGTCCGCCCTCTCATCATCATCCAGATGCGCGAGATGATCATGCGCTTCGAGAGCTTCAGAGCGTCGGGCCGAGATCAGAAGCTGTTTCCGCATCTCGGCGAGGCGGGCGCGGCAATATTCACGATAGAGCATGTCTAGTATGGTGGGCATGATCACCCCCATCGTTGACTTTCGATTTGCCGATGTGCCGCCGTGCATTTCCGGGGTGACCGTAGTCCGCCAGATGGCTCTTCGATATGAGCCCGTTCACAGATCGCGCCGATCCGAATTGCCCGTGACTTGATGGTCTGTGCGATGAAAAGAGCAGGACCGATTACCTAACGCGCAGCCTAGCAGCCTTCTGTTTCATCAAGACTTCGTCAAACAACTTGAGGGCGCCAATTCGCATGAAGAATCCAACCTCAGCGCGAAGAGACTAACCACAGAGTGTAGATACGGCCTGATGCAATGCGGACCGTCGCGAAGGAAGTCACGGTAGTTTGAGAGCACCAGCCAGCGTCGATCGCGACAACTCGATGCCGCTCAGCCCCTCCGTCAGTGGCCTGCTATTCAGGCCACATTCATCGCAAAACGCCTATCGGTTACGGACGATCGGGAGAGTTCGATGAAACTGACTTGCGTGGGCACTGATGGTCCCGAGCAATAGCCGAACGGTGCCACGAACGCGGTCTCGTAGGGTGGGCAAAGGCGCAACGCGCCGTGCCCACTGTCTGCTCGCAACTGAGACGGCGAAGGTGGGCACGCTTCGCTTTGCCCACCCTACGCGAGCCGAAGGATCACGCCTGCTTCAGCGCGCCCGGAAAATGCCGCTGCAGCACGGCGGCCGGCGTGGCGTAGGCCTCCTGCAGATCCACGCTCCAATACTTCAACTCGTCGAGCGGAATGCGCGTGTCGGTGATGGCACAGCGCACATAGGTCCCCGGCGAGATCACGCGGAAATCGCCGTCGAGATACTGCACCTGCGCTTCGCCATGGCCCGAGGGGCCGAACTTGTTCAGCACGGTCGAAAGTCTCCGCGGAAGGCCGCTCCCTGGAAAACCCGGAGGGCACGATGTGTCGGGCTGGATGTAGCATAAATAGGGTGGCTTGTCCGCCCGGTAAACCCCACCGGTTTGTGATGATTTGGCGCCGTTTCCGCGTGATAGGGCTTGGCCAAAGGATGTTGACGCAACCTCCGATTCGCCTTCGGCTGACCGCTCTGTTCCTGATGCTCCTGATGTCGGCCGCGCACGCCGCGCCCGTGCCGCAGCAGGTCGACATTCCGCTGTCGTCGGGCATCCTGCATGCACAGCTTTACAAGCCCGAGGGTGAGGGGCCGTTTCCGGCCGTGATCGCGCTGCATGGTTGCGGCGGGCTCGGTGGCCGTTCGGATACCGTCCTGCCGCGCTATCGCGACTGGGCCGAGCGCCTGCTCAAGGCCGGCAATGCGGTGCTGCTGCCCGACAGTTACGGCTCGCGCGAGCTCGGGCCGCAATGCCGCGTCAAGGAGATGCACGTCAAGGCGCGGCGCGAACGCGTCTCCGACATTGCGGCGTCGCGCGCCTGGCTGATGAAGCAGAGCTGGGTGGCGCGCGATCGCGTCAGCCTGATCGGCTGGGCCAACGGTGCCAGCGCGCTGCTCTGGGCCGTGCGTCCGCAGAGTGCCGCGCGGGACCTCGGCCCGGACTTCCGTGCGGCGGTGGCCTTCTATCCCGATTGCCGGATCTCCGCCGGCCTCGGCTGGAGCACGCGGGTGCCGACGCTGGTGCTGATCGGCGCCGATGACGACGTGTCGTCGCCGCCGGCCTGCCGCCAGATGGTGGACGGCGCACGCGGCCGCAGCGCGCTCGCGCGCATCGTGGTGTATCCCGGTGCCGATCACGATTTCGACCGCGCCAACACGCCGCTGCACGCAGCGGCCGGCGGCACCGATGCCGAGGCGCGCGCGGAGTCGCAGAAGGATGTCGCGGAGTGGCTGGCGCGGTAGTCTCGTAGCCTGGATGAGCGCAGCGACATCCGGGAAGAAAGACCCCTCATATCGCTTCGCTCATGCGGGCTACAAATGCGCGAGCGGGGCCGCCCGAGGAACAACGTCAGGCGGACAGCCCCGCATCGACCACCGCCCTGCACGGAGTATGGCCGACCAGGAATCTACGGATCGCGCGAGGTGCGGGTTTCAACACGCGGCGACGCCATCATTCGACCACGATGTCGATTAAACGCATGTCACATGCGCAGCCGTATCGTTCTTTTCGCCTCCGCCCTGGTCGTCTTCACCGCCGCGATCTTCCTGTTCGAGGCCCACGCCGGCGCGCCCCAGCGCGCGGTCGAACATTGCGGCTTCTGGACCACGATCGACGCGGGGTTATCCTGCCGCTGAGGCTCGCCGTCATCGCCCGGCTTGACCGGGCGATCCAGTACGCCGAGACGCCTGTTGGTCGCCGAGAAGCCGCGGCATACTGGATTCCCCGCTTTCGCGGGGAATGACACCTTCACGGCGGCGTCGATCTCGGCGCCTCAGAACAAGCTGCCCTGATCCACCGGCTTGGCCACGCGCTTCGGCGCGGGCTTCGTGTCCGCCGCGGCCGGCTTCGGTTGTGACGGTGCGCGCTTGACCGGCGCCGGGCGATCGGCATCCGCGGTTGCGGCCACGCGTCCATCGGCGAACTCGATCTCGACACGCGCGGCAGGACCGATCGCGTCGGCCGAATGCACGGGATGGCCGGCCTCGTCGCGCACCAGCGCAAAGCCGCGCGCGAGCACGCTGCGATAAGACAAGGCGGAGAGCAGCTTGCCGCTGTTCTCGACGCGCGCATCCAGCCGCTGCAGCAGCGTGACCAGCGCACGGCCGGCGCGCTCGGCGAGACGATGCGTCCGCTCGCGCTGGCGGGCAATGGCGTTGCGCTGCGCCTGCGCATTCGAAAGCTTCGAGGCGCGCAGGCGAACCTCCAGCCCGGCAAAGCGGTCGCGCCGCCGCCGCAAGAGCGAGCGCGCGGAAAGACCGAGCCGCTCGCCGCATACGGTGAGGCGGTGATCGGCCTGCGAGATCTGGCCGTGCAGCACCCGCAAGGTCAGCTTGGCGCCGGCGGCGGTGAACCTGCGGAAATGCGCATGCGTGTTGGCCTTGAGGCAGCGGGGCAGGGAGGCGCCCGCCGAATCCAGCCGCTGCCGCGGGATCGCCAGCAGGTCGCCGGCCGCCGGCAGCGCGCGCGCCGCGGCACGCAACTCGTTGCGCCGGTTCTCATGGCCGCGCTGCCAGCAGGCGCGGGTGCGGCGAGCAAGGTCGGCGACCTCGACGAAGAGGTCGCTGCGGACCGGCACTGCCATCTCGGCCGCAGCCGTCGGCGTCGGCGCGCGCTTGTCGGCAACGAAGTCGATCAGCGTGATGTCGGTCTCGTGCCCCACCGCCGAGATCAGCGGGATCATGCTTTCGGCTGCCGCGCGCACCACGATCTCCTCGTTGAAGGACCAGAGATCCTCCAGCGAGCCGCCGCCGCGCGCCACGATCAGAACGTCGGGCCGTGGAATCCTGCCGCCCTCGGGCAGCGCGTTGAAGCCGCGGATCGCAGCCGCGACCTGCTCGGCCGAGCCTTCGCCCTGCACCTTGACCGGCCAGACCAGCACGCGGCGGGGAAAGCGGTCCTCCAGCCGATGCAGGATGTCGCGGATCACCGCGCCGGTCGGCGAGGTCACGACGCCGATCACCTCCGGCAGCCAGGGCAGGAGCTGCTTGCGCGCCTCGTCGAACAGGCCTTCGGCGGCGAGCTTCTTCTTGCGCTCCTCCATCAGCGCCATCAGCGCGCCGATGCCGGCCGGCTCCAGCGCCTCGATCACGATCTGGTATTTCGAGGAGCCCGGATAGGTCGTCAGCTTGCCGGTGGCGATGACCTCGAGCCCCTCCTGGGGCTTGAAGCGCATGCGGGTGTGCACGCCCTTCCAGATCACCGCCTCGATCTTGGCGCTCTCGTCCTTGAGCGCGAAATAGCAATGGCCCGAGGAATGCGCCCCGCGAAAGCCGGAAATCTCGCCGCGGACCCGGACATGGCCATAGGCATCCTCGACCGTCCGTTTCAAGGACAGCGAGAGCTCGGAAACGGTGAATTCGGGCGCGTTGAGCAATTGTTCCGCAGGCGGCATCGGCAAACGATTCGGCGTTTTGGGGTCGAGCCGGACGTTAAGGATTTTCGCGGCGCAGCGCCAATCGATTCCGTGGAGTCGCGGAACCGCGCGGCGCCGCCGCTTGACTCCCCCGTTCTTTTATATATGAAATTCAAAAATCATAAATAAAAACGAGGAAGCGGCTCCTGATGACAATCGTCACCGACCCCGACGACCCGCGCGGACGCATGTTCGGGCCCTATCGGCTCAAGCCGAACAGCGGGGTCAATCCGCCCTATTCGCCGGCGTATCCGGTGGAGTGGGGCTGCACCTTGCGGACCGTCGAGATCATGACGCGCGTCGCGCCGGGCAAGGTCGCGATCCTGCTCTCCGACACGCCTTTCGAGATCGCGAGCGACCGCGTCGCCTTCCGCTTCATGCGGTCGCCGGGCCATTCCCTCGCCGTGCATGCGGGCGAGATGTTCGACCTGATGATCTCCGTGCCCGTACGCCACAAGGGGCTGTTCACCGAAACGCATATTTTCATGTATTGCAGCGATCCCATGGGGATCTGTGCCGGACGCGAGGTGTTCGGCTACACCAAGAAGGACGCGCATTACGCCTTCGACGAGCATCCGGACGGCTCGATCACCGGCTGGGTCCGACGCCGCGGAATTCCACTGGCCGATTTCACCTTCACGCCGGATGCGTCCGCACCCGTCGTCCGCATCGTCGATGGCGACGAGCTGCCGGCCGGCGAGATCCATGTGCGCCGCTTGCCGCATCCCGAGCGGCTCGGCGTGGCCTATGCGGACATCGCCTATCGCCGCACGCCGTTGAAATACTCCAAGCCGATACCGGGCCGTGCCGCGATGACGCTGCACGCCAGCGCCTACGATCCGATTGCTGAACTTCAGCCGGAAATCCTGGGCGCGCATTTCATGGTGTCGGAGGTCTATGGCGGCGGATTCGAGGTCGAGGACCGCAGGCTCATCGAGCGGCTCACTCCCTAAGCAAGAAAAACAGCCTGCACGCGATGTACGTGCGGGCGGCGACCACCGGGAAGAAACACGCACAAGGGCAAGGGAGGATTGAGCATGGCTGGACGATATCGGGTGAGCCGCCGCGGGCTGCTGGCCGGCGCCGGCGGATTGGCGCTGGGCATGACGGGGCTCGGTGCGCGGGCGCAGGAGACGAAGCCGCTGCGGATCGGCGTGTTGACGGACATGTCCAGCCTCTATGCCGATGTCACAGGTCCAGGCTCGGTGCTCGGGGCCAAAATGGCGGTGGAGGATTTCCAGGCCTCAAGGCCCAAGATGACCCGGCCGATCGAGATCATCAGCGGCGACCACATGAACAAGGCCGATGTGGGCGCCAACATCGCGCGCGAATGGATCGACCGCCCGGGCGTCGACGTGATCGTCGACGCGCCGAACTCGGCCGTCGCGCTCGCGGTCCGCAACATCGTGCAGCAGAACAACAAGACGCTGCTGGTTTCGGGCGCCTCGTCCTCGGACCTGACTGGCAAGGCGTGCTCGCCGAACCTCGTGCACTGGACCTACGATACCTACGCGCTCTCCTCGGGTGTCGCGCGCGCTGTCGTCGAGAGCGGCGGCAAGAGCTGGTTCCTGCTGACAGCGGACTACGCCTTCGGCCATGCCATGGAAGGCGACATCAAGACTGTCGTGCAGAAAGCCGGCGGCAAGGTTCTCGGCGGCGTGCGCACGCCGATCAACACGCAGGACTTCTCCTCCTTCCTGCTGCAGGCCCAGTCGTCGAAGGCGGAGATCATCGCCCTGATCAATGCCGGCGGCGACACCATCAATTCCATCAAGCAGGCGGTCGAGTTCGGCATTCCGCAAGGCGGCCAGCGCGTGGTCGCGACGGTGCTGTATCTCAGCGACGTGCATTCGCTGGGCCTCAAGATCGCGCAGGGGCTGCAGTTCACCGAATCCTTCTACTGGGATCTGAACGACGACACGCGCGCCTGGACCAAGCGCTTCGCGCCGCGCAACAACAACCGCTATCCGACCGCGCTGCATGCGGGCGCCTACGCCACGACGCTGCACTATCTCAAGGCCGTCGATGCGCTCGGCGGCTCCAGCGACGGCAAGGCCGTGGTCGAGCAGATGAAGAAGCTGCCGACGGATGATCCCCTGTTCGGCAAGGGCAGCGTGCGCGCCGACGGTCGCAAGCTGCACAACATGTATCTGTTCGAGGTGAAGACCCCCGCGGATTCCAAATATCCCTGGGACTATTACAAGCGGGTCAAGACCATCGCTCCATCAGAGGCCTGGCGGCCCCTTGCCGATGGCGGCTGCGAATTCCTGAAGTCGTGACCGGCAGTGACCGGCCGCCGGTCGCGCTCGTCACCGGCGGCGGGGGCGATATCGGGCGCGCCATTGCGCTGAGGCTGGCGCGGATGAGCGCTGCGGTCGCGATCGTCGACCGCGACGAAGCGGCTGCCAATGCGACCGCGCTGCTGGTCGAGCAGGCCGGGGCGAGGGCCCTCGCGATTCCCGCCGACGTCTCGGTCGCCCGCGATACCATCGCCTTCGTCGAGGCGACCGAAGCGAGCCTGGGGCCGATCGGCATCTTCGCCAACAACGCCGGCATCGAGGGTGTGGTCGCGCCCCTTCACGAATACCCGGACGAGACATTCGACCAGCTGCTGCAGGTGAACGTGAAGGGGGTGTTTCTCGGCCTCAAGCACGTGCTCGCACGCATGATGCAGCGTGGGACAGGCGCGATCATCAACACCGCATCGACGTCTGCGATCCGCGGGCGTGCAGGGCTCGCCGGCTACGTCGCCTCCAAGCACGCCGTGCTCGGCCTGACGCGTACGGCGGCGCTCGATGTGGCCGGGTCGAAGATCAGGGTCAACGCCGTTCTGCCCGGACCCGTGGAGTCGCGCATGATCCGGGAGTTGGAAGGCCAGGCGCGCAACAGCGCCATCGCATTGCGCCGCAACGCTGCGAGTGCCCACGGGCGGCCGCAGGACGTCGCGAACATCGTTGCCTTCCTCGCATCCGACGAGGCTGCTCACGTGAATGGCGCAGCCTGGGTCGTGGACGGCGGAATGACGCTGGCCTAGGGTCTGTACGCATCAGAGCATGTCCGCCTCCGGGAGGCAGGGCGATCGCATGTGGAAGGGATCCCGCCTGTAGCCATCCTTCGAGACGGCCGCCGTTGGCGGGCCCTCAGGATGAGGACCGAATGCTTTGGGCGAGTACCAGCGGGCTCAGATGCCGCTGAGCCTCATCCTGAGAGCCTGACTCAAAAAGCGTAGACGGCTTCAAGGCTGGGCCAAGCGGCGAGTTAGAAGCCTCAGATGGGCGACGAGCAGCCAGGCAAGCTCGGTGGCGGCAGACCCTTCAAAGTCTTTGGAGAGACGCCGGCATCTGCCGAACCATGCAAAGGTACGTTCGACGACCCAGCGCCTGGGCAGGAGCTGGAAGCCTTTGACCCCGTGCGGTCGCTCGACGATCTCGATCGTCCACGGTCCGCAGTCTGAGAGTGCGTTGACGAGCTGTTTGCCGCGATAGATCCGGTCGGCAAAGACATGCTTGAGCCTTGGGAAGCGGCCTCGCAAGTCCTCCAACAGGGGAACGGCGCCATGGACGTCCTGGATGTTGGCGGGATGAACATATGCCGCCAGCAAGAGGCCGTTGGTGTCGGTCACGATATGGCGCTTGCGCCCCTGGAGGCGCTTGCCGGCGTCGAACCCGCGTGGCCCGCCGGCCTCCGTCGTCGAGGCGGTCTGGCTATCGATGACGGCAGCTGTCGGTGTGGACTTTCGCCCTGATCTCCGGCGCTCCTTCCGAACCAAACCTTCGACGATCTCCTGCCATCTACCCGTGTCGCGCCAGGCGTAAAAATAGCCCTGCACCGTCGAGTAAGGCGGGAACCCCTTCGGCAAGGCGCGCCATTGGCAGCCGCTCGACAGAACATAGAAGATCGCCTGCACAATATCGCGCAGATGGACCTTCCGCGGCCGGCCCAATCGCTGTCGCGGCGGCATCTTCCGGGCGATCAGCGCCCACTCGGCATCGGTCAGATCGCTTGCGTAACGCAGCCCACTGCGCTGATACTTGATACGAGCGGCTTTGGTCCACGGCATGGTGTCCTCCCTCGAATCTTTGCAAATCCGAAGGAAGCACAAGCCCGCTAAAGCCGCTCACCTTTTTCGGTCAGGCTCTGAGGAGACCGCCACCGGGTCCGCGCAAAGCGCGGCCCGATGACAGGCTCCGCGGTCGTCTCGAAGGACGAGGCGTGCGCTCAGCTCACGCAGAGAGCCATATGCGATTGCCCTGCCTCCGGAGCGACGGGCGGAAATCTCATGATCGGCCAGGCATTACTGCTTGTGACCCAAGGCGGACCTGAGGGCCGACAGACGGGTTTGCTCAGGAGGTGCACTGGCATTCAAATGGAGCATGAGGAATGTTTGGTAAGTCTGGCGGCGTCTGGTTGAACGAGCCGAGAAAGTGGTCCGAAAAGGACAACTACCTCGGGCTGGAAACAGACCAGGGCACCGATTTTTGGCGCGAAACTCATTACGGCTTTATCCGCGATAGCGGACACTTCCTCGCTTTTCAGGCGGGAGATGCATTCACCGCCGAACTTCGTGTCCGAAGTCATTTCAAGGCGCTCTACGATCAAGCGGGCCTGATGGTGCGAATAGATGAACGGCGTTGGCTAAAGGCTGGAATAGAGTTTTCGGACGGGCGTGCCATGCTGTCCAGCGTGCTGACGGCCGGGCAATCCGACTGGGCAACAGCCCCTTATGAGCACGACCCCAGTGACTTTCGACTGCGCGTCACGATTGCGCATGGCGTCCTTCGTTTGCAGGCATCCAGCGATGGACAGATATGGCCTCTTATGCGGCTTGCGCCATTCGCCCAGAGCTCCTCCTATCTTGTTGGACCCATGGCCTGCACGCCGGAGCGGTCCGGATTGGAAGTCGCTTTTTCCGATTTCCGGCTGACGCCGCCGCTTGGCAAGGAGCTTCATGATCTCGGGTGAGAGCACTGGCCAACGACGCTGACGTCCGGGAGCAGGAACCATGTCCGGGCCATCTGATTGGAACGTTGGTACGTCCACTCCGGGATCACCAGCGAGCTTCCTGGGAGGCGTCTTTATCAGGAAGGAGCCACCAATGGATGACAAACGAAAATCATCGAAGGCGGGGGAGCAGGCCGCCGAAGGCTTGCGAGAAGCAACGTCCAAGGACGAAGCGAAGAACGAGAGCGAGATGGGGCACGATCTGGCCAAGGGGGCCGATCGTTTCGAAGAACGCTCGAAAAGCTCCGATGGAAAAAGCGCGGAAGACAAACAAAAAGGTTGAAAGCAGCCGAGCACGACCGGTCGATCTGCTCGCGCATCGCGCTTGACCGGGTTGGCTTCGGCTAAAGCGATTGCGGCTGGTTGAAGACCTGAGCGCGCGCCTCCTCCTTCGAGACGACCGCTTCGCGGTCTCCTCAGGATGAGGCTAAGTGGCATCGTGCCCGCTCAAACTGCTGCCATACACTCCGTCCTCATCCTGAGGGCCCGCCGGAGGCGGGCGTCTCGAAGGATGGCCACAGACGGGATCGCTCCCATGCGATTGCCCTGCGCTTCTGGGAGAGGCAGCGCATCCACGTTGCAGCAATCAAACCTGATCTCATCACGGTTCAGGAAACGCCGCCGATCTTCTCGGAGACGATCCTGGCCGCGCTGCGCAGCTCGGCGGCGATGGTGCTGGCCTCAGCGGCGGGAATCTGATCCTGCCGCACCAGCGGCACGGTCATTGCGGCCACCGCGCGGCCGGAGGCCTCGATGATCGGGCAGCTATAGGCGAGGATGCGCGTATAGCCGTCATCATTGGAGAAGTTTCCACCTTCCGACGAAATGCGGTCGAGCGCCGCAAGCGCCTTCTTGGTGCTGATCCGATCGTTGGTCGCGATGACCTGCGCAAGCTCTTCGCGCCGGCCTTCGAGCTGGAAGGCCGCCAGCACCTTCGCAGAAGCGTATTGCTGGGTGAGTGGAAACACCGCGCCGACCTTGACCGACCAGCCCATCAGCCATTCCGGCTCGATCCGGGCAATCACCATGAACTGCTCGCCATGCAGCACCGTCAGGTGACAGGACAATTGTACGCGGGAGGCGAGCTGCTCCATCACCGGCAGCGCCGCCTTCAGAAGGCGCTCGGTTGGTGGGAATTGCGAGGCAATCCGGAACAGTTTCAGCGTCAGCGTGTATTCGCCGGTCGCGGGGTCGCGCGCGACATAGCCACGGCGCTCCAGCGCCACCAGCATCCGGAAGATCTCGCTGACAGAGCGACCGACACGTTCGGCGAGCTGCTTCTGGCTCAGGCCGCGTGCAGCGCCCGCCAGCGCCTCCAGAAGGTCCAGCCCCTTTTCCAGGGCGGGCGCGCCCGGCTGCAGCTTCTCAGTCATTCCTTGGGCCTTTTTGGATCAGCGCCCGTGAGCACAGCTCGTAGGATGGGTTGAGCCCTTGCGAAACCCATCGCTGCTCTATCCCCGCTCACCGTAATCGCGGCTGTCATCCGACTGATCGCCGGCCCAATCGACTGGGTAATTGCCAAGCTCGACGTGGCGATGAAACGAGGAGGGCGCCCAGTCACGTACCCGGTTGACGAGCCCGTGCTTGACCGGATTGATATGAACATAGTCGACATGCCGCGCGAAATCGTCGTCGTCGCGAATGGTATGCTCCCAATATCTGCGTTGCCAAATGCCCCGTTCACCTTTGGCCGACCGGCTTGGGGATATCCTCTCATTGCGCGCCAGAGCGCGCGAGAAGGTGGATTTGATCGACTGCCAGCGCATTGCAAAATCAGCATCACCTTCAGGTAACGTCCACACCGTATGAAGGTGGTCAGGTAGCACCAAGATGGCATCGATCGTGAATGGATGGCGCTGGTGCGTTTCGCGAAACGCCCGGCGCAACACCTCGATATGATCCGTCAGCAAAGCCAGCCTCCGCTCCGCCAGATTGACGGTGAAGAAGAAGCACCCACCCGGAACGAAGTTGCGGCGGTACGCGGTCATGGCGTGATACTATCACGAAACAAGTGCGATGGGTTTCGCAATGGCTCAACCCATCCTACGGGCTACTGCATTTACTCATCGCCCTTCCGACCCCGTTAGCACAAATTAATCGCGAGAATTATTGCTTTAGTCCGCTTTGATACAAAAGCTCCTGAACAACGCTTCGAATGTCGCCGATCAATGGTTGAATGTCGCCTCTCTTAGCCACAAAAAATCGATTGTGTGATGACTTGTCGCCCACATCTTTTAACTTCGGAAGCGCCGATTTGAGATTTCGGCTAGGGTTCCAGGCAGTCTCTTGCAACGTTGCAGCTATAAGGTCTCTTAGAAAAAGGTAGTCACCACTCGGCCCTTTGATCTTGTGGGCAACTCGATGCTTTTCGAAGGTCTCGATGATGAGCGTTTCGATCAGGCGACGGATCATCACTGCGCAAGCATCGTACCAGCCCTTCTCGTAAGCGCCGTTGATCTGTTGCGCGATCGCTAAGATATAGGTCCTGGTATTGCTGGTCAGCGACTTCATGATGACCTGGTGTGAATTGGGAGCCAGACCTTCCTCAGGTGGCCCCAACTCTCGCTCTACGTCGGCGTTGATCGCTTGCGCTGCCGCGAACACATTCCTCGCTGAAGTCATGCTTGCTCAGACTTAGAACCGTACAGGTGTTTCGCCATACTCTCGAAAATCTTGTCAATCTGCTCCGCAGATGATTCCGGGGAAATGTGGATTTGGATATCGATGTGTACCGCCGGGTGCGGAGGAGACCCGCCGTTAGCGGATGGAGAAACGGGCGCCATCGACGGCGCGGCTGGCGTATGTAATGGACCGGTCGATAGGACGTTCAGATCGTTTGCGTCGGTCGGTAAAAAATCGGCCTCTTCGACTAGGCTCTTGAAGGTCTGCACGGTCTGCCTGATGACTTGTTCTCCGCCCGTGGAACTGGTGCTGAAGACATGAGTCAAGACTGCCGGGGATTGGCTGTTTGCGTCAGGATAGAGTGCGAATAATTCAGAGTAACCCTGCTTTATGGCCTTCCCCAGAACTGCTCGATGATTTTGGCCGCGATATTCGCTCCACAGTGACGTCGGAATAGTCGAGCTATCGACCAAGCCAAGACGTTGATCATGCTGGGATCGTTGCTCGAGGTATATCCGAGCGTCTTGAGGTGAGCCGTAGTTAGCTTCGGTGGAATGCCAGTTGTACGAACTTTCTGAAGCAAACCCTTCAATTTGCCCGTGACGGGCGTGTACGGATAAGTGGGCAAAAGACTTTCCTCCTCGATAATGCTTGAGGAGGCTGCAACTAATGCGTGAGTCGCAAGCGGAAACGCGAGTTATTCTCCCTATTCACATAGTTTAGCGCTCAACTCGGGATTATGCGGCTACGCTATTTCAAGCCGCCGTTCCACGCGGCGCCACGTAGATCAAACGCAACCCCCAGGGTTTGTTGTTCGATCGGTCCGGCGAGCGCAGTCGCGTCACCGCTCACTGCCAAAGCCCCAAGAAGCGGCGCCGCGGTTGGGAATGACAGCGAGTTCGGGCCATTCCCCTTGAGCCCCACCCCGATTCGTGCGACCTCCGCACCAGCAAAAACCCCATCCTGAGCCTTCGATGCACATTCTCCTGCTCGGTTCCGGCGGCCGCGAACATGCCCTGGCGTGGAAGATCGCGGCCTCTCCCCTGGTGACCAAATTCTGGTGCGCGCCCGGCAATGCCGGCATCGCGAAGGAGGCGGAATGCGTCGCGCTCGATGTCGCCGACCATGAAGCGGTGATCGAGTTCTGCAAGGCGAACGCGGTCGAGCTCGTGGTGGTCGGGCCGGAGACGCCGCTGGCGGCGGGCATCGTCGATGATCTCACCGCCGCCGG
Source organism: Bradyrhizobium daqingense (assembly GCF_021044685.1). Taxonomy (NCBI): domain Bacteria; kingdom Pseudomonadati; phylum Pseudomonadota; class Alphaproteobacteria; order Hyphomicrobiales; family Nitrobacteraceae; genus Bradyrhizobium; species Bradyrhizobium daqingense. The sequence continues at coordinate 2,201,912 of NZ_CP088014.1, forward strand.
CATCAAGGCGTTCGGGCCGAGCAGGGTGGCGGCGCAGCTCGAAAGCTCCAAGGGCTTTACCAAGGCGCTCTGCACCGAGTTCGGCATCCCGACCGGCGCCTACAAGCGCTTCACCAACGCCAATGACGCCCGCGCCTATGTGCAGAGCCAGGGCGCGCCGATCGTGGTCAAGGCCGATGGCCTCGCCGCCGGCAAAGGCGTGGTCGTCGCCAAGACCGTGCGCGAGGCCGAGGATGCCATCGCCATGATGTTCGAGGGCGCCTTCGGCGAGGCCGGCGCTGAGGTCGTGATCGAGGAGTTTCTGCCGGGCCGGGAGATCAGCTTCTTCGCGCTCTGCGACGGCGAGACCGCGATCCCGCTGGCCTCGGCCCAGGACCACAAGCGCGTGTTCGACCACGATGTCGGCCCGAACACCGGCGGCATGGGTGCCTATTCGCCGACGCCGCTGGTCACGCCTGCCATCCACGACGCGATCATGGCCAAGATCATCCTGCCGACGGTAGCTGGCATGAAGCAGCGCGGCACGCCATTCCGCGGCGTGCTCTATGCCGGGATCATGCTGACGACGCAGGGCCCAAAGCTGTTCGAGTTCAACGTCCGCTTCGGCGATCCCGAGTGCCAGGTGCTGATGCTGCGCATGATGTCGGACATCGTGCCGGCGTTCCTCGCCGCCTGCGACGGGGAGTTGAAGCATTTCGATCTGCGCTGGCATCCGGAATCCGCGCTCACCGTGGTGATGGCCGCCAAGGGCTATCCCGGCGACTATCAGAAGGGGACGCGGATCTCTGGCCTGGAGGAGGCTGCCAAGGTCGACACCGCCGAGATCTTCCACGCCGGCACCGTCGAGAAAGATGGTGCAATTCTCGCCAATGGCGGCCGCGTGCTCAACGTCTGCGCGCTCGGCAAGACCGTGACCGAGGCGCAAAGCCGTGCCTATCAGGCCGTCGACCGCATCGACTGGCCGGACGGATTCTGCCGCCGCGACATCGGCTGGCAGGCCGTGGAGGCGGAGAAGGCCAGGAAATAGGCTGCCGATCCGGACGGCGCGACAGACGCGCGGACCCGGAATCTCGAGGCATTGTGTCACCGCACCGCCACATCCACATTCCAGAATATGCAATCGGTCGTTGGGGTTAGCCGCCCCGCCGATTATACCGCTACTGTGCATGGGGTTGTTTTCGACCATCGTTGTGTCGAGGCGGCCCTCGCCTGACCAGACAAGGATGCAAAAAGATGTCCGACCTCGCCGACCTCTATCCGGGATTTGCCGCTGAATGGGTCGACACTTCCTTCGGCCGCATCTTCGCCCGCGTCGGGGGGAAGGGCCCGCCGCTGCTGCTGCTGCACGGCTTCTCCGAGACCCACGTGATGTGGCACCAGGTGGCGCCTGAGCTCGCCGACGCCTTCACGCTGATCATCGCCGACCTGCCGGGCTATGGCTGGTCCGACATGCCCGCCAGCGATGCGCTGCACATCCCCTACAGCAAGCGCGCCATGGCCAAGGCCATGGTCGAGGTGATGGAACGGCTCGGCCACGTGCATTTCGCGCTCGCCGGCCACGACCGCGGCGGCCGCGTCGCCTATCGCTTGGCGCTCGATCATCCCGGCCGGCTGTCGAAGCTCGCCGTGCTCGATATCCTGCCGACCTATGATTACTGGGAGCGGATGAACCGCGCCTATGCGCTGAAGATCTATCACTGGACCTTCCTGGCGCAGCCCTATCCGCTACCGGAGACGCTGATCTCTGGCAATGGCGAGTTCTTCCTGCGCTTCAAGATGGCGAGCCAGACCAAGTCGAAGACGCTGGACGCCATCGACGCGCGCGCGCTGGAGCACTACCTCGCCCCGTTCCGCGATCCCGCCCGGATCCATGCGATGTGCGAGGACTACCGCGCCGGCGCCTATTTCGATTACGACCTCGATAAGGCCGATTTCGAGGCCGGCAAGAAGATCACCATTCCGATGCTGGCGCTGTGGGGAAATGCCGGCATCGCCCAGGCCGCCTCGACCCCGCTCGACACCTGGACGCAATGGGCCACCAACGTCATCGGCATGCCCGTGGACTCCGGGCACTTTCTCACCGAGGAGAATCCGGACGATACCGCGCGGGCGTTGCGCGAGTTCTTCGCGGCAGACTAGCGCCGCTCGCGAAAAAACTCCCGCAGCAGCCGCGCCGCCTCGCTCTCGCCGACGCCGGAATAGACGTCGGGCGCGTGATGGCAGGTCGGGGAGGCGAAGAACCGCACGCCTGACTCGACCGCACCGCCCTTGAGGTCGGCCGCGCCGTAATAGAGGCGCCTCACCCTTGCAAAGGAGATGGCGCCCGCACACATGGTGCAGGGCTCCAGCGTCACGTAGAGGTCGCAATCCGGAAGGCGCTCGCTGCCGAGCTTCTTCGCCGCCTCGCGCAGCGCGATGATCTCGGCATGGGCGGTCGGGTCACGGTCGGTGAGCGTCCGGTTGGCCCCGGTGGCGATGACCTCCTGATCGCGCACGACCACGCATCCGATCGGAACTTCGCCCGATTTTCCGGCATTTTCGGCCGCATCAAGCGCCAAATCCATGAAAGAAGGGGCTTTCATGCCTCGTATCATCGCCAGAAACCTGCTACTAGCTCCGCCTTCAGCAAGAGTGGATACCGATTTTGCCTGAGCATGCGGCTCGCAGCGAGCGCGCGCAATGCTCATCGCACGACCCCGTTAAGTGAGATCATTCATGCCTCGCGACAGCGACAAAGACAACGATTCCCGCGGCCGGCGAGGCCCTCCCAAGGGGCCGCCCAAGGGCCGGTCCGGCAAGCCCCGCGGCCCCGAGAAGAAATTCGCCAAGCGCGGCCCTGAGGGCAGGAGCGACGCCCGCCCGCCCCGCGGCGACCGTGACAGCCGCCCGTTCCGCCGCCGCGAGGAGGGCGATGCCCCGCGCCGCGATTTCAGCGACCGTCCGCGCTTCAAGCGCGACGACCGCGGTGGTGAAGGGCGCGGTGGCGAAGGCCGCGGCGAGCGCAGCTTCAAGCCGCGCGGCGACCGTCCGTTCTCCGATCGCGCTTCGCGCGATGGCGAGAAGCGGCCGTTCAAGCCGCGCGGTGATCGTCCCTCCCATAACCGCGACGACCGTCCGCCGCGCAGCCGGGATCGCGACGATGCCCGTCCGGCCGGCCGGACCGGTGAGCGGAAGTTCGGCGACAAGCGGCCCTATGCGCCGCGCGGCGATCGCCCCGAGCGCAAGTTCGACGGCGAGCGGAAGTTTTCGCGAGGCGGGGATCGCGGCGAGCGCCCGCGCGATCGTGGCGAGCGCGGCGATTCCAAGCCGTGGCAGAAGCGCGACGACCGCCCGCATGGGGATCGTCCCCGCAAGGATTTTGGTAAGGGTCCACGCAAGGATTTCGGCGGCCGTGACCGTGGCGAAGACAAGCCCTGGCAGAAGCGCGAAGGCGGCGAGGACCGTCCGCGTTTCTCGCGGTCACGCGACGATCGCGCATCTGGCGACCGCCCGTTCCGCGAGCGATCGAAATTCGATCGTCCGCGGGAGGATCGTCCCAAGTTCGATCGGCCTCGTCGCGACGGCGACGGTGAGCGCGGTGGGCGCGGCGGTGATCGCCCGAAATTCAGTCGTCCACGTGAGCGCTCCGAGCGCCGCTCCGATTGGCACGAGCATCCGCGTAGCGAGGGTCGCTTCGGCGACCGTCCGCGCCGCGACAACGAGGATGAGAGCCGGATCTTCGAAAGGCGCCCCGCCTTCGGCGGCCGCGGCGCCTATCGTGAGCGCGATCGTGACTTCGAGGGTCGGCCGCGCCGCGAAGACGCACCGAAGCCGAAGAAGGCTGGCGAGCGCATTGCCAAGGCGCTGGCGCGCGCGGGGCTGGCCTCGCGGCGCGATGCCGAGGAGATGGTCACGCAAGGCCGCGTCACGGTCAACGGCCGGGTCATCAATTCGCCGGCGCTCGACGTCACCGCAAACGACGTCGTCATGGTCGACGGCAAGCCGTTGCCGCCGCGCGAGCGCACGCGGCTGTTCCTCTATCACAAGCCGCGCGGGCTGATGACCACGCATGACGACCCCGAGGGGCGTCCGACCGTGTTCGACAATCTGCCCGAAGGCCTGCCGCGCCTGATCAGCGTCGGCCGGCTCGACTTCAACACCGAAGGCCTGCTGCTGCTCACCAACGACGGGGGCCTGGCCCGCACGCTCGAGCTGCCCGACACCGGCTGGCTGCGGCGCTACCGTGTCCGCGCCCATGGCGACGTCACGCAGGCGCAGCTCGACGCGCTCAAGGACGGCATCGAGATCGAGGGCGTCAAATACGGCCCGATCGAAGCGACGCTGGAGCGCGACCAGGGCGCCAATGTCTGGCTGGTGTTCGCGATCCGCGAGGGCAAGAACCGCGAGGTGCGCAACGTCTGCGCTCATCTCGGGCTCGAGGTGAACCGGCTGATCCGGGTGTCGTACGGCCCATTCCAGCTCGGCGAGATTCCTGAAGGCCAGGTCGACGAGATCCGCTCGCGCGTGCTGCGCGAGCAGCTCGGCGACAAGGTGATCGAGAAGTCGGGTGCGGAGTTCGACGTGCCGGCGAAATCCGCCGGGGGCGGGGACGATGCACCGAAGAAGCCGATGAAGCGCGCGGTCATCAACGACCGCAAGGGCCGCCGCGTGCTGGTGCAGCGCACCGGCAGCGAAGAGGCGCGCGAGCGCAATGAGATGGAAGCGAATGGCTACGGCCCGCCGCGCCGTCCCAAGCGCGGCTATCACGGCAAGCGCGATCTGACGCCGCGGGAGGACTGACTTGCGCGTCGTCGGCGGTCGCTTGAAGGGGCGCAATCTCGCCTCACCGTCCTCGCGCGACATCCGCCCGACGGCGGACCGGCTGCGCGAGGCCGTGTTCAACATCCTCGTGCACGCCTATGACGATCCGATTGTGGATGCGCGCGTGCTCGATCTCTTCGCCGGCACCGGCGCGCTCGGCATCGAGGCGTCGTCTCGCGGCGCGAAGTTCACGCTGTTCGTCGACAATGGCGCGGAAGCGCGGGCGTTGCTGCGCAACAATGTCGAGTCGCTCGGCCTTGGCGGCGTCACAAAAGTCTATCGCCGCGATGCGACCGACCTCGGCCCCGCGCATCCCGTCGAGCCGTTCTCACTGGTGTTCCTCGATCCACCCTACGGCAAGGGCTTTGCGGAGAAGGCGCTGGCGAGCCTGCGTGACGGTGGCTGGCTGACGCCGGGCGCGCTGCTGGTGGTGGAGGAGGCCAAGGCCGAGCAGTTCGCGACGCCGGACGGATATGAGGAGCTGGAGCGGCGGGCTTATGACGACACGGAGTTCGTGTTTCTGCGTAGGGCGGATTAGCGCAGCGTAATCCGCTATCGTCGCTGTGGATGCAGAAGAGGCGGGTTACGCTGCGCTAACCCGCCCTACGGCATCGAATCACCTCCGCCCGAACAGCTTCTGCACGTCGCTCAGCTTCAGCTCGACATAGGTCGGCCGGCCGTGATTGCACTGGCCGGAGTTCGGCGTGTCCTCCATCTCGCGGAGCAGGGCGTTCATCTCTTCTGGCCGCAACCGGCGCCCCGCGCGCACCGAGCCGTGGCAGGCCATGGTCGCCGCGATATGCATCAGCCGGCGTTCGAGCGGCAGCGCCTCGTCCCATTCGGCCATGTGCTCGGAGAGATCGCGCAGCAGCCCGCCGGCGTTGGTCTTGCCGAGCAGCGAAGGCGTCTCGCGTACCGCGACCGCGCCGGGGCCGAAGGATTCGATGGCGAGGCCGAAGGACGTCAGCTCCTCGCTGCGCTCGAGCAGGCGCTCGACCGTCGCCTCATCCATCTCGACGATCTCCGGGATCAGCAGGATCTGCCGTTGCACGCCGTTGGCGGCAAGCGAGGCCTTGAGCCGCTCATAGACGATGCGCTCATGCGCGGCATGCTGGTCGACGATGATGAGGCCGTCGCGGGTCTGCGAGACGATATAAGTCTCGTGGATCTGCGTGCGCGCGGCGCCGAGCGGGCGGTCGACGAGATCGCCGACGGGCTGCGTCTCGATCCGCACGTCCGCGCTGGGCGCACCGACATCGAAGGCGGCCTGCGTGCGCTCGGCGAAAGACGGCGCGGCGGAGCCTTCGAATGACGGCATCGGCGCGACCGGGGCGGAAGGCGAGGCGCGCCAGTCCCAGCTTGCCGGACGCTGTGATGTGAAGGCGGGCCGGAACGCGGACAAGGCGCTCTCGCCGCTATTGGCAGCCGTGCGACGGCCCTCACGCGCGAGGGATTCCTTCAATCCGTGCACGATCAGCGCGCGCACGAGGCCCGCATTGCGGAAGCGCACCTCGGTCTTGGCGGGATGCACATTGGCATCGACCTCGCGCGGGTCGAGCGTGACGAACAGCGCCAGCACCGGATGGCGGTCGCGCGGCAGATAGTCGGAATAGGCGGCACGCACCGCCCCCAGGATCAGCTTGTCGCGCACCGGCCGGCCGTTGACGAAGAGATATTGCCCGAGCGCGTTGGCCTTGGTCAGCGCTGGCGCCGCGGCATAGCCGGCGACGACGACGCCTTCGCGCTCGGCATGGACCTCGATGGCGTGGCTGCGGAACTCCGCGCCGAGGATATCGCCGAGCCGCGTCAGGCGGCCGGCGGCGCCGGGCAGCGCCGCAGCCCAGGTCACCGGCGCGCGCTCCTCGCCCGCCAGCGTAAATGCGATGTCGGGCCGCGCCATCGCCAGCCGCCGCACCACCTCGCGGATCGCTTCCGCCTCGGTGCGGTCGGTCTTCAAGAATTTCAGCCGCGCCGGCGTCGCGTAGAAGAGGTCGCCGACCTCGACGCGGGTGCCATGCGCCAGCGCCGCCGGCATGATGTCGGACTTCTCGCCGCCTTCGACGGACAGCGCCCAGGCATGCGGCTCGCTCGCATGCCGCGTGGTGATGGACAGACGCGCGACCGAGCCGATCGAGGGCAGTGCCTCGCCACGGAAGCCGAGCGTGCGAATCTGGAGCAGATCCTCGTCGTCGAGCTTGGAGGTGGCGTGGCGCTCGACCGCGAGGGCGAGATCCTTCGCGGTCATGCCGCCGCCATCATCGGTGATGCCGATCCGCCGTCGCCCGCCGCCGTCGGTGAAGACGTCGATCCGGCTCGCGCCGGCATCGATCGCGTTCTCGACGAGCTCCTTGACCACGCTCGCCGGGCGTTCGACCACCTCGCCGGCCGCGATGCGGTTGACGACTTGCTCTGGAAGCTGGCGGACGGGCATGGGTTCCCTCGGCGAATAGCTCAATCTAATGCTGCTTGACAACAAATGCATGGGGAAGGTCGATCTTCCCACATACCAAATGTGGGAATCTTCAGCGTTTGATCGGTCCACGCGGATGCAGCACGCGTGCACCGATTGCCTTATATGCGGAGCGCAATTCCGCGAAACCGCCGTCAAATCCCTAAACGATCACCACACGAAGCGCATTGCATGATGGTCGCGCCGCTCGCTTCTTTACGCGATGCAATGGTCCGGTGCAGACGAGCGGCGCGGGAGCCGCCGGGCCATTCATCGCGAACAATCCAGGAGAAATGGATGAAGTTGGTGAAGACCTCGATGATCGCATGCGCTCTGTCGGCCCTCATTGCGACGCCGGTTCTCGCGCAAAGCGCGCCTCCCACCGCCAAGCCGGGCGGCACCGTGCAAGGCAAACCCATGCAAGGCAGCACGATGGGAAGCGGCGATGAGGAGATGAATGCTCAGCCGGGTGCGGCGGGCGAAAAGGCCGGCATGAAGTCGACCAAGGGCACCAGGGGCACGGGCACCACGGGTAGCGCTGCGCACAAGGGGACTGCCGACGATGCCACGACGGGCGGTGCTGCCCCGTCCAAGCGCTACTAGTCTCAAGTGGAATGGCAGAACTCCGGTCGCTCTGCGGCCGGAGTTCTTTTGGCTGCGTGTGCTAATCGTCGAAGCGGCTGCCGCGGCCGGCTTTGACGTCGCTACGCCGCTTTTTGCCTTCGAGCCGCCGCTGCTTGGACGCAAAGGTCGGCCGCGTCGCGCGCCGCGGAATGGGACGCACCATGGCTTCGCGCAGCATCTCGACCAGCCGGTCGATGGCATCCTGCCGGTTGCGCTCCTGAGTGCGGAAGCGCTGGGCGTGGATCACGATCACGCCGTCCTTGGTCATACGCTGACCCGCGATGCGGGCGAGCCGGATGGCGGCATCCTCCGGCAGGGTCAGTTTGCGCGTGTCGAAGCGCAGTTGCGCAGAGGTCGCGACCTTGTTGACGTTCTGCCCGCCGGGCCCGGAGGCGCGGACAAAACCAATCTCGATGTCGTCCTCGTCGATGACGAGATCGCGGGATATCCGCAGCATGATGGCACCATTCGTGATGTCCGGACATATCGCGGACGTCCAGGTTCGGCAATGGTGGAGCTGGAACGCAAATGGCCGGGCGAGCCCGGCCATTTCAGGAGACGTACCGGACCTGAGCCAGTCGGTCAGTTCGACTTCGTCACCGGTGCTGCCGCCGGCTGAGCGGCGGCCTGCGGGGCTCGGCCGACGACGACCGTCAGGAGGCCCTGGCCCCACAGCCGCTTGGCGGCGGCCTTGGCGTCATCGAGCGTCACGGCATCGATGATGGCATTGCGCTTCTCGATGTAGTCGATCGGCAGCTTGTCTTGCTGGTATTGCAGCAGCGCCTGCGCCAGCTTGGAGGAGGTGTCGAGCGCCAGCATCTGCGAGCCCTTGAGGTAGGACTTGGCCTCGTCGAGCTCCTTCTGTGTCGGACCCTCCTCGGCGATGCGGCGGACTTCCTTCTCGATGGCGTCGATGGTGTCGCCGGCGCGGTCGGCGCGCGTGCCGGTGTTGCCGATGAAGAGCGCAGAGTGCTCCATCCACAGCAGCGATTCATACACGGAATAGGCCAGCCCGCGCTTCTCGCGGACCTCCCGATAGAGTCGTGAGGAAAATCCGCCCCCGCCGAGGATGTGGTTGACCACGTAGTAAGCCATGAAGTTGGGATCGCTGCGCTTCACCCCGGGCCCGCCGAAGGTGATCACGGTCTGCGGCACGTCAAGGGTCACGAAGGCGCGCTGCGGCGGCTTGGCGGCCTCGACATCCGGGACCGGCGTGAGGTCGGCCTTGGCGGGCAGGCTGCCGAAGGTGTGGTCGAGCAGCTTGCCGAGCGTCGCGGGATCGACGTCGCCGACGACCGCGACCTTCAGGCCGTCCCTGGCGAGCACGCGGCGGACGTAATCCTTCATGTCGGAGACGGTGATGGTCGGCACGCTGTCGAGATTGCCGTTGGTCTGCCGGCCGTAAGGATGGCTGCCGAAGGCAACTTCCAGGAATTTGCGGCTCGCCAGCGATGTCGGGTTGGTGGTCTCGCGGCGCAGGCCCGAGATGACCTGCGAGCGGATACGTTCGACGTCGGCCGTATCGAAATGCGGCGAGGTCAGCGCGCTCCTGAGCAGATCGAACGCCTCGTCCTTGTTGTCGCGCAGCATGCGCAGGCTGCCGCGGAAGGTGTCGCGGGTGGCGTTGAAGGAGAGCTCGATGGCGCGGCGGTCGAGCCGCTCGTGGAACGTCTTGGAGTCGAGATCGCCGGAGCCTTCGTCGAGGAGGTCACCGACCAGGTTGGCGACGCCCGATTTGTCCTTGGGGTCCTGGGCCGAGCCGCCGGTAAAAGAATATTCCATGGCGATCAGCGGCACCGTTGCGTCCTGCACGAACCAGGCTTCGATGCCCCCGGGCGAGACCAGGCGCTGGATCTTTGCGGCTGCCTGCGACGGCGAGACCGCGGCGAGCGCAAGCGTTGCGCCGGTGGCAAGGGAGAATGCAATGCGTCGGAGAAAAGGATAGGTCACGAACGCTTCTCCTCGGGCTTGGCAGCCGCAGTGTCCTTGATCAGATAGCCTGTCACCGAGCGCTTCTTCTGAAGCCATTTCTGCGCAGCCGCGCGGACCTGCTCGGCCGTGACCGCGCGGATGCGGTCGGGCCAGCTCCTGATGTCCTCGATCGACAGGCCCGTGGTCAGTGCGCCGCCGTACCAGCGGGCCAGCACGGCCTGATTGTCCTGGGCGTAGATCGCTTCCGCGATGAGCTGGGTCTTGACCCGCTCCAGATCCTCGGCGCGGATCGGGTTCTGCGCGACATTGGCGATGACGCCGTCGACCGCCTGCTCGACCTCGGCGAAGCTGACGCCAGGCTTCGGCGCGGCCGAGATCGCGAACTGCGTCGGATCGAGCGAGATGCTGGAATAGCTGGCGTTGGCGGAGACCGCGAGCGGCTTGTCGACGACGAGGGCGCGGTAGAGATAGGAGTTGCTGCCGCTGCCTATCAGTTGCGCGAGCACGTCGAGGGCCGCGCTCTCGCCGGCCGCAGCCGTGGTTGCGGAGGGCACGAGATAATAGCGCCGCATGCTCGGCTGCTCGACGCGCGGGTCGGCCAGCGTGACGGTGCGCGGCGCGGCCGGCTCCGGCTCCTGCGGACGCACGCGGCGTGCGGGAATGGCAGGCTGGGCCGGGATGGAGCCGAAATTGCGCTCGACCAGCGGACGGACTTCTGCGGCGTCGACGTCGCCGGCGATCACCAGGATCGCGTTGTTCGGTGCGTAGAAGCGGCGATAGAAGGCGAGCGCGTCCTCTCGGTCGAGCTTCTCGATCTCCTGGTGCCAGCCGATCACCGGCCGGCCATAGGGATGGTTGAGATAGAGCGCGGCCATGATCTGCTCGTTGAGCCGCGCGTCCGGATTATTGGCGACGCGCATGTTGTACTCTTCGAGCACGACATCGCGTTCGGGCAGCACGTTCTCGTCCTTGAGGACCAGGCCGGTCATGCGGTCGGCCTCGAACTCCATCATGGTCGGCAGCTGCTCTTTCGGAACACGCTGGAAGTAGTTGGTGTAGTCGACCGAGGTCGAGGCATTCTCATTGCCGCCGACACGCAGCACGGTCTGGGAGAATTCGCCGGCCGGATGCTTCGAGGTGCCCTTGAACATCAGGTGCTCGAGAAAGTGCGCGAGCCCGGATTTCCCCGGCGTCTCGTCGGCCGAGCCGACCTTGTACCAGATCATCTCCGTGACAACGGGCGTGCGGCGATCCGGGATCACCACGACCTGCATGCCGTTGCTGAGCGTGAAGCTGGCGGGCGGAGGCGACGTCACCGTGGTCTGGGCGAGGGACGCGCCAGCCGTCAGGACACTGGTTGAAAGCGCGGCAAGGAGGCAGGCAGCCGATCGGTATGAGGACATCATCATCCTTATGAGAGGCCGAGTTCCGGATGTCCGGCTCGGAAGCACGGCATGGTACACCGTGCGGCTGAGGCTTCGCGTCACGAAGCAGAGAACTCAACGCCTAGGCAAGTTACTGATAAGCAATTTAAGGACCGCGTCCGGCGTGCGCGAGCCGCCGGGACGAGGTTCGATTCTGTCAGGATGTCGCAGCGCGACGGGAACGCTATTGTTCCTTGTCCTTGCCCGACATGATGTCGAAATAGGTCCGCCGCGTTTTGTCCGGCCCGGCGCCATAGGCGTAGTTCGGCGACGGCGTCTGATAGCCGGGCGGAGGCTCAACCAGCGATTGGCGCGGCGGCTCGCTGGTGAATTTCTTCTCTTCGGTGCTGTTGCCGCCCTTCATCATGTTCCAGAGACCACCGGAGAAACCGAGCTCCGCCGGGCTGAGCGACGGGTTGCCGTTGGTACCCGGCTGAATCGGATCGTTGCTGGTGCGGGGCGCTGCCGCGACCTCGCCGGCCTTCATTTCTGCGGGCGTCAGCGGCCGGGCGACCTGCCAGTTTTCCGTCTCCTTGGTCGCCTTCTTGCGCGCGGCAATCGCTTCCTTGCGGCGCTTTTCCTCGGGGTCCTTGGGCCAGTTCGGTGCGGCCTTGGCCTGGGTCGCGGGAGGCGGCAGGTCCAGCTTGGGCGGCACGACGAGCGGCGAGCGCTCTCGGTACTCGATCCCCTTCTTCTCCATGCTCTTGGCGCCGATGCCGGACATCAGATTGTCGATGATCTTCTCTTCGAAGGTCATCCCGTCATCCTCATCCTCGTCGTCACCGGCGCGGGCCGCGCCGGCCGACATGACGAGGCCGATGCCGAGCACGACAGCGGACAATTTCAATGCCCGCCAGAACCCCGACTGGGGGTCTCGCACCATCGAACCGCTGGTCTTCGCGCTGCGCATTACTGTACCTGTTCCATATTGTGGCAGATTGTCGCTCGCATACGGCTGGCCCCTGCAAAAGCGGGTTCCACCAGCCGGTCGTATCGACCGGGATCAGGGCGCTTTTGCGGCGGGTACCCCCAGGAAGGAATCATACAATAGCGCCGCCACCCCAGCAACGATGGCCACGTCGGCTAGGTTAAATACGTACCAATTGTAGATCTTTCCGCCGATATCGATGTGGAATAGGGCGAAATCGACCACCGCGCCATAGGCCAGACGGTCGATGCCGTTGCCGATGGCGCCGCCGATGATCAGGCCGAGCGCGATCGTGGCCAGGAGGGTGTGCGAGCGGGCCATCCAGACCGCGAGCGCGACCACCGCGATACCTTTGACGGCCATCAGCGCGAGCTGCGCCGCCTGGCTGTCGTTCTGGAGCCAGCCGAAGCTGATGCCGATGTTCCAGGCCAGCACCAGATCGAAGAACGGCGTGACCTTGACCACGCCGCGGCGGGCGAGCTCGAACACGTTCAGCAGCCAGAGCTTCGAAGCCTGATCGAGCACGAGCGTGATCAGGGCAGCGAGAATGCCGGCGCGGAGCGGGGTCATGCCGGGATCAGACTCCCATCCCCAACGCCTTCCATTCACGCAGTGCCTGCGCGTCGCGCGGGGTGACATCGGGGTATTCGGAATCTTCGCCGACCATCGGCGAAATCTTCCAGGAGCGGGCGCACTTCGTGCCGACGGCCTTCTCGACGACGACCGCCACACCCGGCACGGCGTCGAGACGGAAGGCGCCGGCCGGCGCATCGCCCTCGCGCACCTCGTAATTCGAGGTGATGCAGACCTCGGCGAGATCGACGTCGAATAGCGTCATCAACATGTCCCGGTCGGCGACATAGATCACCGGCGAGGCCTCCAGCGAGGAGCCGATGTTCTTGGCGGCGCGCTCAACTTCGAGCGCGCCGGTGACGACACGGCGGACGTTGCGGATCGTCTCCCACTTTCCCGCGAGCTTGTCGTCGCGCAGATTCTCGAGGCCCTCGGGAAACAGCGTCAGATGCACCGAGGGCTCCGCATTGGGCCGGAACATCCGCCACGCTTCGTCAGTCGTGAAGCTCAGGATCGGCGCGAGCCATTTCAGGAGCGCATCGCACAGGATCTCGATCGTGGTAAGCGCCGCTTTGCGCGCCACCGAGGACGGCGGATCGCAGTAAAGCGTGTCCTTGCGGATGTCGAAATAGAACGCCGACAGCTCGGAATTCATGAAGGCCGAGAGGCTCGCGACCACGGTCTTGTAGTCGAAGGCGGCATAGGCCTGGCGAATGGTCTCGGCATGGCCGGCCAGCTCGTGCAGCATCAAGCGCTCGAGCTCGGGCATCTCGGCATAGGCGATTTTCTCGCTCGCCCTGAAGTGATGCAGCGTGCCGAGCATCCAGCGGATCGAGTTGCGCAGCTTGCGATAGGTCTCGATGGTGTTCTTGAGGATCTCTGGGCCGATGCGCTGGTCGTCGGCATAGTCGGTGGCGCAGACCCACAGGCGGAGGATGTCCGCCCCCGAATCCTTGATCACCTTCTGCGGCTCGACGGTGTTGCCGAGCGACTTCGACATCTTGCGGCCGTTCTCGTCCAGCGTGAAGCCGTGAGTCAGCACGACATCGTAGGGCGCGCGGCCGCGCGTGCCCGCGCTTTCCAGCAGCGAGGAATGGAACCAGCCGCGATGCTGGTCGCTGCCCTCGAGATACATCACGGTGTCGTTGCCACCGTCGATCTTGCGGACGATGTTGCCGAGCTGCGGGAAGTTCTGCCGGTCCTCGAGCACGAAGGCGTGCGTGGAGCCGGAATCGAACCAGACGTCGCAGATGTCGTCGACCTTCTTCCAGTCTTCGCTCGCGCGGGAGCCGAGGAAGCGCTCGCGGGCGCCCTCCATGTACCAGGCGTCGGCGCCTTCCTCCATGAAGGCCTCGGTGATGCGCTGGTTGACGATCTCGTCCTGCAGGATCTCGGCCGAGCCGTCGCCCTTCTCGCGCACGAATACGGCGATCGGCACGCCCCAGGCGCGCTGACGCGAGATCACCCAGTCCGGACGGTTGGCGATCATGCCGTTGATGCGGTTCTCTCCCGCCGGCGGCACCCATTGCGTCACCGAGATCGCGTGCAGCGCGCGGGCGCGCAGCGTGTCGCCCTTCCTGGCATGGCCGTTGTCGCTGATGTCCTTGTCCATCGCGATGAACCATTGCGGCGTGTTGCGGAAGATCACCGGCTTCTTCGAGCGCCAGGAATGCGGATACTGGTGCTTCAGCCGGCCACGCGCGAGCAGCATTCCTCTTTCGGCGAGCGCCTTGATGACGGCCTCGTTGGCGTCACCCTTCTCGCCCTTGTCGTTGAGCACGCGCTTTCCGGTGAAGCCGGGAGCCTGTGCGGTGTAGGCGCCGTTCTCGTCGACGGTGTAGGGGATCGTGGTGTTGATGCCGCGTCCGTCGAGCTCACGGGCACTCGCCATCCAGACATCGAAGTCCTCGCGGCCGTGGCCGGGTGCGGTGTGCACGAAGCCGGTGCCGGTGTCGTCGGTGACGTGGTCGCCAGCCAGCAGCGGCACGATGAAGTCGTAGCCGCCGGCCAATCCCTTCAGCGGATGGGCGCATTCGACCGCATCCAGCGTGTCGCCGGGGATGTCGCGCACCTTCTCATAGGCCGTGACGCGCGCCTGCTTGAACACCTCCGCGGCGAGCGCGTCGGCCAGGATCAGCAGGTCGCCGGCCTTCGTCCAATTGTCCGCGGGCGCATTCGTCACCTTGTAGAGGCCGTAGGCGATCTTGGGCGAGAAGGAGATGGCGCGGTTGCCGGGCAGCGTCCAGGGCGTGGTGGTCCAGATCATCACGGATGCATTGGCGAGCGCGCCATGCGCCGGCGAGGTGATCGGGAATTTCACCCACACCGTATCGGAGGTGTGGTCCTCGTACTCGACCTCGGCCTCCGCCAGCGCGGTCTTCTCGACCACGCTCCACATCACCGGCTTGGAGCCGCGATAGAGCGTACCGTTGGCCGCGAATTTCATCAGCTCGCGCGCGATCTGCGCCTCGGCCGGGTACGTCATGGTCTGATAGGGATGATCCCAGTCGCCGATGATGCCGAGCCGCTTGAACTCCTCGCGCTGCACGTTGATCCAGTGCGTCGCATAGGCGCGGCACTCCTTGCGGAACGCCACCATCGCGGCGGAATCGCGGAAGTCGGGCTTCTGCTTGCCCTTGGAGCGGTAGTTCTCCTCCTCGATCTTCCATTCGATCGGCAGGCCGTGGCAGTCCCAGCCGGGCACGTAATTGGAATCGAAGCCGAGCATCTGCTGGCTCTTGGTCACCACGTCCTTGAGGATCTTGTTCAGCGCGTGCCCGATATGGATGTTGCCGTTGGCGTAGGGCGGGCCGTCATGCAGCACGAATTTGGCGCGGCCCCGGGCTTCCTGGCGCAGCTTGTCGTAGAGGCCGATGTCGTTCCAGTATTTCAAGAGCTCCGGCTCGCGCTGCGGCAGGCCAGCGCGCATCGGGAATTCGGTTTGCGGCAGGAACAGGGTTTTCGAATAGTCTTTGGTGTCGGACTTTTGCGGCTTTTCGGACATGAGGCTGACTGGCTCGGAAGGGCGCGGAAAAACGGATGGCGATTGGGAAATCGCGGGGTGAAACGACACAATCCCGGTCTTGCGCCGAGCTTTGGGCTCAGGCGGAAGCCGGGCCGCTAATCCCTATGATGCGCCGCGCAAACATGGGCACTCCATAGCAGGGGGCCAGGGGAAGCGCAAAGGTCGGAGGGGCCGGTTTGAGGCTCAGTCGATGGTCCCGAGCCGCGGAAATGCACCCGGGGCGGCCGCCAGCATGGCGCGGGCGCGGGCGGAATCGTCGTCCATCTGGCGGATCAGGGCCTCGAGGCTGTCGAATTTCAGCTCTTCGCGGATGAAGCCGATGAAGGCGCAGTCGAGTGCCTGGCCGTAAAGATCGCCCTTGAAGTCGAACAGGAAGATTTCGAGCAGCGGCGCGCCATTGTCGAAAGTCGGGCGGCGGCCGAAGCTCGCCACGCCGTCGAGCCGTTCGGCGCCGCGGCCGACCCGCACGGCGTAGATGCCGTGCTTCAGGCCGCAATTGGCGTCCAGACGGATATTGGCGGTGGGATAGCCGAGATCTCGGCCGCGCTTCTCGCCATGGATCACCTCGCCGGTGATGAACCAAGGGGCACCCAGCATGGTGGTGGCTTCATCGAGCTGGCCTTCGGCCAGCGCGATCCGGATCGCGCTGGAGGAGACCGGCCGCTCGTCGATATCGACATGCGCCTGCACGTCGACCTCGATGCCGAGCCGCGGGGCCTCGTTGACCAGAAGGCTCGGCGAGCCGACCCGGCCCTTGCCGAAATGGAAGTCGTAGCCGACGGCGATGCCGCTGACGCCAAGGCGGCCGATCAGGTCATGGTGAATGAAATCTTGCGCAGAGGTGCCGGCGCGCGCCTTGTCGAAGGTCATGACCACGGCGCCGGCAAGCCCGGTGCCGGCCAGAAGCCGCAGCTTGGCGGTCTCGTCCGTCAGGCGAAATTGCGGGGTGTTGGGGCTGAAAAAACGCCGCGGATGGGGCTCGAAGGTCAGGGCCAGGGCAGGACGGCCATGCGCCCGGCCCATGTCCAGGGCGGCTGCGATCACGGCGCGATGGCCGAGATGAACGCCGTCGAAATTGCCCATGGCGACCACGGCGCCCCTTGGAATGGCGGAGTCCGGCGTGGTGTCGCGGATTACGGTAAAATGCGGAGCCATCAGGGGAATTCTCGAAGCGGCAGGACCGGCCGGGACCGTGGCGCGACCGGCCGGATGAAGTCAAGCGGGAGGGTGGGCCTGCCTCGAATGCGATTCAGCCCTTGGGGGCGCCCGCAGTTAACGCGCTGTTTAACGCCTTGGTGTTAGTCCTTGAGCGTGGAACTGCCGGGCTCCGGCCTGGGCAGGTCCGATCGTAATGTTCCTGGGTTTGCGTTGGGGGAGTCGAGATGGCGGTTGATTTGTCGATGCCGGTTCTTGTGGTGGATGACTACAGCACCATGATCCGTATCATCAGGAATCTGCTGAAGCAGCTTGGCTTCGAGAACATCGATGATGCCAGCGACGGTTCGGCAGCGCTGAACAAGATGCGCGGCAAGAAGTACGGGCTCGTGATCTCCGACTGGAACATGGAGCCGATGACGGGGTACGACCTCTTGCGCGAAGTGCGCGCGGATCCGAACCTCGCCACCACGCCCTTCATCATGATCACGGCCGAATCCAAGACCGAGAACGTGATCGCGGCCAAGAAGGCCGGCGTGAACAATTACATCGTCAAGCCGTTCAACGCGGCGACGCTGAAGACCAAGATCGAAGCGGTCTTCCCGGACATGGCGAGCGCGTAAGCGCTGCCTGAACCTAGACAATTATCTGTCGAGATCGTCATGCCCGGGCTTGTCCCGGGCATCTACGTTCTTGGACAGCAGAAGGATGTGGATGGCCGGGTCAAGCCCGGCCATGACGATGTCTGGAGCTTAGAGCTTCGCCTGAGCCGACGTCCTTCAAGCGGCCACCGTCACCACTTCAATTCGCGCATCAGCGCCTTCGGCGGATGGCCGAACAATTCCATCACCGAATTCGGGTCCAACTGGTCGAGGCCCTCGAACTCCTCGGCATGGATGCCGCGGGTGACGAACAGGCAGTCGATGCCGAATTCGCGCGCGCCGGTTAAGTCGGTGCGGACGGAATCGCCGATCGCCAGCACCTTCTTCCGGTCGATCGTGTGGCCCTGGCGTTCCCCGGCGAGCGCCATCGCGCGCTCATAGATCGGCCGGTGCGGCTTGCCGTAGAAGATCACCTCGCCGCCGAGCTCGCGATAGAGCTCCGCGATGGCGCCGGCGCAATAGATCAGCCGGTCGCCGCGTTCAACCACGATGTCGGGGTTGGCGCAAACCAGCGTCAGCTTGCGCTCGCGCGCCTTGAGCATCATGCCGCGGTAATCTTCCGCCGTCTCGGTCTCGTCGTCGTAGAGGCCGGTGCAGACGATGTAATCGGCGTCCTCCAGCGGCGCGGTCTTCGCATCGAGGCCGCGGTAGATCGAGTTGTCGCGCTCGGGCCCGAGCCAGAACATCTTGCGGCCGGGATGCTCGGCAACATAGAGCCGGGTCAGGTCGCCGGACGAGACGATCGCATCATAGGTCTCGTCGGCGACGCCGAGCTTGCGCAATTGCCGCTGCACGGAGTCGGCCGGACGCGGCGCGTTGGTGATCAGGATCACCGTACCGCCGTGGCTGCGATAGGTATGCAGTGCCTCGCAGGCCTCGGGGAAGGATTCGAGCCCGTTATGGACGACGCCCCAGATGTCGCTGAGCACGACATCGACCCCGCCCACGAGCTCGCGCAGGCTTTGCGCAAAGTGCAGTGTGGTCATGATGCGTGCGGCCGATCAGATGCGGCGCGCAAGCGCTGCGTTGCCGGTGATGCGCTGCGGCGGAGGCGCCGAAGAGGTCGCGCCTGAGCTGGGTGTGGCGGAGCCATTGGATCCCTGGATGTCCTGCGCCTGGTTCGGCGAGGCCCCGCCGGTAGCAGATGCCCCTTCGGGCCGCAATGGCCGGGGTGGTGCGAACAGGAACCCCTGGCCGAATCGCACGTCATAATCGAGCAGATCGATCACCGCACGCTCGCCTTCGATCCGCTCGGCGATCAGGTCGATGCCGAAGCGGCCGAGCAGGTCGGAGAGATCCGACGGATGGATGTCCGAGGCCGAGGCCTGCCTCGGATCGAGCAGCAGCGTGGCCGGCACCTTGATGAAGCGCACGCCGCGGTCGGCGAGCTCGCGCGGTTCGATGCGCAGATCAGTGACATGGTCGATCGAGAAGCGGAAGCCGCGCTGCGCGAGCGCGGCGAGGTTCTCGGACTCGGCCGGGCCGAGGTTGCGGAAGGTCGATTGCTTGAACTCCAGCACCAACGAGGGCGCCAGCGCACGGTTGGCTTCGAGGAAGTCGAGACATTGCGCGAAGGTGGTGGAGTTGCCGAGCGTGGAGGCCGCGACGTTGCAGAACACGCCGACGTCCTTGTTGCGCACCATCAGGCGCCGCAGCACCTGCACACAGCGCAGCATCACCATGTTGTCGATGCGCCCGATCAGCCCGGAGGCCTCCGCGATGCTGATGAACTCCTCGGCCGCGATGAGCTGGTCACGTTCGTCGCGCAGCCGTGTCACGGCCTCGTAGAACCGCACCTTGCGCTGCGGCAGCGTCACCATCGGCTGGAGGAAGATGTCGATGCGGTTCTCGTCGATCGCGTTGCGAAGCGCCGCCAGCAATTGAGTCTGGTTGCGTCCGTTGACCATCTGGGGCGGAACAGCCGGCGCGGGCCGCGACTGCGCCACGGCAGGCGGAGGCGCTGCAGGCGGGGGCGCCGCGGGCAGTGGTGCCGGCGCAGCGGGCCGTTCGTCGATCGTCGCGATCAGGTCGAGCGACGCCGCCGGCTCCTGCTGGGCCGAGGCCGGGGTTGGGGCCGGCGCGCTGCCAGCCAGTAGGTCCTCATGTGCCGACACGGTGGTGGCGAGCTGCTTGACCAGTCCGCCGAGCTCGTTGATCTCGCCGACCACCGACTGGATGCGGTCGGAGTTGGTCGAATTGGACGAGGCGATGCGTCCCTCGATCGCAGCCAGCCGGCGGCCGAACTCGGCCACCTGGCGGGCGAGGTCGGCGGTACCGCGCGAGAGGTCGGCGATCTGGCCGCCGACGTCACTGCGATCGCGCAGCCGCATAGAAACTGCATTGTAGAGGATCAGGAAGGTCAGCGCCGTCAGCGCCACGATCGCGGATTCGGTTCCGCTGATGCCGGCGACCGAATAGAGCACCAGCCCGAGCGAGGCCGCGACCAGAACCATGCAGATGGCGATGAAGATCGTCGAAATGCGAATCATGCCGCGCGTTACGCCTCAAGATCTGACTGTCTCACCCGGGAAAACACGGGCCGCCGTCCGACCCGTCATGTCTCATGTTCCCCCAAGCCCCATGACCTTACCATCATTGTTGATTCGAGGGGATAGCGGGCCTCGAGCGCGACAAGGGTGCCCGCGTGGGCGCATTCGCCGCGAACGGGTCGAGTATGGAAATCCTCGACCTGAAACGTCACGCGCCCCTGGCTCCGGTCGGAAATCAAGGTGCTCTCAGCGTAAAATAACGCCGCTCTCAAGGCCAGCGAGCCGCCTGCGCCGTATCGTTCCTGCGTTTCCAACCCCAGGAGATGACCCATGTCGACAGCCGCCGCACTCAAGCCGACCGTTCCCCAGCCCGACCTCACCGCCGTCAAGCAGCGCCAGCACGGCGCCTGGTCGTCGGGCGACTATGCCGTGGTCGGAACCACCTTGCAGATCGTCGGCGAGCAGCTCTGTGAGGCCGTTGACATCCGCGCCGGCAGCAAGGTGCTGGACGTCGCCGCCGGCAACGGCAATGCGACGCTGGCCGCCGCCCGGCGCTGGTGTGACGTCACGTCGACCGACTTCGTGCCGGCACTGCTGGCGCGGGGGCGCGAGCGCGCAGCGGCCGAACATCTCACGGTCGAGTTCCGCGAGGCGGATGCCGAAGCGCTGCCGTTTACCGACGCCAGCTACGATGTCGTGCTCTCGACCTTCGGCGTGATGTTCACGCCGGATCAGGACAAGGCGGCGTCCGAGCTCGCGCGCGTCTGCAGGTCCGGCGGCAAGATCGGCCTCGCCAACTGGACGCTCCAGGGTTTCATCGGTCAGCTGTTCAAGACAATCGGCAAGCATCTGCCGCCGCCGGCCGGGGTAAAGTCACCGGCTCTGTGGGGCACCAAGGCGCGGCTTGACGAGATGTTCGGAAACAAGGCTTCGGAGATCACGGCCGAGCAGCGCATGTTCGTGTTCCGCTATCGCTCGCCGGACCACTGGCTCGACGTTTTCAAGACGTTCTACGGTCCGACGCTGAAGGCGTTTGCCGCCCTCGACGAGATTGGCCAGGCGGCGCTGAAGCGCGATCTCCTGGCGCTGCTCGGCGAGTTCAACCATGCCGACGACGGGACGATCGTCGTGCACAGCGAGTATCTGGAAGCCATCATCACCAAACGCTGAGATGCCACTCGGTCAGGCCGGACGAACTCGGCCTGACCGTCCTTCAGGCCGGCGCGGCGGCGCCGACCGTATCGGCCGAGACGGCCTGGCGGGTGCCGAGCGGCTTCGGCTGCCCGGTGGTCGTGTCGCGCAGGGTCTGCCGCTCGATCTCCGAGTTCAGCTCGGCCCCGAACATGATCACGATGGCCGACATCCACATCCAGGTCATCAGGCCGATCGCCGCGCCGAGCGAGCCATAGGTCGCGTTGTAATTGGCGAATTCCGAGAGATACCAGGACAGGAGCGCCGAGCCGGCGATCCAGAGGATGGCGGCCGTGACGGCGCCGAGGCTCAGCCATTGCCAGCGCGGCGCATCGCGACTGGGTGCGAAGCGATAGAGGATTGCAAGCGCCACGAGCAGGATGAGGAACAGGACCGGCCATCGCGCCAGCGCGACGATCAGCTTGCTTTCGGGCGCCATGCCGAGATGATTGAGCGCGAGCGGGAAGGCGACCACGGCCCCTACCATCAGCAGCAGCGCTACGATGCCCCCGACCGTGAAGGCCAGCGACACCATGTTGAGCTTGATGAAGCTGCGCTTCTCGCGCTCCTCATAGGCGACGTTGAGGGCGTCGAAGATCGCCTTGACGCCGGCATTGGCACTCCAGATGGCCAGCAGAAGGCCGAACAGGAAGGTGATGCCGAGCGTGGTATTGGCGTTCGACAGCACGCGCGCGACCTGGTCCTCGACGATCTGGAACGATCCCTCGGGCAGCATCGTCGCAAGCGTGTGGAGATTTGAGCTGATCGTCGAGGGATCGGCGAACAGGGCATAGGACGAGACGAGCGCGGTGACGGCGGGGAAGATCGCGAGCAGGCCGAAGAAGACGACGCCGCCGGCGGTCGCCAGCAGGCGATCCTCGTCGATGCGCTGATAGGTGCGCCAGAAAATATCCTTCCAGCCCGCCCAGGGGATCGTGAACGGACTCTTCGCGTGACGGCCGCGGCCGGGCTCCACGGCTGCGCCCGCCGGATGCGTTTCCGGTGAATTCGCCTCGCCTTTGCGATTTTCTTGAGGAGGTCCAGGCGGGACCAGGCCGGAGTTCTGAAAGTAGCGCTCCGCGCTCAGCACGAAGACGGCTGTTGCCGCCACCAGCAGCCAGGAGTCGATCTGTTCGGAGCGCCGCACCAGCATTCAGGCGTCCAATCTTTGACCGTGACGCCTGCGGCGCGCCGCCGTGAACCCCGCAAGGCCAATCGCAGCGAGCATCAGGCCAAGCTGCACGGGCCGGTTGGTGCGAATCGATCCGGCGTGTCTGCCGTGGGCGCGTTCGCCCGGTGCAAACGGGGCCAGGGGGATCGTCGTCGCGACCTCCTTCACCGCCTGCTTGACCGTTCCGCGCGGAATCCGTGGGCTCGCGATCGCTACGCGCATGCGGCTCGCAAGCGGCACGATCGGCTTGGTAGGCCGCTTCATCATGGCCATGGCGACGCCAACGCAGATTCCGGCCAGCACCAGCAGCACGGCGGCGACGGCGCCAAAACCCCAGAATTGCCCGTAGGTGATGGCCACCCAGCGGTACAGCGCCATCAGGCCG
This sequence comes from Bradyrhizobium daqingense, assembly GCF_021044685.1. NCBI lineage: Bacteria > Pseudomonadati > Pseudomonadota > Alphaproteobacteria > Hyphomicrobiales > Nitrobacteraceae > Bradyrhizobium > Bradyrhizobium daqingense. The sequence goes on from NZ_CP088014.1 coordinate 2,224,720, forward strand.
ACGAAGAAGGTCGCAACCGCGAACAGTCCGGCCACGGCGAACAGGCCTGCCGCTATAGCGTAGGACGTCGCCCGTCCCGTCGCCTGGCTGGTGCGGTCACGCATGTAGGATTGCGCGGCGCGCTTGAGATGGTTGAGCTTGAGCGCCATGCCGGCGCGCAGCAATTCGCCCGATGGCGCGAGCATGCGGTCATCCTCCGACGTCTAGAAATTCGTCGGAAGATGAACGTGGCGATATTTGACTTGTTCCGAAGCAGCGCGCCTGTCGTGACGATCAGCCGAGATCGGCGGCTGCGATCCAGAACACCTCGCCCTCGGAGTCCTCCGTGTCCAGCCAGAGCAGCGGCAGTTCCGGGAAGGCCTCGTCGACCAGGTCACGGCCGCGGCCGATCTCGCAGATCAGCCCGCCACCGGGCGTGAGGTGATCGGGCGCCTCGCGCAGGATCCGGCGCACCACGTCAAGGCCGTCGGCGCCACCGTCGAAGGCGAGCTTAGGCTCGGCCCGGCATTCGGGCGGCAGCGCCGCCATGCCTTCGGCATCGACGTAGGGCGGATTGGTGATGATCAGGTCATACCTGTTGTCGCCGAGCGGCGCGAACAGGTCGCCGCGGTACAGGCTGATCCGGTGCTCGAGCCCGTAGTCGCCGACATTTCGCGTAGCGACCTCGATCGCGCCCTTGGAGATGTCGACGGCATCGACGGCGGCGTTCGGGAAATGATGCGCGGCGAGAATGGCGAGGCATCCCGATCCCGTGCAGAGATCGAGCACGCGCTCGACCCCCGTGGGATCGTCGATCAGCGCGCCGGCGCCTTCTTCACCGCCGAAATGCGAGTCCATGAGCTCGCCGATGAAGGAGCGCGGAACGATGACGCGCTCGTCGACATAGAAGGGCAGGCCGCGCATGTAGATCTTGTTGACGAGATAGGCGGCCGGTTTGCGTGTGGTGACGCGCTGATGGATGAGATCGAGAATGGACTTGCCTTCGGCGACCGTAACGCGCGCGCCGGCAAAAGTCTCGAACTGCTCGGGATTGAGATGCAGCGCCTCGCTCACCAGGAAGGCAGCTTCGGCGACCGGATCGGTCGTACCATGGGCAAAGGCGAGCTCAGCTTCGACGAAGCGGCTCACCCCATAGCGGACGAAATCGAGCAGCGTGAGGAGCTCGCCCGGACCGACCTTGGCAGGTTTTGGCGCCGCGCGCCCGCGCGCGGTCTTTTTCGATGCTTTGGCCATCAGGATTTCGTCCAGCGTGCGGCGGCTTCGTCGTCGCGCGTCTGGGCTTCGACCCAGCCGGTGCCGGCTTCGCTCTCTTCCTTCTTCCAGAACGGCGCGCTGGTCTTGAGGTAATCCATCAGGAACTCGGCGGCCTGGAACGCGGCCTGGCGATGCTGCGAGGCGGTCAGCACCAGCACGATGTTCTGTCCGGGCATGAAGCGGCCGACGCGGTGAATCACGGTGACGCCGTTCAGCGGCCAGCGCGCGGTCGCTTCACTGACATGGCGCCCGATCTCTTCTTCCGCCATGCCGGGATAATGCTCGAGGGTGAGCGCCGAAATTTTTGCGCTGTCCTCGTCGGCCCGGCAGATGCCGGAGAAGCTCACGACTGCGCCGATGTCGGTCCGGCTCCTGGTCAGGATCGCGATCTCGTGGGCGATGTCGAAATCGTCCTCTTGGATGCGGATGGTGACGGGGCAGGCGGTGGCAGGGGAGGTCATGGCCTAGCCGCCGGTCATCGGCGGGAAGAATGCGATCTCGCGGGCGCCCGCGATCGCGGTGTCCGGCTTGACATGGGCGTGGTCGATCGCGGTGCGGATCACTTTCGGCTTCTCGAAGGCGTAGGCATAGGCCTCGCTCTGGCCGGACAGCCAGGCGATCAGCTCCTCGACGGTGCGCACGCTCGCGGGCGGCTCGATGGTCTCCTCGGCCTTGCCGACGCGCTCGCGCACCCAGGCGAAATATTTCACCTTCATCCCTCGTCCTCCTTGATGAGGTGATGGATGCCGGCGCGGAAATAGTCGTAGCCGGTGTACATGGTGAGGATCGCCGAAGCCCACAGCAGCGCCAGCCCGATCATCGAGACCACCGGCACGACCTCATCGCCGGCCGGGCCGGCGAGCAGGAAGCCGATCGCGACGAGCTGGACCGTGGTCTTCCACTTGGCGAGCTTGGTCACGGGCACGCTGACGCGGAGTGCGGCGAGATATTCGCGCAGGCCCGAAACCAGGATCTCGCGGCACAGGATCACAATGGCAGCCCACAGCGACCAGCCATGGATGATGCCGTCCGCGGCCAGCATCAATAGGCACGATGCGACCAGCAGCTTGTCGGCGATCGGGTCGAGCATTCGGCCGAACGCCGATTGCTGATTCCAGATCCGCGCATAATAGCCGTCAAGGTAATCGGTCACCGCGGCGCCGATGAAGATGGCCACCGCCACCCAGCGCAGCCAGAGCGGCTGATCCAGAATCGACTGCGCATAGATGCATCCGACCACGACCGGGATCGCGGCGATCCGGCCATAGGTCAGGATGTTGGGGAGGGACATCGCGCGGCTGGTCGTCCCTCGTGTGGTGGCGATGTTCATCCGTCCTACCAATACCGCTGCTGCCTGAACGTCAACCGTCCCGCGCCCCAAATGAGGTGCGGACACGACGATCATATGACTGCGGTCCCCCTTTAATTCATCCCGGCCGGGGATGAAAATATTCGAAAATCCTGCGCGCGCTCTCGGCGCTCACCCCCGGAACCTTGCCGAGATCGGCGATCGAGGCCCGTTCGATCTCCTTCAGGGTTCCGAAATGATGCAGCAAGGCACGTTTGCGTGACGGGCCGATGCCCGGAATCTCCTGCAAACCGGCCTCGCGGATGTCCTTCTTGCGCAGCTTGCGGTGCGAGCCGATGACGAAGCGGTGGGCCTCGTCGCGCAGCCGCTGGATGAAATAGAGCACGGGATCGCGCGGCTCCAGCTTGATCGCCTCGCGCTCCGGCATGAACAGGGTCTCGCGGCCGGCATCCCGGTCCGGGCCCTTGGCCACTGACATCAGCGACACCTGGGTCAGCCCGAGATTGGCGAAGATCTCGCGCACGGCGTTGAGCTGGCCGCGGCCGCCGTCGATGATGACGAGGTCGGGCCATTGCGGGAAATCGTCGTCCTTGGCCTTGGCCGTGCCTTCCTCGGGCGGATTGATGAGGCGCTTGAAGCGGCGCTCCAGCACCTCGCGCATCATGGCGAAGTCGTCGCCGGGCGTAATCCCTTCCGACCTGATGTTGAACTTGCGGTACTGGTTCTTCACGAAACCGTCGGGACCGGCGACGATCATGGCACCGACCGCGTTGGTGCCCTGGATGTGGCTGTTGTCGTAGACCTCGATGCGCTTGGGCGCATGGGGCAGGTTCAGCGTCGCGGCGATGGCCTCCAGCAGGCGGCTCTGCGTCGCGGTGTCGGCGAGCTTGCGGCCCAGCGCCTCGCGCGCATTGGTCAGCGCGTGCGTAACGAGCTCCTTCTTCTCGCCGCGCTTGGGCGCGGCGACCTCGACCTTGTGGCCGGCCTTGATCGCGAGCGCATTGGCGAGCAGCTCGCATTCCTCGATCTCGTGCGAGAGCAGGATGTTCTTCGGCGGCGGCTTGTCGTCATAGAACTGGGCGAGGAAGGACCCCAGCACTTCCTCCGGCGTGTAAGTCTTCTCCGCCCGCGGAAAATAGGCGCGGTTGCCCCAGTTTTGTCCCGTGCGGAAGAAGAACACCTCGACGCAGGAGAAGCCGCCCTCCTGGTGGATGGCGAACACGTCGGCTTCCTCGACCGTACGCGGATTGATGCCCTGCTGCGATTGGATCGCCGACAGCGCGGCGAGGCGGTCGCGGTAGAGCGCGGCACGCTCGAACTCGAGCTCGCCGGAAGCCTTCTCCATCTCGCCGGCCAGCTCCTGCTTCACCGCATGGCTCTTGCCGGACAGGAAGTCGGTCGCCTCGCGTACCAGCGTCGTATAGCCGCCGAAATCGATCTCGCGGGTGCAGGGGCCGGCGCAGCGGCGGATCTGGTGGAGCAGGCACGGCCGGGTGCGGCTCTCGAAGAAGGAATCGGTGCAGGAGCGGATCAGGAACGCGCGCTGAAGTGCCGTGATGGTCCGGTTCACCGCGCCAGCCGAGGCGAACGGGCCGAAATAGCGGCCGGGCCGGGTCTGCGCGCCACGGTGCTTGAGGATCTGCGGCGCCCAATGGTCGCCGGTGATCAGGATGTAGGGAAACGACTTGTCGTCGCGCAGCTGCACGTTGAAGCGCGGCCGCAGCTGCTTGATGAGATTGGCTTCCAGCAGCAGGGCTTCCGTCTCGGTGTTGGTCGAGACGATCTCCACGGTCATCGTGGCGGCGATCATGCGCAGGATGCGCGCCGGCTGCGGCGCACTCTGGCGCGCGTAGTTGGACAGCCGCTTTTTGACGTTCTTGGCCTTGCCGACATAGAGCACGTCGGCATTCGCATTGAGCATGCGATAGACGCCGGGCGAGGTGGGCGCGAGCCTGACCGCGCGCTCGATCGCCTCGTGACCGGTCGCCAGCGGGCCCTCGCCGACCGCGCCGCTCTCTTCCAGAATGTCGGGCAGCCGCGCATCGTCCTCGTCGTCGCCGGAGGTGGCGGGGTCGAAGTCCGGGGGGGCATCGGCCGGGACGTCTGATGCCGTGGCGCGCACGGGCTTGCGCACGCCTGCATCGTCCGGATTGTCAGGGGAATCGTGAATCATAGTGCGAATTTAGGCGCTGGGGGTGCCGATTTGAAGTTCCGGCCGTGGCGCACGCACAGGATGGCGGCGCAGTTCCCGGTAACGCTTGCTTAAGCCTGTTAACAGCGCGGTAACCCCGCTTAACAGCCCTTTAACTTAAAACTCTCGATAAATCTTACGCGAAAAAGTGGTGGTTCCGTAACTATGCGGTCTGGCCTCGCGCGGCGGCGCGGCGCGGGCATCGCGGGGACGGCAGTTGCGTTGGAGTGTGTGATGAAGAGGCTCGTTGTGGGCGCAGCCGCGTTGGTTGCAGCCGGCTGGACAGCTTCGGCAGGGGCCGCCGATCTCTATGGGCAGCGTGCGCCCTATACCGTCAATCAACCGCTCAACGCATATAGCTGGGCCGGTCCTTATCTCGGCGGCAACATCGGCTACGAGTGGGGGTCCGTCAGCAACAGTCCGGTGAAGCCGTCCGGCTTCGTCGGCGGCGTGCAGGCCGGTTACAACTTCCAGAACGGCCCGTTCGTGTTCGGCGTCGAGGGCGACATCCAGGCCGCGGGTGCCGACGATACCTTCGCGCCGTGGAAGTTCTCCAATCCGTGGTTCGGCACTCTGCGCGGCCGCGCCGGCTATTCCTTCAACAACGTGCTGTTCTACGGCACCGCGGGCCTCGCCTTCGGCGAGCTGCGTGCGCAGACCTTCGGCTGGACGGAGTCGCACACCACCGTGGGCTGGACCATCGGTGCCGGTGCGGAAGTCGGCCTGACGTCGAACTGGAGCGCAAAGCTCGAATATCTTTACTTCGATCTCTCGACCAGCCAGTTCGCAATTACGGGCGTGTCGAACGGCTATAGCGCCAGCGTCGTCCGCGCAGGCGTGAACTATCGCTTCTGATAGCTGAAGAAGAAAATACCGGACCAGACTCCCGGCCGCTCGCGGCCGGGATTTTTTGCGCCAGGCTAGGACAGGATCACCAGGTTGACCGCTTTGGGTCCCTTGCCCTTCTTGTCCGGTTCGACTTCGAATGTAATGCGCTGTCCTTCGGCAAGATCCTTCAGTCCCGCCCGCTCAACAGCTGTAATATGTACGAAGACGTCACGACCACCGTCGTCCGGCTTGATGAAACCGTAGCCGCGCTCGCCGTTGAAAAACTTGACCGTTCCCGTCATGGCCATCGGGAAACTCCCCCTCATTGCTCCTCCGTCGCGACGCAGACTCACGTCGCGACATGACCGGGCCTTACGAAGCCCGGGAGAGCTGGCCATCCTTGGGCGGACCGCATCGGTCCGGCCGGATCTTTCTTAGGCCTTCACTCCGCCGCAACCATTCGCGGAAGCGGAACGTAAAGCCAGTCACGGAAACAGCATAATACGGTTCGCTGCAGATTGACTACCGCTCCTACATATTTTTCCCAAGAATGCCGGAGTGTTACGGCTTTGGCTTCAAGGCTTTCGCTTCAAGGCTTGGGCACCTCCAATCGGAATCTGGCAGCGCCGCCCTGGCCGAGCGGCATTTCGAGTTCGGGCAGGATCGTCTTGAGCTCGCCGTGCAGCGTGTAGGGCGGGTTGACGATCAGAAGGCCCGTGGAGGTGAGGGCGGTGCTGTCTGCCTGCGGTGCGACGCTGAATTCAAGGCGCAGGCATTTTCCGGGTGGCTTTGCTGCGGCTGCGAGCCGCGCCACGGTTTGCACCAGCGTGTCGGTGGCGCGGCGGTTCTTGGCGGGATACCAGATTACGTAGATACCGGTCGGCCATTTCGCGAAGGCCGCCGCGAAGGCCTCGCCGAGCCGCTCGAACTCGTCCTTGGCCTCGAACGGCGGGTCGATCAGTACGAGGCCGCGCCGCTCCTTCGGCGGCACGAAGGCCGGCAGCGCCATCCAGCCGTCGAGGTCGACCACGCGGGCCTGCTCGTCGCGGCGCAGCACGTCGATCAGCGCCTTGCGAGCTTTGGGCTCGAGCTCGCAGGCGACCAGACGGTCCTGCGGCCGGAGCAGGCCGCGCGCGATCAGCGGCGAGCCCGGATAAGCCCTGAGCTCGCCCTTGGGATTGAAGGCGCGGACGATGCCGAGATAGGGCTTGGTCAGCGCCGCGGTCTCGTTCGACAGCCGCGCCTGCATCAGCCGTGCAATGCCCGTCAGCCACTCGCCGCCGCGGCGCGCCTCGTCGCTGTCGAGGTCGTAGAGGCCGGCGCCGGCATGGGTGTCGATGACGCGGAACGCCGCCGGCTTGTCCTGCAAATAAGTGAGGATGCGCGCCAACACGATGTGCTTGATGACATCGGTGAAGCTGCCGGCGTGGAAGGCGTGGCGGTAGTTCATGGGAAGATCTGCGGCTCACAAAAGAGAATGCGCAGCATCTTCTACTCGTCATGCCCGGGCTTGTCCCGTGCATCCACGTCCTTCGCGCCGAGTTGTGAAACGTGGATGGCCGGGACAAGCCCGGCCATGACGGTGCGGCGCTAGGTGTGCAAAACTACCCACCGCGGATCGGCGGCATCGTCACCTGATCGCGGCGGCAGGCGCGGCGCTCGAGTTCGTCGCAGGCGCGGAATTGCAGGTCCTTGTTGAGGCAGATGCGGACCTCGGACAGCCGTGTCCGGTTGCAGGTGACCGAGACGGCGGCATTGCTCAGGCCGGGATTGGCCTTGACGAAGGCCTCCTCGACCTCCGCCGGCGCCACCGTCTTGGCTTGCGACAAGTCGAGATATTCAGCCGGAATCTTGATCGCGGCGCGGGCCTTGCGGATCGTCTCGAAATAGCTGCGGCCCTCGAGCCCGGAGCAGGTGCCGTGCTTGTCCCATTCGTTGAAGATCAGGCCCGGCGCCGGCATCAGGTCGAGCATAGAGGAGACGATGTTGCGGTTCAGCCGCGGCGCTGGCCGCTGGCAATATTCGGGGAAGCCGTTCTCATATTGCGGCCACAGCCCGTGCACCACGAAGGCGTAAGGGCGTCCGCCGCACTGCATGTGCGAGCGGCCGCCGCGCTCGGCAGTTTCCTCGCAGAAGGAGGGCGACCATGACAGCGCCAGCACATAGAAATCGAACTCGCCCGGCGCGTTCTGCCGCTTGTCCTGGGCCCTTGCGTCTCCGGCGAACGCGGCGAGGCCCGCGGCAACGACCAGCGACAAAGACAGCGAGATCACCAGGCGGGAGAACGAATGCAATCTGGAATGAAACATGGCAACGCCCCTCAACTAGACTGTGCGGGGAAGCCTAGCAGGCGATAGGAACATTTCAAGAACAAAATTGTGACAGCCGCCGTTTAGCGGCTGGATCGACCCAAATCAGGGCTTTGCGGCCCGGCAGGCCGGATTGTAGGCCCAGTTGCGGTCGACGCCGACGACGCACCATTCGACGCCATTGCCGTAGCCGGCAAAACCGCCATCCTCGATGATCGAGAAGTGCACCTTGCGCATCTTGCCGTCGTTGAGCATGGCCTCGCCGGTGCAATAGCGGCGCGGAATGTTGTCTGACTGCCAGGGGCGGAACGCGACCTCGCGGACGGCAGAGAAGCCGGTGATCTTCAGCGAGGAATTCCAGAACGTGCTTTCCTTCTCCCAGAACTGGGTGGCGATCGTCGGGAGCGCCCGGTCGCAATCGACGACGGCGCCGTCGTAGCGCGGTCCGCTGAGCCAGAAATTCAGCTCCAGCGGATTGGCAGCCCTGGCCTCGCCGAGCGACAGCGCCCCGAACATGAGGCCGAGCAGAGCGGCAAAGCGGAGCGGTTTCAGGGAGGGGGCGCGCATGGTCAGTCCGGACGGTTGAAGTCTTGCGGAAGCCGGACGGTGCCGCGAAGGTTGGGTGAGGTCAAGTGCAGCGCGGCAACACTTCGCCAGGAGTTGACCGCAACGCCCCCGCTGACGGGCCTTCAGTTCTTTTCATGGCGATCACGGCACCGTAAACTGCGGACCAGCCAATTGGAGTGACGGTAATGCGAATCATTGCGGCCGCGGGTCTTCTCGCCAGCCTGGTTGTCTCGGGTCTGACGGCGAGCCAGTCGGCGCGCGCCGATTACGTGCCGCCGTTCAAGGGCAACGATACCGGCGGCATCATCGCTTATTCCATGGCGACCCAGGTCGATGCGCGGCAGGTCGCGGTCGATCACTGCGCGCGCTACGGCAAGGTCGTGAAATTCTTGGGCGTGCAGGCCTATGAGGGCGGCTACATCTCGTTCTCCTGCCGCTGGGTGCCCTATGGCGCCGCGGAACGGCCGATCCGCACGCTGTACTGACGAGCCGTCGTAACGCCACAATCTCTCAAGCCGGGAGCTTCCCCATGACGCGCAAACTCGCTTTGCTCGGCTCGGCCGCTTGTCTCGTGTTGTCGGCAGGCAGCGCCAGCGCCGACGATCTGCCCGTGCGCAAGCCCGGCCTTTGGGAAATGAAACTGGTCACATCAGGCTCGCCCATGCCCGAGATGACCATGCAGCATTGCACCGACGAGACCGTCGACAAGGAGATGAGCAACAACGTCTCCCCGATGGCCAAGCAGATCTGCGCCAAGCAGGAGATCAAGAAGACCGCGACCGGTTATGTCAGCGATTCCGAGTGCAGCGCCGCCGGCGTCAACACGACCTCGCATGCCGAGATCACTGGCGACTTCAATTCGGCCTACACGGTGAAGACCACTTCGCACGCCAAGGGCGGCGTCGCCGGTGCTGCGGGGCGCGACAGCACCATGACGCTGCAGGCCAAATGGCTCGGGGCCTGCAAGCCGGACCAGAAGCCCGGCGACATCGTGATGCCCGGCGGCTTCAAGATGAACATGCGCGACATGGACAAGCTGAAGGCGTTGCTGCCGAAATAAAGGCCACGGCGCCTACACCGGAATCCGCACACTCGCCCTCAGTCCACCCATCGGGCTGTCGCCGAGCGTGATGTCGCCGCCATGCGAGCGGGCGATGTCGCGGGCGATCGCGAGGCCAAGGCCGGTGCCGCCTTCGTCCTGGTTGCGGGCATTGTCCAGCCGCAGGAACGGCTTGAACACTTCCTCGCGCAAATGCGCCGGGATGCCCGGGCCGTCGTCGTCGACCGTGACGGTGAGATAACGGTGATCGCGCTGGCCGGTGATGGCGATGGCCTTGCCGTAGCGCGCGGCGTTGGTGACGAGGTTGGCGAGGCAGCGCTTGAACGAAGCCGGCTTCACCGTCACCACCGGCAAGCCGTGGAACGCCACGGTCGCGGTATGGCCGTGACGTTCGGCGTCGCTGCGCAATTCTTCGAGAGCTTGCGCCATGTCGGTCGGCTGCGACTGCTCGCCGGAATCGCCGCGGGCAAAGGCAAGGTAGTCCTCCAGCATCATCGACATCTCGTCGACGTCCTTGCGCATGCCCTCGAGCTCGGGGCTGTCGCCGATCAGCGCCAGCTCGAGCTTGAAGCGGGTCAGGATGGTGCGCAGATCATGGCTGACGCCGGCGAGCATCGCGGTGCGTTGCTCCATCGTGCGCTCGATGCGCGATTTCATTTCGAGGAACGCGACCGAGGCGCGCCGCACCTCGCGCGCGCCTCGTGGGCGGAAGTTCGGCGCCTCGCGGCCCTTGCCAAAACTCTCGGCGGCATCCGCGAGCCGAAGGATCGGCTTGATCTGGTTGCGCAGGAACAGCACGGCGACGATCAGCAGGATCGAGGACGTGCCGACCATCCAGAAGAGGAAGATCTCCGAGTTCGAGGCGTAGGCGGCGCTGCGCTGCGCGAACACGCGCATCACGGCGTCGTCGAGCTGGATGCGGATCTCGACCAGGTTGGAGCGGCCGACCGTATCGATCCAGAATGAGCGGCCGATCTGGCGGCCGAGCTGCACCGACAGCGTCTGGTCGAGCAGCGAGAAGAACGGTTTCGGTCCCGGCGGCGGCATGTCGCCGGCGGGAAGAAAATCGACGACGAGGCCGAGCCGCTGCTGCGCGATGCGGCGGATCTGGTCGCGGTCTTTGTCCTGCGGATAGCCCTTGTAGACGTCGATCAACGCGGCGATGTCCTGCACGACAGCGGCCGACAGGCGGCGGGTGACCGTGTTCCAGTGCCGCTCCATGAACACGAAGGCGACGACCGATTGCAGGATCACCATCGGCACGATCATGATCAGCAGCGCGCGGGCATAGAGGCCGGTCGGCATCCAGCCCTTGAACGCATTGCCCATCCAGCCATTGGCGGCGGAGACGCGGCCGGCGGCGCTCTTCAGAAGCGTCAGGCCGGAATCGATCGTGCTCATCGGTCGCGCTTCATTGCGGTTTAGGGCGAGGCCACCAGCCGGTAGCCGATGCCGCGTACTGCCTGGAGGAATAGGGGGTTGGCGGGATCGGTCTCGATCTTGCGCCGGAGGCGGTTGATCTGCACGTCGACAGCGCGCTCGTTGACGCTGCCGTTGCCGGTCAGCGCGCTGCGCGGCACGGTCTCGCCCGGCGTCTCCGACAGGATGCGCAGCATCTCGCGCTCGCGATCGGTGAGGTGAATGACCTCCTCGCCCTGGCGTAGCTCGCCGCGATCGAGATGGTAGACGTAGGGGCCGAACGCGATCTTGTCCACGGTGGCCGCCTGCGGCGGCGGCGCGGCGCGTTTGAGGATGTTGTTGATGCGCAGCGCGAGCTCGCGCGGCTCGAACGGTTTTGCGACGTAGTCGTCGGCGCCGATCTGAAGGCCCTCGATGCGCGCTTCCGCCTCGTGCCGGGCCGTCAGCATCACGATCGGCACCGAGGACGAAGTGCGAATGAAACGGGCGAGGTCGAAGCCGGTCTCGCCGGGCATCATGACGTCGAGGATCAGGAGATCGAAGTGCAAGCCCATCAGCTTGGCGCGCGCATCGCTGGCGCTGGCGGCGGTCGAGACGCGATAGCCTTCGCTGGCGAGGAAGCGCGAGAGCAGATCGCGGATGCGGCGGTCGTCATCGACCAGCAAGAGGTGCGGGGCGTCGTCGGCCGGACGTGCCGGCGGGCGGGCAAGAGTGGCAGCGAGCGGCACGTTCACTCCTTGGCGTCCTTGTTGACGGAAGCGAAGATCGTCTCGAGCACCTTGTCCGGATCGTCGCGGTCGATCATCGCGCGCAGGAAGCGCTTGACGGTCTCGGCATCCTGCGGCGCCAATTCAGCGAGCGCCTTGGTGATCCGCGTGGTCTGGAGGCCGGCGAGCTTCTGCACCAGCGTCTCGCCCTTCGGCGTCGCATAGAGCAGGCGCTGGCGGCGGTCATTGTCGCCGGTCTTCTGCACGATGTAGCCCTCGTCCAGGAGCTGCTTGAGCACGCGGCCGAGCGACTGTTTGGTGATGCGCAGAACGTCGAGGAGGTCGGCGACCTTGAGCCCGGGATAGCGGTAGACGAAGTGCATGACCCGATGATGGGCCCGGCCGAAGCCGAATGCCTCCAGCTCCTGGTCGGGATCGCCGACGAAATCGCGATAGGCGAAGAACAGCAGCTCGATGATATCCCAGCGCAAATTGCCTCCATCGCCTGCGGCCGGCCGGGGCTCGGCGGCGTCTTGTGAGGAGCTTGCGAAATTTATGTCAGGCATATTGACGTATCTTGGGTTCAATGTTACAAAACGATCAGCCCGCACGAAATTTTAGATCGTTTCGCGGCGGGCGGCGTCGAAGCAGGGACGGCGGAAGGAGCCGGACAGGCGACGACGGCCGGAGCAGGTCTACCGTGCGATTGTCGAGCGGCATTTCGGCAAAACATACTGGACTTCCGCCTTCCGCAAAAGCATGTCCTCGGCGACATGCTGGCCACGGGAAACCGGCCGTAACAAGGCTGGCGGTTGTCCGGCCAGACACCTAATGAAGCCAGCCGGTCCGAAACAGGGCGGGCCGGCGCCAGAACAGCGCCGATACCGGCAGCGGGAGCCAAGGACATGACCATGACATTCGACATCCAGCCCGCATCCAATCCGACGCCGGAGAAGGACCGCGTCGCCAAGCTGGTGGATCCCGGCTTCGGGCGGGTCTTCACCGACCACATGGCGATCGTCCGCTACAACCAGGCCAAGGGCGGCTGGTACGAGGCGAAGATCGAGGCCCGCGCCAACTTCCAGCTCGATCCGGCCGGCGCGGTGCTGCACTACGCGCAGGAAATCTTCGAAGGTCTCAAGGCCTACAAGCGCGACGACGGCGGCGTGAACCTGTTCCGCCCCGACGCCAATGCACGACGCTTCAAGGACTCGGCGGATCGCATGGCGATGGCCCAGCTCCCCGAAGACGTCTTCATCGAGGCGGTGGAGCAGGTCGTGCGCATCGACCGCGCCTGGATGCCGGGCGGCGAGGGCAGCCTCTACCTGCGTCCCTTCATGATCGCGAGCGAGACCTTCCTCGGCGTCAAGCCGTCCTCCGAATACATCTTCGCAGTCATCGCCTCGCCGGTGGGCTCCTATTTCAAGGGCGGGCCTGCGCCGGTCTCGATCTGGGTCTCGGAGAACTACACGCGCGCCGCAATCGGCGGCACCGGCGCCGTCAAATGCGGCGGCAATTATGCCGCGAGCCTGCGTGCGCAGGCCGAAGCGATCCAGCATGGCTGCGACCAGGTCGTCTTCCTCGACGCGGTCGAGCGCCGCTACATCGAGGAGCTCGGCGGCATGAACGTGTTCTTCGTGTTCGATGACGGCTCGCTCTCGACGCCGCCGCTCGGCACCATCCTGCCCGGCATCACCCGCGACTCCATCATCGCGCTCGCCCGCGATGCCGGAAAGACCGTGCGCGAGGAGCCGTATACGCTCGACCAGTGGCGCAAGGATGCCGCCTCCGGCAAGCTCAAGGAAGCTTTCGCCTGCGGCACCGCGGCCGTGATCTCGCCGATCGGCAAGGTGCGTTCGGTCAGCGGCGATTTCGAGATCGGCGGCGGCGCCGCCGGCCCCGTCGCCATGGGCCTGCGCAAGCAGCTTGTCGACATCCAGTACGGCCGCACCAACGATCCGCACAACTGGATCCGCAAGGTGCTTTGATCGGGAGCAACGCGTTTCCCTCTTCCGCCAAGGGGAAACGCGCATCGCTTGTGGTTTTTTGCGCACTGAACGTGCCGTTGCCGACATGCGACAAAGTCTGGACACATCAGACATCAGGACATCGCGATCATGGCCGCAAAGCTCTCCCAACCCATGAAATGGGTCGTTCTCGCCGCGATCACCGGCGTCTGCGTCATTGGCATCCTGACCATCGGCCCCACGCACGAGGTTGTCGCGCAAGACCGCTCGCCGATCGTGACAGTGCCGACCGCCGATGCGGAGATGAATGCGGCGATCGAGCGGGGCCGCGCTACGCTGTCGACCTTCTGGAGCTCTTATGGATCGCCAAAGCCGTCGGAAGCCGGACACGCCCTGAAGGTCCGCTTCTCGACCCGCAAGGGCGGCGAGCACATTTGGGTTGGCGACGTGAAGAAGCAACCCGATGGGACTTTTAGCGGACTCTTGGCCAACGAGCCCCGCGACCTGGCGGGCAAGCGGGCCGGGGACAAAGTCGCGTTCGGCGAGGCTGACATCTCGGACTGGATGTTCACGCGCAACGGCAAGATCGTCGGCGGCGAAACCATCAAGCCGACCCTGAAGTCACTGCCGAAGGCGGATGCGGATGCCATCCGGGCGCGGATGGAGCAGCCGTAGGCGGCTCAACCCTTTGTCGCACACTCCGCTATGCCCGGGCTTCCACGTCTTTGCTGCCGTTGGCCCGGTACGTGGATGGCCGGGCCAAGCCCGGCCATGACGAGTTCGGCGGATAGGCCGGTTGCCGCCTTGCGCCCCGGCTGGTAAACGCCCGCATGGCCGAGAAATCCAAAAAACCCCAGAAACTGAAGGCGCGCCTGCCGCGCGGGCTGGAGGATCGCGATCCCGCCGCGATCCGGGCGACGCGCGAGATGGTCGAGAAGATCCGCGCCGTCTACGAGCTCTACGGGTTCGAGCCCGTGGAAACGCCGGCGATGGAATACACCGACGCGCTCGGCAAGTTCCTGCCGGACCAGGATCGTCCGAACGAGGGCGTGTTCTCGTTCCAGGACGACGACGAGCAATGGATCAGCCTGCGCTACGATCTGACCGCGCCGCTCGCGCGCTATGTCGGCGAGCGCTACGGCACTGATGGTCTGGTCCTGCCCTATCGCAGCTATCGCGTCGGCTATGTCTTCCGCAACGAAAAGCCCGGCCCCGGCCGCTTCCGCCAGTTCATGCAGTTCGATGCCGACACGGTGGGCTCGGCGACGCCGGCAGCTGACGCCGAGATCTGCATGATGGCCGCGGACACGATGGAGGCGCTCGGCATTGCGCGCGGCTCCTATGTCGTGAAGGTGAACAATCGAAAAGTGCTCGACGGTGTTCTGGAAGCCATCGGCCTCGGCGGTGACGAGAACGCCGGACGAAGGCTCATCGTGCTGCGCGCGATCGACAAGCTCGACAAGTTTTCCGCAGACGAAGTGCGCAAGCTGCTCGGTCCGGGACGATGGGACGGCGGCGAAGAAGGCAAGGGCGACTTCACCAAAGGCGCCAATCTCAGCGAAGCTGAGGCCGATGTCGTTCTCGCCATCACCAGGCCCCGCGACGATTGGAAAGATGCCATTGCCGCCGCAGAAACCTACCTCGCCAAGAGCGCGGTCGGTCAGGCCGGCGTCAGCGAGCTGGAAGAGATTGCAAAGCTGGTCACCGCGTCGGGGTACGGCGCTGACCGCATCAAGATCGATCCATCCGTCGTGCGCGGCCTCGAATATTACACCGGCCCCGTCTACGAGGTCGAACTGCTGCTCGAGACCAAGGACGAGAAGGGCCGCCCCGTGCGCTTCGGCTCGGTCGGTGGTGG
Source organism: Bradyrhizobium daqingense (assembly GCF_021044685.1). NCBI lineage: Bacteria > Pseudomonadati > Pseudomonadota > Alphaproteobacteria > Hyphomicrobiales > Nitrobacteraceae > Bradyrhizobium > Bradyrhizobium daqingense. The sequence continues at coordinate 2,240,189 of NZ_CP088014.1, forward strand.
CGGCCGCTATGACGGCCTCGTCTCGCGCTTCCGCGGCGAGCCGGTGCCGGCGACCGGTTTCTCGATCGGCGTGTCCCGGCTCCAGGCCGCGCTGACGCTGCTCGGCAAGCTCGACACGCGGCCCGAATTCGGACCCGTCGTCGTTACCGTGTTCGACCGCGACCGCGTCGCCGACTATCAGAGGATGGTCGCATCCCTGCGTAGCGCCGGCATCCGCGCCGAGCTCTATCTCGGCAACCCCAAGAACATGGGCAACCAGCTCAAATATGCCGACCGACGCAACTCACCTTGCGTCATCATCCAGGGTTCGGATGAGAAGACGCGCGGCGAAGTGCAGGTCAAGGACCTGATCGAGGGTGCGAAGGCTGCCGCCGCGATCGCCTCCAACCAGGAATGGCGCGAGACCCGTCCCGCGCAGTTCTCGTGCAGCGAAGCCGATCTCGTCGCCAGGGTGCGCGAGGTCCTGGCGCGCCATGACGTAAATTGGGGATAGCCATTCCGCCAAGCCGTCATGCCCGGGCTTGTCCCGGGCATCCGCGTCTTGTTTGATGACGACCGTCAATGGCCGGCGTCCGGCCGCAAGGGAGAGAAAAATGCCTGAGATCACCATCAGCATGGCCGAAGGCCGCACCGACGAGCAGAAGGCCGGCATGATGCGCGACATCACCCAGGCACTGGTGACGAATCTCGGCGTCGACGCCGATGCCGTCGTCATCCAGATCAACGAAGCCCCGCTCCGCCACAAGATGAAGGGCGGCAAGACGTTCGTTGAGCGCGCGGCGGCCGCTAAGAAGTGACGCGTCAGCGTCATTCCGGGGCAGCCCGTCAGGGCTGAACGACAATGCGCAACCGCGCATTGGGGAATCTCGATCGGCAATCTCTGGATTCCGGGTTCGCGCTTTGCGCGCCCGGAATGACGAGCAAGCATCCATGGACGCACGCGACTTCATCACGATCGGCATGAGCGCAGAGCGCACGCTGGTGGTCCCGGCGGAGCGCACGGTCGGGCATTTCGTGCCCGGCATGCCCATGGTCTATGCGACCCCGATGATGATCCTGGAGATGGAGATGACGTCGGGCGATGCGATCCGCTCTGCGCTCCAGCCGGGCTGGGTCACGGTTGGCACCGAGGTCGACATCCGCCATCTCGCAGCCGCGCTCGTGGGAGCCACGGTGCGGACCACCGCGAAGGTGGTCGCGGTCGAGCGTCGCGTCATCCGCTTCGAGGTCGAAGCGTTCGAGGGCACGCGCAAGCTCGGCGAGGGCCGCCACGCCCGCGGGCTCGTCAACGTCGAGATGTTCAACAAGCGGTTGGGGGCGTAGCGCAACCCGCTCGGCGCGACTTCGCTTGACCTACCCTGCGCGCTCCCGGCGATGAATAGAACGCTTCCTGCTCCCGGCGGACACGTACGGCAGGCAGCGTCTCGTCAATCGCCACATCGGCCCAGGTGATGCAGGAGTCCTTGGCGACCGCCCTGGTCAATCGCACATTGTGTGCAAGCCCGAGCGGGAGATAGCCCTTCGCAAGCGAGGTGCTGGCCGGCGTCAGCTTTCCGAAGACAGTGTAGCCGCCTTCCCCGTCGAGCAGATCTCCCTCGCGCAGGTTCTTCTTGGCGGTTGCGGCAACATCGGCGTTAAACGTCGTCGCGAACCCTGTCGCCTCCTTACGCAGAGCGATCGAGGCCACCGAAATTCCGAGCTCCAGACCTATGAGATGCCACTTCTTGTAGGAGCTCATGTAACGCCCGCTTGGATCGGTGACGACGCTGTATTCCTGGAAGCAGTTGCGGATGTAATCGCTGTCGCCTTCGAAACAGACCCAGACACCCTTGCGGATGTCGTTGGGGATCGGTTTGCCTTCGGTCGTCAAGCAGGACACGACTTCGACCTGGCCCTTGGCTTCCAAAATGCCGCCCTCGGAACGGGGGCGCATCAGCGTCGGGATGTCGTCGACCGAACCCGGCGGGAATGCGAGGCCTTGCGAAGGCGCAGCCAGCCCGGTTGCGTTCGCGATCGCGGCAGATTCGATCGCCGGCTTGGAGCCGTCGAGGAACGCGTTGAACATTTTTGGATTCATGCCGCCGCGCGCGGCCTGCTCGGCGGTGAGTCCCCAGTGATCCCAGACCGTTTCGGGCGTCGATTCCCGGTAGTGCGGCAGCCATTTGTGGCCGCGGCCGGCCGCCACGACCGGGAAACCGCAGGCCCTTGCCCAATCGACGAGGTCGCAGGCCAGCGCCGGCTGATCGCCATAGGCGAGGCTATAGATCACGCCCGCCTGCCTGGCTCTTTGGGCCAGAATGGGTCCGCAGAAGGCGTCGGCCTCGACGGTCACATTGATGACGGCCTTGCCCGAAGCAAAGGCGCGAAGGCAATGTTCGACCCCCGCGACGGGATTGCCGGTGCATTCGGCGATCACCTCGATGCCCTCGCACCTCACCAGCACTTCCCAATCGTCGGTCAGGAAGGTCGTGCCGGTCTTGAGCGCATCTTCGAGCGAGCTTGCTGCGAATTGCTCCGGGCGCCAGCCGACGCGGTCCAGGTTTTCGCGGGCGCGCGAGAGGGACAGGTCCGCAATTCCGACGAGATGGACGCCCGGCGTGCGCAGAACCTGATGCAGGTACATCGCACCGAACTTGCCCGCCCCGATCAGCCCGATCCGGATGGGGCGACCCTCGGCCTGTCGTTCGAGAAGTTTCGCGTAGAGGTTCACGATCGCTCTCCCTACCGTCAACAGCCGGGATCGGCATCCGGCCGCCCGGGAAGGCCGAAGCGCCTGCCTACTTCGCCAATTCCTTCGAGCGCGTCGCCGCCGCCGCGATCGCGCGGATCATCAATTCGCGCAGGCCGGGCTCGCCCATCAGCACGCCGAGCGCTGCCGCGGTGGTGCCGCCGGGTGAGGTGACGTTCTGGCGCAGCGTGGCGGAGGGAAGGTCGGACTGGTGCAGCAGCTCGCCGGAGCCGGCGACCGTCGCGCGCGCAAGCTTCGTCGCCAGTGCTTCGGGCAATCCCGCCTCGAGGCCGGCGCGGGCGAGCTCCTCGGCGAGCAGGAATACATAGGCCGGGCCCGAGCCGGACACGGCGGTCACCGCGTCCATCAGGCCTTCGTCCTCGACCCATTCCACCGCGCCGGTGGCGCGCAGCAGCGCATCGGCCACCGCGCGCTGTGCGGCGCTGACATTCTGTGCGGCGACGGCAACGGTGATGCCGCGGCCGATCGCGGCCGGCGTGTTCGGCATCGCGCGCACCACGGCGCCGCCGCACCCTTCTTCGAGCGATGCGATCGTGGTGCCCGCCATGATCGAGACCACCGACGTTTTGTCCGAGACGAACGCCTTCAGCTTGGCGCCGGCCTCACGGAACATCTGCGGCTTCACCGCGACGACCAGCGTCTCGACCGGACCAGCCGCCTTCGCGTCCGGATTGAGCGCAACGCCCTTGGCCGCGAGCGCAGTGATCTCGGGCGAGACCTGCGGATCGATCACCGCAACGCGGTGCGGATCGAGCCCGCCCGCCAGCCAGCCGGTCAGCATCGCGCCGCCCATCTTGCCGGCGCCGGCAAGCAAGATGGTGCCGGTGATATCTTGGAGGAGGTTGTTGTCTGCCACTGTGATCACCCGAGCAAAAGGTGTCGTCCCTGCGAACGCAGGGACCCATAACCACAGGCGGTTCTAGTGGATGGAAGGCGGAGCAACAAGCGTTGTGCCACGAGGGGCATCGCGCGGTATGGGTTCTGCGTTCGCAGGGACGACGATGAGGAGGAGAAGTGGACCTCCACACTTGCCGAAGAGCAGGCTTTACGCCTCTCCCACCGTATCGAACATCGCGGCGTCCATCGCCTCGGTCGTGGTCTTGCCGGCCCACACCACGAACTGGAACGCCGGGAAGTAGCGCTCGCAGGCGTGGATGGCGCCGGCGAGCATGGCTTCGCACTGCGCGGTCGAGGCGGTGAGGCCGCCCGGCAGCACCAGCGCCTGACGGTGCATGACCATGCCGGTGTTGGTCCACAAATCGAAATGGCCGACCCACAGCTGCTCGTTCACGGCGGCGACGAGCCGCTGCACCTCGCCGCGCCGCGCCGGCGGAATCTTCATGTCGAAGGCGCAGGCCAGATGCAGCGCCTCGATCTCGCCCATCCAGGTGAAGGAGAGCTGGTAGTCGGTCCATTGTCCCTTCGAGACAATCGTGAGTTCGTCTTCGCCGGAGCGTTCGAACGGCCAGTTGTTGCTGGCAGCGATATCCTCGACCACCGCGAGCGGATGGCTTTTGGAATCGATAGTGCCTTCGAGCAGGGACATGCCGTCTCGACCTCTTGCCTTCTTGTTGTGTTTGATACGCACGCGGCTGGCCCGGCGAACTCCCTCAACGTCGCTAGCGAGCCCCTCGGAAGCGCTGCTGCGATTCCTCGGTGTCGCTCTTGCGATCCCCTTGGATCAGCGCGGGCCTGTCGCGGATCAAGTGATGTGATTTGCGGAATCTGCGCAACGGGGTCCCGAGTCCGTCCACAAGCCAGGACTCGTTCGTCCACAGCTCATCTCCGCCACAATTCTTAACGCAGGAGGCCGCAATCCCGTGGAGGAGAACAAACCGGAATCGGATTCGCGCGGAAGGGGCGCCAAGCCTCAAATTCCGTCCCGCGGGGCCGTACCGCTGCAATGGCATGGGACCATGCGATTTGCCCATGCGGAACCCGCTTGCCGCGGTGGCGCGCGAGCGGCATATTTCCAGGCAGGCCGTTCATCCCGAACGGCCGATGTTCTCAGGGCGGGGTGAAAGTCCCCACCGGCGGTAAGGGCCGAAAGGCCTAAGCCCGCGAGCGCCTTCCGCGAGGGTGATCCCGAAGGGAAGGGTCAGCAGATTCGGTGCAACTCCGAAGCCGACGGTCAAAGTCCGGATGAAAGAGAACGGTCGGTGACAGACGCATCGCAAGATGCGGCTGTTTGTCGTTCCGTGTGCCCTGATTCTGGTCCTTAAACCGAGGAAAGCCATGAATCAGATGTTGCAAGATCCCCAAGCTGAAACTTCCCAAGCCGAAACGTCCCAAGCCGAAACTGAAGTCGGCCAACCGCCGGTTCCGAAAGGGCCTGCGACCGAGCACCCGCGCTTCGCAAAGCCGCAGCGGGTGGCGTTCGTGCAGGCCTGCTGGCACCGCGACGTGGTCGAAGAGGCCCGCATCGCCTTCATGAGGGAGGCCGAAGCGCGGCACCTCACCCATGTCGACGTGTTCGAGGTGCCGGGCTCGTTCGAGATTCCGCTGCACGCCCAGGTCCTCGCCAAGACGCGGCGCTACACCGCCATCGTTGCGGCCGGCCTCGTCGTCGACGGCGGCATCTACCGCCACGAATTCGTCGCCGACACTGTGATCAAGGCGCTGATGGACGTGCAGCTGCGCACCGAGGTGCCGGTGTTCTCAGCCGTGCTGACGCCGCAGCAATTCCACGAGACCGAGGTGCACTACGACTTCTTCCGCAGGCATTTCGCCATCAAGGGCGTCGAAGTCGCGGCCGCCTGTGCCGAGACATTGCTCGGCCTCGAACGCCTGCGCGGCCAGGTCGCGGCGGGGATCGTGGGGTAGGCACTGGTCATTCCGGGGCGCGCGCAGCGCGAGCCCGATTCCTTTATCGACACGGATGGCCGCAACATGGATTCCGGGATCGGCGCTGACGGGTCGCCCCGGAATGATAGGCTCGACCAAGATCTCCGGCCGCTAGCGGGCCGTGGTCAGCCCATCGATACACCTGCCTTCGCCCGGCTGATCCCGAGGGTCAGGATACGGTGCAGGAGGTCCGGGTATTCGAGCCCGGCATGCTGGGCGGCCGTGGCGAATTCCTGGCTCTTCGCGATCTCGGGGTTAGGATTGGCCTCGATGAAATACGGCGTACCATCGGCGGCGAGACGGAAATCGATGCGCGCGTAGCCGTCGAGGCCGAGCGCCCGGTAGATGCGTTTCGCGGCGCGCTGGATGCGTGCGGTCACTTCGGGCGCCAGATCCTTCGCCGGCCCGTCGACGATGCCGACCTTCTCCTGATAATCGGTGTCGTGCTTGGCTTTCTCCGTGGCGATGTGCCGAGACCTGCGCCCGCCCATGCTGCCGAATTTCAGTTCCCAAACCGGCAGGACACGCAGCCGGTTGTTGCCGAGCACGCCGACATAGAGCTCTCGCCCCTCGATGAACTGCTCGGCGATGGCCGCGGATTCGACCCGCTCGTGGATGAACGCGACGCGTTCGGCAAGCTTCTCGTCGGTATCCACGATCGACGCCTGCGAGATGCCGAACGAGCCGTCCATGTTCAGGCTCTTGACGATCAGCGGCAGCGCAAGACGCGTCGGACGTTTTACCTTGCGGCGCATCGGGAAGACGGCGAAAGCCGGCGCCGCGATCCGGCGATGATGCACAAGCGTCTTCGACAGATCCTTGCCGCGCGCCAGGATCAGGCCGCGCGGGTTGCAGCCGGTATAAGCGACCTTCATCAATTCGAGATAGCTCGCGATGTGCTGGTCATAGGCGACGTTGTTGTGGAATTCCTCCAGCAACGTAAACACCACGTGCGGCTTGAACTCCTCGATCGCCTCGCGCACCGGCTTGATCTCGTCCTGGGCGCCGAGGGCGCGAACCTCGTGGCCGGCGGCGCGCAGGGTGCTCACGACGTCGTATTCCGTTTTCCACGTGTTGATCTCCTGCGGCGTGTATCCGTCGCTCGAGTCCGGCGGCAGGAAGTCCGGATGCATCAGCACCAGAATACGGAGACGTCTCATAGCGCGATCCATTTGCGCCGAGACGGGCCAAACAGCGCGTGCATCGTCTTGGCGGTCACGAGGACGATGAAATCGAGAACGAGCTTCTGTTCGGGGCCAACGGCCCGCAAATCGAGATCGCGGCAGCGGGAGATCATCTCGTCAAGCACCGCATCAAGCGTGAGCTGGTTCTCACCCGTCCAGCGCGCGACCAATTGCCTGATCTGGGCGCGGTGCCGCCTGATCAGGGTCGAGGCCGGCGTTGACCGATGGTGCCGCGGATCGGCTGAAAACAGCCGGGAGAGGTCGCGGTCATAGGTCTTTGGTGGCGTGAACGCGTAGAACGCCTGCTTTTTCTTGTAGTGCTCCTCGAGTGTCTGGCTGAGCCGACCCAGCGGATCGACTCGCTCCCGCGTCGTGATCTGCGGCCGCTTCCCCGCGATCTCACCCATCAGCTCGTCGACATATTCGAGCTTCTTCAGCGCCGGCCAGCCGGCATATCGCGTTCGCCAGTTCGAGCGCGGCCGCAGCCACACCGCAAAGGTTTCCGCGAAATCTTCGTCCGGATGGCTCTGGGCATACCAGAGCCGAAGGTGCTGGACGTAACGCCGGCTTGCAGGATTGGGCCGGTAATAGCGCGGGTAGTGTTTCGATGACGGGCCGAACAGCTGCTGCCAACGCCGCCGCCGCTGCAACTGGTAACCGTGCTGCAAGGCGTGCCCGGCCTCGTGACGGAGGATGGCCATGCACTCGCGCCAGGTTCCTCCCTCGACGTCGAACATCATCTTCTTCTCGAGCTTCATCAGGCGCGGATGAGCGAGGTAGAAGGGGATAGCGATGCCGGGCACGTCGCCCGGACTGAACCATTCGCTCGAAATCCATGTGTGCGGCCGCAGCCGGATGCCTCGCTCTTCGAGCTCCTCGTAGAGCGTGCCGACGCAGTCCTCCAGCCAGGTGCCTTCGACCGTTACCCTCAGGCTGCGGAGACGTTGCTTGAGCAACTCGTCATCCGACAGCTTTTCCCAAGCAAATTTCCGGCGTGGCATCAGGCATCCAGAGGGCAGAGAGGACTCGATCTGGATGATGTCATGGGCCGGCGCCGGCAACAACCCGCGGGGGCTATGAGGGGCCGTGGCGTAGGGGAGGTCGTCGTCACTCCGGGGCGGGCGTCGCACGCGCCCAACCCAGCGATCTCCACGGATTGCCGGAGATGGATTCCGGGTTCGGCACTGGGCGCCGTCCCGGAATGACGGTGTCAGTCGAACAGGCTCGACACCGACTCTTCCGCCGCCGTGCGCGCGATCGCGTCGGAGATCAGGCTGGCGATCGGCAGCGTGCGGATGTTCGGTGCCTTGGTCACCGCCTCGGTCGGCAGGATCGAGTCGGTGATCACGAGCTCCTTCAGCTTGGAGCCGGAGATGCGTGCGGCGGCGCCGCCCGAGAGCACGCCGTGGGTGATGTAGGCGTAGACGTCCTTGGCGCCCTTGGCGAGCAGCGCGTCGGCCGCATTCACCAGCGTGCCGCCGGAATCGACGATGTCGTCGACCAGGATGCAGCTGTAGCCGGAGACGTCGCCGATCACGTTCATGACCTCGGACTCACCGGGCCGCTCGCGGCGCTTGTCGACGATCGCGAGCGGGGTGTTGATGCGCTTGGCGAGGCCGCGGGCGCGGGCCACGCCGCCGACGTCGGGCGAGACCACCATCACCTTGCCGAGGTCGAAACGTTCGCGGATGTCGCGCACCATCAGGGGGGCAGCGAAAAGATTGTCGGTCGGGATGTCGAAGAAGCCCTGGATCTGGCCGGCATGCAGGTCGAGCGTCATGACGCGATCAACGCCGGCATGGGTGATCAGGTTGGCGACGAGCTTGGCCGAGATCGGCGTGCGCGAGCCGGAGCGCCGGTCCTGCCTGGCGTAGCCGAAATAGGGGATCACTGCGGTGATGCGGCGCGCCGAGGAGCGGCGCAGCGCGTCGGTGATGATCAAGAGCTCCATCAGATTGTCGTTCGCCGGAAACGACGTCGACTGGATGATGAAGGCATCCGAGCCGCGGATGTTCTCCTGGACCTCGACGAAGATCTCCATGTCGGCGAAGCGCCGGACCACCGCTTTGGTCAGCGGCATGTTGAGGCCCTGCGCGATGGCTTGGGCCAGAGCCGGATTGGAGTTGCCGGCGACGAGCTTGATGGAGCCGTTTTTGGCCGACATGGACGCTTCCTCCCGCGCTTTGCTGGATACGACGTTCAACATCAGAAAATACCCACTGGCAGCACGGTTACGACGGGCGAGGAAATATCAGGCGAGAGGCTGCAATGGCAACCCGGGATGCTACGTTTTCCCTTCGAAAATCCTGAGTCGGGCCAACGGCTTGGCCGCGACTTGAGGCCGTGGTTTAGCGGGGGTTATTGCGCGGCATAGCCAAGCGCCGAGGCCGGCATGTCCGGCACGGGCGTCTCCTTGATCACGCTTGCCACCGCCGGTCCGCGCAGGTTCGGAGCCGCGCCGGGAGCATCCGGCGTCCCGTTGATCATGTTGGAAAGTCCGCTGAATCCGGCCTGGGCGATCTTGCGCAAAACGAGGTCGTCGGCAGCGCCCCAGGGGTCGCGACCGCCCCTGGCGGAGGTGGGTTCCTCGCCGGAGAGGCGCAGCGCCCGCTGCTGGTTGGCGTCGTAGACGTCCCAGACCCAGGCGATCACGGTCTTGCCGCGCACCACCTGAGCCGAGAGGTAGCTGCGCACGCGATAGGCGGCCGTCCCCTCGCGGGAAACGACCGACAGGCTGCGCAGCTTGGATTCGCTGTCGAGCACGCCGACCATGCGGTCGAACACCTGCGGTGGCGGCCCATCGATGGATTCAAACGCCACGGTGGCGCCGCTGCCACTGCTCGGTGCCATCGCATAGGAGTTGGCGGCACCACTGCCGCCTCCGGCGCAGCCGCCAAGCGCGGTCGCCGCCGCCAGCAGCATGACCGCCAGCACGCGCGAACCTGCACGGCCCAAGATGAACGACGCGTCCCTCATTATGGAGGGCAGCGATATCGTTAAAATCGATTAAGGTCTAGGGCGGCGGCGGCACAACGCACGGTCCTGTCGCCCCGGAATGACACGGGGTTGCCCGTGTGTTCACGCTTCGACCGCGCAGCCTTCAAGGCGACGGTGCGTGTCCCGGACGCGCTGCGGCGCGCAGTGCCGCTGCGCCGAGCCGAGACCCAGATAAGCCGCCGAGATCGAGATTGAAGAGACATGGGCCCCGGCTCAGCGGCGCATCACTTGCGTGCTGCCCCGCGTCCGGGGCACGAGATCTCATCCTTCGAGCGCGATCGCGTGGATGTGACGGCCGTAATCCGGCTCCTTGCGATGCACCGAGCGGCGATAGCTGAAGAAGCGTTCGTCCGCATAGGTGTCGAGGCCGAGATCGTCGATCATCAAAATGCCGGCGGCTTCGAGCCGCTCGCGGATGAAGCCGGCGAGATCGAACATCGCATGGCCCTCGCGCTCCGACGGGATGAAGAACATGGCGTTGTCCGCATCCGCCTCGATGAAGCGCGCGACGAACTCGTTGCCGACTTCGTAGCTCTCCTGCCGGATCAGCGGGCCGATCGCGGCGATGATGCCGCTGCGGGTGGCACCGAGCTTCTCCATCGCGGCGATCGTTGCTTCCAGCACGCCGGTCAGCGCGCCCTTCCAGCCGGCATGCGCGCCGCCGATCACGCGCGCATGGGGATCGACGAACAGCACCGGTCCGCAATCCGCGGTGGAGACGCCGAGCGCGATGCCGGGCGTCTTCGTCACCAGCGCATCGCCCTTCGGCCGCGGCCCGCTCGGCCAGGGCGCCTCGGCGACGCGCACGTCGGGCGAATGGATCTGGTGCAGGCTGAGGAAGCGCTCGGGCCCGACGCCGACATGCTCCGCCATGCGGCGCCGGTTCTCCGCGACGAGAGCCTGATCGTCGTGGGAGCCGAGCCCGCCGTTCAGCGCCGAATAGATGCCGCTGGAGACACCGCCCTCGCGGGTGAAGAAAGCATGGCGCAGGCCGGGCACCGCCGATAGCAGCGACGAAGTGAGGGTCATCAATTGTCTCCGGCGTATTCGAGATCGCTGAGGCCGGCAAGACCCGTCAGCCGCGGCTCGGAGATGCCTAGCACCTTGAACATCGAGCCCATGCCGCTGCGCCCGGTATCGGTCAGGCGCTTGAGCGCCACCGAGATGTCGGTGGCGACTTCAGGCGTCGCCTTCTGCATCAAGGCGGCGGCGCGGGTGTCGATGCCGACGCGCTTGAGGAAGTCGCCCTGCGTCACCGGGCCATGGACGCGCGCGCCGACATCCTCCGCCGCGCGCGCCAGCGCCTGGAAATCGACATGGGCGGTGACGTCGGCCTGGCCCGGCGCCTTCAGGGGATCGGTGAAAGTGTGGCGCGCGATCGCCTGGAAGGTGTCGCCGGCATCGCTGCGCAAATGACCGTAGTCGATGATCAGCGCTGCGCCGTCCTGGTCACGCACGCGCGTTGCAAGCTTCATGATCTCGCCGTCGGGCCGCCATTCGAATACGGCGCCGATCGGGGCGGCGCGCACCAAGGGCGGCAGCAGCACGTCGAAGCGCGGCGTCGGCTCGGGCGCTGCGCCGAACTGCAGCTTGCCGTTGGGATCGATCTCGATCACGCGCTCGTGCCAGCCGTTCTCGAGCCTGACCATCTGGTGGATCGGCAGCACGTCGAAATATTCGTTGGCGAGGATGATGCTCGGTCCTTCCGGCACCTCGTCGATGCTGTCGTGCCAGGCGATGTTGCGGACGTTCGCCAGCGTCGCGCCCTGCCGCTCGCGCAGCACCGGGTTGACCTCGACCAAGTGGATATGAAGTGCCTGATAGAGCGGCGGCAGCACGCGCAAGGCGCGTAGCGCATCGGCCATCATGGTGCCGCGGCCGGGACCGAGCTCGATCAGCCGCAGGAATTGCGGTGAGCCCATCTGTTTCCACACCGAGGCGGTCCACAACCCCAGGAGCTCGCCGAACATCTGGCTGACCTCGGGCGCCGTGGTGAAGTCGCCCTCGCGCCCGAGCGGGTCGCGCGAGACATAATAGCCGTAGCGCGGATGCATCAGGCACAGTTCCATGTACCGCCAGACCGGCATCGGGCCTGAGGATTTGATCAGCGCCTTGATCTCGTTGAGTAGCGGCTGGTCGCTCACGGTCTATCTTCTCGAAATGAATTAACTGACGGCCGCGATCGGCTTCGGCGCACCGCGCCTGACTGCCCATACAATAAGTATGAGGCCGACGATAAGCATCGGGATCGACAACAGCATGCCCATGGTTAATCCGCCCCAGAGGAAGCCGAGCTGCGCGTCCGGCTCGCGGAAATGCTCGCCGGCGATGCGGGCCAGGCCATAGATCAGGATGAAGGCGCCGAGGATCATGCCGGGCCGTTTCAAGGCGCCGAAGCGGATCATGATCGCAAGCACGGTGAGGAGGAGGAGGCCCTCCATGCCGGCCTGGTAAAGCTGGCTCGGATGGCGCGGCAGATGTGTGGGGTCGTTGGGGAAGATCATGGCCCAGGGCAGGCTCGCATCGGTGGCGCGGCCCCACAATTCGCCGTTGATGAAATTGGCGATGCGTCCGAGCAGCAGCCCGACCGGAGCGACCGCGGTGGTGATGTCGCCCAGCGAGAGAATCGAGATCTTGTTGCGATAGGCAAACCACATCACCGCGACGACGCAGCCGAGGAAGCCGCCGTGGAACGACATGCCGCCCTCCCACAATCTGAACATCGCGGCGGGATGCTCGATGAAGAAGGGCAAGTTGTAGAACAGGACATAGCCGGTGCGGCCGCCCAGGATGATGCCGAGCGTGACCCAGAGGATGAAGTCGTCGATCTGCACCAGCGCCATCGGCGCGGGGCCACCCCACAGGCGCTCCTTCTTCAGCAGCGAGCGCGCATAGAGCCAGCCGAACACGATGCCGCAGATATAGGCCAGCGCGTACCAGCGGATGGCGAACGGGCCGATCTCGAGCGCGATCGGCTTGAAGGCGGGAAAGTCGATGAGAAGAAAGGGCATCGCGCCTTCTATGTCTGAACCCAGATTGCGGCGCGAGATTTCGGCGATTGCGCGCCAGCCGACGCCCTGTGATTCCTCTTATGCAGGGACGTTGAATACGATTGCAAGGAAACCGGGGCATGACAAGGATACCGCCGCTTCGCTCTTGAACCGCCCGATCCGGATTGCCATTGTCTTTTCGAGCGTTCGCGCAAAGTTTATCGGAAGCCCGCCAGGAGACCGAAATGACCCAGACCAACAACCGGTTTTTCGACGAGATCGGCCGCCTGATGAACGATGCCGCCGGTGCCGCCCAGGGCGTCAAGCGCGAGTTCGATACGGTGATGCGCACCCAGGCGGAAAAATTCCTGCGCGACATGGATCTGGTCAAGCGCGAGGAGTTCGAGGCGGTCAAGGACATGGCCCGCCTCGCCCGCGAGGAGAATGAAGCCCTGAAGGCGCGGATCGCGGCGCTGGAGGCGAAGCTCGGCGGCACGCCGACGCCCTGACATAAGAGCGCGTGGTCTGCCAACTCGTCATGGCCGGGCCTGACCCGGCCATCCATCCCTTCGAAAGGCTGTTCTGCCTGATGGATGCCCGGGCCTTCGCCTCGCCCAAGCGGCTTCGGCCGCGCAGGCGGGTCAAGCCCGGGCATGACGGGGGGCCATTCTCCTTGTCATTTCCGCATCTTCCGGGTAAAAGCCCGCCACGTCTGCGGCCCCCGCACCCCTGGAGGCTTGCTGCGGATGATGCCATGGGCCGCGCTGCGGCCCATTAACTTTTGCAAAAACAAGGACTTAACGACATGGCGACGACCGTCAAGGAATTGAAGGCGACCGCACGTCCGCAGAGCGGCAAGGGGGCCGCCCGGGCTGAGCGTCGCGCCGGCAGAGTGCCCGGAGTGATCTACGGCAACAACCAGCCCCCCGTCACGATCTCGATCGAGGATCGTGAGCTGCGCCAGCGCATCCTCGCCGGCCGGTTCCTGACCACGCTGGTCGACATCGAGCTCGAGGGCAAGAAGCACCGCGTGATCCCGCGCGACTATCACCTCGATCCGGTCAAGGACTTCCCGATCCATGTCGACTTCATGCGGCTCGGCGAAGGCGCCACCATCCGCATCAGCGTGCCCCTGCACGTGGTGAAGGCGGAAACGTCCCCGGGCGTGAAGCGCGGCGGCACCGTCAACATCGTCGCCCACGCGATCGAGCTCGAATGCGGTGTCGAGAGCATCCCGCAATACATCGAGGCAGACGTCGGTTCGCTGGAAATCGGTCACTCGCTGCATCTGGCGGACGTCAAGCTGCCGGCCGGCGTGAAGGCGCTGACCCGCGAGGACGCGACCCTCGTCACCATCGTGCCGCCGTCCGGCTACGCCGAAGAACAGAAGGCGGCGGCTGCGGCTGCTGCTGGTGGCGCGGCTCCGGCCGCGGGTGCTGCGGCGCCTGCTGCGGCGGCTCCGGCTGCGGGCGCTGCTGCTCCGGCGGCGGCTGCCAAGGCTCCGGCCGGCGGCGACAAGAAGAAGTAATCTCTCAAAGCTGGCGCGCGGTCCTTGATCGCGCGCCGAGCGAGGGGCGCGCCGCGTCATGCGACTCTTTGTTGGGCTCGGCAATCCCGGCGCGAAATACGCACGTAACCGGCACAATATCGGCTTCATGGCCGTCGACGAGATCGCGCGGCGTCATGGTTTCGCACCATGGCGCCGTCGTTTTCAGGGCGAGACATCGGAAGGCGCGCTCGGCACTGAGCGCGTGATCCTGCTCAAGCCCACGACCTACATGAACGAGTCCGGCCGTGCCGTGCAGGAGGCCGCGAGCTTCTTCAAGATCGCGCCCGGCGACGTCACCGCGTTCCATGACGAGCTCGAACTGCCGCCGGGCAAGGTGCGGGTGAAGATCGGCGGCGGCATCGCCGGTCACAACGGCCTGCGCTCGATCTCGGCCCACATCGGCAACGATTATCGCCGTGTCAGGCTCGGCATCGGTCATCCCGGCGTCAAGGAACTGGTGCACGGCCACGTGCTGTCGGACTTCGCCAAGGCCGACAACGACTGGGTGGCGACGCTCTGCGATGCCGTCGCCGAGCACGCGGCACTGATCGCCAGAGGCACGGACGCGACCTTCGCCAACAGGGTGCATCTTGCCATGCAGGCGAAGGGATTTTTGACCAAGGACGAGAACGGCAAGGAATAACACCCTGTCATCGCCGGACTTGATCCGGCGATCCATCCTTCGAAGGCGATGGATGCGCGGGTCAGGCCCGCGCATGACGAATCCGGAATACATTTACGCGCGGAGCGCGGAGGCCAGGACACCATGGGATTCAAATGCGGGATCGTCGGGTTGCCCAATGTCGGCAAGTCGACCTTGTTCAATGCGCTGACCGAGACGGCCGCGGCGCAGGCGGCGAATTATCCGTTCTGCACCATCGAGCCGAATGTCGGCGAGGTCGCCGTGCCGGATCCGCGGCTGGAGAAGCTCGCCGCCATCGCCAAGTCGGCTCAGATCATCCCGACCCGGCTGACCTTCGTCGACATCGCCGGGCTCGTGCGCGGGGCCTCCAAGGGAGAGGGCCTCGGCAACCAGTTCCTGGCCAACATCCGCGAGGTCGACGCGATCGCGCATGTCGTGCGCTGCTTTGAGGATTCCGACATCACCCATGTCGAGGGCAAGATCGCCCCGCTCGCCGACATCGAGACCATCGAGACCGAGCTGATGCTGGCCGATCTCGACAGCCTCGAGAAGCGCGTCGACAACCTCACCAAGAAGGCCAAGGGCAACGACAAGGACGCCAAGGAGCAGCTCGACCTCGTCAACCGCACCCTGGTGCTGCTCCGTGACGGCAAGCCCGCCCGCCTCGTCGAGCGCAAGGCCGAGGAGGAGCGCGCCTTCTCCATGCTCGGCCTGTTGTCGTCGAAGCCGGTGCTCTATGTCTGCAACGTCGAGGAAGGCTCGGCTGCGACGGGCAATGCGTTCTCCCAGGCGGTGCAGGAGCAGGCCGCCAAGGAAGGCGCCGTCGCCGTCGTCATCTCCGCCAAGATCGAGTCCGAGATCGCCACCATCTCGCGCGAGGAGCGCGCCGACTTCCTGGAGACGCTGGGTCTCGAAGAGGCCGGCCTCGACCGCCTGATCCGCGCCGGCTACACGCTGCTCGACCTCATCACCTATTTCACCGTCGGGCCAAAGGAAGCGCGCGCCTGGACCATCTATCGCGGCACCAAGGCCCCGGGCGCGGCCGGCGTGATCCACACCGATTTCGAGAAGGGCTTCATCCGCGCCGAGACCATCGCGTATGAGGACTACGTTGCGCTTGGCGGCGAAGCCGGCGCCCGCGATGCCGGCAAGCTGCGGCTCGAAGGCAAGGAATACGTCGTCGCCGACGGCGACGTGATGCACTTCAGGTTCAATACGTAAGCTGCTCGTACCCCGGACGCAGCGCAGCGCTTCTACAGCGGTGCGCTGCAGAGCCGGGGCCCAGGAGTCTTGATTGCGGATGCGTGGGTCCCGGCTCTGCGTCGCGTCATTTCATGCCGCGCCGCGTCCGGGACAGGAGAGCCTCACCGCATCCCGCCGCCCTGATCCCTAATCGCGCCGAGATGTTCGTTGATGCGGAAGACGATCAGGATCAGTTCCGCGACGATGCGCGAGAACACGATGCCGACGACGACGCTGGCGATCGACGACAGCAGCACCAGGAAGCCGCCGAAGGGGCTGATCGCCATCGCAGCGAGCCCGGAGAAGATGCCGGAGAGGCCGAACAGGCAGATCAGCGCAATCACCAGCCAGTAGAAGGTCTTGATGATCGTGGGGGTGATGAACCGGTCCCATTGAAACAGGTCGCTGAATGAAAACATCGCTCTCCCCAGGCAAATCGGGATTTCAAATCGGACCGCGGATCGCGACCCCGGGCTGATCCGACTCAAGACCACGCCGCCGCGCCGAATGTAGCACGAGCCATGCGGGCTGGCGGGTTGAGATTGCCGCAAAGTGCGGCCACAATCTGTCATTTCCGCCAACCAATCCCAAGATGACCCTGACCTTCGAAGATTTCCCGCCCGGCCGGTTCGGAACGTTCGGCCCGCGCCACGTCACCCGCGACGAGATTCTGGCCTTTGCCGCCGAGTTCGATCCGCAGCCGATGCACCTCGACGAAGAGGCCGCGGCGAAGAGCATGCTGCGCGGCCTGTCCGGCTCCGGTTGGCACCTGTGCTCGCTGATGATGAGGATGATGGCCGACGGCTTCATCACCCGCGCCGCTTCGCTCGGCTCGCCCGGCGTCGACGAGGTGCGCTGGTTGTCTCCGCTCCGGCCCGATGACGATCTGATGCTCGACGTCGACGTCGTGGAGGCGCGCGCCTCGAAGAGCCGCCCCGAGCTCGGCATCGTCAAGTTCAAATGCACCGTGCGCAACGCCAAGGGCGAGGCGCTCGCGGAGATGACCTCGCCGATCCTGATCAAGCGACGCGAGGGGGCGGCCTGATGCGGTTCTTCGAGGACATCGATATCGGCCAGCGCCGCGAGATCGGCGCCTATACGTTCACCGCGGATGCCATCAAGACGTTCGCCGCCAAGTTCGATCCGCAGCGCTTTCACCTCGATGAGGAGGAGGGCAAGAACTCGCTGTTCGGCGGGTTGGCTGCCTCCGGCTGGCACGTCGGCTCCGCCTGCATGAGCCTGCTTGTCGCCGATGGCCAGCGCTTGGCGCGCGAGGCCGCCTCGCGCGGGGAGGACGTTGCGGTGTGGGGCCCATCGCCAGGCTTTCGCGACCTGCGCTGGATCAGGCCGGTGCTTGCCGGCGACACGGTCTCTTATGTCAACGTCGTCATCGACAAGCGCACGTCAGCCTCGCGCCCCGGCTGGGGCATTTTGACGGCCCGTACCACCGGCACCAATCAGCGCGGCGAGGAAGTCTATTCCATCACCGCCTCGGCCTTCGTGCCGATGCGGAACGGCGGTTAGATCTGTTCCAAGATGAACGGTCGAAATGAAGGCGCGAGTGTTGCACCCGCGCTATGGACGCGATTCCGGGCGGCTGTCATAAGCCCCGCAAAGCTGGTTACCGCGAAGCAGTTTGGCGGAACCAGTGAGGTGCTAACTAATTATGAACCTGTCGCTGTCTATTTGAAACCAATTGGGCAGAGACAGGGGACGAGGACCATGGCAGATCGCGGCGCACTCAAATTCGTTGGTTTCATCTTCGCGACTGCGACGCTGGCCGTGATGCTCGTCGCTGGCATGGTGGTGAAGGGCTATGCTGATGGCGCCTACACGCTAGAAGCCTCTAGCGTCGAAGTCTCCGAGTAAGATTTCGTTAACTATTTTCGGGGCCGCATCCGGCCCCGTCTCAGCGGCTGTAGACGAAAGCCAGGACGGCGATCGCAACCGCCAGCAATCCGACAAAGCGCAGCGTGATCGTGCCGAGCTGATTCGGCGCGGGCCGCAGTGCAATAGGGTCCGAGTTGTCGGGCCGAATGCTTTCCATGAGATTGTCCCCAAGGCCCCGCCGCTAAGGCTACGGGCGCTTGGCATTGGTCGCTGGTAAGGGACGGAGGGTTCAAACGTGCCCTCCTGTCCCGGACGCGCCGCAGTGTGCAACGCTGCTGCGCAGAGCCGGGACCCAGCGCGCCGCGTATTCGTCCTGACCATGGTCCCGGCTCTGCGGCGCGTCGCTGCGTGCCGTACCGCGTCGGGGGCACGAGGCCCTCACAAAGCAAAACCGCCGCGCCCCTTCCGGGAACGCGGCGGCCGGTGATGCGGTTTTGACCGATCAGCTGTTGCGCAGGCCGTCGGCAGCGCGCTTCCACTGCGCGACGTTGTCGGCGATCATGCGGGTCGACTTCATCGCGGCCTGGCTGAGCTGGGCATAGCCGGAGATCTCGCGCTGGACGCGCTGGCCTTCGGCGTGGAGCAGGTCGCGCAGGCTCTCGAGCTCGGAGATCAGATTCTCGATCTCGGCGAGCGAGGTGCCGGCGACGCGCTGGATCAGCGAGTTGACGTTGTTGACGGTCGCTTCCGCGCTCGGGTCGAGCGGCGGTGCGTCGGTGGTGGTCGCGGCCGGACGGCGCAGATAGGCGATGTCGTTACGGACGAAATCGCGGATGCCGGCTTCGACCTCGGTCACGGCGGCAAGGTTGTTGTCGACCGTCTCGGTCTCGGTGGCTTCGGCCTTTTCGGGACGCATGGCGTTCATCGTTATTCCCCTGTTCGCGTTGAGCGCAGCGCGAGTGTCCCCCGCACGACGACGTCTGTGAGGCAGCCCGCATCTGTGCGTCCGATTTTGGCCGCAAATGGGCCGAGATGCGGCAAGGGCGGACCATTCGGGGGTTTTGCCGTGGCGCAGGGTTAGCAGAGTGTGAATGCGGGCTGCGGCGAGGCGTTTTCGCGGCTCGCTCCCTTCACTCCCTCTCCCGCAAGTGGGGCGACGTAAGGAGACTACCAGCTTTTCTTGAAGCCCGCAGTCACGCTCTTGTTGATCGCGCCTTGCGAGGTCTCGCCGACCGAGCCGGAGACCGTGACGTTGTCGAACAGCTTCTGCTCGGCGCCGAACTTGCGCAGCCATTTGTCGTCGGTGGTCGACAGCGTCTGGCCGGCGGTGATGCTGGTGCCGGTGTCGGTGAGCGTGACCTTGGCGGTCTGGTCGGTCTCGTAATTGCGGCTGATGTGGCCGCCGACGCCGGGGAGCGCCGTGGTGCCGTGCTGGTTGACGCTGTAGCCGTTCTGGAGTGTCAGCGACGTGTCGCCGGAGAGCGGCACGGATTTGGTCAGCGAGGCCCCGATCTTGCTCTGCTCGGAGCCGGGATCGATGCGGGCTTCCACCGCCGTCTTGTCCCAGATCACGCCCGCGCCCGGCGCGGTCGCCGTTGCCCAGGCGCTGCCGGAGGATTGCGGCAGGTTGCCGCCATTGCTGGCCTTCTGCGCCAGCAGCTCGGACATCGTCCTCGGCTCGTTCGTCACCGTCATGTCGGCGCCGATCCGCGTATCCCAGAACGAGAACACGGACTGCTTCACCGTCACCGCGGAGGAGCCGTTGGCATTGGCGTTCGACGACCAGTCCAGGCCATCCTTGGCGGCGGCCTGGGCGCGCTTCTTGGCGGCCGTGGGATCGATGCCGCTCCCGGCATCGACCGCGAGCTGGCTCCAGTCGAGCTTGTCGACGTCGATGCCTTTGAGCACGTCGGGGTCGTTGACATCAGAGGCGGCCGCCGCCTCGGTCTCGGCCTCGTCGTCGGGCGCGGCCGCATGGGGCGGGATGATCTGCGCCGAGACCGTCAGCGCCGAGCCCAAAATGAATGCGGCCGCCAGCACCGGCAGCCTGGTCCAGCCAAACCCTGTCGAGAATTCCATCGTCCTGCCCGCAAACCCCAGCGCATGCTGTCCGGCAATATATATCGGCCTTCCGCAAAGGCCATGCGCCATTCCGCGCAAAACATGTTGATCATCTTCGCGAAATCGTGACGGCGCACCGCGAATAACGAACCAACGGGCCGCGCGAAAGGCGCGCGCCCGACGACGAGCTGCTGACACGGCCGCATCCGGCGGGGCTGGAGGCCAGGAGCGTCATGTCAGTGTCGTCATCGGTCCCGGAGAGCGGGACCCGTTGGCGTCCCCCCTGAAGCGCCATGAGATCTGGATCAATCCTCGTCGCGCTTCAGGTTGTCGCTTGCGCATGATCTTGCCGGAAAACCGCTTCGCGCTTTTCCGGATCATGCTTTAGCCGGCGCGCGTCATCTTCGGCAGATGAATGGCGCGGCCGAGCGCCTGCTCGACCAGGTCGAAAGTGTCGATCAGCACGCGCATGCTGACGAGCTTGCCCGCCCTGAACTGGGCGAACTGCGCGACGCGCAGGCTAATTGGCTTGTTGGAATCCAGCGCCGTCAGCGAATAGCGCAGCATCGAGGCGGCGGAATCGACGCCGAGCATGATGCTCTCGCGGTCGAAGCGGCGGACGTGGAAGTTGTCGGCGAGCTGGCGGATGACGTCGAGCACGGCGTCCTTGCCGTGCCGCGCGCCGAGGAACGGAAACATGTCGATCGGGCCATAAAGCGCCCACTCGACGTCCTCGTCGATCAGGGCCTCGATATCGCCGAACTCCCGGTCGTTGATCGCACGGTGCAACGCGCGCGAGAAACGCCAGAGGCTGTGCTCTGTCATTTGGGGCAGTCCTGAAGCTGGCTTGCAAGAAAAACGGAAAACAACCCCATGCACAGAAAGGTGCCGGGGCGCTCAACTCATTTGTGTACGAATAAATACGGGGTTTCGGCCAAAACGCAATTCACGTTTTCGCAATGCACAAATGCGCGCATTTTGTGAGATTTGCAACAAAGGCCCGTATTTTCCCGGTTCTGGCGGGTCGCATGGAACCGTAA
Organism: Bradyrhizobium daqingense; assembly: GCF_021044685.1. Taxonomy (NCBI): domain Bacteria; kingdom Pseudomonadati; phylum Pseudomonadota; class Alphaproteobacteria; order Hyphomicrobiales; family Nitrobacteraceae; genus Bradyrhizobium; species Bradyrhizobium daqingense. Next base: position 2,261,318 of record NZ_CP088014.1, read on the forward strand.
GCCGCGGCGCGACCTCGCCCAATCCACCCCAGCGGTCACGATCAGCGGCCCGATCTCGCGCTCCAGCACCTGTTGCACCAGATTGTAGGAATCGATGATCTCGCGGATCTGCGCCACTAGCCCGCCGCGGAAGCTGTAGAACACCGCCATGTCGAACTGCACGACGCGGTCGTTGCTGCGCTTCCTGAAATAGGCGTGCATGTAGGTCGCGACCTCGTCGCCCTCGGCGACGATCACGGGCGCCTTGTAGCGAACCTCTGAATAGCGCGACCAGATCGTCTGCCAGAGTTCGCGCAGCTCTTCCTTGCCGTGACGCGGCACCATGTGCGGCAGCACGTCGATCGGCGCGTGGGTGAGGAAGTCGACGTCGTCGGTGCAGCACGCCAGCGCCACCTCGATATCGCCGCGCGCGAAGGAATCGAGCATATGCACGACACGCTGGCGATTGAGCTTCTCCACCGTCATTCCGCCTGTCCTTGTTGGCCCCGGCGTTGCGCAACGCTAACGCGCGGTGTCGTGTGCATCGGCAATCCGCAAAATCACCGGGATGTTACAGAGGGTGGGACGCACGAGCGCAATGCCAGGTTCATGGTGCCCCGGCGACTGGCGCTGTAACTGCACGAGTTTCGCGCAACCAGTCGCGCATGGCGCATGGATAGACGCGCAGGCCCGGGCGGCCGCGCGCATGGAACCGCGCGCAGCCGGACTCGTTGGCTCGCCGATACGCATCCGGAGACTTCGATCCATGAAATCACTCGCCGCCATCGTCGCCGCCCTGCTCATGCTCGGCGCAACTTCGGCCGCCAGCGCCAAGGGCTGCATTAAGGGGGCCATCGTCGGCGGCGTCGCCGGCCACTATGCCGGCCATCACGGCGTCCTCGGTGCGACCGCCGGCTGCCTTTACGGCTGGCATCATGCCAAGGAGCAGGACAAGCAGCGGCAGCAGCAAAGCCAGGTGAACGGACAGGGGAAGTTGTAGTCACGCAAAAACCTGCTCCCTCGCGCCTTCTGCTCCGCTTGCCGGAATGGTAGGTTTACTTCCAAGCGTTCGGGTGAGGGGATGCGATGGACGTCGGCAAATTCTTGTGGGGAGTCGTTCTCGCAATCTTATTCCTGCATTTTGCCGTTGCTTTCATGAGGAAGGCCGTTCGAGCGAAGGAAGTGAGGTACAACTGGCCGGTTGTCTTGCTCTCGTTCTCGACGATCGGCTTGGGCATCTTTCTGGTCTTTTTCCGCCAGCTCTGAGCCGATCGCCGCCTCTCAGCAGGGTGATTCACGTCACATCACGCCAGCCCCGGCGCCGCTAACGTCATCTCGAAGTCATCAGGGAGACGTGTCATGGCCGCCATCGCCACCGCCAGAAAGTTCCGCCTGCACAACGCGCTCGAAGGCCTCGTCCTGACCGCAACCCTCCAGAGCTTCCCGACCTTCGCCCTCGCCGCCTTCCTGCTCAAGCTCTGCGGCGACCACGACCTCTCCGGCGACCCCGGCGTCGCCATCTTCGTCGCCATCGCCTCGTTCACCCACGCGCTACTCGCGGTGACCCTGGGCCCGAGCTTCCCCACCTTGTTCAAGACCGTCTACGAGCCAAAGTTCTTCGAGGCCCATCTGTCGCTCTCCGAGAAGATCACGGCCTGGCGCACCCAGCCCGTCGCCTCGCTGCAACTGGTGACGATCGTGCTGCTGCTGTCGGTGATGGCGGTGGTGGCGGCGAGCGTGGGGTGAGCCTCTACTCAGTACTCTCGGCACTGTATCGCGAGACGCGTGATGTTAGGTCGTAAGCCGGGCCACCGGTGTGTATTTCATTACGGACATAGACACTCTCGGATCGGGTCGCTTGTACGTTGAGCCCGTCCGCACTCAATCGTAGTCGGACAATATGGTTTCGATTGGAACTCTTAAAGAGATTATGTCCAAAGACGTCCAACGACCGATGGCCGAGCCGAGTCTCTGCCAAGAGCCCTCGAAATTCACTCTCACCAATTCCGAGGAAATTGCCCCATAGGACTGCTGGACGCTGCTTAGAGAATTGGTCGCTTGCCTTCTTTAGGCGAGAAAAGATCGAAGTCACAGGATGTGATCTTTGTTCGCTCCCAACGACTCCCATGACAGCGTGATTTCGCGATAACATCGTCATGAAATGCAGATTGTGTTCCGCAAATTGGTTGGCGATGTTGTCCACAACGTCTGAATGCTTTCCCTCCTTAAGCCAAGCGTCCCATTCCGGTCGTCTTTCGAACCTCAATGAATAGCGCGTATCGCGCTGCTCGGTCGGCGCTTGCAAAAGAAACTTAGCAACGATCTTCTCCAGCTCTTGCTCGGAAAGAAGGGGCCTCGCTGGAAATATGAGCCTTAGAATGCCACTTTCTCTGAAACTGGGCTCAGCTAAAACCGCTTTCCTTATTGCACGAAAGACATAGACACTGTCTTCAACCGAAACCGGAGTGCCAATACTTTCTGCGAAGGTTTTGCATTCCAGTTCAAATTCGCGGTTGTTGCCCCGAATCAGAAAATCAAATCGATCCATCTTATTGCCGTCGCCGGGAGTAACAGTGTATCCTGCGGACTTGTAGTGTACGAACGCGCGCATTTCGTGCTCAAGCTCGCGAATGTCCCGGTCAGGGTCCAGTGACTCAAGTATGCGAGATCGCAATCTTGCCCGCTCATCGTGTGATAGCGGAGTTACAAATTCCTTGAGCGCCGCAACAAGAGAAATTGCACGAGTAGTATTGGGTTCGCCGATGTCTATTCGGCCAAATGTTCGGTTTCTTTTCGCGAGACGCTTGTATGTCGAATGAAAATAGTATCGTCGATCTAAGCTGGGGACACTCATCCCAATGTCCTTCAGCTTCATCTCGACGCGCTCTATGCGTTTCTGAATCTCACGAAATCCGATAAAGCCATTGAACCAAGTAATGAGGCTGGGTATTTGCGCGGTGTAGAACGAGATTGGCAAGCTAACTCACCTCTTCTTCCAGCCACCCCGTCGTCCCGGCGCGCCACCCGTCGACTTCGGCGCGGGCCCGAACTCCGGCCCCGACTGCCGTGAATCCGTCGGCTGGATGATACGGCTGTTTCCGCCGAACGGCTTTGCCGGTAGCGCCCGGGTCTCGCGGTAGGGCAGGGATTCCGGGCCATGCATCTCGTCGAGATGCGGCTTGTGCACCTTGGAGCCACCGCCGCTGCTCGCCTTCAGCGCCGAGCTGACGGTTTTCTTCTTCATCGCGCTGACCGGCAGGTTCGCCGCATCACCATACTTCTTCGCGCCGGCATAGGCGCCGGCCTTGCCCTGCACGGTGCGCTGCTTGGCGGTGGGGTCGTCGACCACGGCGAGTTCGGTGGCACGCAGGCGCTTGACCTCGTCGCGCAGGCGGGCGGCTTCCTCGAAGTTCAGGTCGGCAGCGGCCTCGCGCATGCGGGTTTCGAGATCGGCGAGCACGGCCTCGAAATTGTGTCCGATCGAGATGACGTCGTCGGTCATGTCGTGGCCGCCGACCTCGATCAGCACGTGGTCGCGCTCGTAGACGGAGTTGAGGATGTCGCCGATCTGCTTCTTCACGGTCTCCGGCGTGATGCCGTTGGCGGTGTTGTACTCGACCTGCTTCTCGCGGCGGCGGTTGGTCTCGGCGATCGCACGCTCCATCGAGCCCGTCATCTGGTCGGCATAGAGGATCACCTTGCCGTCGACGTTGCGCGCGGCGCGGCCGATGGTCTGGATCAGCGAGGTCTCGCTGCGCAGAAAACCTTCCTTGTCGGCATCGAGGATCGCGACCAGCGCGCATTCGGGAATGTCGAGGCCCTCGCGCAGCAGGTTGATGCCGACCAGCGCGTCGAAGGCGCCGAGGCGGAGATCCCTGATGATCTCGATGCGCTCGATGGTGTCGATATCCGAGTGCATGTAGCGGACGCGGATACCCTGCTCATGCAGATATTCGGTGAGGTCCTCCGCCATGCGTTTTGTCAGCACCGTGATCAGCGAGCGATAGCCGGCTTGCGCGGTGGCGCGCACCTCGCCGACGAGATCGTCCACTTGCGTGCGGGCAGGGCGGATGTCGACGGGCGGATCGATCAGCCCGGTCGGGCGAATGACCTGCTCGACGAACACGCCGCCGCTCTCGTTCAGTTCCCAGCCGCTCGGCGTCGCCGACACCGCGATGGTCTGCGGCCGCATCATGTCCCACTCCTCGAAGCGCAAGGGCCGGTTGTCCATGCAGGAGGGCAGGCGGAAGCCGTATTCGGCCAGCGTCGCCTTGCGGCGGAAGTCGCCGCGGAACATGGCGCCGATCTGCGGAATGGTGACGTGACTCTCGTCGGCGAAGATCAGCGCGTTGTCGGGGACGTATTCGAACAAAGTCGGCGGCGGCTCGCCGGGGCGGCGTCCCGTGAGATAGCGCGAATAGTTCTCGATGCCGGCGCAGCTGCCCGTCGCCTCCATCATCTCGAGGTCGAACGTGGTGCGCTGCTCCAGCCGCTGCGCTTCGAGCAGGCGGCCCTGATTGTGCAGCTGGTCGAGTCGCTGCTTCAGCTCGAACTTGATGGACTTGATCGCCTGCACCAGCGTCGGGCGCGGCGTCACATAGTGAGAATTGGCGTAGATCTTGATGAATTCGAGCTCGTCCTGCTTGTGGCCGGTGAGCGGATCGAACTCCTCGATACTCTCGACGGTGTCGCCGAACAGGTTCACGCGCCAGGCGCGGTCCTCATAGTGCGCCGGGAAGATGTCGATGACGTCGCCGCGCACGCGAAATGTGCCGCGGGTGAAATCGGCCTGAGTGCGCTTGTACTGGAGCGCGACCAGGTCGGCGATCAGCTGGCGCTGGTCGATGCGCTCGCCCTTCTTCAGCGCGAAAGTCATCGCGGTGTAGGTCTCGACCGAGCCGATACCGTAGATGCAGGACACCGACGCCACGATGATGACGTCGTCGCGCTCCAGCAGCGCGCGCGTCGCCGAGTGGCGCATGCGGTCGATCTGCTCGTTGATGGACGAATCCTTCTCGATATAGGTGTCGGTGCGCGGGACGTAGGCTTCCGGCTGGTAATAGTCGTAGTAGCTGACGAAATACTCGACCGCGTTATCGGGGAAGAAGTTCTTGAACTCGCCATAGAGCTGGGCGGCCAGCGTCTTGTTCGGCGCGAGGATGAGAGCGGGCCGCTGCGTCGCCTCGATCACCTTGGCCATGGTATAGGTCTTGCCCGAGCCGGTGACGCCGAGCAGCACCTGCGAACGGTCGTTGCGATTGATGCCCTCGACCAGCTCGGCGATCGCAGTCGGCTGGTCGCCCTTGGGCTCGTAGGCCGACTTGATCTCGAAGCGCACGCCGCCTTCGGACTTTTCCGGGCGCGGCGGCCGGTGCGGCGTCCACACCCGCGTGGAGCCGTCGTCCTTCCGGAACTCGGGGCGCCCCTCGCGGATCAACGCCTCCAGCGCATCCGCGGTGGCCTTGACGCCGAGCGCCTCCATTTTGGAGCGCGGCGGCCGCGCCAGCGCCTCGGCGTCGTCCTCCTCGGTCGGCAGCCCGAGCTGCCGCGCCAGTTCCGGATCGAGCTTCGGAATCGTGGCCGCAGTTCCGTAATTGGCCTGCGGTGCCTCTTCCAATCCGGTCAGCTCAGAGGATTGGCGCGCGCCCGGCGGCTGTGGATTGGGCCGCAGCGGCATCGGCCGCGTGGCGTCCTGCGGAAACTCCTTCGGCGTCGAGGCGCGGGCGCGGTGTGCGGCAGCTTCGCCCCCGGAGCGGCGATCGCGCGAATTGTCCGGCGGTGGCTGCAGGCCGGTGCCCGACCCGAGGCCCGCATCGCCGCGATTGATCGCGGGATTGAGCAATTCGGCCAGCGCCGGTCCGATCGGCTGCACGTCGGGGCGATGCGCCTTCGAGTTCGGAGCCTTGGTCTTCGGGGATTTGCCGGATTTTTCGGAGGATGCAGGTTTCTTCGCCATGAGGCGAATATGGGACGAGTCCGCCCCGCAATAAAGGGCGAATGCCCCTCGTGATGCAGACTGCTGACAGCAGGTTGGCAGCAGTCCCGGAGCTCACGCCGCCGGCGACGGACCCTCACCGTCCTCGGCCGTAACATTCGGCTCGAGGATGTCGAGATGGATGCTGCCGCAATCGGTGCAGCGCATGGTCCAGTACTCGCATCCGGCGCGACCGCCGATGACACGAAGCACCGTGAGATCGCCGTCGCATTCCGGACAGTTGGACAGCACGGCGCGGCTATAGATCCGCGGCCGCGCTCCGTCGATTTCGATGATTGACATGACCGGTTCCCCCTTGCGCCGCCCGTCTTGGTCTGCTGGCCGACCGTTCGCCTATTCGTCGTCGCCCTCGGCCCGCCGGCGGAAGCGATCGATGTGGTGCTTGGCGTCGGCAATCGCGGCGTCGCGATCGGGCCAGGCGAAGCCGACCTCCATGGCTGGAAACAGCACGCCGTCGATGGCCACCGGGCTGAAATCCGCACGCCGGATGCGGGCGTGCCACAGGCCTTTGCCAGCTTCGAAGGATTCGATGTCAAAGCCGTCGTAGATGGTCGTCATTCTTGTCGGTCCCACGTTTCTTTTCGGAGGGTCAGGGGACCACATTTGCGGCCTTCAGCATGTGAAGCGGTTCACAAGTGGCCGGCTTTTTCACCCGATCGGGTGACAGGTCAGTTCCGCGCGGCGGTGCGGCCGATCCGCTTCACCGGCCGGGCAGCAGGTTCCGATGCCGCGCGCATGATCCAGCGGCGAAACGCGGCAAAGTCGCGCTGCTCGGTCTGAAAGCCGCGATAGAGCAGGTACCAGCGCATGCCCTTGGGCACCGAGAGATCGAACGGCGCGACCAGCCGGCCGGCGGCGAGGTCGTCGTCGATATAGGGCCGGATGCCCATGGCGATGCCGAGCCCGTCGGCGGCAGCCTGCAACGCCTGGCCATAGAATTGGAACTCCGGCCCGCGCGCATTGATGCGGGCGAGGTTTGCCGCCTTCAGCCAGATCGGCCAGTCCTCCGGCGAATGCGCGACGCGGATCAGGCTCGGTCCCCTGAGATCCGCCGGCCGCTTCAATCCGCTCGCAAGGCGCGGCACGCAGACCGGGGTGAGGTCGCCGGCGAACAGCGGCTCGGCGACGAGACCGGGCCAGTCGCCGGTGCCGAGCTTGATGCCGCAACTCCAGTCCTCGCCGAACGGCACCGAGGCGCCGCCGGTAGTGAAGCGCACCTCGATGTCCGGCTCCTCGCTGCGAAACTCCGACAGGCGCGGGATCAGCCAGCGCATCGCGAAGGTGTGGCCGACGCCGATGGTGAGCACGCGCAGGCTGGAGGGCGCCGTCACCTGCGCGGTGAGGCTCGCCAGCGCATCGAAGATCGGCGTCAGCCCGCTCTGATAGGCGCGGCCGGCCTGTGTCAGCACCAAGCGGTTGGCCTTGCGCTCGAACAGCGCGAGGCCGAGCCGCTGCTCGAGCAGATTCACCATGCGGCTGACCGCGGCGGCCGACACGTTGAGCTCGAGTCCGGCCGCAGCAAAGCTGCCGGTCCGCGCCGCCGCCTCGAATGCCTTGATGCCGTTGAGAAACAGCAGCCGCCGCAAATGCAAGACCCCTATTCAGCACCCTCAGGAAAGCTGATGCCAGGCCAAGATAACTCGGTTTGCGAAGGCAGAGCAAGCAAGGCAGGTTCACCTCCGACAATCCCCGACAGGAGACCCCGTCGTGACGCCCATCATGATCGTTGCCCTCGGATTGCTGATGGTCGCCACCGCGTTCCTGTCGGGGCTGTTCGGCATGGCGGGCGGGCTGATCCTGATCGGCGTGCTTCTAGCGTTGATGCCGCTACCGACCGCCATGGTGCTGCATGCGATCACGCAGATGGCCTCCAACGGATGGCGCGCGTTGCTGTGGCGCTCGCATATCCGCTGGCGGCCGGTCGCGAATTATCTGGTCGGCTGCGCCATCGCGCTCGCGGCGTGGTCGTTGACCCGCTACGTGCCGGACAAGCCGATGGCGCTGCTCATGCTGGGGGCCACGCCGTTCATGGCGCGTCTGTTGCCGACGAACATCAAGCCGGACCCCGACCGTCTCTGGCAGGGCACGGTCTATGGCACGATCTGCATGGGCTTGATGCTGATGACCGGCGTCTCCGGTCCGCTGCTCGATACCTTCTTCCTCGGCGGCGATTTCGGCCGGCGCGAGAAGGTGGCGACGAAAGCGATGTGCCAGCTCGTCAGCCATTTCACCAAGCTCGTCTATTTCGGCGGCATCATCGACCAGGCGGCGAGCCTCGACCCCGTGCTCGCTGCCGTTGCGATCATAGCCTCGATGCTCGGCACCACGCTGGCGCGGCGCATCCTGGAAGCCATGACCGACCAGCAATTCGTGGCGTGGTCCAACAAGCTCATCACCACCATCGCCTGCTACTACATCGCCTATGGCGGCTGGCTGCTGCTTCGTGCGCCGGTTCTGGCCGCCTTCGACAGGGGAGGTTTGCCATGAGCGAGACGGCCGACCACATCGTCATTGCGAGCGTAAGCGAAGCAATCCAGAATGGTCTCTGCGGCGGCAGTCTGGATTGCTTCGTCGCAAGAGCTCCTCGCAATGACGGAGCATGAGGAGCCCGCAAGCATGTCACTCAAACTCTACGAACTCGTCGGCACCGACGCCGCGCGCCCGTTCAGCCCGTATTGCTGGCGCACGCGGATGGCGCTGGCGCATAAGGGGCTGTCGGCGCAATCGCTGCCCTGGCGCTTCACCGAGAAGAGCGCGATCGCGCCACACGGCTCCGAGAAAGTCCCCGTGCTGTTGCATCATGACAGGCCCGTGGTCGATTCCTGGACCATCGCAACCTACCTCGAAGACAATTTCCCGGATCGTCCGTCGCTGTTCGGCGGCGAGGGCGGCCGCGCCATGGCGCGCATGGTCAACGCCTTCGGCGACATCGTCATCGTCGGCGGCATCTTTCCGCTGATCGTCGCCGACATCCCGAACAATCTCGCCGAGGCCGACGCCGCCTATTTCAGAAAATCGCGCGAGGCGCGCTTCGGCGGCAAGAGCCTGGAACAGGTCATGGCAGGCCGCGACAGCGGCGTCGTCGCATTTCGCAAGTCGCTCGAAGTGATGCGGCAGACCTTGAAGAAACAGCCCTATCTCAGTGGTAGCACGCCGAACTACGCCGACTACATCGTGTTCGGCGGCTTCCAATGGGCGCGCGTGGTGAGCCCGTTCAGGCTGCTCGAAGCGGACGATCCGATCTATGCGTGGCGCGAGAAGCTGCTCGATGCATTCGACGGCATGGCGCGGACATCGCCGGGGCATGAGGTGTAGCCCACGCTGTCTCTCCACGGGTCGTTCCGGCGAAGGCCGGGACCCATACCGCGTGATCTCCCGGTCGCAGCCGGTAGGCGTACCGAACGCCAAATCTTCGCCAAACATCTCCCTGTGGTTATGGGTCCCGGCCTTCGCCGGGACGACACCGAGAGTGCAGCACGCTCTCGCGTCTAACGCGCAGCCTCCGCCGCGGCCTTCCGCAAGCAGTCCCGGCACAGGCAATCCTCGCCTTCCACCGGCATAGGCAGTTTTGCCGTCTCCTCTGCGCACCAGCACGTGCCCGAGAGATCGCAGCCGAACGCAGTGCCGCAGCGAGAGCAGGTGAGGCGGCGGGGTTCCGGCAGCGAGGATTCTTTCGCAATTGTCATGATTTACGTCGAAGCTTCGCCGTCATTTTCATGTCGGGTTCATTTGTCCCTGCGGTATATTAGGTGCTGCGCACGCATCAGGAAAGCGGCTCCCAACGCGCGAAGGACAGATCGATGGCCCGCGATTCGCAAGCTGCTCTGGTTGCGCTCAACCGCTTCGGCTTCGGCGCGCGCGGCGGCGCCTCCGGCGATCTCATCAATGCGGCCTCCGATCCGCGCGGTTTCGTGAAGGCGGAGCTCACGCGTCCGAGCGGCGTGCTGCTGGAAGCGCCGGGCCTGCAATCGACGCCACAGCTGGGGCAGGCCGTGTTCGCCTATCAGGATCAGGTCAGGCAGGCGCGCGAGGCTGCCAAGGAAACTGCCAAGGAAACCGCCAAGGCCGCCGCGCCGGCTGAGACGCCGCTACCCGCGCCTGCCGATCAGAAGCCCGCCCTGCGCCGCAATCTCTCGCTCAACGCAGCGGCGGAGATTTCCGGCCAGATGGCCGATGCAAAGCCTGCCGAGACCACCGTCAAGCCCGAGACCATGCAGCCCAACGTGACTGCGCCGCAATCCGCCAAGCCCGCACCGCAGCCGCTCAACGTCATCCAAAAGACCTTTCGGGCCGAGGCGCTGGCGCGGCTGCAGCGCGCGACGCTGGCCGAGTGCGGCTTCACCGAACGGCTCGTCGTGTTCTGGTCCAACCATTTCTGCATCTCCGCCAGCAAGGGCGAGCTGGCGCGGATCTGGGCCGGCGCTTTCGAGCGCGAGGCGATCCGGCCGCATGTTCTCGGGCGCTTCGCCGACATGTTGAAGGCGGTGGAGCAGCATCCGGCCATGCTGTTCTTCCTCGACAACCAGCAATCGCTCGGTCCCGACTCGCGCGCGGGACAAAACCGCAAGCGCGGACTGAACGAGAATCTCGCCCGCGAGATCTTGGAGCTGCATACGCTCGGCGTCGGCGGCGGCTATACGCAGGATGACGTCACCTCGCTCGCGCGCATCATCACCGGCTGGACCTTCGCTGGACGGCAGGGGCAGCTCGGCCCACCCGGCTCCTTCGTGTTCAACGCCAATGCGCATCAGCCGGGGTCGCAGATCCTGCTCGGCAAGATCTATGAGCCGGCCGGCCTCGCACGGGGCGAGGCCGCGCTCGCCGACATCGCGCGCCATCCCTCGACCGCGAATTTCATCGCCACCAAATTCGTTCGTCATTTCGTCGCCGACGATCCGCCGCCTTCGCTCGTCGCGCGCCTGCGCGATATTTTCGTCAGGACCGACGGCGATCTCAAGGCAATGGCGACCGCGCTGGTCGATTCCGAGGAAGCATGGCGCGCGCCACTGACAAAAATGCGCTCGCCGTACGAATTCCTGGTCGCGAGCGGCCGGCTGCTCGCGCGCGTGCCGGAGGATCCGAGCCGCTATCTCAACGGCCTCAACCTGCTCGGGCAGCCGCTATGGTCGCCGGCCGGGCCCAACGGCTTTCCCGATAGCAATGCGGCCTGGGCCGCGCCCGAGGGCATGAAGCTCAGGCTCGACATCGCCGCGCAAATCGGGTCGCGGCTCGGCAGCAATATCGATCCGCTCGATCTCCTGGAGTTCGCGGCGGCGGATGCCGCCTCCATCGAAACGCGGCGGACCGTGGAGCGCGCCGAATCGCGGCAGCAGGCGCTGGCGCTGCTGCTGATGTCCCCGGAAATGCAGCGGAGATGACGATGATCGATTGCGTCGAGAACCGGCTCCTCACCTCGCGCCGCGGCCTCCTGCTCGGCGGCGCCTCATTCGCTGCCTGGGCCTATTTGCCGAAATTCGCGCGCGCGGCGGACGGGCGCGATCCGCGGCTGGTCGTGGTGATCCTGCGCGGCGCGCTCGATGGCCTTGCGACCGTCGCGCCGCTCGGCGATCCCGATTATGCGGGCCTGCACGGCTCGATCGCGCTCACGGCGGACGGCGCCCATCCCGCGATCATGCTCGATTCGTTCTTCGGGCTGCATCCGGCGATGCCGGAATTTGCGCGCATGTACCGCGACAAGCACGCCGCGGTCGTCCACGCGGTGGCAACGCCCTATCGCGATCGCTCGCATTTCGACGGCCAGGACGTGCTCGAAAGCGGCTATGCCGGCCCCGGCCGCGTGCAATCCGGCTGGCTCAACCGCGCGCTCGAGACGCTGCCGCGCGGCGAGCTTGTATCGAGCGGTCTTGCGGTCGGGCCGACCACGCCGCTGGTGCTGCGCGGCAACGCGCCGACGGTCGGCTGGGCGCCGGTCGCGCTGCCGCAGGCCGACGAGGACACCGCAATGCGCCTCGTCGAGCTCTACCGCCATCGCGATCCCGCGCTGGCCGCGGCCTTGTCGCAAGGCCTTCGGCTCGACAAGGCTGCTGGTGGTGACGACATGAAGCCGAAGGGCGGCAATCAGGCCGCGCAGATGCGCCAGGTCGCGCGCGGCGCCGCCAAGCTGATGGCAGCCGATGACGGCCCGCGCATTGCCGCGCTCGCCTTCGACGGCTGGGACACGCATGCCAACGAAGGCGGCCCGGTCGGGCGTCTCGCCTTCCTGCTCGGCGGTCTCGACGGTGCGCTGGCCGAATTCGAAAACGAGCTCGGCCCGCGCTGGCGCGACAGCGTCGTCGTGGTCGTCACCGAGTTCGGCCGCACCGCGCGCATCAACGGCACCGACGGCACCGATCACGGCACCGGAACGATCGCCCTGCTCGCCGGCGGTGCCGTGAAAGGCGGCCGCATCATCGCCGACTGGCCGGGCCTCAAGCTCGCCAACCTCCATGAAGGCCGCGACCTCAAGCCGACCACCGATCTGCGCTCCGTCATCAAGGGTGTCCTGCAGGACCAGTTCAGCCTGTCCGACCGCGTGCTGGCGGAGACGGTGTTCCCGGACAGCGCGGGAGCCCGGCCGATGAAGGGGCTGATCGTGTAAGCCGTCCCTTTGGGCCGCGCCTTGCGGCGCATCCCGGAATGACGACATGATGATCCGAGCATCAGGAGAACCATCGCCCATGTACATCGCCATGAACCGCTTCCGTGTCGCCAAGGGTTCCGAGGCCGCCTTCGAGCAGGTCTGGCTTTCGCGCGACACGCATCTCGACAAGGTGCCGGGCTTCGTCGAATTCCATCTGCTGCGCGGGCCCGAGCTCGAAGACCACACGCTCTACGCCTCGCACACCATCTGGGCGAACCATGCCGCGTTCGAGGCCTGGACCAAGTCCGAGGCGTTTCGCGCGGCACATCACAAGGCGGGCGACAACAAGCCGCTCTATCTCGGCCATCCCCAGTTCGAAGGCTTCGAGGTGATCCAGACGGTCGGGCGCGGCGCGAAATAGCGCGCCGCAGAGCCCAGCTCGCAGCGTTCAGCCGGCAGGCTTCAGCCAAGTGTGATCTTGTCGATCTCGGCCATCTCGTCGGCGCTGAGCTTCCAGGTGATCGCCTTGACGTTCTCCTCGATCTGCTCGACGCGGGTCGCGCCGGCGATCACGCTCGACACCTGCGGGCGCGCGGCAAGCCAGGAGAAGGCGAGCTCGAGCATGCTGTGCCCGCGTGCCCTGGCGAAGGCTTGGAGCTTCTCGACCATGTCCTCGTTGCGCGGCGTGACGTAGCGGTCGCGCAGCGCCGGCGCCTTGGCAAAGCGCGTGTCGGCGGGCGCCGCTGCGCCGCGCTGATACTTGCCGGTGAGCAGGCCGCTGGCGAGCGGGAAGAACGGCAACAGGCCGAGCTTGTATCCCGTTGCGGCGGGCAGCAAATCCTTCTCGATGTCGCGCACGAGCAGCGAGTATTCATCCTGGCAGGAGACGAAGCGGCTGACATTCATCGCGCGTGCGACGTACTCCGCTTCCGCGATCCGCCAGGCCGGGAAATTGGAATTGCCGATGTAGCGCACCTTGCCCTGCCGGATCAGATCGTCGAGCGCGCGCAGCGTCTCCTCGATCGGCGTCAGCGGGTCGTAATCATGCTGCTGGTAGAGGTCGATGTAGTCGGTCTTCAGCCGCCTGAGGCTGGCCTCCACCGCATCCATGATGTAGCGGCGCGAGGCGCCCTGCTTGGTGCCGTCGGTCGCCATCGGCTTGGCATACTTGGTGGCGAGCACGATGTCCTTGCGGCGGTCGCCGAGCACGGTGCCGAGCACCGTCTCCGAGCCGCCCATGCCTGCATAGATGTCTGCGGTGTCGAACAGCGTGATGCCGAGATCGAGCGCGCGATGGATCACCTTGCGCGAGGTCTCCAGATCCGTGCGCTGGCCGAAATTGTTGCAGCCGAGCCCGACGGCAGAGACGCGCAGGCCGGAGGCGCCGAGGTTACGAATGTCCATGGAAGGTCCCGTCGAATGAGCAGCGGCGCATTCTGACCACGGTGCGTCCCGGCAGCAAGCCGCTGGCCGCGCTGCTGCCATGCCGGCGAGGCACACAAAAAAATGCGGCCCCTGTCAGACGCGGCGACTGACGGGGACCGCTTGGGGCGTTTGATCGGTGACGGGGGGCCTGATCAGACGCAGCTGCAACCTAATCCCGGTGTGTTACGCGGCGGTGACAGGCAGAGTTATCCACAGGCCTTGAGCCGCCTGGGTCAAGATCTTGCGATAGACGATGAAGCCGGAGCGCTCGGCGACCTTGTCGTACAGGCTCTGCGCCGTGACATTGGTCTCGTGCGTCTGCCAATAGACGCGCGGCGACCCCGCCAGCTTCGCCCGTTCATACACGCCATGGATCAGCGCCGAGCCGACGCCCTTGCCGCGCGCGGCCTCGGACGTGAACAGGTCCTGCAGATAGCAGGACGGCTCGATCGCGGTGGTGCTGCGATGGAACAGATAGTTGGTCATGCCGAGCAGCTTGCCGTCATCTTCGGCGACCAGCCCATGCACCGGCTCATAGGCGTCGAAGAAGCGCTGCCACGTCATCCGCGTGATCTCCGGCGCGAGCGCCGTCGGACCGGAGCGGCCGTAGAAGGCGTTGTAGCCGTCCCACAGCGGCAGCCATTGATCGTAGTCCTGCCGTGCGACGGCGCGAATGATGAGCGACATGTGAATTTCCGCGATCTCGGAGGTGCACGAAAGAGATGCCCTTCATACGTGATGACGGCGTTGCCGATCAATCGCGCCGTCGCGTCACTCCGCGACGCGCAGGTTCCGGATCAGCTTGCGGCTGGTGGGATCGCGCAGCGAGCGGTAGTAGTCGGCGCGTGCCGGCGCGTCGGTGTGGCGCACGAGGTCGGTTACCGGCGTGTAGCTGAGCATGCGGCCGCCGTCAGGCAGCACCGTGCAGACGAAGCGGAGCACTTCGCCATTGCGCAAGGCGATGTTGATGGGCCTCGCGTCGCCGAGGCGCACCATCTCCATGCGCTGCGCGATGAAGGTGGCGAGCTCGTCCTCGGGCAGCTCGAACGCGCCGGTGTCGCGGCCGTGATACATCAGCGCGATGAAGGGCGGCTTGCTGTCGGCGATCTCGTCCGGCACTGCGAAATAGTCGCGGAACGCGCGGTTGATGAACTCGGCGCGGGTCTCGGCATCGAGCAGCACCACGCCGATGTCGATCTGGTCGAGCGCAGCCGACAGGCGCGCGGCGGTGGCGTGGCTCTGGCGCTCGGCTGCAAAGGTGCCGAGCAGCCGCTCGCGCATCAGGCCGGTGATGCCAGCGGTGCCGGCGGCGGTGATCGCCAGAAGGCCGAGCCGGATCACATCCGCGCTCCCATAACCGGAGACGCCGTGCTGGTGGAGGAAGATCAGTGCCGTGCCGATCACTGCGATGGCCGTGGTTGCCAGGGCCGAGGCAAGGCCCGACAGCGCGCCGGCCAAGGCCACGAGGCAGACCAGCAGCGGCGCAGGCGAGGGAGTGGGGAGGGCGGGGACCAGGCGATCGAACAACATCGTCAGCAGCAGGGTCGCTGCCGTCAGAACCGGACCGGAGATCGCACGCCATCCGAGCCGCATGGGCCAGTCTCGCTCCTCCCGAACGAGGTAAGACCGCAACACTGGCCGATCGTTGCACCGATGCGATGCGATTTCGCGCGGTGTGCCTAAGGGGCGCTTGCGGGAACGCGCAAATCTTTCGAAGGATTTTAGGCCAAGTGCGCGTGCTTGAGGCCAATCGCGGGAGCGTTCAGCGTCGACGTGGCCGAGCTCTTGCGCATGCCGGTGAAAATCAACAGCGACGCCGCGACCAGGATGGCCGCAGTCAGCGTGATTGCAACGACGACCACAGGTGACTTCATCGACGTCCTGTCGCGATGCCGGCCGGCACGGGCCGCGCGGCACCTTGAAGGTTGGTCCAGGATGAAACGGGAATCAGAGCGGCAGGCCCATCGCCATGGTCGCCTTGGTCGACAGCACCGTCAGGGTGACGATCAGGCTCAGCGAAAGCGCGGCGACGGCGAGCGAGGCCGCGACCGCGTTGGTCAGCCGGGAAGACGCGACGGTGGCGGATTGGCCCTGAAAGCCTGCCGTGCCGGACGCCCGAATCATGGGTCTGAATCCCTCAACACGCGGGCGAATCACCCGCGACTTTCCGGAATTTCCCAGTTTCAACCGGCAATATTGCGGCGGCGTCGCGCCGAAAACGGCGAGATTGCGGCAAAGTCGTCCCTTATGCCCGCTATTCGCGAGAGCGGGAGGACGGGCCGTCAGGCGCCGGCGGCGATGCTGGCGGGGTCGTCGATGTCGGCCGGGCGCCAATCCATCGTCACGAAGCCGGGCGCAGCTTCCACGCGCTGCAGCCAGTCCCGGATCGCCGGGAAGGTCGATAGGTCAAAATCGCAGCGGTCGGCGAGGTGGGTGTAGCCGTAGAGCGCGATGTCCGCGACGGTGAGCTGGCGTGCGGCGAAATAGGCGTTGGTCTTGAGATGATTCTCCATGACCTGAAGCGCGCCATAGCCCCGCTCCATCCAGTCCTCCAGCGAATGGGTCTGGAGATCGCGGCCGCCCTTGACCAGCGACAGCCAGAAATAGGCGGCGCCGATGTTGGGCTCGAGCGCGTGCTGCTCGAAGAACATCCATTGCAGCGCCTCGGCGCGGTCGATGCGGTTCTCCGGCGCGAGCGGCGTGCCAACGGCGACGTACCAGAGGATGGCGTTGGACTCAGCAAGAAAACGGTCGTCGCCGACTTCGAGCAGCGGCACCTGTCCGGACGGATTCTTCGACAGGAAGTCCGGCGTGCGGCTCTCGCCGCGCAGAATGTCCACTTCGATCGCTTCGTAAGGCACGTTCAAGAGCGCCAGCGCAAGGCGGACCTTGTAGCTGTTGCCGGAGCGCTGCATCGAGTAGAGCTTGTACATTCTGGAAGTTCGTTTCCGGGGAGGGGAAGATGCGGCGCCGGCTGCCCTCCAGCGCCGCTAAACAATGATGCCGATGCGAATCCGCTGCAAGGGCTGCCCCATAGAAAAACTCGAAAACCCTACCGCACTGCAATGCCACGGAAGATCATTTCCGCGCGACCATGCAATTCAGTTTACGCTTGCGTCAAGGCGCCGGACACATGGCGACGTCCCCTTGTGTGAGACAGTGATTGGCCGCGAAACTTCTGCGTCGTCATGGCCGGGCTTGACCCGGCCATCCACGTCTCACGGGCCGCACCAAGAGCGTGGATGCCCGGGACAAGCCCGGGCATGACGATCTTCTGCTTCATCGCAGCACGCAAAATTGCTCCGAGGACAGGCCTTGCCAAATATGAGGGACTCCAGCGGCAAAGTAACGGAATGTTGCGGTGAATCATCCCTCCATCAGCCGAAATCCCTAAGTTTTTCCGGGATCGGACCGAAGTTTCTTGCGGTGCAGCGGCTCACGTTTTAGGGTGTCTCATTCCCACAATCAGAGTCGTGAGGCCCAGGGCTTCACGACGCTTGTCAGGAGATGACGATGTCCTTCCTTGCCGCTGCGCTCGACCGTGTGAAGCCGTCCGCGACCATCGCGGTCACGGATAAAGCACGCGCGCTGAAAGCGGCGGGCCGCAACGTCATCGGCTTAGGGGCCGGCGAGCCCGACTTCGACACGCCTGCCAACATCAAGCTGGCGGCGATCCGCGCCATCGAGGCCGGCAAGACCAAGTACACCGCGGTCGACGGCATCCCCGAGCTGAAGGACGCCATCATCGCCAAGTTTCAGCGCGAGAACGGCGTCGCCTACAAGCCGAACCAGATCATCGTCGGCACCGGTGGCAAGCAGGTGCTCTACAACGCGCTGATGGCGACCATCAATCCGGGCGACGAGGTGATCATCCCCGCGCCCTATTGGGTCAGCTATCCTGAAATGGTGGCGCTCGCCGGCGGCGAGCCGGTGCCGGTGGTCTGCACCGCCGCGACCGGCTTCAAGCTCCAGGCCGAGGCGCTGGAGCGCGCGATCACGTCGAAGACCAAATGGGTCATCCTGTGCTCGCCGTCGAACCCGACCGGAGCCGCCTACACCAAGTCGGAGCTGAAGGCGCTCACCGACGTGCTGCTGCGCCATCCCCATGTCTGGGTGATGACCGACGACATGTACGAGCACCTCGTCTATGACGACTTCCAGTTCACCACGGTCGCGCAGGTCGAGCCCGGTCTCTACGACCGCACGCTCACCGTGAACGGCGTGTCCAAGGCCTATTGCATGACCGGCTGGCGCATCGGCTATGCCGGCGGCCCGGCGCAGCTGATCAAGGCGATGTCCACGATCCAGTCGCAGTCGACCTCGAACCCGTCGTCGATCGCGCAATGGGCGGCGGTGGAAGCGCTGAACGGTCCGCAGGACTTCATCCCCGCCAACAACAAGGTGTTCAAGGAGCGGCGCGACCTCGTCGTCTCCATGCTCAACCAGGCCAAGGGCATCGAGTGTCCGCGTCCCGAGGGCGCCTTCTACGTCTATCCGTCCTGCGCCGGCACCATCGGCAAGACCGCGCCGTCGGGCAAGGTGATCGACAATGACGAGACGTTCGTCACCGAGCTCCTGGAAACCGAAGGCGTCGCCGTCGTGCAGGGTTCGGCCTTCGGCCTCGGCCCCGCGTTCCGCATCTCCTATGCGACCAAGACCTCGGACCTCGAAGACGCCTGCAAGCGCATCCAGCGCTTCTGCGGCAATCTTCGGTAAGCTGCTCGCGACAAAGATTGAAAGGGCCCGCTTCGTGCGGGCCTTTTTTGTTTGGCTTCCATGCGGTGGAGCCGGAGGGACGTTTGTCCAGTCGGCATCGTGCCTTGCCCCTCACCCGGATCGCTGCGCGATCCGACCTCTCCCCGCAAAGAGCGGGGAGAGGTTAAGCAAGCCCGGCGACGTTGCATCGTAAGGGACGTACGGCTCTCTCACTCCCTCGCCCCGTTCTTACGGGGAGAGGGTGGGGTGAGGGCTCTCTCCGCAAGTTCGCTTCTAAATGCCTGCGATCTGGCACCTCCAGCACTCTTGTGGCATAGACCATGACGCATCACGGGTCGGGCGCTCTCTGCTCGCGTCACATCATCGCCGGAGATATTTCATGCGCCGTTCGTTCATCCTCGCCGGGCTCACTGCGGCCAGCCTCGTCGTCTCCGTCGCTGCTGCCGGCGCGCAGCAGCGGATGGCGCGGGTCGGCGTTCTCGAATGCCGCGGCGGCGCCAGCGTCGGCTTCATCGTGGGATCGGTGACCCATCTCGGCTGCGTGCTGCGTGCCGACGGCTTGCCCGATGACCGCTACGTCGCGACCATCCGCAAAGTCGGCCTCGACATTGGCATCACCCAGGAGACGGCGCTCGCCTGGGGCGTGTTCGCGCCGGTCGATCGGCTCGGTCCCGGCGACCTCTCCGGCAATTACGCGGGCGCGCAGGGCAGCGCCTCGCTCGGCGTCGGCCTTGGCGGCAATGTGCTGGTCGGCGGCTCCAACAATTCGATCGCGCTCCAGCCGCTCAGCGTGCAGGGCCAGGTCGGCCTCAACATCGCCGCCGGCCTCGAAAGCCTGGAACTCCGTCCGGGCCGCTGAGTTTTGGCGCGGCGTTCCCCTCACCTCTGCCTCCGGGAGAGGTGAACACCAACGACGCACCGCAGCGACGTTTGACGCTTGCCAAATCTCGGCGACGGGCAGAGCATCGGCGTTTGCCGACCCAATCATGGGCCGAGCTCCACAAGAAGGAGGCGGCGAAATGGGACAAGACGTCAGAAGTCCCCGAGGTCCACGGTGCATCGCACTGGTGGGCCCTTTCCAAAGCGGTAAAACCACACTTCTCGAAGCAATACTGGCGCGAACGGGTGCAATCCCGCGCGCCGGCAGCGTCGATGCCGGAACGTCCGTCGGCGACGCCACGCCGGAGGCCCGTCACCACAAGATGACCGTCGGGCTCACTGCCGCCACCACGAATTTCATGGGCGACAGCTACACCTTTCTCGATTGTCCCGGATCCGTCGAATTCGCCCACGACATGCGCGCCGTGCTGCCTGCGGTCGATGCCGCGGTCGTAGTCTGCGAGGCTGACGAGAAGAAGCTGCCGCAGCTCCAGATCATCCTGCGCGAGCTGGAGGAGTTGAAGATCCCGCGTTTCCTGTTCCTCAACAAGATCGATCGTGCCAGCCAGCGCATCCGCGAGACGCTCGCAACGCTCCAGCCCGCTTCGCGCGTGCCGCTGGTGCTGCGTCAGATCCCGATCTGGAAGGACGAATTGATCGAGGGCTTCGTCGATCTCGCGCTCGAGCGCGCCTTCATCTATCGCGAGCACAAGGCTTCCGAGGTGATCGCGCTCGAGGGCGGCAACCTCGATCGCGAGAAGGAGGCCCGCTTCTCGATGCTGGAAAAGCTTGCCGATCACGACGACGCGCTGATGGAGCAACTGCTCGAAGACATCCAGCCGCCGCGCGACGCCGTGTTCGACGATCTCGCCCGCGAATTGCGCGAAGGGCTGATCTGTCCGGTGCTGCTCGGCGCTGCCGCGCGCGAAAACGGCGTGCTGCGCCTGATGAAGGCGCTGCGCCACGAATCGCCCGGTGTGGCGGAGACCGCAAGACGTCTCGGCGTCCCCGACACCAAGGATGCGCTCGGCTACGTCTTCAAGACGCTGCATTCGCAGCATGGCGGAAAGCTGTCGCTGACGCGGCTGCTCGCCGGCCATCTCGACGACGGCGCCACGTTGCAATCCTCTTCCGGAGGTTCCAGCCGCATCTCGGGCATCCTCGCCGTCAATGGCGCCTACGACACCAAGCGCGCCTCAGCCGAGGCCGGCGACACCGTGGCGCTCGCCAAGCTCGATCCGATCAAGACCGGCGACACGGTCTCGAACGGCAAGACGCCGCCTGCCGCGTTGATCACGATCGAGCCGACGGCGCCGGTGCTCGCGATCTCAATCGCAGCCACCGATCGCAAGGACGATGTGAAGCTCGGTCAGGCCATGGCCCGGCTGCACGAGGAGGATCCCTCGCTCGTCGTCGTGCAGAATGCCCAGACCCACGACACCGTGCTGTGGGGACAAGGCGAAATGCATCTGCGTGTTGCCGGCGAGCGCTTGCGCGACCGCTTCGGCGTCAAGGTCACCTCGCATCCGCCCGGCATCGGCTATCAGGAGACCATCCGCAAGCCGATCACCCAGCGCGGCCGGCACAAGAAGCAGTCCGGCGGCCACGGCCAGTTCGGCGACGTCGTGCTCGACATCCGGCCGCTGCCGCGTGGCGACGGCTTCAAGTTCGCCGAGAAGGTGGTGGGCGGCGCGGTGCCGCGCAATTACATCCCTGCGGTGGAGGAAGGCGTCGTCGATGGCCTCGCGCGCGGTCCGCTCGGCTTCCCCGTCACCGACGTGCAGGTGACGCTGACCGACGGCTCCTATCACAGCGTCGACTCGTCCGATCTCGCCTTCCGCACGGCGGCGCGGATCGGGCTGAACGAAGGTCTGCCGCAGTGCCAGCCGGTGCTGCTTGAGCCGATCCACATGGTCGAGATCGTCTGCCCGACCGACGCCACCGCCAGGATCAACGCGATCCTGTCGGCGCGGCGCGGCCAGATCCTCGGCTTCGACACCCGCGACGGCTGGAGCGGCTGGGACTGCGTCCGCGCCATGATGCCGGAAGCCGAGATCGGCGAGCTGATCGTCGAGCTGCGCTCCGCCACCGCCGGCGCCGGCAGCTTCACCCGCCAGTTCGACCACATGGCCGAAGTCACCGGCCGCGCCGCCGACCAGATCATCGCCGCGCATCAGCACGCGGCGTAAGTCTGTCTCTCGCGCGGTGAGGGAAACACGCTCTCTCGCTCCCTCTCCCCGTTCTTACGGAAGAGGGAGTGAGGGGGCTGCGTTCGCGCGTGCGGCCTTTCATTTCGGCCGAACCCCTCGACTCGTCATTGCGAGCGCAGCGAAGCAATCCAGAATCCCTCCGCGATGACAGCCCGGATTGCTTCGTCGCAAGGGCTCCTCGCAATGACGGATGAGGCAGGCGAGGTCCCCCTTGCACTCCTCTCCTTATGATGTATTTTACATCATTGTACATGCACAGAATATCACTTATAAGCTCTGATACGTGAGGCCAAGGTGATCACGTCGTTCCAGATGCGGGCGGCCCGGGCGCTGCTCGGCATTGACCAGAAAACCCTGGCCGAGCTTGCCGGGGTGTCGCTGCCGACCATCCAGCGGATGGAAGCCTCGACCGGCAATGTTCGCGGCGTGGTCGAGACCCTGATCAAGGTGGTCGAGGCGTTCGATCGGGCCGGCGTCGAGCTTATCGGCGAGCAGGCGCGCAGTGACAGCGGCGGGCGTGGCGTTCGTCTCAAGGAGCCGGGGCCGCCGCGCCGCGTCGGGGCATGATCGCGTTGGTCGTGCCCGGAAAACAAATGAGCTAACCGCACCGTCGCGTCCGGGATCGCGGCCGCACGATGCAGTGGGCATTGTGGGGCAGCGGAGCATGAGCATCACAAGCGATCAGGCCGATAAGTTGCATCAGCTTCGCCGGCCGACCTTTGCCGAACTTTACTTGCCGAAGCTCGTCACGGTCTGGCGCGAAGGCTATGGCGCCGCGGATTTCCGCGCCGACGTCTTCGCCGGTCTCACCGTCGCGATCGTGGCGCTCCCGCTATCGATGGCGATCGCGATCGCGTCGGGCGTGACGCCGGACCGCGGTCTCTACACCGCCGTCGTCGGCGGCTTCATCGTCTCGCTGCTCGGCGGCAGCCGGTTCCAGATCGGCGGGCCGGCGGGCGCCTTCATCGTGCTGGTCGCGGTGACCGCGGAGCGGCACGGCGTGGACGGCGTGATCCTCGCCACCATGATGGCGGGACTGTTCCTGATCGCCGCAGGGCTCTTGCGGGTCGGCACCTACATCAAGTTCATTCCCTATCCCGTCACGGTCGGCTTCACCGCCGGCATCGCCGTCATCATCTTTGCCAGCCAGCTCCGCGATCTCTTTGGGATCACGCTGACGGGGAAGGAGCCGAGCGAGATCGTGCCGAAACTGGTTGCGCTCGCCGGCGGTCTCAATACCATCAATCCATCCGCCGTCGCGGTCGCCATCGTTAGCATCGTCATCATCGCGGCCTTGCGGGTCTGGCGCCCGTCCTGGCCCGGCATCCTGATTGCCGTCGTGTTTGCAGCGGTAGCGACTGCGGTGCTGTCGCTGCCGGTCGAGACCATCGGCTCCCGCTTCGGCGGCATTCCGCGCGAATTGCCCTCGCCGGCGCTGCCTGCGTTCTCGCTGGCGAAGGCGAGGGCCGTGCTGCCGGACGCAATTGCGTTCGCGCTGCTGGCGGCGATCGAATCGCTGCTGTCGGCGGTGGTCGCCGACGGCATGACGGGCCGCCGTCACCGCTCCAATTGCGAGCTGGTGGCGCAGGGCGCTGCCAATATCGGCTCGGCGCTGTTCGGCGGCATCTGCGTCACCGGCCTGATCGCGCGCACCGCGACCAACATCCGCGCCGGCGCGCGCGGGCCGCTCGCAGGGATGCTGCACTCGGTCTTCCTGCTGCTGTTCATGCTGATCGCAGCTCCCCTGGCGAGCTACATTCCGCTGGCCGCGCTCGCCTCGGTGCTGGTCGTGGTCGCCTGGACCATGGCGGAGAAGCATGAATTTGCGACGCTGCTGCGCTCCTCCTGGGGCGATGCCATCGTGCTGCTCGCGACCTTCCTGCTGACGATCTTCCGAGACCTCACCGAAGGTATCCTGGTCGGCTTCGCGTTTGGCGCGGTGCTGTTCATCCATCGCATGGCGGAGATGACGGGCATCGAGGAGCGTACGCCGCTGGTGGACGCCGACCGCCCCGACGACGGCAATGGCGACCGCGTTCCCTATGATTCCGGTCTGGCGGTCGATCGCGACGTGCTGGTCTACCGCATCACCGGCGCGTTCTTCTTCGGCGCCGCCTCGGCGATCGGCAGCGTGCTCGACGGCATCGCCGACAAGCGCAAGGCCTTCGTGGTCGATTTCGCCGCAGTGCCGTTCCTGGATTCCACTGCGGCCAACGTTCTCGGCCGCGTCGCCGCCAAGGCCCACCGCCAGGGCATCAGGCTGTTCATCACGGGGGCCTCGCCCACGGTTCGCCGCGCGCTGCTCACCCACGGCGTGACGCCGCCGCGTGCGCGCTACCGCCAAAACCTCGCGCGCGCCATTGCCGACATCAAGGGCTCCGCCGCCGGTGAGGCCGCCGCGGATTAGCGGTGCTTGACAGACCTTTCGGGACGCGAAATGGATCGCCTCGGAAACGACCCCGGGGGAAAGATGACCGCGCCCAAGACGCCTGCCGCTTGTCTGATCGGATGGCCGGCGGCGCATTCGCGCTCGCCGCTGATCCATCATTACTGGCTGCGCACGCTCGGCATCGAGGGCGGCTATGTCATCGAGGCGGTTCCGCCCGAGGATCTCAGAGACTTCGTGCTCAGGCTGTCGCTGCGCGGCTTCGTCGGCGCTAACGTCACCATCCCGCACAAGGAGGGCGTGCTGGCGCTGTCGAAACCCGATGCCCGCGCAACGGCCGTGGGCGCTGCCAACACGCTGTGGTTCGAGGACGGCGAGCTGTGCTCGACTAACACCGACGTCGAAGGCTTCATCGGCAATCTCGATGCCAGCGCACCTGGCTGGGACGCGGCCGAAGAGGCGCTCGTGCTCGGGGCCGGCGGCTCCGCGCGCGCGGTCGTATTCGGCCTGCGCGAGCGCGGCATCAAGCGCATCCATCTCGCCAACCGCACCATCGCGCGAGCCGAGACACTCGCAACACAGTTCGGGCCGCATGTGCATGCCGTGACGTGGGACAGCATCAACGAAATCCTGCCGCGCGCAAAACTGCTCGTGAACACGACCTCGCTCGGCATGCACGGCCAGCCTCCGCTCGACGTCGATGTGGCGCGCGTGCCGCAAGATGCCGTCGTCGCCGATCTCGTCTATGTCCCGCTGGTGACGCCGCTACTTGCGCAAGCGCAGGCGCGCGGCCTGAAGACCGCCGACGGGCTCGGCATGCTGCTGCATCAGGCGGTGCGCGGCTTCGAGCTGTGGTTCGGCCGGCGGCCGCAAGTCACGGCCGAGCTGCGCGCGTTGGTCGAGGCCGATCTCACAAAGTCTTGAGAGGGCCGCGGCGAATAGCACACCATCTCCGGAGTTCTAACCCGTGGGGGCAATCGGAGACCGAAATGACCATTCAACGCGTAACTTTCGCACGTCCATCGATCGCCGTCGCGATGGTGGCCCTCTCGACTTACTGCGCCTTCGCGCAAAGGGCACCGGTGCCGACCCGCGTGCGCGGCACCATCGAGAGCGTCACTGGCGACACCATGCAGGTCAAGTCGCGCACCGGCGAGGACGTGAAGCTCCACATCGCCACTGACGTGAACGTGTCAGGCATTACCAAGATTTCGCTCGCCGACATCAAGCCGGGTTCGTTCATCGGCGCGACCACCGTGCCCGGGCCGGACGGCGGCCAGAACGCGGTCGAGGTTCACGTGTTTCCGGAGAGCATGCGCGGCACCGGCGAGGGTTCGCGGCCCTGGGACCTCAAGCCCAATTCCAGCATGACCAATGCGACGGTCGCCGAGAGCGTGGTCGGCAATGACGGTCACACGCTGCTGGTGAAGTACAAGGACGGCGAGAAGAAAGTGTTCGTCGCCGACAACACGCCGGTCGTCACCTTCGTGCCCAGCGACAAGTCCGAGTTGAAGCCGGGCGCCAAGGTCATTGCCTTCATCAAGCAATTGCCGGACGGCTCGTTCGAAGCCAACCGCATCAGCGTCGGCCGCGACGGCCTGACGCCGCCGATGTGAGGGCGGAAGCGGAGGACTCGTAGGGTGGGCAAAGGCGCGCTTGCGCCGTGCCCACGCTCTCTCTCGCGTCGCGCGATCAATGGTGGGCACGCTTACGCTTTGCCCACCCTACAACACCGTCTCCGCGGCTACACCGCAATCACGTGATCGTCGATCTCGTCCACCCTGTTGACGCCGCACAGGCCCATGGTGGTGAGCAGCTCTTTCTGGATGATGTCGATCGCCTTGGCGACGCCGGCCTGGCCGCCGGCGCCGAGGCCATAGGCGTAGGCGCGGCCGATCATGCAGGATTTCGCGCCGAGCGCGAGCGCGCGCATCACGTCCTGGCCGGAGCGGATGCCGCCGTCGAACATGATCTCCATCTTCTCGCCGACCGCATCCGCGATCTCCGGCAGCACCTCGATCGAGGACGGCGCGCCGTCGAGCTGGCGGCCGCCATGGTTGGAGACGACGAGCGCCTGCGCGCCGGTCTTGGCGGCCTCCTCGGCGTCCTCGACGTCGAGGATGCCTTTGATGACGAGCTTGCCGGGCCAGATGCTGCGGACCCACTCGACGTCCTTCCAGTTCAGCGAGGTGTCGAACTGTGACGCCGTCCATTCGGCGAGGCGGTTGAGGTCCTCGGTGTTCTTTACATGGCCGGCGATGTTACCGAAGGTGCGGCGCTTGCCTTGCAGCACGCCGGAGACCCAGGACGGCTTGCTGGCGAAATCCAGAAGCTTCGACAGCGACCATTCCGGGGGCACCGTCATGCCGTTCTTGATGTCGGCATGGCGCTGACCGATCACCTGCAAATCGACCGTGAGCACCAGCGCGCTGCACTTGGCGGCCATCGCGCGCTCGATCAACTCCTTGATGAAGCCGCGGTCCTTCATCACGTAGAGCTGGAACCAGAACGGCTTCTCGACATTGGCGGCGATGTCCTCGATCGAGCAGATCGACATGGTCGATTGCGTGAACGGGATGCCGGCGGCCTGCGCGGCGCGGCAGGCATGGATCTCGCCGTCGCCATGCTGCATGCCGAGGAGCCCCACCGGCGCGAGGATCAGCGGCATGGTCGAGGGCTCGCCGAGGATCGTGGTCGAGGTGTCGCGCTTGGAGACATCGACCAGGATGCGTTGGCGGAATTTTATTGCCTGCATGTCCTCGCGATTGGCGCGTAGCGTTTCCTCGGCATAGGAGCCGCGGTCGCAATAGTCGAAGAACGCCTTCGGCACGCGGCGCTTATGCAGCGCGCGGAGATCGTCGATACAGGTGATGTGCTTCATGAACGTTTCCCCGGCCCGTCTTACTCGGAAGTCTTGCATCGGAAGAGCGAGGGGTCATCTAGCATGGTTGGATGCATAGCCAAATCGTTTGCAAATCGTTCGAGAGGAGGGCGCCATGACGAGACCGCACGCCACGCCGTCGCCGGAAGAGCTCAAGGAAAAGCGCGATCTCGAGGAAGCGCTGGAGGAGGGTCTGGAAGAGACCTTCCCGGGCTCCGATCCCGTCAACGTCACCCAGCCGCCGCCAAGCCGCGGGGACGGCCACGTCAAGCGAAGCGACTAGGCAGGTTCCAGCCTGTTCCCCTGTTCATACAGGAAATATAGTGTTAACAATACGTTATCGGGCGACCCGCGCGCCCGGTTCCGTAACGATTTATCATATTTTTTGAAGCCAAGTTTGCCGCTATAGCTTTATAAGACCTCAGCACATCAGGGATGCGGGGCCCGTTCGGGCAGCCCGTGGTTGCAGAGGGGATCCCTGGTTGTTGCGTGGGGGACGATATGAGCCGCAAATATTTCGGGACAGATGGGATTCGGGGCCGCGCCAATGGTCTGATCACTCCGGAGCTCGCGCTCAAGGTCGGCCAGGCCGCGGGCCTCGCCTTTCAGCGCGGCGATCACCGCCATCGGGTCGTGATCGGCAAGGACACCCGCCTGTCCGGCTACATGATCGAATATGCGATGGTCGCAGGCTTCACCTCGGTCGGCATGGACGTGCTGCTGGTCGGCCCGATGCCGACGCCCGCGGTCGCGATGCTGACCAAGTCGATGCGCGCCGATCTCGGCGTCATGATCTCGGCCTCGCACAATCTGTTCGAGGACAACGGCATCAAGCTGTTCGGGCCGCAGGGCTTCAAGCTCTCCGATGACGTCGAGCGGCAGATCGAGCAGCTGCTCGACGAATCCCTCGACAAGCGGCTCGCGCAAAGTGCGAGCCTGGGCCGCGCCCGCCGCATCGACGGCGTGCATGACCGCTACATCGAATTCGCCAAGCGCACGCTGCCGCGTGATCTGTCGCTGGACGGCCTGCGCGTCGTGGTCGATTGCGCCAATGGCGCCGCCTACAAGGTGGTGCCGGAAGCGCTGTGGGAGCTGGGTGCCGATGTCGTGCCGATCGGCGTCGAGCCCGACGGCTTCAACATCAACAAGGAATGCGGCTCCACCTCGCCGGAAGCGCTGTCGAAGAAAGTGCGCGAGATGCGCGCCGACATCGGAATCGCGCTCGACGGCGATGCCGACCGTGTCATCCTGGTCGACGAGCGCGGCCATATCGTCGACGGCGACCAGTTGCTCGCGGTGATCGCGCAGAGCTGGAAGGAAGACGGACGTCTCTCCCGCCCCGGCATCGTCGCCACCGTGATGTCCAATCTCGGTCTCGAGCGCTTCCTGAACGGGCAGGGGCTCGATCTCGTGCGCACCCCGGTCGGCGATCGCTACGTGCTCGAGCAGATGCTGAATGGCGGCTACAATCTCGGCGGCGAGCAGTCCGGCCACATCATCCTGTCCGACTACGCCACCACCGGCGACGGCTTCGTTGCGGCCTTGCAGGTGCTGGCGGTGGTGCAGAAGTCGCGCCGGCCGGTGTCCGAAGTCTGCCACCGCTTCGATCCTCTGCCGCAGATCCTCAAGAACGTCCGCCACAAGGGCGGCAAGCCACTCGATGATTCCGACGTCAAGTCGGCGATCTCCGACGGCGAGAAGCGTCTCAACGGTCATGGCCGCCTCTTGATCCGCTCCTCCGGCACCGAGCCCGTGATCCGCGTCATGGGCGAGGGCGAAGACCGCATCCTGGTCGAAGATGTCGTCGACACCATCGTCACCGCACTGGGGCAGGCGGCGGCTTGAGCTTGTGGCCATCCTTCGAGACGCCCGCTCCGGGCTCCTCAGAGCCTGACCGAAAAAGGTGAGCGGCTTTAGCGGGCTTGTGCTTCCTTCGGATTTGCAAAGATTCGAGGGAGGACACCATGCCGTGGACCAAAGCCGCTCGTATCAAGTATCAGCGCAGTGGGCTGCGTTACGCAAGCGATCTGACCGATGCCGAGTGGGCGCTGATCGCCCGGAAGATGCCGCCGCGACAGCGATTGGGCCGGCCGCGGAAGGTCCATCTGCGCGATATTGTGCAGGCGATCTTCTATGTTCTGTCGAGCGGCTGCCAATGGCGCGCCTTGCCGAAGGGGTTCCCGCCTTACTCGACGGTGCAGGGCTATTTTTACGCCTGGCGCGACACGGGTAGATGGCAGGAGATCGTCGAAGGTTTGGTTCGGAAGGAGCGCCGGAGATCAGGGCGAAAGTCCACACCGACAGCTGCCGTCATCGATAGCCAGACCGCCTCGACGACGGAGGCCGGCGGGCCACGCGGGTTCGACGCCGGCAAGCGCCTCCAGGGGCGCAAGCGCCATATCGTGACCGACACCAACGGCCTCTTGCTGGCGGCATATGTTCATCCCGCCAACATCCAGGACGTCCATGGCGCCGTTCCCCTGTTGGAGGACTTGCGAGGCCGCTTCCCAAGGCTCAAGCATGTCTTTGCCGACCGGATCTATCGCGGCAAACAGCTCGTCAACGCACTCTCAGACTGCGGACCGTGGACGATCGAGATCGTCGAGCGACCGCACGGGGTCAAAGGCTTCCAGCTCCTGCCCAGGCGCTGGGTCGTCGAACGTACCTTTGCATGGTTCGGCAGATGCCGGCGTCTCTCCAAAGACTTTGAAGGGTCTGCCGCCACCGAGCTTGCCTGGCTGCTCGTCGCCCATCTGAGGCTTCTAACTCGCCGCTTGGCCCAGCCTTGAAGCCGTCTACGCTTTTTGAGTCAGGCTCTCAGGATGAATGAGGCCGTCGTTCCCGGCGAATTTCTAACCCTCATGGTGAGGAGCCCGCGGAGCGGGCGTCTCGAACCATGCAGGCCCCGCTGCTTCGCAGAAGGGCTCACGCATTCCAGCCATTTGCGATTGACGGTGGTTGCACCGCTGCTTGCATCGTATTGAGTTCGTCGCGGCAATCTGCCGCGCCTGGATCGCGCCGTTGAACAAGCCTGTCGTCGTCTCCGAGGAAACGCTGACCGAACCCGTCGTCGTTAGCGACGTCGCACCCGTCGCCGTCAAGGCCGCCGCAGGGCCGGCCTATGTCGTCCTCGCCGGCATCAGCGTTTCGCACTTCCTCAACGACACCATGCAGTCGCTGATCGCCTCGGTGTATCCGATCCTGAAGGACGCTTACGCGCTCGACTTCGCGCAGATCGGCATGATCACGCTGGCGTTCCAGTTCACGGCCTCGCTGCTCCAGCCGGTGGTCGGGCATTACACCGACAAGAAGGCGCAGCCCTATTCGCTGGCGATCGGCATGGCCTCGACCTTCTTCGGACTTCTGCTGCTCAGCGCCGCGCACCAATATCTCGTCATCCTCGTCGCCGCCGCGCTGGTCGGGCTCGGCTCGGCGGTGTTTCACCCCGAGTCCGCGCGCATCGCGCGGCTCGCCTCCGGCGGACGTTACGGTTTCGCGCAATCGGTGTTCCAGCTCGGCGGCAGCTTCGGTACCTCGATGGGCCCGGTACTCGCCGCGCTCATCGTCGTGCCGTTCGGGCAGGGCAGCATCGCCTGGTTCTCCTCGATCGCCTTTCTTGCGATCCTGATCCTCTGGCGCATCGGCCGCTGGTACGCGCCGCAGATCGCCGCGAAGAAGGCGGCTCCTGTGGATACCCAGCCGGGCGGGCCGAGCTCGCGCCGCGTCGCGGTCGCGCTGCTCGTGCTGGTGGCGCTCTTGTTCTCGAAGCAGCTCTACGTCTCGAGCCTGTCGAGCTACTACATCTTCTATCTGATCGACCGCTTCGGCGTGTCGACGCAGGCCGCGCAGATCTATCTCTTCGTCTTCCTCGCGGCGAACGCTGTCGGCGCATTTCTCGGTGGTCCCCTGGGTGATCGGTTCGGCCGCAAGATCGTGATCTGGATCTCGATCCTCGGCGCGCTGCCGTTTACGCTGGCGCTGCCCTATGCCGGCCTCTACGCCAGCGCGGTGCTCAGCGTGATCATCGGCCTGATCATCTCCTCGACCACGTCCTCCATCATCGTGTTCGCGCAGGAGCTGGTGCCGCATCGGTTCGGCATGATCTCCGGCGTGTTCTTCGGCGTCGCCTTCGGCATCGGAGGGTTGGGCGCCGCCGTGCTGGGCAAGCTCGCCGATCACACCTCGATCGCGTTCGTCTACCAGGTCTGCGCATATCTGCCGGCGATCGGGCTGCTCGCCGTGTTCCTGCCAAAAATGCCGCGGCACGCGCGTTAACGCATCCTCTCCTGCCGCATTGCGGCTTCACACATCGTTAGGAATTGCGGCGCGTGCGCCGCATTCGGCGCGGCATTCTTGCAATGCTCGCGCGGCGCGCGCGTGTGCGGTCAGAAAAAATCAACCTTAAAAATTAGGGTTAAGTGGCGCTTAAACATTTGCTGGCATCGTCCGCCCGTGAGTTTCCAGAACGTGGGGCGTCTGAAATTTGCCTCACCGGCCATAAGGACGAAGCCAATGCGTAGCGTTAAGACTCTCCTTGCCGCGGGTGCGGCATCCCTGATCTCGTCGATGGCGTTTGCCGCCGATATGCCGATCGCGGCGCCCCCTCCCATGTACGCGCCGCCGGCTCCGCCCGCTGATTTCGGCGGCTGGTACCTCCGTGGCGACATCGGCATGACCAACCAGAGCGCCAAGCGCATCGAGAGTGCCCTGCCGGCGGGTTATTCGAAGACGACGGAAGGCCTTGGCTTCGACTCGTCGCCGCTGTTCGGTCTCGGCGCCGGCTATCGCTTCAACAACTGGTTCCGCGCCGACGTGATCGGCCAGTACCGTGGCAAGGCCACTCTGCACGGCAGCGACAACGTCGTTGGGCCCGGCTTCGTCGGCGTCAACAACTACTCCGGCAGCAAGTCAGAGTGGGTCGTGATGGCCAACGCCTATGTCGACCTCGGCACCTGGTGGTGCATTACGCCGTTCATCGGCGCCGGTGTTGGCGGCTCCTACAACAAGATCAGCGGCTTCCGCGACGACGGCGTGTCGTACAGTCCCGGTCTGAACAACAGCGTCGCTTACTTCGCCGACAACGGAAAGTGGAACCTGGCCTGGGCCGCTCACGCCGGTCTCGCCTACAAGGTCAATCCCGGGTTCACCGTCGAACTGGCCTACAGCTACATGAACCTCGGCGATGGGGCGCCCGGCAACTATCGCTTGTTCGACAACAGCGCCTCCGGCCCGACCTCGATCAAGATCAGGGACATCACCTCGCACGACGTCAAGCTCGGCGTGCGCTGGGATCTCAACAGCCCGCCGGCCTATGTGCCGCCGCCGCTCGTCACCAAGGGCTGATCGACGCCTCGATCGCTTAGGATTTCTTAACGGCGCGGGATCATCCCGCGCCGTTTTGCTTTGCGTATTTTTCATGGCGAGCGGAGACGAAAGGGCCTGATGCAACCATTGGTTAAGGTTAACAGGCGATGATCATCGCAGCAGTTCGAGTCCGATGGAGCGTTGCGATGCGTAGGCTGATGTTGGTGGCGGCCATATTGGGGACAGTGTCTGCCGCGCACGCGGCCGATCTCTCCGATCTGCCCATCCTTCGCGGCAGCGTCAGTGAGGGCCTGTCGAAGACGACCCGCAGTTGGGACGGCGCCTATGTCGGCGGCAATTTCGGCTACACGACCGACTCGTCCGATTTCGGCCAGAGCGTGGTCGGCCTGACCAACTACATCTTCCGCGACAGCGTGCTTCAGGGGCCGACGTCGACCTGGTCGCTTCTCAGCAAGAACACCGCGCAGGGCACCAATTTCGGCGGCTTCATCGGCCGCAACTGGCAATGGTATGATGCCATCCTCAGTCTCGAAGGCACCTACACCTACTTCAACAATCTCAAGGCGTCGTCGTCCGGCTACAACGCGCTGGACATTGTCAACCCGCCCGGTGACGTCCAGCCCGTCGGCGTGACCAACCACTATCTCACGACCTTGACCGGATCGGCTTCGGCGCAGGTGAAGGACATGATCACGCTGCGTGGACGCGTCGGCTGGGACGGCGGCGATTTCATGCCGTACATGTTCGCCGGCGCCGCCGTTGGCCGCATGGACGTGTCGCGCACCGTGAGCAGCGACGTGAAGCTGCGTCAGGATGCGACGGTCACGGACGCGTTCGGCAACATCATCACCATCACAGGTACGCCGCAGCAGGTCGTGGCGCAGTCGCAGACACAAGGCCAGCACAAGACCAACGCTTTCGTCGCCGGTTGGGTCGCCGGCCTCGGGATCGAATACTGCATATGGGACGGGCTGTTCGCGCGGGTGGAGTACGAATACGTGAAATTCTCTCCCGTCATGAACACCTCGGTGACGCTGAACAACGCGCGTGTCGGGCTCGGCTACAAGTTCTGACGCCTGACTGCGCCGCCTGGTTGACAGGTTTCTTCCGTCCTGATGCTCTGTCGCTCCGAGAAGAGGGGCGGCTGCGATGAAGATCTACGGCGACAGCAATTCCGGAAATTGTCTCAAGGTAAAGTGGGTCTGCGACAAGCTCTCGCATTGCCTTATCAGTGGATCGAGATCGACACGCGCAAGGGCGAGACGCGCACGCCGCAATTCCTTGCGATGAACGGCGCCGGCCAGGTGCCGACCGTCGCATTCGACGACGGCCGCACGCTGGCGCAGTCCAATGCCATCATGCGCTATCTCGCGCGTGACAGTGCGCTGATCCCGCGCGACGCCTTTACTGCCGCCAAGATGGACGAATGGCTGTTCTGGGAGCAGTACAGCCACGAGCCCTATATCGCAGTGTGCCGCTTCCTGATGGTCTATCTCGGCAAGGATGCATCCGAGCTCGACCCCGAAAAGGTCAAGCGCGGCTATGCGGCGCTCGACCGCATGGAGCAGCATCTTTCCGCCAACCGCTTCTTCGCGGGTGAGGCGGTTTCGCTCGCGGATGTCTCGCTGCTCGCCTATACCCGCGTTGCGCATGAAGGCGGCTTCGATCTCGGCCGCTATGCGGCGATCCGCCGCTGGATCGGCGAGACCGAGGCCTTGCTCGGGCTTCCGCCGGCGCGCTGATCCCTGGAGTTTCCTGCATGACCACCAAGTCCGTCTCCATCCGCAGAGCGCGACGCGACGATGTCGCGGCGATCGTGGCGATGCTCGCCGACGATCATCTGGGACGTACGCGCGAGCGCGTCGAGGATCCGCTGCCCGACGTCTATTACGAAGCGTTCGAGCGCATCATGCGCGATTCAAATCTCCAGCTCGTCGTTGCCGAGAGCGAGGGCAGGGTAGTCGGCTGCCTGCAACTCGCGATTTTGCCGGGGCTGAGTTCTCAAGGCGGCTCGCGCGGCCTGCTCGAAGACGTCCGCGTTGCTTCCGATTGTCGCAGCCGCGGCATCGGCGAGCAGCTGGTGCAATGGGCCGTGACGGAAGCCAAGGCGCGCGGCTGCAATCTGGTCGAGCTGTTGACGCATCAGACGCGAATCGATGCACAGCGCTTCTATAAGCGGCTTGGCTTCACGGCGAGCCACGTCGGCATGACTGTCCGCTTTTGAAGCAGCGTCACGCGAGCATTGCACGATCAGCGAATTCGGATCGCGCATTCGTTCATGTTAAGAGGCGGTAAACTACCCGTCGGTCGTTCAGGTTGATGAAGGAACGAACGGTGCTACGGCGGCGTCTGACACCGGGCTCGGCTCGGTTCGGGGATTGCAATGACGAGTTATTCGATGGTCAAGGTCGGCAACGACTATGTCGTGCAGGTCAATGACAAATGCATTTTGAAAGTCGGCAGCCGCCGCAAGGCCGCGCAATTGATCAGTGAAGCCACGGACTTGCTGAACGCGCTCGCGCCAGTCCAATCCCCTGGAATCGCACCCGAGGCGCCATCACTCGCGCGTGAGGTCCCGGAACTTCCTTGACGGCCCTTCCCGATTCCCGTATCAGCCGCGGCGGGACACCTCCCCCCAACGGGAGGCTCACTATCTGGAAGGGTAGATCATGACTGTAGCGAAGCCCGCTTCGCGGCCGACCGCGCCGCATTTCTCCTCCGGCCCCTGCGCCAAGCGCCCTGGCTGGAACGCCCAAAATCTCAAGGACGCAGCCCTCGGCCGCTCGCACCGTGCGAAGATCGGCAAGACCAAGCTCAAGCTCGCGATCGACCTGACGCGCGAAGTGCTCGAGGTCCCTGCCGATTACCGCATCGGCATCGTGCCGGCCTCCGATACCGGCGCGGTCGAGATGGCGCTGTGGTCGCTGCTCGGCGCACGGCCGGTCACCACGCTCGCTTGGGAATCCTTCGGCGAGGGCTGGGTCAGCGACATCGTCAAGGAATTGAAGCTCAAGGACGTCACCAAGCTGAACGCGGCTTACGGTGAGATTCCCGATCTGTCGAAGGTCGATCCCAAGAGCGATATCGTCTTCACCTGGAACGGCACCACCTCCGGCGTGCGCGTGCCGAACGCGGACTGGATCAGTGCGAGCCGCGAAGGCCTGACCATCTGCGACGCGACGTCCGCGGCGTTTGCGCAAGCTCTCGACTGGGCCAAGCTCGACGTCGTCACCTTCTCCTGGCAGAAGGCGCTCGGCGGCGAGGCCGCGCACGGCATGCTGATCCTGTCGCCGCGTGCGGTGGAGCGGCTCGAGACCTACAAGCCGGCCTGGCCGCTGCCGAAGATCTTCCGCATGACCAAGGGCGGCAAGATCAACGAAGGCATCTTCGTCGGCGAGACCATCAACACGCCGTCGATGCTCTGCGTCGAGGATTATCTCGATGCGCTGAACTGGGCCAAGTCGATCGGCGGCCTCAAGGCGCTGATCGCGCGCGCGGATGCCAACACCAGGGTGCTCGCCGACTGGAAGGCGAAGACGCCTTGGATCGACTTCCTGGCAAAGGACCCTTCGATCCGCTCCAACACCTCGGTGTGCCTGAAGTTCACCGATCCCGC
Organism: Bradyrhizobium daqingense; assembly: GCF_021044685.1. Taxonomy (NCBI): domain Bacteria; kingdom Pseudomonadati; phylum Pseudomonadota; class Alphaproteobacteria; order Hyphomicrobiales; family Nitrobacteraceae; genus Bradyrhizobium; species Bradyrhizobium daqingense. The sequence goes on from NZ_CP088014.1 coordinate 2,297,310, forward strand.
GATCACCTCGCTCTCCGAGGACGCGCAGGCCGAATTCTCGAAGAAGCTGGTCGCGCTGGTCGAGAAGGAAGGCGCCGGCTACGACTTCGCCTATTACCGCGATGCGCCGGCCGGCCTGCGCATCTGGTGCGGCGCCACCGTCGAGGCCAAGGACGTCGAGCTGCTGACGCAGTGGATCGACTGGGCCTTCGCCGAGACCAAGGCCACGCTCGCCAAGGCAGCGTAGTAGTTCGGTTCAACCCCATTCTCGTCATGGCCGGGCTTGACCCGGCCATCCATCGAAAAAGATGGACCCGCGGGTCTCAAGCGCGAAGACGCGCTTCGCGCTTTCGCCCGCGGGTGACGACATCAGTAGATCGCGCCCACTCAGGGATCATCCCCATGACCAAACCCAAAGTTCTCATTTCCGACGCGCTCTCGCCCGCTGCCGTGCAGATCTTCAGGGATCGCGGCGTCGAGGTCGACTTTCAGCCCAACCTCGGCAAGGACAAGGACAAGCTCGCCGAGATCATCGGCAATTACGACGGCCTCGCGATCCGCTCGGCGACGAAGGCCACCGCCAAGATCCTCGACAAGGCGACCAACCTCAAGGTGATCGGCCGCGCCGGCATCGGCGTCGACAATGTCGAGATCCCCGCCGCCACGGCCAAGGGCATCATCGTGATGAACACGCCGTTCGGCAATTCGATCACGACTGCCGAGCATGCCATCACGCTGATGCTGGCGCTCGCCCGCGAGATCCCGCAGGCCGACGCCTCGACCCAGGCCGGCAAGTGGGAGAAGAACCGCTTCATGGGCGTCGAGATCACCGGCAAGGTGCTGGGCGTCGTCGGCTGCGGCAATATCGGCTCGATCGTCGCGGACCGCGCGCTCGGCCTGCGCATGAAGGTGATCGCGTTCGATCCGTTCCTGTCGCCGGAGCGCGCCAAGGACATCGGCGTCGAGAAGGTCGATCTCGACGATCTTCTCAAGCGTGCCGACTTCATCACCCTGCACACCCCGCTCACCGAGAAGACCAAGAACATCATCGATGCAGCCGCGATCGCCAAGATGAAGAAGGGCGTGCGCCTGATCAACTGCGCCCGCGGTGGCCTCGTCGACGAGCAGGCGGTGGTCGAAGCCCTCAACTCCAAGCACATCGCCGGCGCGGCCTTCGACGTCTTCGTCGAGGAGCCCGCGACCAAGAATGTGCTGTTCGGCCATCCCAACGTGATCTGCACGCCGCATCTCGGCGCCTCCACCACGGAAGCGCAGGAGAACGTCGCGCTCCAGGTCGCCGAGCAGATGTCGGATTATCTCCTCACCGGCGCGATCTCGAACGCCGTCAACTTCCCCTCGATCACCGCGGAAGAGGCGCCGAAACTGAAGCCGTTCATCGCGCTCGCCGAGAAGCTCGGCTCGTTCGCGGGACAGCTCACCGAGAGCGGCATCCTCAAGGTCGAGATCACCTATGAGGGCCACGTCGCCGAGATGAAGATCAAGGCGATCACCTCGGCGGTGCTGTCGGGCCTGCTGCGGCCGATGCTGGGCGAGGTCAACGTCGTTTCCGCGCCCGTCGTCGCCAAGGAGCGCGGCATGGTGGTGGACGAGATCGTGCGCGCCGCGCAGAGCGATTACGAGAGCCTGATCACCGTCACCGTGGCGACGGAGCGCCAGGAGCGCTCGGTGTCCGGCACCGTGTACCACGACGGCAAGCCGCGATTGGTCGACGTCAAGGGCATCCGCATCGATGCCGAGTTCGGCAAGTCGATGATCTACATCACCAACGAGGACAAACCCGGCTTCATCGGCAAGTTCGCGAGCCTCCTGGGTGACGCCAAGATCAACATCGCCACCTTCCATCTCGGCCGCGTCGCGCCGGGCAGCGACGCCATCGCCCTCGTCGAGGTCGACGGCGCAGTGCCGGCCGATCTGCTCGCCAAGGTGCAGGCCCTGCCGCAGGTCAAGCAGGCCAAGGCGCTGACGTTCTAGCGTACTCTCACCTCCGTCATGGCCGGGCTTGACCCGGCCATCCACGTCTCACCACACGGCACGAAGAGGTGGATGCCCGGGACAAGCCCGGGCATGACGAGTGGATGGGGCGGTGCGTACGCCCCGGAATGACGAGCATCATATTCCGACCCGCGGAACAACGCCGGCTCCCTCATCGGAGGCGGCGTTTTTATTTTCCCCGCGCCCGCCAAACTTTGTGTACCAATGGCGCCAAGAACGCCTCGTCACCAGGCTTCGTTCAATCGTTCGAAAAGGGAGAAAACAATGCGTGAAGCCGTCATCGTTTCCTATGCGCGCACGGGCCTTGCGAAATCCGGCCGCGGCGGGTTCAACATCACGCCGCCGATGTCGCTCGCGGCCCACGCCATCCAGCACGCTGTGAACCGCGCCGGCGTCGACAAGGACTATGTCGAGGATTGCTATCTCGGCAATTGCGCCCATGGTGCGCCGAACATCGGCCGCCAGGCCGCGCTGCTCGCAGGCCTGCCGAAGACTACGGCCGGCGTTTCGGTGAACCGGTTCTGCTCCTCGGGGCTCCAGACCATCGCGATGGCCGCCAATTCGATCCGCTCGGACGGCGCCGACTGCATCGTCGCCGGCGGCGTCGAGAGCATCTCGATGCCCGGCGGCGGCACGCCGAAGGAATCGGTCGACCCTGAGCTGCTCAAGGTCGCCCCTGACATCTTCATGGCGATGATCGACACCGCCGATATCGTGGCCGAGCGCTACAAGCTCAGCCGCGAGTACCAGGACGAGTTCTCGCTGGAATCGCAGCGCCGCATGGCATCGGCGCAGCAGGCCGGCAAGTTCAAGGACGAGATCGTCCCGATGAAGACGAAGATGAAAGTCGTCGACAAGCAGACCAAGGCCGAGAGCATCGTCGACTACACCGTCGATCGCGACGAGTGCAATCGCCCTGAGACCACGATGGAAGGTCTCGCCAAGCTCGAGCCGGTGAAGGGTCCCGGCAAGTTCGTCACCGCCGGCAATGCCAGCCAGCTCTCGGACGGCGCCGCCGCCGTGGTGCTGATGGAGGCCAAGGATGCCGAGAAGCGCGGTCTTAAGCCGCTCGGCCGCTTCGTCGCCTGGGCCACCGCCGGCTGCGAGCCCGACGAGATGGGCATCGGCCCGGTGTTCGCCATCCCGAAGCTGCTCAAGCGCACCGGGCTCAAGATCGACGACATCGATCTGTGGGAGCTCAACGAAGCCTTCGCCAGCCAGTGCCTGTATTGCCGCGACCAGCTCGGCATCGACCCCGCCAAGTACAACGTCAATGGCGGCTCGATCGCGATCGGCCATCCCTTCGGCATGACCGGCGCCCGTCTCACCGGCCATCTGCTCCAGGAAGGCGCGCGCCGCAAGGCGAAGTGGGGCGTGGTGACGATGTGCATCGGCGGCGGCCAGGGCGGCGCCGGCCTGTTCGAAATTTACAGCTGAGATCGGCACCAACACGAAAGGGCACGGCGCAAGCCGTGCCCTTTTTTGTTGGGCGTCGAATTGTATGAAACGGACGAGGCTGCCGGCCGTGGCGGCGGTCGTCTGCGCGAGCTAATGGTCGGGCTTCTCACGCGTGATGACGCCGGTCTTGGGATCGGCGTGGAATTCCATCTTTTGCCCGTTCTTGATGCCTTCGCCCTCCCACCGGCCATCGTCGGCTTCGAGCTTGGTCACCTGGGTGTAGCCCGACTCCATAGCCTTGGCTTTCACTTGCTCCATCGGCATCCAATCCGGTCCGGGTTGATCTGCTCTCGCTGCCGAGCCAAGGGCGAGGAAGCCGGCGACGACCATGATTATGGCAAGCTTCATGAGAGTCTCCTTTGTAAGAGGCTTCAACGGGAACGCCGACCGTGTGTTCCTCTCACGCTGGCCAATTTAGGGCATTCGGCGTCCCATCCCCTTACGCCTTCGCCAGCGCCGGCGCGAACACCACCTCGATCAGCGTGCCGGAATGGCCGGCGCTCTTGATGTTGAACTGGGCGCGGTTGGCTTCGACCAGTGCCTTGGTCAGCGACAGGCTGAGCGCCGCGCTGTCGGCGGCGTCGCCCGGCGGCGGAGTGCGGAACGGCTCCATCGCGGCGGCGACTTCGCGTTCGGACAGGCCATGGCCGGTGTCGCGGATGCGCAGGGCGATCTCGCCGCGGTCGGTCAGCGCGGTCGAGACGATGACCTGGCCGCCGGCGCTGGCGAGCCGGATCGAGTTCGAGATCAGGTTCATGGTGATCTGCCGCATCGCGCGCGCATCCGCGCTGACCTGCGGCAGCGCATGGGCGAGCGAGGTGCGGATGATGATGCGCTCGCGATTGGCTTGCGGCTGCATCACCGTCACGCAGGCTTCGACGAGGTCGTTGAGATTCAAATTCGCAAAGTTCAGGTCGAGCTTGCCGGTCTCGATCCGCGACAGCTCCAAGAGATCGTCGATGATGGCGATGACGCGCTCGCCGGAGGCGCGGATGTCCTTCATGTATTCGCCGTAGCGCTCGTTGCCGAGCGTGCCGAAACGTTCGGAGATCATCACCTCGGCAAAGCCGATGATGGCGTTGAGCGGCGTGCGGATCTCGTGGCTGATCCGCGCCAGCATGTCGGCCTTGGCAGTGGCCGCGCCGTCGGCGAGACGGCGGGCCTGCGTCAGCTCGCTCTCGCCCTTCTTCGCGTGGGAGAGATCGCGGAACACGGCGAAGAAGTTCGGCCCGTCCGGCCGGGTGCGGCCCATGATCATCGCGAGCGGGATGACGCCGCCCTTCTTCTCTCGGCCCAGCACCTCGCGGCCGTGATCGAGCAGGCTCGCGATGTCCTCGCTCTTCACGCTGGCGAGATAATCGGCAACGATCTGCTGGCTCTCGGGCGCGAACAGCGTCACCAGGTTCTGCTCCAGCAGCGCCTGCCCGTCATAGCCGAACAGCGCCTCGGCGCTGCGGTTGCAGGCGTGGATGTTGCCTTCGGCGTCGAACATCACGATGCCCTCGGCCGTGGTGTCGAGGATCGCGGCGAGATCCTCGGCCTCGGCCTCGCCGGCGGCGGGCTCGAGCTCGGGCGCGGAGGGCAAGGACTCTTCGACGAAGGTCTCGGCGACGACGGTCTCCGCGATGACAGGCGCGGCCTGCGGCAGCGCGCAGATCAGCGCATGCGCACTGTCGCCGTCCCAGTCGATCGTGTGCAGATGCGCTTCGGTGGTCGCAAGCGGTGTCTCGCCGTTCGCCACCGTTGCGCTGATCGTCACCGGCGTGCCGGCCTGCGAGGTGCTGCTGGCGGTGGAGACGCCCGGTTCGACATAGAGCGCATCCAGCCCGCCGGCATCCTCCAGCGCACCGAGGTTGGCGTAGCCCATGCGCGCGAGGAAGGCGGGATTGGCATAGAGCAGCCGGTCGAGCCGATAGATCAGGATGCCGGTCGGCACGAGGTCGAGCAGCGCGCGGTCGCGCGTCGGCGCAGCGCGGGCGGGCGGCGCGGGCTCGGCCAGCCATTCGGCGGCGGCCTGCTGCGGCTCGGGCTCGGGTGCCTCGGCTTCCGGCGCCGGCAGCTCGGACGTGATCTCCCCGGCCGGCGGCTCGACACTGTCGGCCGCGATGGTCTCGCGATCGCGTTCGAGCCGCTCGGACAATTGTCGCGCGAGCTCGTTGAACGCGCTGTTCTCGACCGGCGTCAGCGTCGGCGATCTCAGGGGATCACCGTGCGGGCGGAACGGCACCACGTTGGGAGGGGTTTCCACTGGCGTATCCAGCTCGGTTGGATGTGAAGTCGGTTCAGATGCGGGTTCGGGCAGTTCGGCGACAGGCTCGGGCGAAGGCTCACGCGGCACGATCGGCGGCGGCTCCGCTTCTGCCACGGGCCCTGGTTCTGGCTCGACCATATCGACAGCTGCACCCGGCTGCGCCGGCGGCACGCTCCGCGCCTCGAAACGCCGCAGCGCTTCGAGCCGGTTGAGGCCGTCGAGATCGCGGCACACGCCAAAGCCCTTGAAGCCGGCGAAGTTGCGCTCGCTGTCGAACACCGGAAGTCCCGCAAGCTCGACCGGAAGATGCTCGCCGCCGTCCGCGGGCCAGTTCACGGTGACGCCGGCCCAGGTGTCGTGGCTGTCGAGCGCCAGCGCGACACGGCCCTCGGGATCCAGCGAAAAGTCCGCGGCGATCTCGCGCCAGGGCCGGCCGAAGCCCGACGCCGTGCGCGCACCGATCAGGCCGATGAACTCGTCGGAAAGCAGCACAAAGCGACCCTCTGCATCCGTCTGCCAGAGGAAGCGCAGCGGATGCTGACGCGGTGCGGGCAGCTCTCGGCCCGATGCCGGCTCGACCATGCCGATAGTGTTCGGCACCGCCTGCGGCGACACCATGGCCTCACCGCAGTTTTCAACTGGAGTTTTGGCGGCGGCCTCGGTGTTCTCGTCCGCCGCCGGCGTCACCGTCTCGGTGGTCTCGGTGGCTTCGATCGGTTCGGCGAAGGCATCGAACAAGGGTATTTCCGCCGGCTCATCCTGCGATGGCGGCGGCCCGCTCGGCGTGTCGGTCTCCTGCAGCTCGGCCTCATCAGGCGCTGGGGTATCAGGCCTGCTTTCAGCCGCAGGCGCCTCGCGCGAGGCCGGCGCGATCAGCGCGACCAGGCCGATATCCGCGCCGATGCCGACCCGTTGCAGCACCATCTGGCCGATGCCGATCGGCGTCTCGGCGCGGCCGCGTCTCAGCGCATCGCTGCGGGCCTGGTCGAGCCCGGCCTCGGTGAGATCGCGAAAGCCGAGCAGGGAGCGGGCGGTCTCGCTGGCGCCGGCAAACAGGCCGTCGGGCGCGAACGCGGCCATCGGCACCTCGGCCCCGGCGACGAGACGATGCAGCCGCTCGACCAGCGGCATGGTCCGCAAGCTCGGGTCCATCGCGGTGACCAGCACAGCGTGTCCGCCATCTGCGAAGTCGAGCCGGGTGCATGCGCAGGTCATCAACGTGCCGAGCCGGGCGCCGAAGCCGCGCAGCCGTTCGAGCCGCACGCTGCCGCCCGCCGGCAGCTGGCGCGCCAGCCTGACGATCTGGCGGCGATGGCCGTCCGCCGGGCCGAACACCTTCTCCGCCAGCGCCGTGGCATGGGCCGCGCCGAACAGTTGTGCGCCGACCGGATTTGCCCAGAGCACGCGCGTGCCGTCGATCGACCATAGCCAGGTGGGGAGCGGAGAGGTCGCGTGCACGGCCAGCCGGGGATCGTCCACGCCTCGCAACTGGAAATCCGAACTCTTCATCCGACCGGCTTTGCGTCCCGCTTCTCAGCATCCTGGGCGGCTGCCGGGAATGGCAGCCTTAAGAAAGGGTTAGTATCGCCCGCAGCCGCGGGCAGGTCCACGGCTGGGATCCCGAAGGAAGCCCTCTAAGCCGCGATAACCTTAATCGTGCCAAACCCGCAAGCCGCCGCCCGGTTCATCCAAGGGATTCGGAGCTCGCCGTCACAACGGCGGTGCCCATCCTCCCCTGAAGGGGGAGGCTCGGTTCGCATGAGCGAAGCGAAATGCGCACCGAGGTGGGGTGTCAGTCTCTCGACGGAAGCAGTGCCCGTGGGGAGAGATCACCCCACTCCGCTCGCGCTGCGCGCGATCGACCCTCCCCCCCTCCAAGGGAGGGTAAGACAGCACCCGCTATCCAGCTGCACGCCTCAACCCCCGGTTCCCCCGCCGGGGAACCTCATCCTCACCTAGATTAAATTTCGCACCGCACCGTTGTGGCGCGTTGCGATGCACAATGTTGACATGATAGGCAGCCACAATGCTGGGCACTGGGCGAGCCATCCTTTTTGTTTCGCGTTTCCAGTCTTCGTACCCGCTGAATGCGAGGGCCCATGATCGGGGCCGGCGGGCGCGCCAGAAGGCTCACTCCATTTTTTCCAATTAGCGTGAGGACCAACATGACAGGTGCGACTGATCCGTTTTCTGCCTCGATCATCCCGTTCGAGGTTCCCGAGCAGATGCGTGCGTTCGCCGAAAAGGGCGCGGCGCAGGCCCGCGAGAACTACGCCAAGTTCAAGGACGCCGCCGAGACCCATAACGGCACCGTCGAGGCCGTGTTCACCTCCGCCAGCAAGGGCGCGAGCGAGTACACCGCCAAGCTGGTCGAGTTCATGAAGGCCAATTCCAGCGCCCAGCTCGACTTCGCCCAGCAATTGTTCGGCGCCAAGTCGCCGACGGAAGCGCTGGAGCTGTGGACCGGCCACGCCCGCAAGCAGGTCGAGACCTTCCAGTCCCAGGCCAAGGAGCTGGTCGAGCTCACCCAGCGCGTCGCCGCCGAGACCGCCGAGCCGATCAAGGCCAGCGCCTCGAAGTACTACCCCTCCGCCGCCTGAGCGGTGAGGCCAGTTTGAACTGGAGAAACCCGGGCCGAAAGCCCGGGTTTTTTCTTTGTGTATCCCTCTGCCTCAATCAAAGAAGGTCGTCATGCCCGGGCTTGTCCCGGGCATCCACGTTCTTGGTGCCGCAGTCAAAGGCGTGGATGGCCGGGACAAGCCCGGCCATGACGATGTGGAAACGTAAGCGCGCCCATGCGATGGCCCCGCCGCAAGCGGAAAGAGGCGAGCCCAACACCCTCATCCTCGCCATCAAGCCCGATTTCATCGCACCGAAGGTGATTTCCGCAGGTTTTTCGCCCCTCTGCGGCCTTGCCAAAAACCCCCGTTGCACCTAGTTTCCGCCCCGTCCAGCCCCCTTGGCACCGGCCCTTAACTGAGGGCGTCCCAAGCCGCGGCTCGCCAGGATGCAGTTGTAGCTCAGTTGGTTAGAGCGCCTGTCTGTGGAACAGGAGGTCGGTGGTTCGAGCCCACCCAACTGTACCAGCTTGGATGGTGACATAGCTCCCAGAAAGGTGAAAGCGCCGACTCTCGAGTTGGACGGCTTCAGCGCTCGGTTCGAGAAACAGGGGTGACTATTGCTCACCTCGTTGCCCTCGGCTTTCGAGTCTCGGTTGCGAACCCTGATCTAATTTAGGCGAGTCCGCAATCTGGTGGTGGGTAGTAGATCGCGCTTCCAGAAGATGCATAACTCGACCCGGGTGTTGATGCTGATGAGGGTCGGGGATGAGTGAGCCCACAATATCGCAAGGACAATACAAGTTTGAGTATCCGGCCGAGGCCTACAAACTCGCGCGTCATCGTATCACAAACAACGCGCTCCGCCGGCAGCAAAGAAGTTTGGATCTTTCAAGATTTGGCTTGGTCGACGTTCCGCCGGAGATTGGAGCGTTATCAGAACTGACACACCCGGAACTATCGAACAACCGCTTAGGACGTTTGACCTCTGAAATAGGCAACCTTCGAAGCCAAGGACTTTCATGGACAAGCAAGCCAGGCGGAAAAGATCGTGAGTTTCTTCGAGCGTCTCAAGACAGCAGCAGCCGTCGAGTGGCGGGCCTACACCGAGCATCCCTTCACGAATGGATTGGCAGACGGCTCGCTCCCCGAAGCCGCGTTTCGTCACTATCTCGTTCAGGATTACCTGTTCCTCATCGAGTTTGCCCGCGCCTACGCGCTCGCGGTCTACAAGTCGCCCAGGCTTGCCGACATGCATGAGGCAGCGGCCGGCCTTTCGGCCATCCTCGATGTCGAGATGAACCTGCATGTGAAGCTCTGTGCCGATTGGGGTCTATCCCCGGCCGACCTTGAGCAGGCCCCTCCGGCCGCCGAGATGCTGGCCTATACGCGCTATGTGTTAGATGCGGGAATGCGCGGCGATCTGCTGGCGCTCAAGGTGGCGCTTGCCCCCTGCGTGATCGGGTACGCGGAGATTGCGACGCGGCTCGCCTCGCGCCCCAATGCGAACGCCGCGACGAACGCCTATCGCGTCTGGATCGCCGAGTACGCCGGCGTGCCGTACCAGGAGGTCGCTGCCAAAGCGCGGGCGCACCTGGATCATCTCGCCGATCTCTACGCCACGCCGGCCCGCGAGGCCGAGCTGATCGCAATCTTCAAGGAAGCTACCCGCCTCGAGGCAGACTTCTGGGCGATGTCCTGGCGCGCGGGCCAGCGCGTTCAATAGCCCTTGCGGCAGTCTCAAAGATTTCGGAGATCAGCGCCGTCGTCGATCCCGCCCGCGCCAAGGATGCGATCGGCGCACGAGATTGCCGAATTAGCTCGCGCATCAGGTAAGGCAATCGATCTTACTCTTCGGATCGCGACTTCAGGTTTTTTACGAGGGAAGCGAAGGCGGGTGTAAGCTGCTTCACAGCAGCCGGCTTGCTGCGATCTTAAGATTGTTCTGCACTTCCACATTCTTGCGCGGCCCGTCCGCACAAGATGTCGCTCTCTGTTGAACAACGAGGAGCATGAAGATGAAGACGTTTCTTGCAACAAGATCCCCATTCTTGATCGTCGCCGCTCTCGCGGTTTGCGTCGGCACTGCGCGTGCCGATGTCATCATGGACTGGAATGCGAAAGCAGATGCGATTGCCGCTGAAAAGAAGGTCCTGCCTGTGCCGCAGGCCCGCACGATGTCGATGCTGCACGTCGCCATGTTCGAGGCCGTCAACGCGATCGACAGGCGGTACACGCCATACAAGCTGGATCTGGTAGCAGACCGCTCCACGTCCAAGGAAGCCGCGGCGGCTGCTGCGGCTTACAACATTCTTCTGACGATCTATCCGGACCAGAAATCTGCCCTTGATACCGCTCTCCATGCATCGCTTTCCGGCATCCCGGATACGGACGGAAAGGCGAATGGAATTGAGCTTGGAACGATAGCCGCTTCCGGCGTGATAGCGTTGCGCAGGGATGATGGCAGCAACGCCCAGGAGTCGTATCGCCCGGCTACGGCCGCGGGGGTCTATGTGCCGACCGTGGTGCCGCTGGGCACAACGGTTGGATCAATGACCCCTTGGGTCATGACGTCGGTCTCACAATTCCGTCCGGCGCCACCACCGGCGCTTGATTCCGAGACCTGGAGCAGAGACGTCAACGAAATCCGGGAGGTCGGCGCTCGCAACAGCACCACCCGGACAGCAGAGCAGACGGATATCGGGCGATTCTGGTTTCTGGTCGGGCCTCCCAGCTTCAATCCAATCGTCCGGCAAGTCGCATTGGCCAAGCACATGGACCTCGTTGACTGCGCTCGTCTCTTCGCCCTTGCCGAGATCGCGGGGAACGACGCAATTGTCGCCGTCCTTGATGCGAAGTATCACTACAATTTGTGGCGGCCAACGACGGCCATACGCAACGCGGACATCACGCACAACCCGAAGACGCCACGCGATTCGTCCTGGTTGCCGCTGGGCGAAACGCCGATGCATCCCGAATACCCATGCGCCCACTGCATCGTATCGGCTTCGGTTTCAACAGTACTCCGGTCCATCGCCGGCGACGACATCGGAGAATTATCGGTGACCAGCCCCACTGCGCCGGGGGTGACTCGCAAATGGTCCAGGATCCAGGACTATAGCGACGAGGTCTCAAATGCGCGCATCTATGCCGGTTTCCATTATCGTTTCTCGACCGAGGTCGGGAAAGACATGGGAAGAAAGATCGGCGACTTGACTGTCGCGACACAGCTTCGCGGGCTGGAAGCGCGAGCTGAACCGAAGCAGTAAGCCGGCGTGCGGGTGAATCGCGAACCCAACAGAGGTCGAGAAGCGCTCAAAATCGAGGCATCTACGCCTGCCATACCAGGACACGTCGACGTCCGAACGTGGTGGGCAGGGCCGCCCGTGCTCTGCCCATTTTTCATGGCGGCTTGCTGCCCGCTCTGAAGCACGTCGAAATCACCGGCCTTCAGGAGATCATCGCCTTGACCTGCGCCGTATCCGCAAACTCGATCAGCTCGATGATCTTGCCGTCCTGAATTCTGAACAGGTCCAACAGCTCGGTGCTGAACGTCTTTCCGGTTGGACGATAACGGACGACAAGGCGGGAATGGATGGCGAGGCGATCGCCGTCGACCAGCTCGGCCAGGATTTCGCGACCTTCGAAGCCAAAGTTTTTGATGAACTGACTGAAAGCCCCTCGCAGGGCCGGGTGCCCCTGTACGCTTCCTGTCAGTTCGAGCGTGCTCGTGTCTCCCATCAAGGTGAACGCGCCCTCGGGATGAAAGGCTGTCACCAGGCCCTCGGCATCATCACCGTCGCGAGCGGCGTAGGCGTTCCTGACCAATGCGAGCATGTCTTCGCGCTGTGCCATGTTACCCTCCCTGCAACACGTGTCAGGGCAGATTAGCGACCTTTGCGTGTAAAGGCAAAATGGTCCGGGTGGTGCTGCGAGGGGCTCCAATCCGGCGAAGCGGGATCGTTCGCTTTCGTTCCCCGCTTCTGGAAGAAAACGACGGCCAGCACCGGCGAACCTTTCCAAGCCCTTGGGTGTTTCTAGCTGCGGCAGGACTGACAACGCTGAGGGAGCTGAGCTATGAACGGTATCATCTATATCATCGGGCTGATCGTGGTAATTGCTGCAGTGCTCTCGTTCTTCGGTCTGCGCTGATTGGCAATTCGGCGCGGGGAGGCCGTGCGGCGTTGCCCGCAAAGCCGCGGACGCCTTAGAGCGTCACCGCCCACACCACCACCGGCAACGTCAGCGCCGCCAGCAGCGTGCCCAGCGCCACCGCGCCTGAGACCGGGTTGACCAGTCGCTGATACTGCACCGCGAAGATGTACGCATTCGCGCCGGTGGGCATGGCCGCGAACAGCACGATGACACCGGCGGCGATTGGTGGCAGGTCGAGCAGTCTTGCCAGCACGAAGGCGGCTGTCGGCATGGCCGCGAGCTTGAGCGCGCACATCACCAAAATGCTCAGCTTCTCGCCCTTCACCTCGAAGCGAAACAAATTGATGCCGAGCGCGATCAGCGCCGTCGGCGAGCCCGCCTGCGCCAGCAGCTCGATGGTGCGGTCGACGACCGGGGTGAGGCCGAGTCCGGCAAGGCGCCAGACCACGCCGAAGCCGATCGCCAGCATCAACGGGTTGCGCGCGAGGTCGGCGATCACGGGCCAGATGATCGATAGCATCGATCCCTCGTGCTTGCGGCTGACGAACTCCATCTGCAGCGTGCCGCACAGCCAGAGCAGCGGCGTGTTCACCGACAGGATCAGCGCCATCGGCCCCGCCGCCTCGTTGCCGAGCGCGGAGAGCACGAGCGGGATGCCAAGCATCACGATGTTGCCGTAGACCGACCCGATCGCGAACACGACGCCGTCCTCGCCGCTGGCGCGCTGGCGGCGCAGCAGCGCCGAGACCGCCATCGCCGCGAGCCAGGTCAGCGCCAGCGCGCCGTAATAGGCGCCCCACATCCTGTAGGGGCTGACATCCGGGAATTCCGAGACGACGATGGTGCGGAACAACAGCGCGGGGATCGCGATGCTGAAGGCGAATTCGCTGATGCCCTTGTGCGCGCCCTCCGAGACGAAGCGAAACAGCACCGAGGCATAGCCGGCCGCGATCAGCGCGAACACCGGCGCGACGATCAGCAAGGTGGCCATGCGCGCTCGAAACTCCAGGGTTATCGCATATGACTTGGTGCGGCGGCCGGTGCGCACGCCTCGTCCTTCGAGACGGCGCTGACGCGCCTCCTCAGGATGAGGCTAATCAGCCTTGGTGCCTTTATAAACTGCAACCACGCACTCCGTCCTCATCCTGAGGAGCCCGCTAAAGCGGGCGTCTCGAAGGATGGCCGCAGGAATAGCTCTCTGCTGCGATTGCCCTGGCTAAGAGCCCAGCTCGATGATCCGGCGCGCCATCCGCACATTGGCATAGTCGATCATCTTGCCGTCGAGCGTCACCGCGCCCTGGCCTTGCGCCTCCGCGCTCTCCATGGCCTCGACGACGCGCCGCGCCTGCGCCAGCTCCTCGTCGGACGGCGTGAACGCGCGCAGCGTCGGCTCGATCTGATCAGGGTGGATCACCTGCTTGCCGTCAAAACCCATCGCGGCGGCCTTTTGCGCGCTGGCCTCAGTCAGCCTGGCATCCCGGAACGCGCCGCAGGGTCCGTCGATGGCGCGCAGGCCGAAGGCGCGCGCGGCCACCAGAACGCGCATCATGGGATAGGCGAACAGGTCGAGCGGCGCGGAGGCGTAGCCGCTCTGCGCGGAGCCGACATGGCGATAGCCGTCCGGCGAGATGCCGATGTCGGAGGTGCGGGCGCCGAGCGAGGCCGCGAGGTCGCCGACGCCGAGATGCAGCGCGGCGACGCTCGCGTGCGCGGCGGCGAGCGCATCGACATTGACGAGGCCGAGCGCGGTCTCGATCAGCAGGTCGAGCGCAACCGGCGCAGCGCGATCCGGCGCGGCGGCGCGAAAGCGATCGGCGATGGCAACGATGTCGCCGGCGCGCTCCGCCTTCGGCACGATCACCGCATCCAGCCGCGGCAGGGCCGCCAGTGTGCGGATCTCGTCCGCGATGAACGGGCTGTCGACGGCATTGAGCCTGACCGCGACGCGCTTGTCGCCCCAGTCGAGCGAGGAGAGCGACCGCGCCGCTTCCTCCAGCGCAACGCCCTTCTCGCCGGGCGGCACGGCGTCTTCGAGATCCATGAACACCGCATCCGCCTGTGAAGCCGCCGCCTTGGCAACGAGGCGGGCGCGGTGAGCGGGAACAGCCAGATAGGCCCGGCTCGGCCGCAGGGAGGCCATCGTCAGTTCTCCCCGCCAAGGCCGAGCTCGCGGAGGATGGCCTCGTTGTGCTCGCCGACACCGGGCACCGAGTCCATCCGCGGCGTCACGCCGGGAATGGTCAGCGCCGGCAGGAAGCTCGTCACCGGCCCGCACGGCGATCCCACGCTCTGCACGCGCCCGCGCGCATGCAGCTGCTCGTGCTTCAGGAAAGCCTCGACCGAGTTCAGATGCGCGTTGGCAATCGAGGCCTCGTCGAGCAGCCGCAGCACCTCATCGCCGGTCATCGTGGCAAAGCGCTGCTCGATATGCGCCTCCAGATCGGTCCGGTTCTGCATGCGCAGCGGATTGGTGCGGAAGCTCGGATGGTCGGCGAAGCCGGCATCGCCGAGCACGATGCGGCACAGCGAACGCCATTCCCGGTCGTTCTGGATGCCGAAGAAGATCGTGCTGCCGTCGCCGACGCGGAACGGGCCGTAAGGCGCGATGGTCGCGTGCCTGGCCCCGGTGCGCGGCAGCGGCCGGCCGGTGCTCTCAGTGTAGAAGGCGGGATAGCTCATCCAGTCCGTGATGGAATCGAACAGCGAGGCCTGGAACGCGGTGCCCTTGCCGGTCCGTTCGCGCCGATACAGCGCCATCAGCACGCCGTTGAGGATGTACATGCCGGTGGCGATATCGACCACTGATAGCCCGACCTTGGCGGGCTCCGCCTCGGTGCCGTTGACGGCGAGCACGCCGGCTTCGCACTGCACCAGCAAATCATAGGCCTTCTTGTCACTGTAGGGGCCGCCGCTGCCATAGCCCGAGACGTCGCAGGCGATGATGCGCGGGAATTTTTGCAGCAGCGACGCGGCATCGAGGCCGAGCCGCTTCGCCGCGCCGGGCGCCAGATTCTGGATGAAGACGTCCGCCTGCGGCAGCAGCGCGTCGAGCACCGTGCGCCCCTCGGGGCTTTTGATGTCGATGGCGAGGCTCTCCTTGGAGCGATTGGTCCAGACGAACTGGCTCGACATGCCGTTCATCACATGATCGTAGTCGCGGCAGAAATCCCCGGTGCCGGGCCGCTCGATCTTGATCACCCGCGCGCCCCAATCAGCTAGATGCCGGCTGGCCAGCGGCGCCGCGATCGCCTGCTCGAGCGAGACCACGGTCACGCCCGAAAGCGGCAGCTCCGCCTCATTCCTCTGCATGTGATCGCCTCCGCTCCCGTTCGCTTCTGTCGAGCGCAGGAGACAGTCCGACCACCCACGCGTCTTTTGAGGCTGCCATCATGCCATTGTTTTGCCCGACGGTCAAATCTGACTTCGAAAAATCCTAAGATTTGGAGGCTGAGTGTTTTCAGTGGGTTGCCTACTGTGCATGGGGTTGTTTTCGCGGTTTGGTTTGGAGGGACGGAAAATTCGGCGCGGGTGCGCGCCAGTCTTGCCTAGCGACAGCCGTGGGCGTCATGCCCGGGCTTGTCCCGGGCATCCACGTTCTTGGTGCGGCGTGGGAAGACGTGGATGACCGGGACAAGCCCGGCCATGACGTCGCGGACAATTCCCGTGCGCATTCTGGATGACGTGGGCACCGCGAGCAGGCATTCACCCACCCTGTTGCCGAGAGCGCACAGGTGCGAGCTTTCGCATTCTCCCTCGGTTGCCAACGAACGCCCGTTCACCCATCATTCCCTCCTGTTCGAAATTTGGGGGAATCGATGCCGGCGTTTCGCTTGAAGACATCCTTGGCCGCTGCAACCCTCGGGATCGCCCTTGGCATCCTGATCCAGCCGGGCGCCGGCTTCGCTTATACGCAGGAAGAGCAGCAGGCCTGCACGCCCGATGCGATGCGGCTGTGCGGCGAGTTCGTTCCGAACGTCGATGCCATCACCGCCTGCATGATCAAGAAGAAGTCCCAGCTCTCGCCGCAATGTGCGGTGTTCTTCCGCCGCGGACCTGAGCCGGGCCAGGCGCGCGCCGGCAAGCCGACCCACATCACGCCCCATGCCAGGAAGAGCACCAAGCCGGCGGCGAAGGCGACCAAGAAGAAGAAATCCGAGGCAAGCTGAGCGCGAGCCACGTTCCCTTCTTGAAACCGGGCGTCTGCTTTGCATCCGCGCGGAGTGACGCAGTGTGACGCCGGACTCGTTTTGTTCGCGCCGGTCCGCGCACGCCTGTGACAATTACGAACGGGCGGGATGGAAAAGAGCCGCAAAGCGGTTTGCCCGGCGAGGTTGCATTCCACTTTGTCCCGCCGCTGCTCAAAAAGCGCACACAAACCTGCGCAAGCCGCGCCGTCCCACGCAACAGTGTGACTCAAAAGCCAACACCCCCTGTTATTTCGTGGCGGCAAGACAACTGCCGATAAATTTTTCTTTCACGAATCAGCGCGCTGATTCATTTTCGCGCCACGGGGTCAATCTGGAGGCCGAAGGTATGAACGTCATTGTTTTTGCATCGCGTAAAGGCGGCTCGGGCAAAAGTACCCTCGCTGCGCATCTTGCCGCACAGATCAAGGCGAGCAAGCAGGTCATGCTCGTGGATGCAGATCCGCAGGGCTCGCTCACGCTGTGGCACAAGCTGCGCGGCACCAACGAACCGCCGATCAAGGCGGCCGTGAACTCGGTCAGCGGCATCGTCTCCGCAGCCAGGCGCGACGGTTATGAATGGGTGTTGATCGACACGCCGCCGAACCTGTCGGCCGTCGTCGACGACGCGATCAAGAACGCGACGATGGTGATCATCCCGGCGCGTCCGGGCGTGTTCGACGTCAACGCGGTGCAGGAAACCATCCAGATGTGCCGCGCCGCGCGCAAGCCCTATGCGGTCGTGCTCAACGGTGCGCCGGCCAAACGCGACGAGGCTGAAAGCCCGATCGTCACCATCGCCCGCGAAGCGCTCGCAAAATTCCGCGCCCCGGTGTGGGGCGGCCAGATCACCAACCGCTCCGATTTGTTGATGGCGCTCAGCCACGGCGAAGGCGCGCGCGAGTACCAGGCCGAGAGCCGTGCGGCTCAGGAAATCGCAAGGCTGTGGGCGGCGATCGAGCGTTCAGTGAAGGCCATTCGCGGCACGGCGTCGGCATCCGGCGCAATGCACAAGCAGGCTGCCTAGTTTCATTGTTCATTTCCCCCGGACGACGAACGCGCGGACGAGCCGCGCGTTTTGCGTTTTCGGGATGTGCTGAAGCGGTCAGGCCACCATCAGCATGTAGAACACGATGACCGGTGATAGCGTGAGGATCACCGACCAGATGCCGACGGCCCAGAGAATGTCTTCGGTGGTAAAGCTCTGCTGTCCGGCGTCGTAATGCGACGCCATCTCGTTATGATTATTCACAAACGCCCCCGCGAGTTCTTCGCTTATGGCGCTAGTGATAGCAGCGATGATTTAAAAATCCGGCTCGCGCCTGCCCGCGCATTTGAGCGCGGCCGCTACCTCGGATTAACCATCCGCTCTTCGAAAAGGGTCAGGCGAGCCAGACCCGGAACAGCAGCACCGGCATCAGGCCGAGCATCACCGCCCAGAACCCGAACGACGACACCACCAGAATTCCCTGCAACAGATCAGCCGGCGCGAACTCTTTCGCGGCCGTCGGCCGGGTACGATGTCCCATGATCCATTCCCCCTTTGAAAGGTCCTTTGCGAGAACGATAGGCCCCACTGCGTAAACGAGACGTGGATGCGTCATGCGGCAGCAGCGAAGGGCGTTCGCGTGCGGTTAACCGTGTGGCGAGCTGCGTCGCGCCCTCCGCCGTCATTCCGGGCTCGCGCTCCGCGCGTCCCGGAATGACGAATGGAGAGATTACGCCGCGACCTGCATCCGCCGCTCGATCTCGCGATCGATGGTGGCCGCGAGCTCGCTGCTCACCTCCACCATCGGCAGGCGCACTTCGGGACTGTCGACCAGGCCGCAGCGCCACAGCCAATACTTTGCCGGGGCGGGGCTGGGTTCAGTGAACAGCAGCCGCGTCAGCTCGGCGACCTCCTGCCAGCGCGCCTGCGCCGCATCGCGGTTGCCGCGCTCGAGTTCGGCATGGACGGCCGCGAACGTCGCGGTCTCGACATGGGCCGACAGCACGATGCCGCCGTCGGCGCCGTCGGTGAGCGCCTCGAAATAGTTCGCGTCCTCGCCGGTGAGCACGCGAAAATCCTTCGGCCTGTCCCGCAGCAGCGCGATCGATTGCTCGCGGCTCGCGCCGCAATCCTTCAGGCCGACGATATTCCTGTGCTCGGCCAAACGCAGCAGCGTCTGGTTGGCGATGTTCACCGAGGTGCGATAGGGAATGTTGTAGAGCGCAATCGGCCAGGCCGCGTGATCGGCCAGCGCCTCGAAATGCGCGAGCAGGCCGCGCTGCGAGGGCCGCAAATAATAGGGGCTCGCGATCAGATAGCCGTCGATCGGCCAGTCCGCGGTCTCGTCGAGGCGATCCAGCAGCCGCGAGGTGTCGGCGCCGGAGAGCCCGAGGCAGATCGGCAGCGTCCTGCGGCCTGCCGCCATCTCGTCGCGGACGATGGCGACGAGGCGTTCGAGCTCGGCCTCGCGCAGCGTCATGCCTTCACCGGAGGTTGCCCCCAGGATGAAGCCGTCGACGGCCTGTCCGCAATAATGCCGCGTCAGCCGCCGCAGCGAGATCTCGTCGAGACGGCCGTCGCGAAACGGCGTCACCAGCGGCAGCCACAGCCCGTGCAATTGGTCGCGTAGTCCGGTCATGTTTCCATCTCCTTCTCGGGAAAAACACCTGAGACGGAGGGCGCATGAAAAAACCCCGTCCAGGCGGCGGGGTTTTCGGGATTTGCAGCGATGACGAAGCCGGTCTAGCGCGCGCAACATTCCGAGGTCCCCGGATGGGGACCTTTTTTCGAAACGCGTGCGCACGACTTCGTGATCATTTGCAAATGATGCGGGGTAGACATGGAACTGTCAATACACGCGCAGGGCGAAAGGCTTGAATCGGCAGAAAAAAAGCCGGACCCAAAGGGCCCGGCTTAGGTATGGCCACGTGAGGCCGACACAATCACCTTCCAAGAGGGATTACTGAACTCCCGCGCCACTGGAGGAGGGGGACAAATGCGCAACGCGAAGGCTCAGCGTGCAAACAGTATGGGCTTGACGAGCGCCTTGCAGCAACAGCCGAGGCCGCATGTCAGTCATGCGGAAATCAGGACGGCCAGCGCTGCGCTTTGCTCACCACGAAGTCGCGGAACACTTGCACGCGCGCGACCGTCTTCAGCTCCTCGGGATAGACGAAGTAGGTGTCGAGCTGGATCGAGTCCGACTCGCCGAACAGCTGCACCAGCTTGCTCTGTTCCTCGACGAGATAGTCGGGCAGCGCGGCGATGCCGAGACCCTGCTGGCAGGCGCGCACGAGGCCGAGGATATTGTTCACCTTGAAATAAGCCTCGCGTGGACCCGAGCCGTTGCGCGCGGCTTCCACCAGCCAGTTGCGGTTCTGAAGATGCGGCGCGAAGTTGCCGTCGGACAGCGTGATGATGCGGTGGGAGTCGAGCTCCTCCAGCGTGCGCGGCGTGCCGAAGCGCTTGATGTATTCCGGCGAGCAATAGGCGTGGAAGCCCATCGCGAACAGTTTGCGCTGGATCAGATCCGGCTGCGTCGGCTTGCGCGTGCGGATCGCGACGTCGGCCTCGCGCATTGACAGATCCAGCTCCTCGTCGGTGACGATCAGTGAGATCCGGATCTCGGGATAGAGCGCGGTGAACTCGCCGAGCCGGGGGATCAGCCAGTTGATGCCGACGCCGGGCGTCGTGGTGATCTTGAGGTCGCCGCTCGGCCGCTCGCGGCTGTCGGTGAGCTTGGCGCGCGCCGCCTGCAGCTGCATGAACACGTCATGCGCGGTGCGGAAGAGCAGGTCGCCCTGCTCGGTCAGGATCAGGCCGCGGGCGTGGCGGTGGAACAAGGAGACCGAGAGCTCCTGCTCCAGCGCCGAGACCTGGCGCGACACCGCCGATTGCGACAGGCCGAGCTGCTCGCCGGCATGCGTGAAGCTGCCCGCTTCCGCCGCTGCGTGAAACACCTTCAGCTTGTCCCAGTCCATATCCGTAAATCCGTCGCGTGTTCGGGGCATGATTCTATTCCGCTGCCGCGCGCTCGCTGGCGCGAAGGGCCAAGAAACGTTCGGCTTCGAGTGCGGCCATGCAGCCGAGGCCGGCGGCCGTCACGGCCTGGCGATAGGTTTCGTCGGCGACGTCGCCGGCCGCGAACAGGCCGGGCACCGAGGTCGCGGTCGAGTTCGGGGCGACCTCGACATAACCCGACGGTTTGAGCTTGACCGTGTCCTTGACGAGCTCGGTCGCCGGGGCGTGGCCGATGGCGATGAAGACGCCGTCGGTCTTCACGTCCCTCAGCGCGCCGGTCTTGACGTTCTTGAGGCGGACATGGGTGACCTTGTTCGGGTTCTCGGTGCCGCAGATCTCGTCGATGGCGGAGTCCCAGATCACCTTGATCTTCGGATGTTTGAACAGGCGCTCCTGCAGGATGCGCTCGGCGCGGAAGTGATCGCGGCGATGCACGATGGTGACCTGCGAGGCGTGGTTGGTGAGGTACAGCGCTTCCTCGACCGCGGTATTGCCGCCGCCGACCACCACGACTTCCTTGTTGCGATAGAAGAAGCCGTCGCAGGTGGCGCAGGCCGAGACGCCGCCGCCCTGGAATTTCATTTCGGACGGCAGCCCGAGCCAGCGCGCCTGCGCGCCTGTGGCGAGGATGACGACGTCGGCGAGGTAGACGTCGCCGGAGTCGCAGGTGAGGCGGAACGGCCGCTGCGACGTGTCCAGCCTGGTGACCAGGTCGGTGACAATCCTGGTGCCGACATGGACCGCCTGCTTCTCCATCTGCTCCATCAGCCAGGGGCCCTGGATCACGTCGGCGAAGCCCGGATAGTTCTCGACGTCGGTGGTGATGGTGAGCTGGCCGCCCGGCTGGATGCCCTGGATCAGGATCGGCTCGAGCATCGCGCGCGCGGCGTAGATCGCCGCCGTGTAGCCGGCGGGGCCGGAGCCAATGATAACGACCTTTGCATGAACAGGAGCGGACATTTCGATGGACGCCTTTCACGGGGGATTTTGCAGCGCGGACGCGGAACGTGCCGGGAGGCCTCGCGGAGGCGCTGAAATATCAGAGCTAATCTAAGCCTTCTGGTGAGCTATGCAAGAATTGCATTCCCTATCGGCGGATTTTTCCAACAAGGAACAAAAGTCGATTGCGCTGCACACGCAATAAAATTGCGCCTGGCGCCCGGAGTCGGTATGAGGATTGCGATAAGCCACGCAATACCGCCGCAAAGGCCAGGAGTTCCAATCACGTGTCGCGGAACCTAGACGAGATCGACCTGAAGATTCTCACCGAGATTCAGGCCGACGGTCGAATCACGAATGTCGAACTGGCCAAGCGCGTCGGCATTTCTCCGCCCCCCTGCCTGCGCCGCGTCCGGGCGCTGGAGGAGGAAGGCTACATCCACGGCTATCGGGGTCTCCTCGACGCCCGCAAGC
This sequence comes from Bradyrhizobium daqingense, assembly GCF_021044685.1. NCBI lineage: Bacteria > Pseudomonadati > Pseudomonadota > Alphaproteobacteria > Hyphomicrobiales > Nitrobacteraceae > Bradyrhizobium > Bradyrhizobium daqingense. Next base: position 2,319,330 of record NZ_CP088014.1, read on the forward strand.
TCGGCTTCGACGTCACCGTGTTCGCTGCGGTGCATTTGTCCAGCCAGGCCGAGGCGGATTTGCGCGCCTTCGAGGCCTTCGTCCGCGCCGAGCCGCTGGTGCGGGAATGCTGGATGCTGTCGGGCGAGGTCGATTTCATCCTGAAATGCGTCGCCCCCGACATGGCGACCTTCCAAGATTTCGTCACCCACCTCACCGCCGCGCCCCACGTCCGCAACGTGCGCACCTCGCTGGTGCTGCACAATTCCAAATACGAGGCGGCCGTGCCGCTCGAGGTGAAGGGACGGAGGTAGGTCTCCGCTCTCGTGCCCCGGACGCAGCGCAGCACGAAGTGATGCGCTGCTGAGCCGGGGCCCATCTCTAACCGTTCGCCGCGTTGCTCCTGGGTCCCGGCTCTGCGCAGCAACGCTGCGCGTTGCAGCGCGTCCGGGACACGAGAGTGAGGGCGCCTGCATCAACACCGTCATTGCGAGGAGCCCTTGCGACGAAGCAATCCAGATTGTCTCCGCGGAGGGATTCTGGATTGCTTCGCTGCGCTCGCAATGACGCGTGGCGAGAGCATGGGTTCACCAGACCCTTCGCGGGCACGCCAAAATGAAAAGGCCGCGCAGCGCGCGGCCTTTTGCATCTCAGCGCAAGCGGCAAATCCTTACCGCCACTCCACCTTGGTGATCTCATAGGCCTTGGCGCCGCCCGGCGTATTGACCTCGACCGTGGCGCCTTTCTTCTTGCCGATCAGCGCGCGGGCGAGCGGCGAAGTGATCGAGATGCGGCCCTTCTTGGCGTCGGCCTCGACCTCGCCGACGATCTGCCACACCGTCTTCTTCTCGGTGTCTTCGTCGACCAGCGTCACGGTGGCGCCGAATTTGATGGTGTCGCCGGAGAGCTTCGAGATGTCGATGATGTCGGCGCGCGCGAGCTTGTCCTCGAGCTCGGCGATGCGGCCTTCATTGTGGGACTGCTCTTCCTTCGCGGCATGATATTCCGCGTTCTCCGACAGGTCTCCGTGCGAGCGCGCCTCCGCAATATGCTCGATGATGCGCGGACGATCCTCCGACTGGCGCTTCTTCAATTCTTCCCCGAGCGCGACAAAGCCGGCCTGGGTCATCGGAACCTTTTCCATCTTCTCTCTCGTCCTTCGATCGTGCGCTCCAGAACACGAAGGAGCGCCCAACCTTGATTCGTCGGTCTTTCCGGGGCTCGACACATGGGCCGCCGGACGTTGACAGATATGGGCTTAGCGCCGGAACAGAACACTCACATGGCCGGACAGTTCCTCTGGCCATTGTGGCTTCATTGCCAACCACTTAGCGGAAGCTTCGCTGCCGCTAGCGATCAGGTTTCCGAAAAGTAGCTCTGCAGGGTACGAACCTCAAGGTCCCCGCCCAAATAGGCGCGGATGCCCTGCGCGGCCGCCACGGCCCCGGAAAGAGTGGTGTAATACGGCACTTTATGCAAGAGGGCCGCGCGCCGCAGCGAACGGCTGTCGGCGAGCGCCTGCGGGCCTTCGGTGGTGTTGAAGACGAGCTGGACGTCGCCATTGGTGATGGCGTCGACGATGTGCGGCCGCCCCTCCAGCACCTTGTTCACCTTCTCGGTCGGAATGCCCTGGTCGGTCAGGAAGCGCGCCGTGCCCGAGGTCGCCAGCACCTTGAAGCCGAGCGCATGCAATTCGCGGACCGCCTCGGCGATACGCGTCTTGTCGCTTTCGCGCACCGAGACGAACACCGTGCCCTTGCGCGGCACCCGCGTGCCGCCGCCGAGCTGGCTCTTGGCGAACGCCACTGCAAACGAGCCGTCGATGCCCATGACCTCGCCGGTCGAGCGCATCTCGGGGCCGAGCACGGTGTCGACGCCGGGAAAGCGCGCGAACGGGAAGACGGACTCCTTCACGCCGACATGCTTGAGCTCGGCCTTCTTCAATTTGAAGTCGGCAAGCTTCTCGCCGGCCATGATGCGCGCCGCGATCTTCGCGACCGGCGTGCCGATCACCTTGGCGACGAACGGCACCGTGCGCGAGGCGCGCGGATTGACCTCGAGCACGTAGATCTCGCCGTCCTTGATGGCGTATTGCACGTTCATCAATCCGACGACGTCGAGGCCGAGCGCGAGCTCGCGGGTCTGCCGCTCCAGCTCCGCAATCATCTTCGCATCGAGCGAGTGCGGCGGCAGCGAGCAGGCGCTGTCGCCGGAATGGATGCCGGCTTCCTCGATGTGCTCCATGATGCCGACGATGAAGGTGTCCTTGCCGTCGCTGAGGCAGTCGACGTCGACTTCCGTGGCGTCCGACAGATAGCGGTCGAACAACAGCGGGTTCTTGCCGAGCACGGTGTTGATCTGGCCGGTCTTGTCGTTCGGATAGCGCGCCTTGACGTCGGCCGGCACCAGCTCCGGCAGGGTGCCGAGTAGATAGTCGTTGAGCTGGTTCTCCTCGCGGATGATCTGCATCGCGCGGCCGCCGAGCACGTAGGACGGGCGCACCACCAGCGGCAAGCCGAGATCGGCGGAGACGAGCCGCGCCTGCTCGACCGAATAGGCAATGCCGTTCTTGGGCTGCTTCAGCCGCAGCTTGTCCAGCACGCGCTTGAAGCGGTCGCGGTCCTCGGCCAAGTCGATGGCGTCGGGCGAAGTGCCGAGGATCGGCACTTCGGCGGCCTCCAGCGCGCGCGCCAGCTTTAGCGGGGTCTGGCCGCCGAACTGCACGATCACGCCGTGCAGGGTGCCCCTGCTCCGCTCCTTGTCGATGATCTCCAGCACGTCCTCGGCGGTGAGCGGCTCGAAATAGAGCCGGTCGGCAGTATCGTAGTCGGTCGACACCGTCTCCGGGTTGCAGTTGACCATGATGGATTCGTAGCCGGCGTCATGCAGCGCAAAGCAGGCGTGACAGCAGCAATAGTCGAACTCGATGCCCTGGCCGATGCGGTTGGGACCGCCGCCGAGAATGATGACCTTCTTCTTGTCGGACGGGGTGCTTTCGTCCGCAGGCGCGCCCGCAAACGGCGCCTCATAGGTCGAATACATGTAGGCGGTGGGAGAGGCGAATTCGGCGGCGCAGGTGTCGATGCGCTTGTAGACGGGACGGACGCCGAGCGCGTGGCGCTTCGCCGTCACCTCGGCTTCCGTCGTCTCGGCGAGCACCGCCAGCCGTGCGTCGGAGAAGCCCATGGCCTTGAGCGTGCGCATGCCGAAGGCATTGCCGGGCAGGCCGTTCTTCCTGACCTTCTCCTCCATATCGACGATGCCGCGCATCTCGCCGAGGAACCACGGGTCGATCTTGCAGGAATTGAAGATGTCCTCGTTCGACCAGCCGAGCCGCATGGCCTGGGCGACCTGGAGCAGCCGGTTTGGCGTCGGCGTGCCGAGCGCGGCGCGGATCGCGTTCTTGTCGTCGTCGCGGCCGAGGCCCTCGATCTCGATCTCGTCGAGGCCGGTCAGTCCGGTCTCGAGCCCGCGCAGCGCCTTCTGCAGGCTTTCCTGGAAGGTGCGGCCGATCGCCATGACCTCGCCGACCGACTTCATCGACGTCGTCAGCGTGGTCGATGCCCCCGGGAATTTCTCGAAGGCGAAGCGCGGCACCTTGGTGACGACGTAGTCGATGGTCGGCTCGAACGAAGCCGGCGTCGCGCCGCCGGTGATGTCGTTGGCGATCTCGTCGAGCGTGTAGCCGACCGCGAGCTTGGCGGCGACCTTGGCGATCGGAAAGCCGGTGGCCTTCGAGGCCAGCGCGGAGGAGCGCGACACGCGCGGGTTCATCTCGATGACGACCATGCGGCCGTCCTCGGGATTGACGCCGAACTGGACGTTGGAGCCGCCGGTCTCGACGCCGATCTCGCGCAGCACCGCCAGCGAGGCGTCGCGCATGATCTGGTATTCCTTGTCGGTCAGCGTCAGCGCCGGCGCGACCGTGATGGAATCGCCGGTGTGCACTCCCATCGGATCGAGGTTCTCGATCGAGCAGACGATGATGCAATTGTCCTTCTTGTCGCGCACCACCTCCATCTCGTACTCTTTCCAGCCGAGCACGGATTCCTCGATCAGCACTTCGTTGGTCGGAGACGCGTCGAGACCCCGCTCGATGATGTCGAGGAACTCTTCCTTGTTGTAGGCGATGCCGCCGCCGGTGCCGCCCATGGTGAAGGATGGGCGGATGATCGCGGGCAGGCCGATCTCGGACAGCGCCATCATGGCCTGGCCGAATGCGTATTCCTGGTAGCGCTTCCGACGCTCGCTCTCGCCCAGCGTCCACTGCCGGTCGAGCTCTTCGAGAGCCGCGCCCGACAGCTTCGCGCGTTCGGCCTGATGTTTGTCGCGGAAAGATTTCTTCAGCTCGGAGGCGTTGGCGAGCCGCGATCTCGGCGTCTCGAGCCCGATCTTGGTCATGGCCTCGCGAAACAGCTGGCGGTCTTCCGCCTTGTCGATGGCGTCGGCGGTGGCACCGATCATCTCGACGTCGAACTTCTCCAGCGTGCCCTGCCGGCGCAGCGACAGCGCGCAGTTCAGCGCGGTCTGGCCGCCCATGGTCGGCAGCAGGGCGAAGCCGCCGGGAATGACGTGGCGCTCCTTCTCGATGATCTTGGCGACGATCTCGGGCGTGATCGGCTCGATATAGGTCGCATCCGCCAATTCCGGATCGGTCATGATGGTGGCCGGATTGGAATTGACGAGGACGATGCGATAGCCCTCTTCCTTCAGCGTCTTCACCGCCTGGGTGCCCGAATAATCGAACTCGCAGGCCTGGCCGATCACGATGGGACCGGCGCCGATGATCAGGATGGTGGTGATGTCTGTACGTTTGGGCATCAACTCTCGCCGAAGTGGAATTTTGGCACAAAAAAAGGGCGCGCTTGTTGCGCGTCCCTTTGGCCGAGAGCGCGGTGGTCTCCCTCGCGCGCGGGTGGGTCTTAGACCAGTTTTCGGGGCGGCGAAACCCCGAAAAACGCCCATCAACCGGCAATTTTGACCGGTTTTGGCCGGGCCTGCCAGCCCCGGGCGAGATGCACCAGCAGCGCGGCGGCAACGCTCGTTCCGCCGATCCAGCCGAGGTCGTTGGGGGACAGGGGGGCCAGCACCGCACCCCCCAAGGCGCCGCCCAAGGCAAAGCCGAGATACATCGCCGAGGCGTTGAGCGAGAGCGCAATCATCGAGGCCTGCGGCTCGATCCTGATGATGCTGGCGATCTGGGCCGGATAGAACGCCCAGCCCGAGACGCCCCAGAGGAAGATCGTGCCGAGCACCGCATAATGCGCCTGTGCGGGCATCATCTTCAGGACCAGCGAATACAGGATCAGGGCGCCCGCCATGCCGGCGAGCCCGAGGCCCGCGGTCGCGAGCGTGCCGAGCCGGTCGGCCAGGACGCCGCCAAACATGTTCCCGATCGCCGCCGCGCCGCCAAACACCAGCAGAGCAAGGCTGATCTGCGAGGCGTCGAAGCCGAGGCCGCGCAGCGGGACTGCGAAATAGGTAAACACCGTGAAGCCGCCCAGGGCCCACAACATCGTGATCAGCAGCGCGACCACAACGTTGCGATGGCGCGCCACCGCCAGCCTCTCGGCGAGCGAGGCCGTATTGCGCGGCAGGCCGCGTGGCAGCCCGAGCAGCAGGCCGGCGAGCGCAACAGCGCCGATCAGGGCGACCATGGCGAAGGTTGCACGCCAGCCGAACAGGCTGCCGACGAGATTGCCGAAGGGAACGCGGATCACGGTCGCAACCGTCAGGCCCGCGGTGACGAGCGCCACCGCGCGGCCGCGCCGTTCGGGCGCGGCGACCGCCACGGACACGGCAAGCGCCGTCGGCATGCACAGCCCCGAGCCCAGCGCCATCAGCATCCGCGACGCCAGCAGCAGGGCGTAGTTGGATGCGACCATCGCGGCGAGGTTGCCGGCGATGAAGGTCGATAGCGCCAAGGCCAGCACGGTGCGGCGATCGATATTGTTCAGCACGACTGCGAGGATGGGCGAGCCCACCGCATAGGTGAGGGCGTAGGCCGTGACCAATTGGCCCGCGGCCGGGACGGAAATCGACAAGTCGGAGGCGATCGCCGGCAAAAGCCCTGCAATGACAAACCCTTCAGTGCCGATCGCGAAGGCCGCCAGGGCCAGCCAGAACACGCTCATTGGAAACGATCCCTATGTTCAAGGTTCGTTGAACTATCGAACGAGATGATTTAGCTGTCAATTGGTTCAAGAACTATTGAACATTGCAATCGCGTCGCTATGATTCCCGGACCATGAGCCGCACACCGCACCATCCCACCCGCGAGCAGATCGAGCTGCCGATGGTCCTGGATTGCCTGAGCGATCCGATCCGTCTGGCGATCGTCTACCAGCTCGCCCAGCAGGAACGTGTCAGCAGCGAACTCCGCTGCAGCGACTTCAGCGCGCTCAGCGGCAAGTCCAACCTCGCCTATCACTTCGCCAAGCTGCGCGAATGCGGCTTGATGCAGACGCGCATCGCCGGCACCAATCGCTTCATGCGGCTGCGACGAGAGGATATGGAGGCGCGTTTCCCGGGCTTGCTCGATGCGGTGCTCAGCTCCGCAGCCAAGGATGCCGACCGGCTTCCGCTCGTGTCCGGCTGCGACTTGATCGACGTTGACCGAAAATGAGACGGTTGCGCGCTGCTTGGCGGCCAGTCCGTCTACGCTTGCGCTTCGCTTAAGCTACGCCGGACACGCTTCGTCCCTGTGGACCTTGCGTGGCAGGGGCGAAGCGTGGAGACCCGGCCTGGATTTGAACCAGGATGTAGAGCGTTGCACCGCCCTCGCGTAGACGCTTCCGCCACCGGGCCGGGACGATCATTACCGATCGGGAACGGGCGAGGCCACCTCCGCTAGCACTTATGCTTAATAAACCAGAGGTGGTCGTGCGATGAAAGTCATACGCCAGCGATTGTGGCCGATATTGGTGTGAGCGCGCTGGACCGCGAACCCGGCCGCGGTCAGCTTGGCGGTGATTTCCTCCTCGCTGTAGCGCTGGAGCCCGATCCGCGTGCGCAGCTGGCGATAATCCGACAGCGCGGTGCTGATCAGTCCGACCAGCGCGTCTTTCAGGAAGCCGTGCCGCAGGCCGAAGCTGAGCAGCGCCATCACGTCCCTGACCATGCCGACATTCGGCTGCAGGACATCGCCGAGCACCAGCTTGCCGGAGGGCCTCAGGATACGGCGGATGTTGAGGAGGGCGCCATCCAGCTCCTCCGGCGTCATGTATTGCGCGACCGAGTTCATCACGACGAGATCGATCGACTGGTCCTGCATCTTGCGGACGTCGTCGAGCGAGCGGACGCGGATCTTCGTGTTCGGAGCGAAACGCGCGATCAGGCGGCCGCGCACCCCGGGGGCGGGCTCGGCCAGGATGAGCTTGCCGCAGGCGGCTGCCACCTGGCCCGCCGACAGCGCCTCGCCGCAGGCATAGTCCAGCACCACTGCCTCGGGCGAGGGGATATAGCCGATGATGTCCCGCGCGATGATCTGGAAGTGCAAGCCGCGATGCAGCTTGCTGACATAGATCGTATGCGTGGAGTCGTAATAATCGATCCAATCGTCCATGGTATCCCGACCCAACGGTTCCTATCTAGGAACCGGGCTGCCCGCCTTGCGTTAGGGGTGCGGCGGCGCGCCGTCAATGTCCGCGTCTAACAGGAAGGTCCCCCGTGAGCAAAACCAACAACAAGGTCTCGCCCGATCTCGACACCCCCACCGATCTGTCGCCCGATGGGGTCAAGAAGGTCTCGGAGGCGCTCAACGTGCTTCTGGCCGACGCGTTCGCGCTGTATCTGAAGACCAAGAATTTCCACTGGCACATCAGCGGCCGTCACTTCCGCGACTACCATCTGCTGCTCGACGAGCAGTCCGACCAGATCTTCGCCACCACGGACCAGCTCGCCGAGCGCGTCCGCAAGATCGGCGGCACCACGCTGAAATCGATCGGCCAGGTCGCCAAGCTTCAGACCATCAAGGACAACAACGAGGACTACGTCCCGCCGCGCGAGATGCTGCGCGAGCTGATGCAGGACAACAAGCATGTCGCCGCGGCGATGCGCAAAGCGCACGACGTGTGTGACGAGGCCGGCGACGTCGCCAGCGCCAGCATCCTGGAAAACTTCATCGACGAGACCGAGCGCCGCACCTGGTTCCTGTTCGAAGCGACACGGCAGGAAGGCAGCAACGCGGCGTAGGGCACGGTGCGGTAGGGTGGGCAAAGGCGCGCGCTTCGGGCGCTGCCCACCATCTATCTGTACGGCTCAAATTGCTCGGTGGGCACGCTTGCGCTTTGCCCACCCTACGGCACTGCCTTCATGGCGACCGCCACAACCGCATCAATGCCCCATCCTTCCCGGTCACGGGATCGGCTGGGGGCAGCGCGACTTGCCGAATCGTCTTCAGCGCCTTGGCGTGGTTCTCGGCCGTCGCCCGCGTGATCTCCATCTTCGCGCCCGGTGGATAGGCACCGATCACGCAGAAATCCTCGCTCGCCTTGATGCATTGATGGCCGGTGCCCGCGGGAAGGATCGCGACGTCGCCGGCCTTGATCTGAAGCTCCTGGCCGTGATCGCCGCCAAAGCGGACCCGCGCATTTCCGCGCGCGACGCCGAGCACTTCGTGCACCGTCGCATGATAGTGCAGATAGTCGTAGACGCCGTTGCGCCACGTGCCGCCCCAGCCGTTGGCTTCGAACAGGTTTTCGATCGTCTCTTCGGGACGCTTGGGATCGAGCGTCACCGCGCCCTGATAGACCAGGAACGGAAGGATGTTGTTCGGCACGAGCCCGTCATCCTCGAACACGATGGCGAGCGGCTCGGCCTTGTCGCGGACGACGGGCATGGATGGGCTCCGGCTGCGAACGGCAGCGGGACAACATTCTAGCTTGTGGAGGTGTTCCTCAAGACCCGTGTCCCGAACGCGCTGCAGCGTGTAGCGCTGCTGCGCAGAGCCGGGACCCAGAATGCTGCGAGCTATGGGCCCCGGTTCAGCAGCGCATCACGCCGCAAAGAGCGGCGCCTAAAGCGCGTTCACGCGCGTCTTCGACGCGCTATGGCACTGCGCCCGGGGTACGAGAGCCGTAGCGCACCTTACGCGCTCTTCTTCTGCCGCATCAGCTCGGCAAAGCGCTGGAACAGATAGTGCGAATCGCGCGGACCCGGCGAGGCCTCGGGGTGGTATTGCACCGAGAACACCGGCCTGCCGTCGAGCTGGATGCCGCAATTGGAGCCGTCGAACAGCGAGATGTGGGTCTGGGTCGCGCCCTTCGGCAGCGTGGTCTCGTCCACGGCAAAGCCGTGGTTCATCGAGGTGATCTCAACCTTGCCGGTAGTCTCGTCCTTCACCGGATGGTTGGCGCCGTGGTGGCCCTGATGCATCTTCTTGGTCTTGGCGCCGACGGCGAGGCCGAGCATCTGGTGACCGAGGCAGATGCCGAAGGTCGGAGTGCCCGACTTGATCACGTCCCGAATGACGGGCACGGCATATTTGCCTGTGGCGGCCGGATCGCCCGGACCGTTCGACAGGAACACGCCGTCCGGATTCATCGCCAGAATGTCTTCCGACGAGGTCGTCGCCGGCACCACCGTCACCTTGCAGCCGACGCCGGCGAGCAGGCGCAGGATGTTGCGCTTGATGCCGTAGTCGATGGCGACGACGTTGAACTCCGGCTTCTCCTGACGGCCAAAGCCGTTGTCCCACAGCCAGGGCGTCTCGTCCCAGGTGAAGCGCTGGCCGCTCGTGACCATCGGCACCAAGTCCATGCCTTCGAGGCCCGGCCATTCGCGCGCCTCTTCCTTGAGGCCGTGCAGGTCGAACTCGCCATTTTTGGAATGCGCGATCACGGCATTGGGCATGCCCTTGGAGCGGATCAGCGCGGTCAGCGCGCGGGTGTCGATGCCGGAGAGGCCGATGATGCCGCGCGCCCTCAGCCACTGGTCGAGATGCTTGGTGGCGCGGTAATTCGAGGGATCGGTGATCGCGGTGCGCAGGATCACGCCGCGCGCGCCGGGCGTTGCGGCCATGTTCACCGTCTCGATGTCTTCATCGTTGGTGCCGACATTGCCGATATGCGGGAAGGTGAAGGTGATGAGCTGCCCAGCATAGGATGGATCGGTCAGGATCTCCTCATAGCCGGTCATCGCGGTGTTGAAGCAGACCTCGCCGACGGCGTGGCCTTCGGCGCCGAGACCGAAACCTTCGAGCACCGTGCCATCGGCAAGCACGAGGAGCGCGGTCGGTTTGTGGTCCGGCCAGGCGGGATCGTTGTCATGTTGTGTCATGAGCGCGTTTCATAGTCCCGGCGAAGGCTGCCGTCAAAGCGGGAAAGGCCCGATTCACATGCGTTTTTGCATAATTGACGGGCGGCTTCAGGCGCTTGGGCCGGAACCGGCAATTTTGAGCCATTTCAACCTCCGGCAAGGAAACAATGAACCGGCGGCCGCTCCGGTATGGCCTCTTGCCCGTGAACGGCTTAGATCAGGCCCGACAGATCGAGAGGATCCCGACATGCTGCGCGACGACATCAACAATGCGGTCAAGGAGGCCATGAAGGCCAAGGACGAGCGCAAGCTGTCCACGCTGCGCATGGTCAACTCGACCATCAAGAATGCCGACATCGACGCCCGCGGCAGCGGTAAGCCGCCGCTGTCGGACGCCGACCTGCTGGCGGTGCTGCAAAAGATGATCAAGCAGCGCCAGGAGGCGGTCGAGCTCTACGACAAGGGCGGACGTGCCGAGCTCGCCGCCCAGGAGCGCGAGGAGATCGCGGTGATCTCGGCTTATTTGCCGAAGCAGATGGCGGAGGACGAGGTGAAGAAGGCGATCTCTGAGGCCATCGCCGAAACCGGCGCGGCCGGCATCAAGGACATGGGCAAGGTGATCGGCGTGCTGAAGACGAAGTACGCGGGACAGATGGATTTCGGCAAGGCGTCAGGTCTCGTGAAGGCGGCGCTGTCAGGCTAGGTCGTCCTTCCGCGGCGACGCGAAGCGTCGAGTCCGGAATCTGTTGGGGCGCCGATCCCGCAGCGAAATGGATTCCGGGTTCGCGCTACGCGCGCCCCGGAATGACAACAAGAACAAGGGGAGGCCGCCGATGACCGCCATCAGACCGTTCCGCATCGCCATCAGCGATGACGTCCTCGCCGACCTCAAGTCGCGCCTCGCCCGCACGCGCTGGCCGGAGGCGGAGCTGGTGGACGACTGGAGCCAGGGCGCGCCGCTGAAGTGGATCCGGGAGATCTGCGCCTACTGGGCCAGCGATTACGACTGGCGGGCGCGCGAAGCAAAGCTGAACCGCTTCGAGCAGTTCACCACCGGGATCGACGGGCTCGACATCCATTTCATTCATGCGCGTTCGAAAGAGGCAAACGCGCTGCCGCTGATCATCACTCATGGCTGGCCGGGCTCGATCGTCGAATTCCAGAAGGTGATCGCGCCGCTCACCGATCCCGCCGCGCATGGCGGAAATCCCGCGGATGCGTTTCACGTCATCTGCCCGTCACTGCCGGGCTTCGGCTTCTCCGCCAAGCCGAAGACGACCGGCTGGGGTGTCGACCGCATCGCCGCGACCTGGGCGAAGCTGATGGAGCGCCTCGGTTATGCGCGCTACGGCGCGCAGGGCGGCGATTGGGGCTCGGCGGTGACGACTTCGCTGGGCGCACAGGATGCCGCGCATTGCGCCGGCATCCACATCACGCTGTCCTTCAATGCGCCGCCGCGCATCGAAGGCGAGCCGACGGCGGAGGAGAAGCGCGCGCTCGCCGGCCTCAAGCATTATGTCGATCTCGATTCCGGCTATTCCAAGCAGCAGTCGACCCGGCCGCAGACGCTCGGCTATGGCCTCACGGATTCGCCGAGCGGGCAGGCCGCCTGGATCCTGGAGAAGTTCTGGGCCTGGACCGATTGCAACGGACATCCCGAGAACATCTTCAGCAAGGACGAGCTGCTCGACAACGTCATGCTGTACTGGACGACGGAGACGGCGACCTCCTCCGCGCGGCTCTATTGGGAGAGCTTCGGCAAGCGCCGGACGACGCCGGTCGTGAAGGTGCCTACGGGCGTAGCCGCATTCCCCAAGGAGATCATCACGCCGGTGCGGCGCTGGATGGAGCCGAACTTCCCCAACATCACCCATTGGAGCGACATGGAGAAGGGCGGGCACTTTGCCGCCTTCGAGCAGCCGGAGCTGTTCGTGCGCGACGTCAGGAAGTTCTTTGCGACGCTGCGGTGACTCTCTCCGCCGTCATGCCCGGGCTTGTCCCGGGCAACCACGTCTTTAAACTGCCGGCGAAGCAAGAAGAACGTGGATGGCCGGGCCTCTGATCGCGAAGACGCGCTTCGCGCTTTTGCCCGGCCATAACGCCGATCCCGGGAAACGACCATGCTGACCGAAGCCGCAACCTATGACGAGCTCTATCGCAATTTCCGTTGGGACATCCCCGCACGCTTCAACATGGCGCAGGCGTGCTGCGACCGCCATGCCGACGGCACGGGCCGGCTCGCACTGATCTACGTCGACGAGAACGGCGCGACGTCGCGCACCTCCTTCGACGAGATCGCCGAGATGTCGCGCCGCTTCGCCAACGTGCTGAAGGCGGATGGCCTCGTTCGCGGCGACCGCGTCGCGGTGTTCCTGTCGCAGTCGCTGGAATTGCCGATTGCGCACATGGCCGCGTTCCGCTCCGGCCTGATCTCGATCCCGCTGTTTGCGCTGTTTGGCGAGGACGCGCTGGAATTCCGTTTGTCGAATTCGCAGGCAAGGGCCATCATCACTGATGAGGCGGGCTGGGAGAAGCTCACCAGAATCCGCGAACGGCTGCCTTATTTGCAGGACATCTACATCACGAGCGGCGCCGTCCATGCCGGCGCAAAGCCGTTCTGGCCGGCGATCGAAACCGCGTCCGAGGACTTTACGACCGTCGACACCTCGGCCGACGATCCCGCGCTGATCATCTACACCTCGGGCACGACGGGCAATCCCAAGGGCGCCCTGCATGCGCATCGCGTCGTGCTCGGGCATCTGCCGAACGTGGAGATGTGCCACAACTTCCTGCCGCGGCCTGGCGACCTGATGTGGACGCCGGCGGACTGGGCCTGGATCGGCGGCCTCGTCAACGGCCTCCTGGCGTTCTGGTATCACGGCATTCCCCTGGTCGGCCATCGCGCGCGCAAGTTCGAGCCGCAGGCGGCGATGCAGATGATGGCCGATCTCGGCGTCCGCAACGTCTTCCTGCCGCCGACCGCGCTGAAGCTGATGCGGCAGGCCGGTGTGAAGCATTCCGGCGTCAAGCTGCGCAGCATCTTCACGGGCGGTGAATCGCTCGGCGGCGAACTGCTCGGCTGGGTGCGCGAGACTTTCGGCATCGACGCCCACGAAGTGTTCGGCCAGACCGAGTGCAATCTCGTGATCGGCAGCAATTCGAACCTGTTTCCGATCCGCCCCGGCGCGATGGGCAAGGCGACACCGGGCTTCGACGTCCGCATCGTCGACGACAAGGGCGAGGAGCAGAAGCGCGGTCAGCGCGGCATTATCGGCGTGCGCCAACCGTGCCCCGTCACGATGCTGGAATATTGGCACAACCCGGAAGCGACGGCGAAGAAATATGCCGGCGAATTCCTGCTCACCGGCGATCTCGGCGTACAAGATGAGGACGGCTATTTCTGGTATGTCAGCCGCGAAGACGACGTGATCACCACCGCCGGCTATCGCGTCGGCCCGTCCGAGATCGAGCACACGCTGATGAAACATCCGTCGGTGGCGATGGCGGCGGTGGTCGGCATTCCCGATCCGATCCGCACCGAATCGATCAAGGCCTGGATCGTGCTGCGTCCCGGCTTCACCGGCAGCGACGCGCTCGCGCGCGAGATCCAGGAGTTCGTCAAGGTGCAGCTCGCCGCCCACGAATATCCTCGCTTCGTGGCGTTCGCGGAGACGTTGCCGATGACCGCCACCGGCAAGGTGCTGCGGCGCGAACTGCGGGCCAAGGGCTAGCGTCCGACCATGGCAAAGACCTCTCAAGCCGCGGGGCTTCACCGCGCCTCGTTGACGAAGCTGCACGATCTCGATGCGGCGCTGGAGCTGATGTATTACGGCTGGCGCGGCATGACGCTGGAGGCCGACGCCTATCTTGCCAAGCAAGGCCTGTCGCGTCCGCACCACCGCATCCTCTACGTGGTGGCACGCCGGCCCGACATCGCGATCGGCGCGCTGATCGAGGTCCTCGGCATCTCCAAGCAAGCCCTCAACCGGCCACTCAATTTGCTCTTGGAGCGCAAGCTGCTGACGTCGAAGCGTTCGCCCGAGCAGCACCGTTCGAAGTTGCTGCGCCTGACGGAAGCGGGGCGACGCATCGAGCAAAGGGCGTCGGACCACGAACGCAAGGTGCTGCGCGAGGCGTTCGACCGCGTCGGGGCGTCGGGCGCGTCCGCATGGATGGGCGTGATGGAGGCGATCGCCGACAACAACTGACGAATTCTCAAGTCAATCTAGTTGACATGAGGAGCGCGGTTTGCCACTTTCCCGGCCAACGAGCCAGGGAGGGCCGTGTCATGACTGGACAGGCAATGAATCGCGCGTCCGCCAAACCCTTCGTCGCGGCATGGTGCGCGAGCTGGCGCAAGGTGGATATCGACGCCGTCGTCGCGCATTTCGCCGACGATGCGCAGATGCGGAGTCCTCTTGCTCTCACGCTGACGGGTTCTCCCACGGTCGCCGGCGCCGAGAACATCCGTGCCTATTGGCGGAAAGCCTATGGCCACATCGAAAGCGCCGACCTGAAGATCCTTAGCTGGAGCTTTGACGATACCATCGCGCGGCTGACGGTGTGGTGGCAGCTGGGCGACACGCGCGCGAGCGAATTCATGGATTTCGACGATGCGGGCCGTGTGGTCCGCAGTGAAGCCTTTTACGGAAAATGAGCATGCGCCTTTCGGATATCGTTCTGCTTCTCAACACGCTCTGGTTCGTCGGCGCCTTCATCCAGTTCAGCATCGCGCAAACCAACACACTGAAGATCCTGCTGCCACGCGAAGAGCGCAGCAATCCGATCGCGCCGACCCTGGCCGCCAGCGTGGCGTTCCTGGGCGGGATGAACCTGCCGATCGGACTGTTGTCGTTCTACCTCATGGTCGCGCGTCCGTCCTTCTTCCAGCCGATCGAGGCACAACTCGCGCTGTTCCTGTTCTTCGCCGGCTGCCACTTCAGCCAGTTCGTCTACAACGTTCCGGTCTTGATGCGGGGAGGGCGCGTCGGCGTGGCGTACTGGCCGGTGCTGAAGGGCCCGATGCTCAGGATCTTCGTCATCGATGCGGCTCTGTTCGCGGCCAATCTCGCTGCGGCGCTTCTGCTCACCTTGCGGGCCTGACGCAGCTCGCATCTCAAGTGAAGTCGCAGCGGTATTTTCCGACCGCCCAACTCGCGCGTGCAAGGACCGCAGGGGCGCGCTAACATCAGCCGGCCAACGCGCGGCGAAGATCGCGCGAGGGAGGGTGCTGATGTCCATCTCGGGCAAGGTCGATCCGGTGGTGCGTCCCATCGCGGCGACCGACATCGCCGAGGCGCTGGTCGAGGGTCTGCGCGATTTCCAGGCGCTGCCGCTCTACGGCCTCTGCTTCGGCGCGCTCTATGCCGCCGGCGGCATCGCCATCATGCTCTGCCTCACCGCTTTCGGCATGGTCTACCTCGTCTATCCCCTGGCCGCCGGTTTCGCCCTGATCGGGCCCTTCGTCGCGATCGGTCTTTATGAGGTCAGCCGCCGCCGCGAGCGCGGCGAGCCCGTGTCCTTCGGCGCGATCTGGTCAGCGGTGCGCTCGCGCAGCGAGATCGGCTGGATGGCGTTCGTGACGCTGTTCGTGTTCGTGGTCTGGATGTACCAGGTGCGCCTCCTGATCGCGCTGCTGCTCGGCCTCAGTGCCTCGTTCTCGAGCTTGCAGGAATTCATGACGGTGGTGCTGACCACCAATGAGGGCCTATTGTTCCTCGGCATCGGCAACGCGGTCGGCGCCGTGCTGTCGCTGATCCTGTTCTCGCTGACCGTGGTCTCGTTTCCGCTGCTGCTCGACCGCGACGTCGATTTCGTCACGGCCACGGTGACGAGCGTGCGTGCGGTGGTGACAAGCCCGCTGCCGATGATCGGCTGGGCCGCAGTGATCGTGATGCTGCTGATCGTCTCGGCGCTGCCTTACTTTCTCGGACTGGTCGTGACGCTGCCGGTGCTGGGGCATGCGACCTGGCATCTCTATCGGCGGCTGGTGGTGCCGGTCCCCTAGTCGTCCTGGCGAAAGCCAGCGCCCGTAGGGTGGGCAAAGCGAAGCGTGCCCACCGTGTCTGTTGCTGTGCATGGGGTGTGGTGGGCACGGCGCAAGTGCGCCTTTGCCCACCCTACGGTACTGGTCCCGGACCACGGCTGAGGCGTTGCCTACGGCACCTTGATCCCCATCGCCTTCAGCGCATCGAGCATCCGCTGCGGCGGGCCCACCTTGACGACCAGCGGCTGGCCTGTCTCGAGTAGGCTCTTGAGGCTGGACAGGATTGCCGGCCAGCCGGAGCGTCCGCCGGCAAGGATATCGTCGCTGAGCGGGCGGTCATGGCCTTCGCTCATGGTGAGCCGCACCGCGTCGCCAACCTGTTCGATCTCGTAGGTGACGAGCGTCGGTCCCAGCTTCTCGATCAGCGCGGGCCAGTTGACGTTGAACGTGACCGCGAGCTTTCGCGGCGGGTCGTAGGCGAGAACCTCGCCGCTGATGTGAACCGCGCCGTCCGGCGTGCGCACGGTGAAGGCCCCGCCGAGCCGCGGCTCGACCTCGACGGCATTGCCGAAGAAATATTGCCGGCTGAATTCCGCCGAGGTCAGCGCCTGCCATACCTTCTCCGGCGTGGAGGCGATGTAGATGGTGTAGACGGTCAGCGGCTTGAATTGGTCGATGGTCATCGCACAAATCCTTCGATGCCGAGCGCAGCCTGTTTGGTCTCGATATAGCTCACGTAGATGAACTCCGGCTTACTCATCGCGCTTCTCCAACTGACGTTTCAGCTCGCTGAGCGCAGCGAGCTTGCCGCGCTCGAATTTCTTGATCCACCGTTCGCCGATCTGATGGATCGGCACGGGGTTGAGATAGTGCAGCTTCTCGCGGCCATGCCTGATGGCGGTGACGAGGTTGGCTTCTTCGAGAATGACAAGGTGCTTGGTCACGGCCTGGCGCGTCATCGCCAGGCCGTCGCAGAGCTCGTTCAGGGGCTGGCCGTTCCTGGCGTGAAGCCTGTCGAGCAGCGACCGTCGCGACGCATCGGCGAGCGCTTTGAAGACCTCATCCATGGCGGTGAGAATAGGCAACCAAATAGTTGCATGTCAAGCGTGGCTTGAGAAATCTTGTTTTGGTCGTGCGCAATCAGCCGTGTTAGCGTTCAGGCTCAGCCAACGCAGATTGGTTTCGGGAGGACTTCATGCTTCGTTGCGTCCTGACTGCTGCCTGCCTCGTCTTTCTTGCCGGCAGCACGGCCGTTCACGCCCAGAAGCAGCAGGTGATCGGCGCGGCGCCGGAAGCGTCCAACATGAAGCTCATTGGCATGAACGACCTTCAGGGACGCAGCGCCTATCAGCCGACCATCCATCACCAGGGCGATCGCTGGATCGCCTATATCGGCCATCACGGCGGTACCGACGACGTGCCCGCGCCCGTCAATCCGATGACGGGCATGGCCGAGCCGAACGGCACCTCCATCGTCGACGTCACCGAACCCGCGCGTCCCAAATATCTGCGGCACCTGCCGGGGCAGGAGGGCAAATACGAATCCGGCGGCGCACAGATGGTGCGGGTCTGCGACGGCAGGACGCTGCCGAAGGGCGATCCGAATGCCGTCTACATGCTGCGGACCTTCGGCGGCGAGGCGCACGAGATCTGGAACGTCACGGATCCCGCCAGCCCCGTGCTCCTCACCCGCATCGGCGGCTTGAAGGACACGCACAAGAGCTGGTGGGAGTGCGACACCGGCATCGCCTTCCTCGTCTCGGGCGCACCGAACTGGCGCACGCGGCGCATGACGCAAGTCTATGATCTCTCCGATCCCGCACGTCCGCAGAAGATTCGCGATTTCGGCCTGCCAGGACAGGAGCCCGGTTCGACCGGCGCGGTGCCGACCGAGCTGCACGGGCCGATCTCGACCGGGCCGGACGGCAACCGTGTCTATTTCGGCTACGGCACCAACAAAGGCGGCATCCTGCAGATCGTCGACCGCGAGAAGCTCTTGAGCGGGCCGAAGGAGCCGACGCCGGACAATCTGCGCTATCCCCAGATTGCGCGCATGCCGATGTCCGCCTTCAATGGAGCGCACACGACGTTCCCGATGCTCGACATGCCCATCGCGGAATTTTCCGAGGACAAGGACGGCAAGACCCGCGACATCGTCATGATCGTGAACGAAGCGATCCTGAACGAATGCGGCGAAGCGCGGCAGATGGTCTGGTTCGCCGACGTGACCACCGAGACGCGTCCGATGATGATCTCGAGCTACACCGTGCCGGAGGCGAGCGGGCAGTTCTGCCAGCGCGGCGGCCGCTTCGGCGCGCATTCCTCCAATGAGAGCATGGCGCCGATCTATTACAAGAAGATGGCCTTCATCGCCTTCTTCAATGCCGGCGTGCGCGCGCTCGACATCCGCGATCCCTATCACCCCAAGGAGGTCGGCTATTTCATTCCGTCGATCACCGCTGCGACCGACAAGCGCTGCATTCCGATCGAAGGCGGCGAGCGCTGCAAGGTCGTGATCCAGACCAACAATGTCGAGACCGACGACCGCGGCTACATCTACGTCGTCGATCGTGCCAACACCGGCCTGCATGTTCTCGAGCTGACGGGACCGGCGCGCGGGGTCGCCGGCCTGCCGAAGAACTGACGATGCGCTGCGCGGTCGAACCCGGCGAGATGCGCGGCCATAGCGGCGCTGGACGGGCAATGAGCGTCATGCATTAATGCGCACAAACCGCAGCTGAGTCCTCCCCATGATGTCCATGCAAGCCTATCTCGCCTTCGTCGCCGCCTGCATTGCGCTGGCGCTGCTTCCGGGGCCGATCGTCACCCTCGTCATCGCCAACGGCCTGCGCCACGGCACCCGCGCAGCCCTCATCAACGTTGCCGGCGCGCAAGCAGGCCTTGCCATCGTCATCGGCATCGTCGCGGTCGGCCTGACCTCGCTGATGGCGACTATGGGCTACTGGTTCGACTGGGTGCGCTTTGCCGGCGCTGCTTACCTGATCTGGCTCGGCATCAGGCTGGTCTGGGCGCCGGTCGAGGGCGTCGATGTCGACGCACCGCCTCCGCCGCCGCGCGGCGGCTTCTTCCTGCAGGGCTTTCTGGTGCTGCTGTCGAACCCGAAGGTGCTGGTCTTCTTCGGCGCCTTCATTCCGCAATTCATGGACATGAACCAGCCGCACTTTCCGCAAGTCGCGCTGCTGGGTGCCACCTTCATGGTCACAGCCGTCGTGACGGATGCGCTCTACGCCATCGCCGCCGGCCGCGCCCGAAAATTCTTCTCGGCGCGCCGCACGCGCATGATGTCCCGCATCTCCGGTGGCTTCATGATCGGCGGCGGCATCTGGCTGGCCCTGACCCGGGCGAAGTGACGGTTACAGCAGCAGCTGCGCCTTCAGCTCCACCTCGATCTCGGCAAGGATCCGCGCCAGCCGCTCGGCCCATTGCTGCTGGCCGGACTGGTCGGCGATGAGATCCTGGCGGATCTCGATGCCGGTGTTGACGAGGCCGCGCGCCTCGCCGTGCACGGGGATGGTGTAGTCGGTGAGGTCGCTCACCGCATAGGGCTCGTTGTCGCCGACGACGAGATCGCTTTCGCTCCGAAGATGTTTGAGCAGCAGCTGCGGCAGCACGGTGTCGCGGTTGTACAGCGCGCCGATGTGCCAGGGCCGCGCCACCCCGGCATAGACCGGCGTGAAGCTGTGCAGCGACACCAGCACGGTCGGCCGCTCGTCGCGTAGGCGGCGGCTGATCGCGGCGTCGATGCGATCGTGATAAGGCGCGAAGATCTCGCGCCGCCGCGCCTCGCGCTCGCTCGCCGAGATTCCTTCGTTGCGCGGGATCGCGGTGGCTTCGGAGATGACCGGGATCGAGCTCACCGCGGCGGGCGGGCGGTTGCAGTCGATCACCAGCCGCGAATAGCGCTGCGCGATCAGATGCGCGTCGAGCAGCTTTGCGAGCCGCTCGGCGACGCCGGCGATGCCGATGTCCCAGGCGATATGCCTGACCAGCTCGCTTTCGGCGACGCCGAGGTCCCCGAGCGCGCGCGGCAGCGCCCGTCCATAATGGTCCGACGTGAGCAGGAAAGGCGATTGGCCGCCGACGCTGACCTCATGGACCGGATGAACCTCGTCCGCGCCGAGCAGTTGTGAGAGCGCGTCAGTTGCGTCGAAATCCATGCGCGGTTGCCTGTCGAAGCAGCATTGTGGGCCTGATCTATCAGGCTATAGAGCATGCGACTTCAAAGCACTACTTGCGAAGACGGCTTGAATGAGCGCCCGGTCGCGGGATAACAAGTCCCATGATCACCGACCGTCTCTTCGTCTACGGCACCCTGATGCGCGGCTTCGACCATCCGATGGCGCGGCTGCTCGCGTCTCATGCGGATTTCCTGGGCGAGGCGAGCTGCCGCGGCCGGCTGTTCCTCATCAAGCATTATCCGGGACTGCTGCTGTCGGACGCGCCGTCCGAGATCGTGCACGGCGAGCTGTTTCACATGCGCCTGGCCGACGAATTGCTGCGCGAGCTCGACATGTATGAGGCCTGCGGCGAGGGTTTTCCGGAGCCGACCGAATATCTGCGCCGGCTGATCGACGTGACACTGGCGGACGGGACCGTCGGCAAGGCCTGGACCTACATCTACAACTGGCCGGTCACCGATCTGCCGATCATCGAGTCCGGCCGCTTCCTGGAGCATTAAGCCGACAGCACTTCCTTCACCACGCGCACGTCGACCTCGCGCTCGACGTAAGTCCACTCCTCGGACCGCCGCAGCATCGCCACCAGTTCCTCGAACAGCGAGGCATGCGCAGGCGAGAATTCGAACCAGGTCAGGAAGTCGAAGGGGCCGCCGAGGTCGCGGCAATGGTAGAGCTGCCGCGCGATCGCGGGCAGATAGCGCAGGCTGCTGGCGATGTGATGCGATCTGTCCTCGAAGATCTTGCGGCGCTCTTCCTGCGTCAGCTCCCACCAGGCCGGCGACTTGCGGATCGGGATCAGCGCCGCGGAGGTTGCCTCGAGCCGGCCGAGGCCGGCCTGCACGGCGACGAGCTGCTGCTTCTCGGGCCGCTCGGTGTAACGCAGGCTGCTCGCAACGCCGACCAGCCGCCACGCATTGCGCGAGGGTACCAGCGGCAACGAGACGGCCTCGCTGTCGGTCACCGACAGCGCCGGCACGAAGGGCAGGGACTCGCCCGTCACGGGCGAAAGCGAGGTCACCCGCCAGCCCCCGCTGTGGCCGCCTCGAAAGGTCCTGAACATGGGCGTATGGAAGCGTGGAACCGGGCGCGGTTCAAGTGGCTCGTCATTCCGGGGCGATGCGCAGCATCGAACCCGGAATCTCGAGATTCCGGGTTCGCCCTGTGGGCGCCCCGGAATGACGGGAGCTGCGGCCTGTGAACAGCGCGCATAATCCCGACAAACCTGACTTTTAGGCCCGTCGTCCCTATATCCCTGATCCTTCGCCCGACTCAAACGCTCGGCTAAACTCACCTCATGCGCTTCACGCCCCAGTTCCTCGACGAGCTTCGTGCCCGGCTTTCGGTCTCCGAGGTCGTGGGCAAGCGCGTCAAGCTGAAGAAGGCCGGGCGGGAGTGGAAGGGGCTGTCCCCGTTCCAGCAGGAGAAGACGCCGTCCTTCTACGTCAACGACCAGAAGGGCTTTTACCACGACTTCTCCTCCGGCAAGCATGGCGACATCATCACCTTCGTGATGGAGACCGACGGTGTGCCGTTCGCGGAGGCCGTGGAGCGGCTCGCCAACATGGCGGGCCTGCCGCTGCCGGCGGTGACGCCGGATGCGGCGCGGCACGAGCAGCGCCGCCGCACCCTGCATGACGTCATGGATCTCGCTGCGAAGTTTTTCGCGGAGACACTGGCCTCGCGGCTCGGCGCCAAAGCGCGCGGCTACCTCGCCGACCGCGCCATCTCGCCGGCGACGCAATTGCAATTCCGCCTCGGCTATGCCCCACCCGATCGCTTCGCGCTGAAGGAGCATCTCGGCAAGCTCGGCATCTCTGTCGAGGACATGGTCGAGACCGGCCTGTTGATCGGCGGCGACGACATCCCCGTGCCCTATGACCGCTTCCGCGATCGCGTGATGTTTCCGATCACGGATTTGCGCGGCCGCGTCATCGCCTTCGGCGGCCGCGCGCTGGAGAAGGACGTCCCGGCCAAATATCTGAACTCGCCGGAGACGCCGCTCTTCCACAAGGGCGACAATCTCTACAACCACCAGACCGCGCGCGCCGCATCCCACAACGGCGCGCCGCTGATCGTGGTCGAAGGCTATGTCGACGTCATCGCCATGGTCACCGCGGGCTTTGCGGGCAGCGTCGCGCCGCTCGGCACCGCGCTCACCGAGAGCCAGCTCGCGTTGCTCTGGAAGATGGCGGACGAGCCGATCCTCTGCTTCGACGGCGACCGCGCCGGTCAGAAGGCGGCGTATCGCGCCGCCGACCTCGCGCTGCCCTTCCTCGCACCGGGCAAGAGCCTGCGCTTCGCGCTGCTGCCGGAGGGGCAGGACCCCGACGATCTCGTCCGCTCCGGCGGGCGCGGCGCGATCGAGGAGGTGATCGGAGCTGCACGTCCGCTCGCCGACATGATCTGGTCGCGCGAGCTCGAAGGCGGCAATTTCGCCACGCCCGAGCGCCGTGCCGCGCTTGAGGCGCGCATCAAGGAGCTGTCCAACGGCATCCGCGACGAGGTGGTGCGGCGCTATTATCGCGACGATTTCGCCGATCGGCTGCAGCGCGCGTTCGCTCCCGAGGGCGGGCGCGGCTTTGGCGGCCGGGGCAATTTCCGCCAGGGTGGCGGTCGCCCCTTCCAGCCGCGGGGCGGGATGGGCGCGAATCGATTCGGCGGCCAAGGTTTTGGCGGCGGCTTTGGCGGAGGCCGCCGCGGCGCCCCCGGTTCCATCCCGCTGCCATCCGGCCCCTATCAGGCCGCCAGTCCGCAGCTGGCGGCCAGCCCGATCATGCGGGGCCAGCGCAGCGCCATCTCCCGCCGGGAGGCCCTGATCCTGCAAAGCCTGATCAACCACCCCTGGCTGTTGCATGAGCACCTCGAGGAGGTTGCCGCCCTGGAGCTGGCCCACCCCGAGGCGCATAAGCTCCGGGCCGGCATCATCGCCGCCTTCGCCAACGACCACCACCACTCGCCCGACCCCGGCGAGCAGGCCGAGAAGATGCGCAGCGATCTTGAGAAGAGTGGATTTTCACAAGTTCTTCAAAGGGTTGAGGGCGGCATCACGACCGCGGCGGTGTGGGGCGCCCGCGAGGGCGCGGCAAGGGATGACGTTCTCGCCACCTGGCATCAGCTGGTTGCCTTGCATCGGCAATGGCATTCACTACTTAGAGAGCTGAAAGACGCCGAGCTGGCCTTGGGGGAGGACCCCAGCGAGGCCAATTTGGCATGGCTGCGTGACGTCAAGGCTCGGATAGGCGAAGTCGACGGTACCGAGGCCCTCATCGAGGGTTTTGGCGAGCTGTCGGGCCGGCTCCAGAAGAGCGTGTGATGAAAGAATCATGCGGACGGCCGGGGCCGGAACCGCTAAAAGACTCGCCAAATCTTGGGTTTGGCGGCAAAAACAGGGTTAATCGAGGCTTAACGGTCTTGTAGCACTTTGGCCCAGAGGCGGCCGCAGGCAGAACAGACGCGTCAGGAATGAATCCGCGCAATCGCTGTTGGCACTACACCTGCATCCGCTGCGACAAAGAGGCTGACGAAGCGTTAGGCAATTCCGGCGAGAGAGAGTTGGGGGTGGCGAGAGACACGTGCGCCGCCCTTTCCGTGTCGAGAGCTGCCGAAGCGAGAGCGTCGAGCAACAGGTTCATGTGAATTCAGGCAGGCGCGGCGCGCGGTCTGCATTGAAGCGCGTTTAGGAGCAATGGATGGCCACCAAGGCAAAGACGCTGCAGGCGAAGGACAAGGAAAAAGACGACAAGGCAGCGGATGCGCCGGAGAAGGACTCCCAGGACGCGCCGTCTCCCTTGCTCGACCTGTCCGACGCGGCAGTCAAGAAGATGATCAAGCAGGCCAAGAAGCGCGGCTTCGTGACCTTCGATCAGCTCAACGAAGTCTTGCCGTCGGACCAGACCTCGCCCGAACAGATCGAGGACATCATGTCGATGCTCTCGGACATGGGCATCAACGTCACCGAAGCCGACGACTCGGAAGGCGAGGAAGACAAGGACGAGGGCGAGGACGAGACCGACAACGAGCTCGTCGAGGTCACCCAGAAGGCCGTCACCGAAGTCAAGAAGAGCGAGCCGGGCGAGCGCACCGACGATCCCGTGCGCATGTATCTGCGCGAGATGGGCACGGTCGAGTTGCTCTCCCGTGAAGGCGAAATCGCGATCGCCAAGCGGATCGAGGCCGGCCGCGAGGCGATGATCGCAGGGCTGTGCGAAAGCCCGCTGACGTTCCAGGCCATCATCATCTGGCGCGACGAGCTCAACGAAGGCAAGATCTTCCTCCGCGACATCATCGATCTCGAAGCGACCTATGCCGGTCCCGACGCCAAGGGCGGCATGAACAATGCGATGATCGCAGGTCCCAACGGCGAAGGCGGCGAAGCACCGGCCGAGGGCGGCGAAGCCGCGGCTTCCGCTGCTGCGCCCGCGCATGTGGCGCCGCCCGCAGCGCCCCCGTCGCCGACCCCGTTCCGCGCCGCGCAGCCGGCGCCGGGCGGCCAGGGGGGCGAGGACAAGGATCCGGGCGAGGCTGCCGCCGAAGCCGACATGGACGAGGACGATGAGTTCGAGAACCAGATGTCGCTCGCGGCCATCGAGGCCGAGCTGAAGCCGAAGGTGGTCGAGATCTTCGACAAGATCGCCGACAGCTACAAGAAGCTGCGCAAGCTTCAGGAGCAGGACATCCAGAACCAGCTCCAGAACGAGTCGCTCTCGCCGCACCAGGAGCGCAAGTACAAGAAGCTGAAGGACGAGATCATCGTCGAGGTGAAGTCGCTGCGCCTCAACCAGGCGCGTATCGACTCGCTCGTCGAGCAGCTCTACGACATCAACAAGCGCCTCGTCTCGCACGAGGGCCGCCTGATGCGCCTTGCCGACAGCCACGGCGTCGCGCGCGAGGACTTCCTCCGCAACTACACCGGCTCGGAGCTCGATCCGCGCTGGCTCAACCGCGTCTCGAAGCTTTCGGCCAAGGGCTGGAAGAATTTCGTCCATCACGAGAAGGACCGCATCAAGGATCTTCGCCACGAGGTGCATCAGCTCGCAGCGCTGACCGGCCTCGAGATTGTCGAGTTCCGCAAGATCGTGCATTCCGTGCAGAAGGGCGAGCGCGAAGCACGCCAGGCCAAGAAGGAGATGGTGGAAGCCAACCTCCGTCTGGTGATCTCGATCGCGAAGAAATACACCAACCGCGGCCTGCAATTCCTCGACCTGATCCAGGAAGGCAACATCGGCCTGATGAAGGCGGTCGACAAGTTCGAGTACCGCCGCGGCTACAAGTTCTCGACCTACGCGACGTGGTGGATCCGGCAGGCGATCACCCGCTCGATTGCGGACCAGGCGCGCACCATCCGCATCCCCGTGCACATGATCGAGACGATCAACAAGATCGTGCGCACGTCCCGCCAGATGCTCAATGAGATCGGCCGCGAGCCCACGCCTGAGGAGTTGGCCGAAAAGCTCGGCATGCCGCTGGAGAAAGTGCGAAAAGTCCTCAAGATCGCCAAGGAGCCCTTGTCGCTGGAGACGCCCGTCGGTGACGAAGAGGATTCGCATCTCGGCGATTTCATCGAGGACAAGAACGCGATCCTGCCCATCGACGCCGCGATCCAGTCCAACCTGCGCGAGACCACCACGCGCGTGCTGGCCTCGCTCACCCCGCGCGAAGAACGCGTCCTGCGCATGCGCTTCGGCATCGGCATGAACACCGACCACACGCTGGAAGAAGTCGGCCAGCAGTTCTCGGTGACGCGCGAGCGAATTCGGCAGATCGAAGCGAAGGCGCTGCGAAAGCTGAAGCATCCGTCGAGGAGCCGGAAGCTGCGGAGCTTCTTGGATAACTAAGGTAGGTGCCACACCAAGCAGAACTGAGCGGCGGCAAGGGGCCCGCCGCTGTTATTTTGGGGTGTCCTGCCCTCGAATGTTGTCGTTCAACCAAAGTGTAGTTTGCTCACACTAAACCTTTTGTTGTAGGGTAAAGCCGAATAAAGAAAGAACCACGGGGGAGCGATGCCGGAATGGATGACGCAGGCGATCACGTTTGTTGCTGGTCTATTTAGCGGAGCTACCATTGGTTCGCTCGTGACCATTAAGTTTGTGCGATCTTCGTCGGTTAATCGAAATCGAAACGTCCGTCAGTCTGGTATCACGGCCGGTCGCGATAATATTGGCGGCGACCGCATAAACAACGACTGATTCCGTCGCGGATGCTTGGCGATCGCACCACTCAGAGTGATGTTGCTGCTGGTCGTGACAACGCCGCAGGCAATATCACAAACACGAATTCAAATAATCGAACCTTCAACGTTACGCTAGGCGATGAGAGATCGCCAATCGCAGCGTGGATGGCGCTTTTGGTCCATGAGATCGAAAGCAACGAGCATGTTAGCGACTTCATCGACACCCTTCAGATGTACCATCAGAAGCATAGTTATGATGGAGTGGAGGGGCTTGAAGCGAAGCTTCTTCATTCTGGGCGGAACTCGGAGGTGTCTCTCGCGCTCCGGAAGAAGGAGTTGTTTAGCCGGCTTCTCGCGAAGTACTCGATGTTTGATTCTGCGCAGCAGATATTTGCGTACCTGCTCTCGAAGATTGAACAAGATTTTCGCTCATACGTTCTACCGAATCTCGCCAACAGCTCGTCCGGGGAGATCGATCTACTGTTTGGTCAGTATGTAATCAATCCCTGCGCGAGCGAGATAAAATCTGGCGTGTTCTGCCTAAACTCAGCAATCGCTGCCGGCATGGTGTATTGGCTAGCTGAGCAGTGCTACATCCGGTGGCATGCATGATCCATCTCTCATATCATCCCGCTTTCGATGCGTTTCATGCCATCTTTCGTTTTTTGCGCGTAACCTTCAGAACGGGCATTTCAGAGATCGAAGTCGATAAGCTTCGTATACTAGACTACTATTTGCTCTTTCCGTGGCGGGCCTCGGCTATTCGGTTGTCTCAGAAGGACCTTGAAGTCCGACGGCTTGCAAAGCGATTGGAGGAGCGGCGAGACTACGCAACTTTGCCGACGGGGGATGCCCTTCTGGAGCGGATGCGACCGTCGCAAGTCGCTGCACTCCAGACGATGGCCATGGATGGGATTGTCGATCTTGTTTCTCTGAGAGACGGCACCGTGAAGTTCAAGGCCTTTGCGCTTCCTGATGGGCTCAAGAAAAGGATCGAAGACCGGACCGCGGAAGATGTGGACGCGATGAAGATCATCGATGTTCTGAACACTTATCCCTTGTTGGGGCAGGATGGTCTGAAGGGGCGCACATCCTTGCTAGAGCATCGCTATGACAAGGTTTAAGCCTACCCTTCAAGTCCAGCGGCTTCGGGTCGAAAGACTCGGAGCGGCGGCATACGATGAGCTTTTTCACCAAGGCGTAAACATACTCCGTGGAGATAACTCGTCGGGAAAGTCCACGATTCTGAATTTGCTATATTATAGCATTGGAGGAGACGTTAGCGATTGGAGTGATATTGCTCTCCTCTGCACCCGAGTTTTGGTGCAGGTTTCGCTCAATGGAAACGTCGCAACTCTGGCTCGCGACATAACCGAGAAATCGGGGCAGCCAATGGATATTTTTGGCGGCCAAATGGATGATGCGCTCAAGGCGTCAGCCGCAGCTTGGGCTAGATATCCCTATCGACGGTCAGAATCGCGAGAGAGCTTCTCTCAGTTTCTATTTAAGTTGCTCGACATACCGGAGGCGAGCAATGAAGCTAGCGGCAACGTAACGATTCACCAGATACTGAGGCTGATGTACGCGGACCAGCTCAGTCCGATAGGGACGATCTTCAAGTTTGAGCAGTTTGATCCACCGTTGTTGCGCGATACGGTCGGTCGACTTGTTTTTGGTGCCTATGAGAACGAGCTTTATGCCAACGAGCTTCGTCTTCGTCAGCTCGATAAGGAATTTACAGGTGTAAGCTCCGAACTGGAGGCCATTTCAAAGCTAGTAGGGCAGACTGAGCAGATTCTCACGCCATCTTGGCTCGAAGCGGAGCGTAGGCGTGTCCAGGAGGAGCGCAAGGCGATCGACTTGCAAATCTCCGAAGCAGAGCGAGTGGTCTACGAGTCCGGCCTTAAAGACAGTCTCTCGTTGGAGGCGCAGCGACGCGCCTATGCTGAGGTCCAGAAACTTCAGGGCGAGATTGGCCGAGTTACTGCGGCGATCGATGCTAGCAAATTCGAGATTGCTGACGCAGGAAGATTCATCGCTGATCTAGAAGCAAAGCTTAGGGCTTTGAATGACTCTTCGGCAACGTCAGATGCATTTGGAAAGATCACCTTTCAGTACTGCCCGGCGTGTTACTCAGCGATTGAGGCGCAGCATCCTGAGCATGCGTGTCACCTCTGCAAAACGCCGTTTGATAGCGAGCGTGCGCGCTCTCGCCTCGTTTCGTTGGTCAATGATACTTCTAGACAGTTGAAGCAATCGCGTTCTCTGCAGAAGGATCGGACGGAGGAGCTTGGCCGTCTTGGCGGAAGTCTGGTCGAGCTTAATTCTCGTTGGCAGAGTGCTTCAGACAAGCTAACCCGCTCAGTGCAGGCCCCATCCTCTCAAGCTCTCCAAAATCTTAGGACTCTGCAGCGAGCCGCAGGTTACGTGGATAGGCAGTTGGAGGACCTCGAAAACAAGGCGCGTCTGTCTGCTGTGCTGGAGGGGCTCATCGCGCGGAAGGGTGAGCTAAATGCTGAGATAGGTCGGCTTGCGGACCGAAATGCTGCCTTAAAGGCTGCCCTTAGCAAGCGACTCAGCGTCGCCTATGGAGCTGTCGAAAAGGAGATCCTAGCGCTGCTGCGTGCCGATCTGCCCCGCGAGCAGGCGTTCATTCAGGCGACCTCAGTTCAATTCGACTTTGCTGCTAACAAGCTCGGCGTCAACAATCAGTCGTACTTTTCGGCAAGCTCACGCGTAATTCTAAGAAATAGCTTTTTCGTCGGCCTTTTCGGTGCAGCGACGAAGGATCCATCATTTAGGCATCTTCGACTTTGTATTCTCGACTCTATCGAAGATAAGGGTATGCAGCCCGATCGAAGCCACAACTTCCAACGAATGTTGATCGCTGTTTCACAAGCTGCAGTTTGCGAACATCAGACGATCTTTGCGACATCAATGATCGCTCCGGAGCTCGATATTCCTAATCTTACGGTGGGACACTATTCCACGCTCAAGCGCCCGACATTGAACATCAAAACGTTGAGACAAACTCATTAGGGGTAATTCCGCCTAAATGAGTCTGGACAGCGGTGCTGATGGTAAGTTCCTGGCTTACTGCGCGCGGCTGTTCCGATCGTTATGGTCTTGGGCATAGGAAAGAGCGGCTGGCTAAAGCTCGCCGTTTCTTATTTGTGCAGACTTGCCGCATCGTTCGGCCAAACAGGTTCATTTGCCTTTCGATCGACTTATACTTCCGCCCCGAAAAGCGAATCGATGATGCCGGCCCACCTCACCGTCTACTACAACACCCGCTGCCCCGTCTGTGACGCCGGCATCGACTGGCAGCGCAACAAGCTGCTGGCGCTGGTGCGCGCGGGTACGGTCGAGTTCAAGGATATCAACGAGCAGCCCGACGCGCTGGCGCAATTCGGTGCTTCGCTCGACGACATCAGGCGGCGCCTGCATGCGACCAATGAAGCGGGTCGGCTCACCGTCGGTGCGGATGTCGCGATTGCGCTGTGGCGGCTGACGCCGGGGGAGGGGTGGCTC
This sequence comes from Bradyrhizobium daqingense, assembly GCF_021044685.1. Classification (NCBI taxonomy): domain Bacteria; kingdom Pseudomonadati; phylum Pseudomonadota; class Alphaproteobacteria; order Hyphomicrobiales; family Nitrobacteraceae; genus Bradyrhizobium; species Bradyrhizobium daqingense. Next base: position 2,349,451 of record NZ_CP088014.1, read on the forward strand.
GCGGTGCTGTTCGGCAATCGCGCGGCGCTGCCGGTCACGCGGTTTGTCTATGACCGGTTTGCCGATCTGCTGTTTGCCTGGAACAAGTGGAGCGGGCGCTGGTGAGCGCTTGCCTGGGCCGCCCTACTTCCTCTTCGCCCCCACCCGTTCGATCCGCTTGATCTCCAGCGGCGGTCTTCCGCTCTTCTCTGCGATCTCGCGGTCCTGCTCCATGATGAAGCCGCGGGCGGGTTCGTCGCCGTCGAGGCCGCCGAGCAGCTCGGCGGGGACGCGGCGGTTGGAGCGTTGGGAATCGTCTTCGTAGACGATGTTGAAGAAGGCGAATTCGCCTTTGGGGTTAGTTCCGGGTTTCTTGGCCATGGCGGCTTGTCGTCGATAGCAGCGTCGCAGTCAAATGACTTCGGCGGTTGTCGACATCAACGTCGCACCGGATCGGTGGATGGCCCGCAGCAGGACTGCAATCGTTCATCGCGGAAGCGGGGGCCTGCTGCGGCTGCTTCGATGCGGCCCTTGCCTCAATAAACGGCGGGCCGCGAAGCCCGCCGTTTATCTTGGTCTTCAGTGTCGCCCGGGGCTGGCGGGGCGACAACCTAGAATAGAATTCTATCGGCTGTGTCCTGCGATGGCAAGACCCATCGTGGTGGCGTTGATGTCGCAGCGTGCGTATCAGATATGCGCGTCGCGGCGCCGCTGTCGATGCTGCATCGAAGCAATTGCTTGGGCAGTTAAATCAGTTGTTCAGATTGCTGCTCGCAAAGCGCGCGTCTTGTATGAAAGCGCGCCCGCCTGCACGTCTTCCGCCTGCGTTGCGGAAGTGCGCCGGCCGAGTTCCACTGTCGGATGCATCTCTCAACGCGTGCACCTGCGCGGCGTCAGCGGTGATGAGGAAGGCCGACAGCAGCAACACCAGCGCGCGACGCCGGATGAGTTGTCGGCGAAGATCAGCTTGCCGCTTTGACGCGAATCCGGTTCCCGGGCATGATCGATGCTTTCCACGCCCGTTCTTCAGAGGATTCCTGCATGCTGAGACCGCTACTCGCCGCCGCCGTCGTCCTTTCCCTGGCCGGCGGGTCGGCGCAGGCCGCGCGCTGCGGCGGCGACTTCAACACTTTCGTCGCCACCATGGCGCAGGAAGCACAGGCCGCCGGCGTCTCCGCGAGCGTGACCAGTGCGGCGCTCAGCGGCGTGACGCCCGACCCTGCGGTGCTCGCCTTCGACCGCCGCCAGCGCTACACCTTCAACAAGACCTTCGAGCAGTATGTCTCGACCCGCGTCGGCCCCGGCCGCATCAATGGCGGGCGCGCGCTGCTGCAGCGCCATGCCGCGCTGCTCTCGCGCGTCGAGCAGAAGTTCGGCGTGCCGCGCTACATCCTGGTCGCGATCTGGGGGTTGGAGAGCGATTTCGGCAAGGGAGATATCGGCAAGATGCCGGTGGTCCGCACCCTTGCGACGCTCGCGCATGATTGCCGCCGCACCGACCTGTTCCAGGGCGAACTGCTCGCCGCGCTCAAGATCGTGCAGCGCGGCGACCTGCCGCTGCGCGACCTCGTCGGCGCGTTCGCCGGCGAGATCGGCCAGACCCAGTTCCTGCCGTCGTCCTACATCAAATACGGCGTCGACTTCGACGGTGACGGCCATGTCGACCTCCGCCACAGCATTCCCGACGTCCTCGCCTCGACCGCGAACCTGCTCCACGTCAGCGGCTTCAAGATGGGCCAGCCCTACAGCGAGGGCACGCCGAACTTCGAAGCGATGCGCGAGTGGAACAGGGCGGTGGTGTACCGCAAGACGATCGGCTATTTCGCGGATCGGCTGATGGGGCAGTGAAGGAGGCGTGACGCACGATCTCCCCCATCGCCGGGACGACGATTGAGGGGAGGCGGCGTTGTCGTTCCACGCAACACTCATTTCCCCTTCGCCATCTTCTCCAGCTTCCTCTGCAGCGGCGCCCAATACGTGCCCGGGCGGAAGCGCTGCAGGAGGTCCATGAAGCGGGCGTCGTTGCCGATCAGGATGCGGGGCTCGTTCCTCTCGATGCCCCGGATGATGCGCAGCGCGGCGTCCTTCGGCGTGGTCTTCGCTGCGTTCTCGAAGCGCTCGATCGATTGCGCGCGGCGGGCATTGTCGGTGACGCCGATTCCGGTGCGCGAGTTGCGCGCGATCGCGGTGGCGACGCCGCCGGGGTGCACCACCGACAGCCTCACCGGGCTGCCCGCGACGCTGAGCTCGTGCCGCACGCTCTCGGAAAAGCCGCGCACGGCGAACTTCGCCGCCGCATAGGCCGATTGTCCCGGCGGCGCGATGATGCCGAAGATCGAGGAGAGGTTGACGATGTGCGCCTCGGGTCTCGTCTTCAGATGAGGCAGGAAGGCGCGCGTGCCGTGCACCACGCCCCAGAAATTGATGTCGAACAGCCAATCCATCTGCGCCTGGTCGATCTCCTCGAACGCGCCGAGCAGCGCCACGCCGGCATTGTTGACGACGATGCCGAGCGCGGGATGCGCGATGGTCGCTTCGCTCGCGAATTGCGCGATGTCCTCGGGCACCCCGACATCGACGCGATGCAGGCTGACCTTGCGCCCCGTTCCGATCTCGGCTGCCAGCGATTTCAATCCGCGCTCGTCGCGATCGGCCAGCGCGAGATCGCAGCCGCGCTGCGCGAGCTCGATGGCGAGCGCGCGGCCGAGGCCGCTGGCCGCTCCCGTGATGGCGGCGGCGCCGCGAATCGCAGTCATGAATCCCCCGTCAAGTCATGGCCTGTGGAACTTCGATTTACATTTTTTCATAATGGAACCGAACCGCAAGCGGATTGGCTCCTTAACATTCGTTACGCAAGCAAGCATTGGAGAGCTGCCGATGGGACAGGCACAACCATTTCGTGCAACTGCGCTGATCGTCGAAGACGACGTCATGCAGCGGGAGATGCTCAGTCTCCTGCTGGAAGAGAGCGGCTACCAGGTGATCCAGTGCGAAAGTGCCGAGGCGGCCGAGCGCGTCCTCGACAAGAACGCCGGCGCGCTCTGCCTGATGATGACCGACGTCCAGCTCGCCGGCCGGATGACCGGCGTAGAGCTCGCGCACGTCGCCAAGGATCGCAACCCTAAGCTCGACGTCGTCGTCACCTCCGGACGTCCCTTGAAGCAGCCCTTGCCCGACGGCGCGAAGTTCTGGGCCAAGCCCTGGGCGCCGCTCGACGTGCTCCGCGAGGCCGAGATCGCGCAGCTGTCCTGACGACTGTCCGGCCGCTTTTGCGAAGCGAGGGGCGGTGATAAGGTCGGTCCATGACCTGGTCCTTTCTGCTCACCTCGCTCATCGTCGTCGCATCGCCCGGCACCGGCGTGCTCTACACGCTGGCCGCTGCGCTCACCCGCGGCTCGCGTGCCAGCATCGCGGCGGCGTTCGGCTGCACGCTGGGGATCGTGCCGCACATGGTCGCGGCGATGCTCGGTCTTGCCGCCGTGCTCCACACCAGCGCGCTCGCCTTCGCCGCCTTGAAATGGTGCGGCGTGGCGTATCTGCTCTACATGTCCTGGCAGGCGCTGCGCGAGACCGGCGCGCTCGCAGTCGAGGGCAGGATCGCGGAGCGGTCGAGCGGCCGCGTTATCGTCACGGGCTTCCTGATCAACATCCTCAATCCCAAACTGTCAATCTTCTTCCTCGCCTTCCTGCCGCAGTTCATCGCGCTGGACGAGGCGCATGTGCTGGCGCGCATGCTGGAATTGAGCGGCGCCTTCATGGCGATGACGTTTGCGGTGTTCGTCGTCTACGGCCTCTGCGCGGCCTCGGTGCGCGAGCGCGTCATCTCCCGTCCCGCCGTCATGGCCTGGCTGCGGCGCAGCTTTGCCGCCGGCTTCGCCGCCCTCGGCGCCAAGCTCGCGTTTGCGGAGCGGTAAGCTTCTTCAGCTCTGAAAGGTCGTCATGCCCGGGCTTGTCCCGGGCATCCACGTTCTTCGAGCTGCGCGGTAAGGCGTGGATGGCGGGACAAGCCCGGCCATGACGCGGTCGGACATGTACACTTCCAACGCTCACCAATAAAAAAGCGGGCCTTGCGCCCGCCACCTTCAATCCGCTCGATCCTGTCCGACGCCCGGGCGGAGCGAGGCTCCACCCGGGCAAAGAGAAAGAAGCCTCGTTACTTCTTCTTCGCCGCCTTCTTGGCCTTCTTCGCCTTCTTCTTCGCCGCCTTCTTCGCTTTCTTAGCCATAGTATCCTCTTCAGGTTTAATGGTGGAACGCGACACGAGGGATGCTCGGCGGAGGGCCAGCCTCGCAACATCCTCGACGACAAACTCAGCAGATTCGGAGGCGCCTGCCCCGCGCCGTCACATCCGTGTCATCGTGTTATCCACAGCTCAGATGCATTTTCGGGTGATTTTTGGCCGCGAATCCGCATCGCCGTCGGAGACGCCTTCGCCGGCAACAGGCTTAACGATCCGACAATTGCCGCGCGTCGTTCAGAAATCCAAAACCAAAGGCGCAGTTTCGCAAGTCGCAGTGAGACTCCATTAAGCGCAACCCGCGCATTGTCCCCGCAAGAAAACGGGGATGGGTCATGGACGGACGGCTGCCAGGGACGGGGGGCGGGACTCTGCGCGTGCTGTACGCGCCATGCTGAACGTACCGACATTGTGGACGGTCTTCGTCGTCAACTTCCTGGCGCTCGGCGTGATCTGGGCCTATGTGACGCGCTCCTATCCGAAATTCGCGGCCGCGCGGTTCTGGATGGCCTCGTCCTTCGTCGGCGCGGCCGGCGCGATGACGGCTCTTGTCCGCCTGTTCGTCGCTTCGCCGCTGCCGCTGCTGCTTGGCGCCGGAGGCGTCATCGCCGCGAGTTGCCTCGCTGCCATGGGCATTCAGCGCTTCTATGACCGTCCGGTCTCCTGGCGCCTCATGATCGCGACGGGGTGCTTGAGTCTTACCGGCGTCGTGGTGTTCATGGTCGGCTTCGACCACATGCAGCTACGCATGCTCAGCTACACGTTCGGTCAGGCCCTGCCGCTGGTGCTGGCGCTGTGTCTGCTGTTGTCGCCGGAAGGCCGCGTCAGTCCGGGTGCCCGGCTGTCCGGCATCGTCATCCTCAGCATCCTCGCGATCCTGCTCGCGCGCACGGTGGGCAATCTGCTCGGCCACGATCTCTCGGCGCGTGCCGGTGGCCAGGCGCATGCCGTCATGGTGCTGGGCCTGCTATTCCTGTCGATGACGCTCAATTTCGGCTTCCTGCTGATGGCGATGGACAGCCTGCGCAATGAGGTCGCCGACCTCGCGCTGCTCGACGATCTCACCGGCGTCGCCAACCGGCGGCATCTGCTCCAGCGCCTGACCGAGGAATGCGTCCGCTCGCAGCGCAGCGGTGAGCCCTTCTCGCTGCTGGTGATCGATCTCGACGGCTTCAAGACCATCAACGACACGCACGGCCATGCCGCGGGCGACGCCTGCCTGAAACACTTCACCCTGATGGCGCAGACGCGCTTGAGGCCCGGCGACATGCTGGCCCGCACCGGCGGCGACGAGTTCTGCATCGTGTTGCCGTCGTCGTCGCTGCGCGAAGCCGCCGCGATCGCCCGCCGCGTGCTCGACGTGTGCCGCCAGGATGCCGCGACTTGTACCGGCGGCGACATTCCGATCGCAATCTCGATCGGCGTCGCGCAGTGGGATCGCGACATCGGCCAATTTCCGGACCGCCTGATCGCGCATGCCGACCACGCGCTCTACGCCGCCAAGAAGAACGGCAAGAACGACTTTGCCGTCTACGATCCGGCGCCGCCGCTCTCGCCCGCGCCGATCGGTCCCGGCGAGCCCGCGCGCCATTTCGCATAGAGCTGTGCTACGTCAGGGGCCGTGATTGGACCTCGCCATGATATCTCGCCTGCTCGCGGCCGTGCTCGCCGCCCTGTTTCTGATCGTCCCCGCCTTCGCCGACGACGCTGACCTGGCAAAGCTCGCGCGCGCTTCCGGCACGCCCGAAATTCCCGGCCTGAAGATGGTGTGGCTGGCGCCATGGGGCGACGTCGGCAGCGCAAACCCCTGGCGCAACATCATCGTGCATCAGACCGAGGGTCCCGCCGGCTCGGCGCGCGGCGGCGCGCAAGCGCAGGCGAAGAACCCGACCCGGCGCGGCGTCACGGTCTGGGTCGAGACCGACGGCACGGTCTATTGGGCGGTGGCGGAGAACCTGGTGCCGACCCATGGCGACGGCGCCAACCGCAACGACAACAAGTACATCGACAACCGATCGACCTATCGCCAGGTCGTGCGCGACAATTCGATCGGCGTCGAGTTCGCCGGCAATTTTCCCGACGTCGCATCTGGTCCGACCGACGCGCAGGTCGCCGCCTGGAAGATCCTCGTCAAGGTGCTGCGCACCCGTTACAGCATCCCGCTCGACCGCGTCTACGCGCACAACTGGATCGACTACAAGGACGCCCGCTATTGCGAAGGCTGCTGGCTCGCGACTCTGGCGCGTGTCTGGGGGGAGTAGGAGTCGCACTCCCTCACCGCCGCCATCGCCCGGTTCAACCGGGCGGTCCGGTCTTCCATCAGACAAACAAAAAGCCGGCGTTGCCGCCGGCTTTCTGACTTTTCGATCCGCCAATTCCTGGCGCCGTCACGCCCCGCTCAATGCGCGGCTTCGAGCGCAGCCTGTTCCTGCCTCGCGATCGTGCCCTTGACCGCGGACTGCACCTTCTCGAAGGCGCGGACCTCGATCTGGCGAACGCGCTCGCGCGACACGCCGAACTCGGCAGCAAGGTCTTCCAGCGTCATCGGCTCATCGGCGAGGCGGCGGGCCTCGAAGATGCGCCGTTCGCGCGGGTTGAGCACGCCCATGGCGCCGTTCAGCGCGTCACGGCGGTGATCATACTCCTCGTGCTCCGCCATCAAGGCTTCCTGGTTGGGCGTGTTGTCGACCAGCCAGTCCTGCCATTCGCCGGCTTCGCCGTCGTCCCGGATCGGCGCGTTGAGCGACGCATCGCCGCCGAGGCGGCGGTTCATGTCGATCACGTCCTGGTCCGTGACGCCGAGGCGCTTTGCAATGACCGCGACCTGGTCGGGGCGGAGATCGCCTTCGTCCAGCGCGTTGATCTTGCTCTTCGCCTTGCGCAGGTTGAAGAACAGCTTCTTCTGGTTCGCGGTGGTGCCCATCTTCACGAGCGACCAGGAACGCAGGATGTACTCTTGAATCGACGCCTTGATCCACCACATCGCGTAGGTGGCGAGACGGAACCCCTTCTCGGGTTCGAATCGCTTCACCGCCTGCATCAGGCCGACATTGCCTTCCGAGACGACCTCGGAGATCGGCAGGCCGTAGCCGCGATAGCCCATGGCGATCTTGGCCACGAGGCGGAGGTGGCTGGTGACGAGTTGGTGCGCCGCGTCGCGATCGTCATGCTCGCGCCAACGCTTGGCGAGCATGTATTCCTGCTGGGGTTCCAGCATTGGGAATTTGCGGATCTCGGCGAGGTAGCGAGAAAGGCCGGATTCTCCATTGAGGACCGGCAAAGCTGCGGTACGGGCCATAGTGCGCCCTCCAAAAGGTTCAGGCCCCCGATAGCGGCGGGCCAGGCAGACGACCGCTGTGTCAAAGCCGGCCGGGCTGCGATGTTCCGCGTTGGTGATTTCAACGCGGGCGCAATATACCTCATGGCAGGTCGAAAAGGGAAGGATTGCTGACGTCACGACCCCGTGTGGCAGCTATAACTTTTTGTAATGTAACGCTTTTCTTAAGGCTGCTGCGTCATTGCGCCGCTTTCAGGCAGCTTTGAAGGAGAAGCAAATCCTCCGGCAGAGGGGCCTCCCAGTGGAGTAGTTCTCCCGTCCTCGGGTGCTCCAATACCAGCAGGTAAGCATGTAAGGCCTGCCGCCCCAGCGCGGCCAAAGCTGCCTGCGACTGGCGCCCGAGCTGGTTCGCCTTGGTCTTGAAATGCGGGCCATAGACGGCGTCGCCCATCAGGGGATGGCCGATATGGGCGAGGTGGACGCGGATCTGGTGGGTGCGCCCGGTCTCGAGCTCGCAGGCGAGCAGGGCGGCGACGCCCTTGCCGTCGCGGCCCACAAAACTCTCCAGGATCTCCCAATGGGTCACGGCCTCGCGGCCGCCCTGGCGCACCGCCATCTTCTCCCGCGCATGGGGATGGCGGTCGATCGGCGCGTCGACCGTGCCGCGATGGCGGTGCGGCACGCCCCAGGCAAAGGCCATGTAGCCGCGCCGCATCTCACCGGTGCGGCCGTGGTCGGCGAACTGGGCGGACAGCGAGGCGTGGGCGAGGTCGTTCTTGGCGACCACCATTAGCCCGGTCGTGTCCTTGTCGAGCCGGTGCACGATGCCGGGCCGGCGCACCCCGCCAATACCCGAGAGCGAAGCGCCGCAATGGGCGATCAGCGCGTTCACCAGCGTTCCGGTTTCGTGACCGGCCGCGGGGTGCACCACCAGGCCCTTCGGCTTGTTGATGACGATGATGTCGTCGTCCTCGAACACGATGTCGAGGGCGATATCCTCGCCTTGCGGTTCCGCGGGCGCGGCCTCCGGCACGTCGATTGTGATCGTATCGCCGGATGCGACGTGATAAGCGGGGTCGCGGACCGCGGAGGCCCTCAGGCTTACCGCTCCCGCCAGGATCAGGGCTTTCAGCCGCGATCGCGAGAGGTCGGTGAGGTGCGCCGCCAGCACGCGGTCGAGCCGGGCCGAGCCCTCGTCGCCGCCGACCACGACCTCCAACCGTTGCGCTGACCCAGAGCTTTCCATGACGACGTCTGATACCGCTGTTCCCGAACCGACCCCCGAGCAGGCCGCGCTGTTCGCGCGGGTGCGGCGGATGATGCTGATCGCGGGGTTGACCACGGCGCTGGCATTTTGCGCCGTGCTGATCGCGGTGGGCTACCGCCTTTTCAAGTCGGAGGGAAGGGCGGTTGAATCCGCGGCCGACGTCACCGCCACCTTGCCCAAGGGCGCCAAAATCGTCGCGACCGGGATCGCCGGCGACCGCCTCGTGATCACGCTCGATCTCGGCGGCGTCACCGAGATCCGCACCTTCGACGCCCATACGTTGAAGCCGGCCGGAAAGCTGAAATTCGCCAATGAGCCGTGAGGACGGCCCGATCTGGGGATCGTGTCCGGTCCACATTGTCCTGCGACGCAACTTCTGATTTAGCTCTTGCAGGGAAAGTTGGGGCTGGGACCGGGAATGGGGCGTATCAAGTCACTCGTTGTTGCGATGACATTCGTCGTCGGATCGCTCGGCTGTGCTGGATTTGCCGCGCTTGCAGAGCCGGCCAAGCCGGCACCTCCCGCCAAACAGGCTGGGCTCGCAGCGCCGGCCAAGCAAGCCGCAGCAAAGGCCAAGCCGACGGGCTCGCGGACCGCCCGACTCTATTTCCTGCGCGAGAAGGGCATTTTGGGCGCGATCGGCGGGCTCGCCGCCTCCATCGAGATCCTGATAGATGGCAAGTCCGCCGGAAAGGTCGACATGGGAACGTTCTTCGTCGTCGACCGGCCGCCGGGCGTCACCAAGATCGCCACCCGCATGAAGCTGTCGATGGCGGATTACGAGATCGAAGTCCCGATCGAGGCCGGCAAGACCTACTACTTCGGCGTCGGCACCCGGCGTGGCGGCGCCCCCGTGCAGGACCTGTTCAATCAGGCCGTCGCGGGCAGTAGCGGCGAGCAGATCAGCTCGTCATCTCCCTTCAAGGCCTCTTTCGCCGGCGCGGGTCTGTTCCGGTTTGAGCCTGCCGCTGGCGCCGCCGCGATCGAGAAACTGAAGACGCCGTGAGTGCTGCCGGCGGTTTGCGAGGCGCCTGACAAGGCCGTCGCGCATTAAGCCTCAACCGGACTCATCGTGATATTCGGCACTTTCGCACCCGATCGAGGCTTGCCGCCGTCCAAATTCGCGGCTATGTCGTACCCCTCACGCTCCCTTCGTCTAGCGGTTAGGACGCGGCCCTCTCAAGGCTGAAACAGGGGTTCGATTCCCCTAGGGAGCGCCAGCCTACACATCAAGCTTGCGATCTTCTGCGACATCGTGCGATGCGGCACCGGTTCGGGCAGCGAGCAGGTCGCCAGCGAAGGCGCACACGTGCACCGCCGAATTTCAAGCGGAGATGCCGCGCGGCGCCGGTTCGAGATCGTTGATGACGTCCTTCGCTGCTGCGGCCATGATTGGCCGGCTGACGGGAGGCGGCGCGCCCTCCTGCGCCGGCAGGCTGATGACCGCGTAGAGGCCCTTCGGCCCGTTGGTCAGGACGATGTCTCCGCCGTGGTGCCGGACGATGGTCCGAGCAATGGAAAGACCGAGGCCAACGCCTCCTGTCTCGCGATTTCGCGAGTTCTCGATCCGGAAAAACGGCGTAAAAACCTGCTCCCGCGCGCTCTCGGGAATGCCGGGCCCATCGTCCGAGACGATGATTTCGATATTGTCTGCGCGTCTTCCCACGCTGACGCGCGCCCGCTCCCCATAACGGATGGCGTTCTCAATGAGGTTACGGCACGCGCGGCGGAGCGCCTCTGGCCGGCAGCCGTAGCCGATCTTCTGTCCGTTCGAGAACGAGACGTCGTGACCGAGTTCGGCAAGATCATGGCAGAGACTTTCCACGAGCGCCGAGAGTTCCACGGTGCGCGTATTCTCCGCAGTCGCATCTTCGCGAGCGAATGCGAGAGTCGCTTCTGTCATCGTCTGTATTTCGGTAATGGTGGAAAGTATCTTCTCGCGCACGTCGTCGTCGCGAACGAATTCCGCACGCAAACGGAGCGAGGTCAGGGGGGTGCGCAGATCATGTCCGATGGCGGCCAGCATTTTGGTGCGGTCGTCGACGAAACGATGCAGGCGCGCTTGCATACGGTTGAATGCCTCGGCGGTGCGTCGGATATCGTCAGGGCCGGTTTCCGGCAACGGCACGATCTCCTGGCCACGGCCAAGCGCATCGGCGGCTACGGCGAGGCGGCGCAAGGGTTGCGCAATGCCGCGTGCGGCAAACACCGCAATAATGGACAAAGACAACGCTGAGAGGCCGAGTGCCAAGGTGGACTTGGAGGTCCAGAAGCCGTCTTGTGCGGGTTTGGCAAATGCAGTGTTCAGCCATGTCCCGTTCGCCAGTTGAACCGCCAGGCCCATGCCAGTGGTGTCATCGAGATAAAGAAACTTGGCCGGGCGGGAGAGCGGCCAGGCTTCCGGTCTGAGGTCGATCCACTGTGAGGAGGTGGCGCTGCTGCTCTTGGCTGTGTTTCGGGTGAAGTCCGGCCTGACCTCGGCGGGCACGTGACCGGGAAAGGACACGCGCGGCAATGGCTGCGCCAGGCGCTCCCATGCGTCCTCTCGCCATTCCGAGGCATTCTTCAGGCCGTCGGTCGATATCCAATATCTCGCCGCACTGGTACTGCTGGCATTGAGGATGTCGGTCTGCAGCGATTGAGGGGTCGCTTCCAGGACCCGGGCCAGCGAGGCACACCTGCTGAGTATCTCGCCCTTGGCCGCCTTCCGGATCGACTGCCCGTGCTCGTCCCAGGAAATGAAGAACACGATTGCTTGCGACAGCACGAGCGACAGCAGCGTGAAGCAGATGAAGCGGGCTGCAAGACTGCGCGTCCACAAGCTCATCATGGTTGCCCGATCTCGGCGACGAGGCTGTATCCGCCACCCCAGTGAGTTTTGATCAAGGAGGGTACTTTCGGGTCGGCCTCGATCTTCTTCCGCAAACGGCTGACCTGATTGTCGATGCTCCGGTCGAACGGATCGGCATCCCGGCCGACCGTCAGGTCAAGGAGCTGGTTGCGGCTGAGGACCAGGCCCGGATGATCGAGAAATGCACACAAGAGACGGAACTCCGCCGTGCTGAGCGGCACGGCAACGCCGTCGCTTCCCAGCAACTCGCGCCGGTTGACGTCAAAGGTCCACCGGTCGAAACGTACGATCTTGCTGGCCAGCCGGCCCTTTTGCGGCGGCAGGCTTTGCACGCGCCGAAGCACCGCCTTGATGCGGGCGAGGAGTTCGCGGGGATTGAATGGCTTGGTCACGTAGTCATCGGCACCCACTTCCAGGCCGACGATGCGGTCGGTCTCCTCCGCCATGGCAGTCAAAAGGATAACGGGAAGCTCCGTGGTGCTGCGCAGATGGCGGCAGAGGGACAAGCCATCCTCGCCTGGCATCATGATGTCAAGAACCACGAGGTCCGGAGCACTTCGTTCGAGCAAACGACGCAGTGCGATAGCGCTTTCCGCGAGGCTGATCCGGTAGCCATGCTGCATCAGGTATTTGCCGACCAGGTCGCGGATGTCGCGATGATCGTCCACGACGGCGATGTGTGGTGCCGAGTCCATCCAATTGCTCCGTTCAGCATCCAGAATGTATCGGCCGCATACGATCGACTGAAATCACATCCTTGCGGGACGGCTTCCTGAATGCAACGTGGCGATCAAATCAGATCGCAGGGCCGGTCTGTTCCGGGAGGAACCGCCTGCATCTGCAAGTGTTTCGATCCTGGTTCAAACGTCTTAGCTGCAAGCTGTCGCAGAACTTTGTCCTGACGGGCCGCATCTGTCGCAAATTGTCGCAAACTCGCATGCCCATCAGGATGATGCGATCTCCGAAGCCGCACTGAATCAACGTGGTTGAAAAACGGCAGGCAGGAGGGGATACAGGCAAAGACGGTCAACTTTGTCGCGAACTATGCAATGCAGCATACCTGAGACAGATCGCGACAATTCCCGGTACCGCAGGCAAAGTCCTGCGACAACGCGGTCCCATCATGCGCGCATGTTCAATCGAGCAGGAGCGCTGCATGTGTGCGAGGGACGCCGTTTCTCAGAGAGCAGATCTGGAAATCTCGGGGGGCTCAACAGTCGGGCACAGTGATGGCGACATCACAAAGGCATGGCTCGTGGGCAGAGCAGCATTTCGGATAACCTGCCTGCTCGTTCTCGTATTGCGAAATTCGTCCTCTTCGGCGACGCCCGTTGATTTGACCCAGGGCGCAAGTCGCGTGGCCATTTCGCGTCTCGTGGCCGATGACGACCGGCGGACGCCCGCATCTCAGGTTCGCATGCCCGTAGAGATTGGTCGGCAAGGTGCCGACCGCGCCAAGGCATTGTGGCGTCGCACCATCTAACGATCCGAAGCCTTTTCTTCGATCAAAGCTTTGATGCCTAAGACGACAATGATGATGATCGCCCCCTGAGCCGTGATCACGGCCGGCCAAATGCGCGAAAAGGCCGGGTCGACGTATTTCTGAGGACCGAACGACACGAGTGCCGTCAGGGCGAAAAGGAGCGCAAATGCACTGCCGATGCGGGTACCATCGTGGCCGAGTTGGAACGCCACCGCGCCAATCGCCAATGACGCGCCTAGGAAAGGGGCAAGAGCGAATGGCGCCACCTCGAGCGGCGGATGCGGCGCGGTGCGCGTGAGCAGGGCCAGCAACATCACCGCCGTGAGCACCAGGAGCACGAGAACCGCCGCCTGGACACCCGATCGTGACGATTGTGCCATCTCACCCTCCGTACTTGTGGGTACGCCTTGACGTTTCCGTACGCGGAGGTACGGTTATTGTCAAGCTCTATCGATGAGGTGGTGTTCGTGAAGCGGGCTTCCCGCGACGGTCGTCGCGACGAGATCCTGGATGTCGCCGTTCAGGTCCTGTTCGAGCGCGGTTATCGCGATGCCAGCATGCTCGAAATCGCCAACCGTGCAGCGGCGTCCAAGGAAACGCTTTACGCCTGGTTCGGTGACAAGCAAGGCCTGCTTGCGGCCTTGATCGAAAGAAACGCACAACACGTGCAAGCAGTCCTCGCAGGACACCTGAAAGGGGAGGCGCCTCCCGAGCGTGTGCTGCTCGAATTTGGTCGCGCCCTGCTTGAGCTGCTGTTGGGGGATACTGCGGTCGCGATCAACCGCGCCGTGATCGCCGAGGTGAAGTCGGATCCCGCGCTTGCGCGAATGCTGGCTGCCGGCGGACGCCAGGCCGTGTTGCCCACCTTCATCCGCTTGCTGGAAGGATATGCCGAGCATGAGGTCCTACAGCTCGACGACGCCACACTGGCGGCCGAAGACTTCCTCGGCCTGTTGCTTGGTGACACCCAGATCAGGCGGCTTCACGGCGTGCTGCCGCGCCCTCGCAGGGCGCAGATCGAGGCGCGCGCCGCCCGCGCCGCCCGCGCTTTCCTGCTGCTGTACGGCGGCGACCGAATGGGCTCGAACTAATGGCAACCTCAATCAGACAAGTTCGCGGGTCTTGCTCCGAGTGGGGCGCCAGACAATCCTGATCCATTGAAAACCTACGCACTCTAGGCAACCATAAGAGCATGGAGTGACAGCTGTTCACGTCTGACTCACAAGGTGGTCCACAATGGCGATCGCGTCCGTCACATGGCAATCCTGATCCCCAGTCTCGGCTTTGCGCGCTTCGACAGCCGTGGCGAGCTGCGACTGGCGGAACGGCTCAAGGACTTCCTCGAAGAGAACGCCATCGTCTGGCACAACCTTCCTGTCGGCCCGCTCAACCGGCATCCGGATTTCATCATCGTTCATCCCGCGAACGGCCTGCTCGTGCTCGAGGTGAAGGACTGGCGCCTGGACACGATCGTTGCGGCGGACAAGACGAAGGTCGAGCTGCTCACAAATCGTGGTGTGGTACGGGAGAGCAACCCGCTGGAGCAGGCGCGCAAATATACCTTCGAGGTCATGCGCACGCTGGAGCGCGACGGGCAATTGCTGTTTCCGCCCGGCCATCGCTACATGGGCCGGGCCATCGTCCCGTTCGGTTTCGGCGCCGTCTTCACGAACATCACTCGCAAGCAGTTCGATCAGACCAATCTCACGGAGGTATTCCCGGAGCATCTCTGCCTGTTCAAGGATGAGATGACGGAGGGCGCGGATCCCGAGGAATTCCGGTCCAGATTGTGGCGCATGGTTCATCCGCGTTTCGGCGAGCCGCTCTCCATGCCGCAGTTCGACCGGCTGCGCGCACTGCTGTTTCCCGAGATCCGCATCCGGCAGATCGCGCTGCCTCTGGATGACGCGCCCAGAGCTGATCCCTCGGACCGGACGCTCGCTGTCATGGACCTGCATCAGGAGCAGTTCGCGCGCAGTCTGGGAGAGGGACATCGCATCATCCGCGGCGTCGCCGGATCGGGCAAGACCCTGATCCTTGCCTTTCGCGCCGAATATCTGGCACGTGCGGCGGCAAAGCCGGTGCTCATCCTGTGTTACGCCAACGGCATCGCCGGGCGGCTCGAGGATGCCATGCAGAGCAGGGGCGTGGAGAACCGCGTTCAGGTCCTCACCTTCCATTCCTGGTGCTACCGGATGCTGCGGACCTACGGGATTCCCGCCCCGTCGGAGCGGGACTATCCGGACTATGCAGCGCGGCTGGCTGCGAGCGTGTCGGAGGTCGTGAAGGCCGTCGATGAAGGCCATATCCCGATGGAGCAGTATGACGCTGTCCTCATCGACGAGGCGCACGACTTCGAGCCGCAATGGCTCGCGCTTGCGGCCAAGATGGTGAACCCGCGCACCAAAGCGCTGATGGTCGTCTACGACGACATCCAGGCCATCTACAAAGGACGTGAGCGCCCGGTGTGGAGCCAGCTCGGGATCGAGGCCAAGGGCAGAACGACCGTCTTAAAGGTCAATTATAGCAACACGTCGCAGATCGTGGCCTTCGCCAGACGCTTTGCTGCGGACGTCATTGGCGCTCCCGGCGTCACCGCCGACGATGAGCACGCCATCCTGTTGCCCGAAGATGCGGGACGGCAGGGACTGGAGCCCGCCGTGCAACGCTGCGTGAGCGTGGACGCAGAAGCTCACTGCGTCGCCGAGTGGTTTCTTGACCGGAAGAAAGCGGGATACGAGTGGTCGCAGATGGCGTGTCTATACCCGGAGCACTGGATCGGCGGCCGGGTCGCGCAGATCCTTGCCAGGCACAACGTGCCGATCGATATGGCCAAGGACAATCGCAACAGAGTTTCGGTCAAGCGGGTGGCCGTGCGATTCCTGAGCATGCACAGCGCGAAAGGGCTGGAGTTTCCCTGCGTCGCCATTGCCGGCCTGGGCTTGCTCGGCCGTCACGGCGAGACCGTCGAGGAATGTGTCCGGCTGACCTATGTCGGCGTGACCCGGGCAACGCACGAGGCGCTGCTGACGTATTCGAGCGAGTCGGCGTTGGTGCAGCGTCTGATTGCGTAGACTGGCGCCGCGCAGGGGGATACGCCTACGCCGTCGTGCCGTCGATCGAGCGGCGGATCACGCGCTGCACTTCCGCATTCGACAGGAACAGATCGTGGTTGATGATGCCCCAGCCTTCCGCCGAGGCATCGACCACGCGCACGCCGAGCCGCGCGATGACGGCCTTCTCGGCGGCGCCGACCCGGGTCATGCCGCCTGCGATCTGGCCGGACAGCGCCAAAGCGCGATCGTTGGTCGCGGCGATCACGGTGATCTTGCCGGCGAGCGGACCGATGCGCTGGACCGCCGACGAGAACACGTCCATGTCGATGTCGGGCGCGGCAAAGACCACAGAGCCGATCTTGCCCGTGACCGTGTCGCCGTATCGCGCGTAGAGCTGACGCAGGCTTTCGAGCGTCAGCATGGTTCCCATGCTGTGCGCAACGATGTGCACGCGGCCGGCGCTCGGCGCCGACACCAGTGCGGAGAGCACGCGTTCGAAATCGTCGCGAGACCACATCGCGCTGTCGCGGTCATAGGCGTAGTCGAACAATCCGGCCTTGGAGGGCCAGGAGAACGCCATGGTCCGGCCGCGGAACTTGATCCCGTCGGAGAGAAAGGCGGCATCCAGCACCGCCGCCTCGAATGTCTGCTTGAAACCGTGCACATAGATCAGCACGTCGCCGCTGCCGGCCTGCGCAGCGAGATCGCCAACGTCGGCCGATACCGGCTCGACCCGATCAAGGCGCCAATTGCCCAGACCAACCGAAGCGAGGGAGAGCCGGCTCTCGTCCGGCGCCACCAGCTTGGCCCGTGCGACCGTCATGCCGGTCGCGCGCTCCGGCCCGAACCACGGCTTGGTGCGGCCGCCGTTCACCGGCTTACGCGTGGTGGTGACGAGCAATGTGGGTTCAACGGAGAGGGACGATGCGTCGAAGCGCGCGCCGGTCGCACCCAAGCCGGCGCATCCACCGAGCGCGAGCGCACTCCCGGCCGACGCGAAGCCGCCGAGGAACGCGCGGCGCGAAACGGAATGACGGGAGTAGCGTTGCAGAAGACGTCGGACGATCACACGGAACCTTTGGGAACTTTGCCCACCACAATGCCGCCCCGCCCCGCTCACTGAATGACAATGGGGGCAAGAAGACGGCAGAGCCGTCTCTGCGACCGGTTCAGTCGGGGTATCCGGACGAATGTCCCATCAGCCGATGATTTCGATCGAATGTAGCGCGCACCACTCGCGCAAGGCCTGCTCGGTTGCCTCCTTCTCGAAGGCATGCCAGCGCTCGATCGCACGTCGTCGAGCGAGCAGGGCTTTGAACTTCGGATAAGCGCCTCGCTTGCTGAAGAAATAGCGGACGTCATCGAAATCATCCGGCAGGAACTCGCGGGCAAAAGCGAGCACCAGGGGTTTGCCGAGATCGAGATCGCGCTTGTCGGGGAGCGGGATATATTTGTCCTCGTTCTCGATGTCATCAGGCAGTTCGTCGTCCAACTCTCCCGAGTAAAGAGGATTAGTCTGGTAGTAGATCTCCGCTGTCTGTTTACAGACGAAGGCGCGGAAGTCTCCCAGGCCGCCACCGGTACCGGTATTGGCAAACTCAAGGGCTTCCAGGATGTCATTGAACTTCACCGGCATCGGGTTGGGCCACCGTGTGCTCACATTGGATCCATCGCTTTTCGGCCGGCCTCGCAAGCCGCGACGAGTGTGGATATATTCATCCAGAACGCGGCGCCTGTCTTGAAGAATTTTCCCGCGCCCAGCGCGTTGGCTGTGACGGGCTTTTGTTGCGCGCAATGCGCTCGATCACTGCCTGCCAAATGACCTTCCGTGCAAGCATGATGCGTCGGCCTCTGTGGAGGTGGTCGTTGCGCCCAGAATCTGCCTTGATACAAGTTCAGCGCGGAGGAGTGCGACATGAACGGCTTGGTGATCTCTGGCGGTCGGGTGGTGGACCCCGCCAGCGGGATGGATGCCATCGGCGACGTTGCGGTGGTGGACGGCAAGATCGCCGCGGTCGGCACCGATCTCGGCGGCGCCGAGCGGGTCCTTGACGCCACCGGCCTCGTGGTCGCGCCCGGCTTCATCGATCTGCACGCGCATGGCCAGTCCGTGCCCGCCGACCGCATGCAGGCGTTCGACGGCGTCACGACCACGCTCGATCTCGAGGCCGGGGTGCTGCCGGTCGCCTCCTGGTATGAGCGCCAGGCGCGGAAGGGGCGGGTGCTGAATTACGGCGGCGCCGCCAACTGGGCGTTCGCGCGCATCGGCGCGATGACGGGCTCCAATGCGGAGAGCTCGCTCGAGGCGTTCGGCAATGCCATGCGCGACCGCCGCTGGATCGAGAACGTCGCGACCGATGCGGAGGTCGCGGGCATTCTCGAGCGTCTGTCGCGCGGCCTCGACGAAGGCGGCATCGGCATCGGCATCCTGAACGCCTACGCCCCGGGCGCCGGCGTGCAGGAGCTGACCGCGGTGTGCCAGCTCGCGGCCGTAAAGGACGTGCCGACCTTCACCCATGTCGCCTTCATGTCGCGCATCGATCCCGAAAGCGCGGCGGAGGCCTATGTCCGCCTGATCGGCTATGCCGGCGCCACCGGCGCGCATATGCACATCTGTCACTTCAATTCGTCGAGCAAGACCGACGTCGAGCGCTGCCGCGTTCTGATCGCGAAGGCGCAGGCGCAGGGCCTGCCCATCACGGTGGAGGCCTATCCTTACGGCACCGGCTCGACCGTGCTGGCGGCGGCCTTCTTCAGCGATCCCGAATTCGTGGAGCGCAATGGCACCGGTTACGATTCCGTGCAGCGGGTGACCGATGGCCATCGTTTCCGCGACCGCGAGGAGCTGTTGAAGGCGCAGGCGGAAGAGCCGTCCTCGCTGGTGCTCTGGCACATCCTCGACACCGAGAACAACGCGCATCACCGCGACCTGCTCGACATGTCGGTGCTCTATCCCGGCGGCGCGATCGCATCCGATGCGATGCCGTGGACGCTGCCCGACGGCTCGACCTACACCGGCAATGCCTGGCCGCTGCCCGATGATGCCACCTCGCATCCGCGCTCGGCCGGCTGCTTCACGAAATTCATCCGCGAATGGGTCCGCGAGCGCAAGACCGTGTCGCTGCTCGAAGGCGTGCGCAAATGCGCGCTGATCCCGGCGGAGATCCTGTCGCAGAGCACGCCGGCGATGCGCGCCAAGGGCCGGCTCGCCAAGGGCGCGGACGCCGACATCGTCGTGTTCGATTACGAGAAGCTCTCGGACCGCGCCACCTTCACGGCCATGAACCGTCCCTCCGAAGGCGTGCGGCATCTGATCGTCAGCGGCCAGCCGCTGATCAGCGACGGCATTCTCGACGTGGCGGCGCGGCCGGGCAGGCCGGTGCGCCGGCCCGTCGCCCGGGGCTGATCCATGCCGGTCCCCATTCTGCTGGTGACGGGCTTTCTGGGGGCGGGCAAGACCACGGTCGTCAATCATCTCCTGGCCAGTGCCGAGGGACGACGCATCGCCGCCATCGTCAACGATTTCGGCGCGATCAACGTCGATGCCGAGCTGATCGCGGGTGCGAGCGACGGCGTGATCAGTTTGGCCAATGGCTGCATCTGCTGCTCGCTGGAGGGTGACCTCTTGCGTACGCTCTCGACGCTGCTGCGGCGCGATCCCAAGCCCGAGCACATCGTCATCGAAACCAGCGGCGTCGCAGATCCCGCCGACATCGTACGCAATCTGATGGACCCGGTGATCCTGCGCGAGGCGCCGCTGGAGACGGTGCTCTGCGTGATGGATGCGACCGCGCCGCCGAGTGCCCTGGAGGACGCGCTGCACCGATCGCAGCTGCGCGTCGCCGACATCGTGGCGTTGAGCAAGCTGGATCTGGCGGAGGAGGGTGCGGGCCTGCGGATGCGCGAGGCGATCCGCGCGCAGCGCGTGCCTGCCGTGGTGGTCGATGCGCACCATGGCGAGATCCCTGCCGCGCTGCTGTTTCCCGCCCATGTTGATCGCGCGCCGACGCCGCGCGAGATCGGGCCGCGACGGCCGGCGGAGGAGCGCTTCGAGACGCTGAGCTGGACCTCGGAGCAGCCGCTTTCGCTGCCGCGTCTGCAGCAGGCGATCGGCAAGCTGGCACCGAAGCTCGCGCGCGCAAAGGGCCTGTTCGAGACGGTCGAGCAACCCGGCCGCATGATGGTGTTTCAGTTCGCCGCCGGCCGCGCGACGTTGGCGCCGGGTGACGCCCCGATGCCGGGCGTGCCGCGATCGCGGATCGTCTTCATCGCCGAGCTCGGCATGCTGTCGCGGGCCGAGCTCGACGCGATCATGGAGGGCTGTGTCGCAGGCTGAAGCTGCAACGCGTGCTGCGTCACGCGAATTGCGCGATGCCGTGGCCTACGGACCAGTTCTCCTTGGGCGCATCGAGCACGTTGACGAAGACGTCCTCGGGGCGGATGCCCGGGCTCTCGCCGAGCAGGTCCGCGATCCGGCGATACAGGGCCCCCTTCTGCTCTGCGGTGCGCGAGGCGAACACGGTGATCTGGATCAGCACCGCATCGTCGCTGCGTTCGACGCCGTAGGCGTTGCCGCAGCGGAAATTCGCCGGCGCAAGCTCGCTGATGGTCATGAACTGATCGTCCTCGGGCACGTTCAGCGCCTCGCGCATGGCCCGGTAGAGGTTGTCGAGGATCGCCTGGCGGTAGGCGTCCGGCTTGCCGGCGCGCATCGAGACGTGGAGGAGAGGCATGAGCTGGTCCCTTTGCATGCGGGCCCGGCCGCCAAGGCGCGTGCCGCGCCTGCGGTTTCGGCCCATTGACGAAACGGTTGATCAATCCCAATCTGTTTTTGACACGCTGTCTAGAAAACATATTTTTGACATCGTGTCAAATATCTCGGTTAACGAGGGAGGCAGGTCTTGAGGCCGCGCGAGTTCGACCATGACGACGTGCTGCGCATCGCGTTCGGGCAGTTCTGGCGTAAGGGCGTGCGTGGCACCTCGCTATCGGACATCGCGCGCGATGCCGGTGTCCAGCGTGGCAGCCTCTACAACGCCTTCGGCAGCAAGGAGGCGCTGTTCCTGCAGGCCTATGAGCGTTATGCGGGCGAGTATCTCGTCACGCTGCAAAAGGCGCTCGGTGTGGGCTCATTGCGCAAACGCCTCACCGCGTTCTTCGATCTGACCATCACCAACTTCCGCGCGGGCACGCCGCCACGGGGATGTCCGACTACGCGTGGCCTGATGGAGCTCGGCGCGGCCGAAGGCGAGGGGCTCGACGAGGAGGCGCGCCAGGCTTTTGCGGGCTTCGTCTCCCGCATCACGGCTCTCATTCAGGAGACGTTGTCGGCCGGCGCCGAGCGCGGCGAGTTCAGCGGCAACGCCGCGGCAGCAGCGCTGCATATCGTCACGGTGACGCGGGGTCTTGCCGTGCTCGAACGTGCCTTCGACGACGAGCCGCAACTGCGCAAGATCGCCGCCCATACGATCGACCTCGTGCTGGGCAAGAAGGGTGGCTAGATGGTCATGCCAGAATGGCGATCCCAGCGCGCTGGTCGCGCTGGGATCGTCTGGAGGTCTCATGGAGGGCATCGAGCTCTGCGTCTCCATGCGAGGTTGATACCGCAATGCCGCGTCGGATGCGAATAGAACCTGTCAAAGGGTCAGCACAAGGCGAGCGCGTTGACGGCCCGCGTTGTCGCAATCTCGTTCTCGTGGCCGACGAACTGGCACACGACAGACTCGAGCTCGCCAGGATGCTTGCGTCGTGCGACCGTGAGCAGTCGCATCAATTCGGTCTCGTCCTTCGACAGTCGCCGGCACGACGGCGGCATGAAGCACAGCTCGCACGGCCTGCCGCTGCGAAGGATCCTGATGAGCGCGGCAGCCCGTGCCACCAGCAGCGGGCTGTCGGCAATATCAGGCGCCTCGTCGGCGAAGCGATAGGCAGCCTCCCAGCAATCCGATGCACCGGTCGCGTAGGCCGCGCCGATGAAGCGGAACAGTGCCAGCGCAACACGGGAAAATTGATCGTAGCTGTCGATGCATGGACGCGTCGAAAGCGCGGTCTGGAGCGGACAGAGCCGAGCCTCGCCGGCTTCCGGGACCGCCACCGAGCCGCATGCGTCCTGCACCATTGACGGTCCCATCAGTGCAGCGTCGGACTGCCCACGAACCAGCTCTTCATGGCCATGGTCCGATCATGCTCGAAAGTCCGGATGTGCCGCTCGGGCAGGATGAGACCTGCCGTACGGAAGATCGTTGCAAGTCCGCGCACGGGCGCGAGTGCCCAATCGGCCCCGACCGGCGGCAGCCAGCATTCGAACTGCTCGCGAACGACGTCGATGCGGTCCTGCTGGGCCGCGGCGATCGCCCGTAAGATTCCGTGCTCGCTGTCGGACATGCGCGGGCAGGTGGGACAGTGGACTTCGATCGCGGTATGCGCCGTGCACGCGAAGATCTCGATGATGGCTTCCAGCGAGAACACGGCGTCACCGACGCGAAAGTGGTCGTACACCTGCTGGATATCGGCCGCGGTCGGGACCGCACCTCCGCTGCGTGCCTTCGCCCTGAATCCCCAGATGAACAGCCGCTCCGCCGCGCTCAGCGCAGGAAGGTCGAGGGATCTCGTCTGTGTCGATTGATGCATGGAGGCTCTGGCCTTCGGCTGCGCTCACGCCACTTCCGGCGTTGATGATCTGCGTCGATCGTTCCGCCAGAGGCTTTCGCAAGTCAACGCTCGGAGCGACGATATCGAGGTCTTCTAGATCTAAAGAAGCCTGGAGGCGCGGATGCGCCCGTCCTGTCTTGAACGATTCCAATGCAGGGGGAGCGCCGCGACTATCGATCTTCTAAGCGGCGCCGAGGAGGGGCACGGCATCGCCGAAGCGGCTCGGCGGATGGCGGCCGTCTCCACGCATTTTTGGGGGGTCCGGGGAGCCAATGCTTAAAGCTTTGCTAAGGGGAGCAGGATAAACTGACATATCAGCCCTCCGAATTCTTGTGAGCTCCGATGTTTTTCTCCCGCATCAGTTTCAAGCTGGTCCTGATTGTCGGCATCAGCCTCCTCGGCATGATCGTGCTGGCGCCGATCGCGCTTTCGACCCTGCGTACGCAGATGGTCGCCGATCGCCAGGCCAAGCAGCACATGGTGGATATCGGCTACGGTATCCTGGCGCACTATCAGAAGCTCGAGAGCGACGGAAAGCTCTCGCGCGAGCAGGCCCAGGCCGCTGCAATGGCAGAAATCAAGAGCCTGCGCTACGACAAGGTCGAGTATTTCTGGATCAACGACATGGCCCCGAAGATGGTCATGCACCCGATCAAGCCCGAGCTCGACGGCAAGGATCTCTCCGGGATGAAGGATCCGGCCGGCAACGCGCTGTTCCTGGGTTTCGTTGACGTCGTCAAGAAGCAGGGCGCGGGTTTCTACGGCTATCTCTGGCCGAAGCCCGGCTTCGACCAGCCGGTCGGGAAGATCTCCTACGTTAAGGGCTTCGCGCCCTGGGGCTGGATCATCGGCACCGGCATCTATCTCGACGACGTCGACGCCGTCTTCCGCCAGAACGCGATGACGTTCGCCTACATCTGCCTGGCGGTGCTGGTCGTGGTTCTCGGCGCGTCCTTCCTGATCGGCCGCAGCGTCACCCGGCCGCTGGCCCGGATCACGTCGTTGACCGAGCGCCTCGCTTCCGGCGATGCGGCGTTCGACGTGCCCTACACCGATCGCCGCGACGAGGTTGGCGGGCTCGCCAAGGCGCTCGCCGTGTTCAAGGACAATGCATCGGCCGTCAGCCGGATGCATGCCGAGCAGCAAGAGCTGAAGCAGAAGGCCGACGACGAGAAGCGCAGGGCGATGGCCGACCTCGCCGGCAAGTTCGAGGCAAGCGTCCAGGCCGTCGTCCGCGACGTCTTCAACGAGGCGCGCGCGATGCAGCAGGCCGCGCAAGGCATGTCCGAGACCGCGAACAAGGCGACCGACCGCGCGAGCTTCGTTGCCGCCGCCTGCCAGCAGGCTTCCAGCAACGTGCAGACGGTGGCCTCCGCCGCCGGCGAATTGTCGTCCTCGATCACCGAGATCAGCCAGCGCGTCGCGCAGGCCGCCAGCGTGGCCGACAAGGCCGCCGCCGACGGGCAACGCACCAACGACACCGTCCAGGGCCTGGTGGCGGCCGCACACAAGATCGGCGAGGTCATCGACCTCATCAACCAGATCGCCTCGCAGACCAATCTGCTCGCGCTCAACGCCACCATCGAGGCGGCGCGCGCCGGCGAAGCCGGGAAGGGCTTTGCGGTGGTCGCGAGTGAAGTGAAATCGCTGGCGAGCCAGACCGCGAAGGCGACCGACGAGATCGGCGCGCAGATCACCGCGATCCAGGCCGAAACCAACGAGGTCGTCGGCAACATCGACAGCATCCGAAAGACCATCATGGAGGTCAACGAGATCTCCTCGTCGATCGCGGCCGCAGTGGAAGAGCAGGGCGCCGCGACCCAGGCGATCGCCCACAGCGTGCAGGAGGCCGCCTCCGGCACCGACCAGGTCTCGCAGAATATCTCCGGCGTCACCGATGCCACGGCGGAGACCGGCCAAGCCGCCGGCCTCGTGCTGCAATCGAGTGGCCGGCTGACGCAGAAGCTGCAGTCGCTCGAGAACGAGGTCAGCACCTTCGTTGCGGGCGTGCGGGCGGCCTGATCGTCGCCGGTCGCGTCTGCCGTGACGTGGATAATTCGCCTCGGCACGGCGCGTGCGGCTGGCTCGAAATTCCGGCCTGCGGGAGTGGTCACCGCGACCGGCTTTCCCGTCCTTGACGGCTGCGGTTAAAGTGGCGAAGCAGGACCATCGAACCTGCCGACCCGCGTCTGCCATCGCGGGCGTGGAGACCGCCGCATGTCGTTCAAAAAACTCCTGATCGCCAATCGCGGCGAGATCGCCATCCGCATCGCGCGTGCCGCAGCCGATAGCGGCATCACGACGGTCGCGATCCATCCTGCCGACGATGCGCTGTCGCTGCATGTGCGCGTTGCCGACGAAGCCATCGAGATCCCCGGCCGCGGCGCGCGCGCCTATCTAGACATCGATGCGGTGGTGAAGGCGGCGAAGGCGACCGGCTGCGATGCCGTGCATCCCGGCTACGGCTTCCTCAGCGAGAACGCCGCCTTCGCGAAGGCTTGCACTGAAGCGGGCATCGCCTTCGTCGGGCCGAAGCCGGCCGCGCTGGAGCTGTTCGGCGACAAGGTTGCCGCACGGCAACTGGCAAAGCGCTGCGGCGTGCCGATCATTGCCGGCACCAGTGGGCCGTCCACGCTGGAGGAGATCACGGCGTTCTTTGCATCCCTCGGCAGCAACGCGGCGATCGTGATCAAGGCGATGGCCGGCGGCGGCGGTCGCGGTATGCGCGTGGTCGAGAACTCAGCCGATCTGGCGGAAGCCTATGCGCGCTGCCAGTCCGAGGCCAAGGCAGCGTTCGGCTTCGACGGCGTCTATGCCGAGCGGCTGATCCGGCAGGCGCGTCATATCGAGGTGCAGATCATCGGCGACCATCGTGGTGCGATCTCCCATCTCTGGGAACGCGAATGCACCATCCAGCGCAGGCACCAGAAGCTGATCGAGGTGGCGCCGAGCCCGTCGCTGAGTGATTCCTTGCGCAGCCGCATCATCGAGGCGGCGAAGCAGCTCGCCTTGGCTGCCTCTTACGACAATCTCGGCACGTTCGAGTTCCTGGTCGACGGCACTGCCGAGGACAGCTTTGCCTTCATCGAGGCCAATCCGCGACTCCAGGTCGAGCACACCGTGACGGAAGAGGTGCTCGGCCTCGACCTCGTCCGCGCCCAGCTCGCGGTCGCATCGGGCGCGACGCTCGCCTCGCTCGGTCTCGCACAAGGGTCGATCCCGAAGCCGCGCGGCTATGCCATGCAGCTCCGCGTCAACATGGAAACGCTGGACGAAACAGGCGCCACGCATCCGACCGGCGGCGTGCTCGCCGTGTTCGAGCCGCCCTCGGGACCCGGCGTCCGCGTCGATAGTTTTGGCTATGCCGGCTATAAGACCAGCGCCGCCTTCGACTCGCTCTTGGCCAAGGTGATCGTGCATACGCGGGGCGAGGCCTGGCACGATGTGGTCGCGAAAGCCACGCGCGTCCTGCGCGAGTTTCGGATCGACGGCGTCGTCACCAACATCGCCTTCCTCCAGGCCGTGCTCGCACATCCCGATTTCAGGACCAACCGTATCGCGACCGATTTCATCGATTGCAACATCGCAAAGCTCGTCGAGGCGGCCGATGGCGCCGCCAAGCCGCTGTATTTCGCGGCGGCCGAGCGAAGCGGGCACGGCACCGAGACGCACGTCGCGCAAGCAGTGCCCGAAGGCGCGGTGATGGTCGCCGCGCCTCTGCAAGGGACCATCGTCACTATCCAGGTGAAGGAAGGCGAGATCGTACGTCCTGGCCAGCAGCTCGCCGTGATCGAGTCCATGAAGATGGAGCACCTCGTCATGGCCGAGCAGGGCGGCCGCGTCATGAAGCTCGCTGGGGATGGCGTCACACTGCTGCATGGCGAACCGATCCTCTATCTCGAACCGCTCGACGTCGCGGCTGATAGCGCGGCGGCGGAAGCCGACATCGATCTCGATCACATCCGTCCCGATCTTGCCGAGCTGATCGCGCGCCAGGCCAACACGCTCGATGCGAACCGGCCGGCTTCGGTCGAGCGCCGCCGCAACACCAACCAGCGCACCGCGCGCGAGAATATCGCCCAATTCGTCGACGCCGGCTCGTTCATGGAGTATGGCAGCCTGGCGATTGCCGCGCAGCGGCGCCGGCGCAAGCTCGACGATCTCATCAAGAACACGCCGGCCGATGGCCTCGTCATGGGCGTTGCCACCGTCAACGCTGAGAATTTCGGGCCTGAAGGTGGCCGCTGTATCGTGGTGGCGTATGACTACACCGTGCTCGCGGGCACGCAGGGCCACATGAACCACAAGAAGATCGACCGCATGCTGACGCTTGCGGAAGACTGGCGCGTTCCATTGGTGTTCTATGCGGAAGGCGGCGGCGGCCGGCCCGGCGACACCGACCGGCTCGGCATGACCGGCCTTGACGGTCCCTCCTTCGTGCAGTTCGCAAGGCTCTCCGGCCTCGTGCCCGTCGTCGGCATCGTTTCCGGCTATTGCTTCGCCGGCAATGCCGCGATGCTCGGCTGCTGCGATGTCATCATAGCCACCAAGAACGCCTCGATCGGCATGGGCGGCCCCGCCATGATCGAAGGCGGCGGTCTCGGCGTCTATCATCCGGCCGAGGTCGGCCCTGTCTCGTTCCAATCCCCGAACGGCGTCATCGACATCCTGGTCGAGGACGAGGAGGAGGCGACAAGGGTCGCGCAGAAATACCTGTCCTATTTCCAGGGCGCAGTGACCTCCTGGGAGGCGGCGGACCAGCGCCTGCTTCGCCGCGCCATTCCCGAGAACCGGCTTCGCGTCTACGACATCCGCAGCGTGATCGATCTCGTCGCAGACAAGGATTCCGTGCTGGAGTTGCGCCGCGACTACGGCGTCGGCATGATCACCGCGCTGATCCGCATCGAGGGCAAGCCGTTCGGCCTGATCGCCAACAATCCGCGCCATCTCGGCGGCGCCATCGATGCCGACGCCGGCGACAAGGCCGCGCGCTTCCTCCAGCTCTGCGACGCCTTCGATCTGCCGATCGTCTCGCTCTGCGACACGCCCGGCTTCATGGTCGGACCGGAAGCGGAGAAGACCGCGATCGTCCGCCACGTCTCACGCATGTTCGTGACCGGCGCGAGCCTCACCGTGCCGCTGTTCGGCATCGTGCTGCGCAAGGGCTACGGCCTCGGCGCCCAATCGATGATCGGTGGCGGCTTCCATGCCTCGTTCTTCACCGCGGCCTGGCCGACCGGCGAGTTCGGCGGCATGGGCCTGGAAGGCTATGTCCGCCTCGGCTTCCGCAAGGAGATGGAAGCGATCGCCGATCCCGAGGAGCGCGAGACCTATTACCGCAACAAGGTCGCCGAGCTCTATGCCAACGGCAAGGCGGTCTCGATCGCGTCGGTGTTCGAGATCGACAACGTCATCGATCCCGCCGAGACGCGGCGTTGGATCCTAGCGGGCTTGCGCTCGGTACCGAAGCCGCCCGTGCGGACGGGGAAGAAGCGGCCGTGTATCGATACGTGGTGAGGGCGGTGCAGCAATCCGCGCATTGAATCACTCGAGTTCTAGGCGACCCGCATCAACATCGTCATGCCCGGCTTGTCCCGGCCATCCACGCCTTTGCGGCGCGTGCGAAGAACGTGGATGCCCGGGACAAGCCAGGGCATGACGGCGCGGAGGCATCGCGCTCGACAACTGGGTCCCGGTTTCCCGATTGACATCCCCGCCTGTGGTGCCAGACTTTGCACAATAATACAGGGTGGAGACGTCCGCGATGGCCAGCCTTTCGGCCTCGAACCATGTCGCCCGGGTCTTGTCCGTCGCCGACCAAGTGGCCGACGTCGATGCCTCTTCGCGGATTGCCAATTCCTGGCGGCGCTGCCTGGTCAATCACAAGCTCGATCCCGCCCGCAAGGGCCCGCCGCAGACGTTGACCGAAGCCGAGATACGGCATGCCGCCGAACCGATGGAGCAGCTGATCCGGCTCGCGACGCCGGAGCTCGAAAGCCTCGCGAAGGTGCTGCGCGAGGCCGGCTATTGCGTCAATCTCGCGGACCCCAGCGCAACCGCGCTGCTCAGCTGGCTGCCCGGCGCCCCCGATGCCGACATCTTCTTGCATTGGGGCGTCTATACCGGCTCGAACTTCTCGGAAAGTTGCGAGGGGACCAATGGGCTCGGCACCGCACTCGCGGAGGAGAAGCCGATCCTGGTGCATCGCGACGAGCATTTCCGCGAGCAATGGGGCATCTTCTCCTGTGCGGTGGCGCCGCTGTTCGATCCGGCCGGCCGCATCGCGGGCGCGGTGAACATCACCTCCTGTCGTGGCGATCTCAGCCGCACCGCGCATCAGCTTGCGCTGGCGGTCACGATGGAGGCGACGCGCCGCATCGAAGGCGCGATTTTCCGCGATCATTTTCGTAACGCTTCGATCGCGCGTGTGCCGGGTGGCGACGGCGGCGACGGCCTGCTGGCCTATGACGAGGATCGGCGCATCGTCGGCGCCTGCCGTTCGGCACGCGCTCTGCTAGGTCTCACTGACGGCACCATTGCATCCGGCATCGACCTGTCGCGCTACGTCGAACTCGACCATGAGGGCGTGCGTGGCGCGGATGGCGTCGTCGAGCTGCGCCGCGCCGACGGCCGTGCCTTGGGCCGGGGCCGTGTTGCGCCGCCGCTGCGCGCGAGATCGAGCACGCGGCCGCTGGCGCCGCGCCGAGATGCGTCCGCCGACCGCTTCGATGCGTTGCATCGGCTCGCCGGCGGCGATCCTGGATTGGTCAGAAGCGTGATGCGGCTGAAGCGCATCGGCGACCACAATCTGCCGGTGCTGCTGCATGGTGAGACCGGCGTCGGCAAGGACGTGTTCGCGCGCGCCATTCACGCGGGGAGCAATCGTGCGCGCAGCAACTATGTCGCGCTGAACTGTGCGGCGATGCCCGAGAGCCTGATCGACGCGGAGCTGTTCGGCTACGAGGCCGGGGCCTTCACCGGCGCGCGGCGCGACGGCTCGAAGGGGCTGATCGTGCAGGCGGATGGTGGCACGCTGTTCCTCGACGAGATCGGCGACATGCCGGTCGCGCTGCAGACGCGCCTGTTGCGCGTTTTGGAGAACCGCGAGGTCTGGCCGCTCGGCGCGCTCAAGCCCGTCCCCGTCGACATCCGGCTGATCAGCGCCACCCATCGCGATCTCGGCCGCATGGCCGAGCAGGGCGCCTTCCGCGCCGATCTCTATTTCCGCCTGCGCGGCATGGAGGTGCGATTGCCGGCCTTGCGCGAGCGCGCCGACCGCGACGACGTCATCCGCCAGATCGCGAGCGAGGAGGCGCCGGCCTGCCGCCTGTCGGACGACGCCTGGTCGCGGCTTGCGGCTTATCCGTTCCCCGGCAACATGCGCCAGCTCCGCCACGTGCTGCGGCTCGCCGGCTGCACGGCGGAGGGCGGTGTCATCATCGGTGCCGATCTCGATTTGCCGCCGTTTGGGAGGGCGGAGCCCGACCTCGAAGCGGCCGAGCGCGCCACGATCGTCGAGGCACTGCGCAAGCATGGCGGCCGCGTCACCGAGGCAGCGCGCGCGCTGAAGCTCAGCCGCGCCACGCTGTATCGGAAGATCAAGACAATGAAGATCGAGACGCCGCGATAGCGCTTAGCTGCATGCAGCGAGCGCTCTTACGAAAAATCCGTCCAGATCAGATGCCGTGCGTCGAGGTCGCCAATCGTCACGCCCTCGCGGATCTCCCGCGGCGTGTGGAAATTGCTGCGCAGATAGACCAGCGGCGTGGCCGCAGCGGAATGCGACACGCCGCGGACCTCGCCGACGAAGATCGAATGCGTCGTCGTCTCGAACTCCTGCGCCAGCACGCAGTCGAATGCGGCGACCGCGTCCGTCAGCACCGGTGCGCCGGTCTCGCCCCGCGTCCACTGGCCGAAGGCGAAGCGGTCGTCGCCGTTGACGCCCTTCTGGCCGCTGAACGTCAGCGCGAGCAACGCGTGATCCTCATGCAGGAAGTTGATCGCGAACGCGCCTTCCTCGCGGATGCGGGCATGTGCGCTGGCGTTGCGGTTGACGCAGACGATCAGCGAGGGCGGCGAGTCCGACAGCGAACAGGCCGAGGTCACGGTCAGGCCGGTGCGCTTGCCGTGCTCGGCGCCCACCGTGACCAGCGCAACCGCGCCGGCACATTGGCGCATCGCCTGCTTGAAATTCTTGACGTCGAAAGAATTGGCGTCCACCGTCACGCGGAAATCTCCGAAATGAATGCGGGTGCGGCACGATCGCGCCGCACCCGTTGGCGGTCAAGCCGCCTTCTTCGCGGAGCCGAGATGCGTCAGGCGTGGCATCACCTCGTTCTTCAGTAGCGAGAGCGAGTGGTGCCAGGCCTCCGCCTTGTGCTTGTAGTCGAAGCCGAACACCAGCAGCACGCCGAAGCCGCCGACCTCGTCGTAGATCTTCTCGATCTTCTCGGCGACGGTCGCGGGCGAGCCGACGATCCAGTTCCGCTTGGCGCAATATTCGACGGTGACGTCGCTGTCGGGCACGTCGGGCGCGTGCTTCAGATAGTCCTTGAAGCCGAAATGGCCGAGCAGCGGCAGGAAGTACTCGCTCATCATCCGGCCCATCATGTCGCCGGTGGAGAGCTTCCAGGCTTCCTCGTCGGTGTCGGCGACGAAGACCTCGCGCACCAGCCGCCAATCCGCGCGGTTCGGCTTGCGCCCGGTCTTGGCGGCGCCGATCTCGACCGACTCCCAATGACTGGAGACATAGGCCGGGTTGAGGTTGAGGCTCATCGGAATGAAGCCGCGCTCGCCGGCGAGCTTCAGCGTGTCCGAGTTCTTCGACAGCCCGGCGACACCGATCGGCGGATGCGGCGCCTGCAACGGCTTGATGTGCGGCTTGAGGAAGTCGAACATCGTGTCCGGCTTGGTCACCGTCCAGAACTTGCCCTTGTGGGTGAACGGCGCCGGCTCGGTCCAGAGCTTCAGGATGATCTCCAGCGCCTCGCGGGTCATGTCGCGGTTCTGTCCGCTCATGCCGTCGACGTTGAACATCGCCCAGTCGCTCGGCAGGCCACTCGCCGCGACGCCGAAATTGAGCCGGCCCTCGGAGAGATGGTCGAGCATGGCAACGCGGTTGGCGAGTTCGGCCGGGTGGTGATAGGGCAGGAGGAAGCCGCCCGGTCCGATGCGTAGCTTCTTGGTCTGCATCAAGGCCTGCGCGATCAGCAGGTCCGGCGTGGGGTTGGGTTCCCAGGGCGCCGTGTGGTGCTCGCCGACCCAGGCTTCCTGATAGCCGAGCTCGTCGAGCCAGCGCATGACTTGCAGGTCCCAGTCATTCCCTTCCTTCAGGCCGCACTCCGGCGGATGCGAAGGCATCGTGAAATAGCCGATCTCCATGGGTTTCCTCTCCACAATTGACGCGTCTTGTTGCGCGGTTCACGGACGTGAGTGGGAACGCTTCAGCAAAGGGTGTGCCAGCGCGATACGGGTCCAATCCTTCTGAGAAAGGGCTGGTTTGCGGCGGCAATAGCCGATATCCCGGGAGAGATTTTGCAAGACCTCGTCTCATTGTCGCGAGACGGCGTCTTGCCGGTGAGACGAGGATGCGTGTCGAGATGAGCGAACCCGCCTATGTCGCGGTGGATTGGGGCACCAGCAGTTTTCGCCTGTGGCTGGTCGATCGCGCCGGCGGGGTGCTGGCAGGACGCCGCAGCGGCGAGGGCATGCTGGCTGCGGTCAAGATCGGATTCCCTGCCGTGCTGCAATCGCACCTTGCCGCGATTGAGGCGCCGGATCATCTGCCGGTTCTCGTCTGCGGTATGGCGG
Organism: Bradyrhizobium daqingense; assembly: GCF_021044685.1. Lineage (NCBI taxonomy): Bacteria > Pseudomonadati > Pseudomonadota > Alphaproteobacteria > Hyphomicrobiales > Nitrobacteraceae > Bradyrhizobium > Bradyrhizobium daqingense. Next base: position 2,382,062 of record NZ_CP088014.1, read on the forward strand.
GCGCCAAGACCGGCTGGGTTGAGGCCGGTTATGTCGATACGCCCGCGCCGCTTGCGGCGATCCTGAAGCAGGCCGCGCGTGTGCCGGGCGAGGCGCGTGACATCCGCATCCTGCCGGGCATCGCCCAACGCGATCCCAAATCGCCTGACGTGATGCGCGGCGAGGAGACGCAATTGCTTGGCGCGCTCGGCCTCGATGCCGCCGGAGAGGCGCTGGTCTGTATGCCCGGCACGCATTCCAAATGGGTTTGGGTGAAGGACGGCGCGGTCGCGCACTTCTCCACCTTCATGACCGGCGAGCTGTTCAGTGCCGTCTCGCGCGAGACGATCTTGTCGCTTGCGGTCGCAGGCGCCGATGAAGCCGAGGATGTCGCAAGCTTCAAGGCGGCGGTCGTTGCAGCGTTCAAGGCGCCGGCCTTCGCCGCCAATCTTCTGTTCACCGCGCGGTCGCGTCAGTTGCTGTTCGGCGGCACGCCGGCTGCGGCGCGCGAAACGCTGTCGGGAACGTTGATCGGCGTCGAGCTCGCGGCCGGTCTTTCCGGTCCTGTGCCGGAAGCAGGCGTCAGGCTGATCGCCTCGGGGCGTCTTGCAATGCTGTACCGGCTCGCCTTCGATGCGCTGTCGGTTGCCGTTCATCCGATCGATGCCGATGAAGCCGTCCGCGGCGGCCTGTCGATGGCGGCCGCGGCGATCTGGACGAAGTGAGAGGATGACCGAGATGAGCGTTCCCTTCCCGCCGATGAAGCGTCCGCTGGTCGCGATCCTGCGCGGCGTCAAGCCAGAGGAGACCGAGCCGATCGTCGGTGTGCTGATCGAAGCCGGCATGACCGCGATCGAGATTCCCTTGAATTCGCCCGATCCGTTCCGCTCCATCGCGACCGCTGCGAAGCTCGCGCCTTCAGGTGTGCTGATCGGCGCCGGCACGGTGCTGACGGCAGCAGATGTCGATCGTCTCAACGATGTCGGCGGCAAGCTCATGGTTTCGCCCAATGTCGATATCGAAGTGCTCTCGCGCGCGCATCAGCATGGCATGGTCACGATGCCTGGCGTGTTCTCGCCGACCGAGGCGTTGCTGGCGGCGCGCTCCGGTGCGTCGAGCCTGAAATTCTTTCCGGCCAGCGTGCTCGGCGCCTCCGGCATCGCCGCGATCCGCGCCGTGCTGCCGACTGGGGTGATGATTGCCGCGGTCGGCGGCGTCTCCGACCAGAACTTTGCCGAATACATCAAGGGCGGCGTGACCGCGTTCGGCCTTGGCTCCAGCCTCTACAAGCCCGGCATGTCGGCCGCCGATGTCGCCGATCGTGCCAAGGTGACGATCACGGCCTACGATCGGGCGATTGCGAAAGATTGAGCCGGAACGGATACGCCTGGATCGACTCATAGTCTATTGTGCTGCGCAGCATCGCAATCGATGTCTGCACACCGTGTGCAAGTGACTGGCTGAATCAGGAGACCGACATGGCGATCAACAACGTGGCCGATCTGTTCGTGGCAACGCTCGAACAAGCCGGGGTCAAGCGCATTTACGGCATCGTCGGCGACAGTCTGAATGCGATCACCGAGGCGCTGCGCCGCCGGGGCACCATCGAATGGATCCATGTCCGGCACGAGGAGGTCGCAGCGTTCGCCGCCGCCGGCGAAGCCGAGATGACGGGAAGCCTCGCCGTCTGCGCTGGCTCCTGCGGTCCCGGCAACCTGCATCTGATCAATGGCCTGTTCGATGCGCATCGCAGCCGGGTTCCCGTGCTGGCCATCGCAGCGCAAATCCCCTCGGCCGAGATCGGCGGCGGCTATTTCCAGGAAACCCACCCGCAGAACCTGTTCCGCGAATGCAGCCATTATTGCGAGCTGGTCTCGGACCCGAGCCAGCTTCCCTACGTGCTGGAGAACGCGATCCGCGCGGCAGTGGGCCTGCGCGGCGTTGCCGTCGTCGCCATGCCCGGCGACGTCGCTTTCCGCAGCCCGCCCAAGCGTGCGCTGTCGACCACGCGCGGCCTTGCGCTGGCGCCGCCGAAAATCGTCCCGCAGGCGGACGAGCTGAAGGCGCTCGCGGATCTCCTCGACGGCGCCGAACGCATCACGCTGTTCTGCGGCCGCGGCTGCGCCGGCGCGCATGCGCCCTTGATGCAGCTCGCTGAAGCCTTGAAGAGCCCGATCGTCCATGCGCTCGGCGGCAAGGAGCATGTCGAATACGACAATCCCTATGACGTCGGCATGACCGGCTTCATCGGCTTCTCCTCGGGCTATGCGGCCATGCACGCCTGCGACACGCTGGTGATGCTCGGGACCGATTTTCCCTACAAGCAGTTCTTCCCGACCGACTGCCAGATCGCGCAGATCGACATCCGTCCGGAAAATCTGGGCCGGCGCTGCAAGATCGATCTCGGTCTCGTCGGCGACGTCAAGCTCACCATCGAGGCGCTGCTGCCGCTGCTCAAGTCCAAGACGCAGCGCAAGCACCTCGACGACGCGGTCGGGCACTACAAGAAGGCACGCGAAGGGCTCGATTCGCTGGCCAAGGGTACACCAGGCAGCAAGCCGATCCACCCGCAATACCTCGCGAAGGTCATCAGCGACCATGCGAGCAATGATGCCGTGTTCACCGCCGATGTCGGCACGCCGACGGTATGGGCCGCGCGCTATCTCGACATGAACGGCCGCCGTCGGCTGATCGGCTCCTTCGTGCACGGCTCGATGGCGAACGCCATGCCGCAGGCGATCGGCGCGCAGGCTGCGCAGCCCGGCCGGCAGGTGATCTCACTGTCGGGCGACGGCGGCTTCACCATGCTGATGGGCGATCTGATCACGCTGACGCAAGAGAAGCTGCCGGTGAAGGTGGTCGTGTTCAACAACGGCGTGCTCGGCTTCGTCGCGCTGGAGATGAAGGCGGCCGGCTTCGTCGACACCAATGTCGATCTGGAGAATCCTGATTTCGCCGCGATGGCGCGCGCCATGGGCATCTTCGCCAAACGCGTCGAGGATCCCGGCGAGCTGCCCGGCGCGGTCAAGGAGATGCTGGCGCATGATGGGCCGGCACTGCTCGACGTCGTCACCGCCAAGCAGGAGCTGTCGATGCCGCCGACCATCACCGCCGAGCAGGTCAAGGGTTTCAGCCTCTGGGTGCTGCGCGCGGTGATGAACGGCCGCGGCGACGAGGTGCTGGATCTCGCGAAGACGAATCTCTTGCCGCGATGATTGCCAAGCAGTCGGGTCACTTCTCGCAACGGGAGAGGTGATCACCGGCTGCGCCGCCTCACCCCCGCTTCACCGAAGGCGCGGGCAGCCGCTCCGGGCGGTTCTGAAAGCGCTGCCAGTGCAGCACGCTGCCGATCAGCAGCGCCGGCAGGAAGCCGAGCATGATCAGGAAATGCGGCAGCTGCGCCGGCGAGACGAATGCAATTGCGATGTCAGAGATCAACCAGAGCGCCGCGAACATCACCGCGAAATCCAGGCGCGGGCAACGAAGGTAGTAGAACACGGCGGTGATGATCACGGCGGGCCCGATCGCAATGCCGATCATAACGGCCGTCAGCTCCGTCGGCGTCAGCGCGTCGAGCACCATGGAGGCCAGCAGCCCGAGTGCGGCGAACATGGCGATGATGTCGAGTGGATGCCGCAACAGAGTACCTCTTACGGGACGCGCTATCGTTGTGGCCGGGACCACGGCCGTCAAGTAAAATACGCTTATTCCTCGTCACTTCCAGGCGTTGGCCGCAACATGAAATGACCGAAGGCGGTGGCGATCGGCTTCTCCGCATCGTCCTGCCAGGCCCGCGCCTCGAAGGCGACGATGCGCCGGCCTTGCTTCACGATCGAGACGTTGGCGAAGGTGTCGAGCGCGCGACCTGAGCGCAAGTAATTGACGGTGAGGCCGATCGGCTTCGGCGGCGCGGCCGTACCGAGCTCGCGTGCCACGCCGATGATCGCGGTGGTCTCGAGGAAGGCACCGGTCATGCCGCCATGGATCGCGGGCAGGATCGGATTGCCGATGATCTTCGGCGAGAACGGCATCGTCAGCGTGCCGTCGTCGTTGACGCGGATGCCGAGGCAGCGTGCGAACGGGCTGTTCGCGAACGGGCCATCCGGATCCTCCGGCGCCTCCAGCGTCGGGATGTCGCGTGCATCCATCCGGCGGTCGGCGAGCATGTTGGTGCGATTGGCGCCGATCATGAAGCAGGCCGTCGCGGTCGCGACAGGATCGTCTTCGGACTCCTGGTACGCGGTGGAGCGGACGAAGGCGATCGAGCGCGTGGTGCGGTAGCAGACCGAATGCGCCTTGATGTCGAGGCCGGGCGTTGCCGGCTTCTGGTAGTCGATGCGCAGGTCGAGGGTTGCGATCGCGCGCGTGCCGTCGAGCGCAAGCTGCACCGCCATGCCGCAGCTCTCGTCCAGCATCGCAGTGACGACACCGCCATGCAAAACGCCGGTCTCGGCGTCGCCGACGAAGACGGGGCGGTAGGGCAGGCTGGACCAGGCCTCGCCGGGCGCGAAGCGGTCGAGCTGGAGCCCGCTGATATGGCCGTAATCGGAGCGACGGCCCTGGATCGCCTCGGCGAGTTCCTCGAAGGGGAGCGTAGCAGGTAACGTGGACATAATGACGTTCTAGACCAGCGGCGGGCGCCGTGCAAAAGCCCGTATGGACATCGCGGGTCGGCCGCGGCCGGTTTGGCCTCGACAGGGCGGGCCGAAGCGACGATGGTGGGGCTTCGTTCGTTCGATTAGCCGCAAGGAGCACCCATGGCCGACCCCGAAACGCCCTCGACCGTCCAGGGGCCCGTCATCATTTCGAGCTCCAGCGCCGAGCGGGCGCCGATCATCTATTTCGACGGTGCCTCCTGCTTCGGCCATCACAATGGCGCGATCCAGATCGAGCTCGCCGCAAATCTCCTGATGCCGGTCGGCGCCGCGGTCAGGGTCGACGTGGTCCAGACCGCGCACTTGCGTTGCAGCGTGGCCGCAGCGCTGGCCCTGCGCGAAGCTCTCGACAAGGCGCTGGCGATGTACAAGCAGGGTCAGCAGCAGCCGAACGAGGAGATCCCTGCGGTGAAGAACTGAGGTTGCAGGTGCGATCGCCGTTCGCGCGATCGCAGTCTCTCAGCCCACATGCACCTTCGGCTTCTGGCCACCGTTCCACTTGCCGTCGAGTGCGCGCTCGATCTGGGCGGCGAGCTGGAGCAAGAGGCCGTCATTGGCCTGCTTGGCGATGGCTTGGATGCCGAGCGGCAGGCCGTGGTCTTGCGCTGCCATCGGCATCGAGATCGCGGGGATGCCGCAGAGATTGGCGAGCGGCGTGAAGGCGAAGAAGCGCCAGAGATTGTCGAACCAGTCGCGCACATCGGGATTGTCGGAGATGGTGAGATATTCCCTGGTGCCGACCTTCGGCGTCGGCAGCGCGGTGATCGGGGTCAGGATCACGTCCCATTGCTCGAAGAACGTGCCGAAGCCGCGCGAGGTCGTGTTGAACACGGCCTGCATCTTCGCTCGCTCGGCAAAGCTTGTGTGCCGGCCGGCTTCCCAGATGCGGATGTTCATGGGCTCGATCAGATCTTCTGGCGGCGTCTCCAGCCCGCGCGCGGCGAGCATGTTGGAGATCACCACTGCGAAATTCGAGATGTAGCAGGTGGTCTGCGCGGCGAATGCGGCGCGGAAGTCGAGCTCGGGCAGGGCGTAGTCGACTTGATGGCCGAGGCCTTCGAGGAAGCGGCCGGTCTTCTCCAGCTCGGTCGCGAGCTCTGGTGTCGCGGTGTAATCGCCCCAGCTGTGCGAGAGCGCGATGCGGAGCTTGCCGGGATCGCGCTTGATCATTTCGGAATAGGGCTGCGCCGTGGTCCAGAACGGCATGAACTCGCCGGGCGCAGGTCCGCGCGCATGATCGACGAAGGCGGCTGTGTCGCGCACCGAACGCGACTGGCAGCCCTGGATCGAGACGAGACCGTTGAGATCGGACATGTGCGGGGCGAGCGAGAACACGCCGCGCGAGACCTTCAGCCCGATATTGCCGTTGACGCCGGCGGGAATGCGGATCGAGCCGCCGCCGTCGGTCGCATGCGCGATCGGCACCACGCCGGCGGCCACCATCGCGGCGCTGCCGGCCGACGAGCCGCAGGTGGTGTAGTCGGTATTCCAGGGATTGCGCGTGACGTAGACGGCGGGATTGTCGGCCGAGCTGCACACGCCGAATTCCGGCGTCGTGGTGCGCCCGATCAGGTTGAGCCCTGCCTGGCGGAATTTTCCGGTGAGGAAGGTGTCGGCCGCCGCGCGATTGCCGCGCATCAGCAGCGAGCCCATCTCCTGGAGTCGGCCCTTCATGGTCGGTCCCAGATCCTTCATCAGGAAGGGCAGGCCGGCGAACGGGCCGGAGAGGTTGGCGCCGTCCTTGGCGGGGTCGGCGATCACGTCCTCGAACAGCTCGACCACGCCCGACAACGCCGGATTGACCTTGGCGACCCCGGCTGCGGCCTGGCGCGCCAGCTCCTTTGCCGTCAGCTCGCCCTTGCGGACGCGGGCGGCCAGCGCCACGCCGTCATGCTGCGCCCATTCATTCCAGCTCATCGGCAAAGTCATGTAGTCAAAATCCCCTTGGGTGACGGCGCTCCCTTCCTTTCGCAAAGGCCGGCGTGAATCAACCGAGCCGCCGCGAGGGGCAGGGTTGCATGGGGCGGAGAGGCGGCGGGGGCGCGGGGCTGCAGGCCGTCTCAATCCGACAGTCGCGCGATCGCTGCAACCGGTCCGCCGCCTGGCGGTCCCTGATGCTCCGCGCCGCCGGAGACGTAGACCGCGCTGGTGCCGGCAAGGCCCGCGATCAGCCCGCCCACGGCGGCGCGTGCGTGGCGCGTCGAGCTGATGTCGGTGTCCTCCAGCATGGTGTGGCGGAAGCTACGCACGGTGCCGTCAGGTGAGGCCTCGGCCTTGGCGAAGATGTTGACGAGCTCGCGGCCCGCTTGCGCTTGAGATGCGATGCCCAGCCCAACACTTTGCAGCGCTGCGCTCACCGCCGTGGCGTCGATGGCATCGTCCATCACGGCATGCCCGATCTCGAACGCGCTCACCGACGATGCCGAATTACCGAGCACGATGACGACGTTGTGCATCAGCTCGATGCCGGCTGAGGTGGAGGCGACCGTCGAGAACAGGTCGTAGCGCCGCAGCACGTGCTCGTCGCGGACATCGGGTGCGATCTCGCCGAGCGCGACCGCGACGCCGAGCGCGGAGGCGCCGCGGGAATAGGCCATCGAATTGTAGGCACTGGTGGTCACTGTCTTGTTGCCACGCGCGCTGGCGGCTTCGACGCGATCGCTGGTGAGCAGCGGGCACTTGATCTGTACGAAATGGACATCGGCAGGATCGAGGATGCCGGCATCCTTCATCGCCGCCTTCACCGCCTCTGCCGTCTCGACGATCTGCGCGGTCCGTCCGAGCTCCTCGGGCAGGAAGTCGCGCGTCTGCGCTATGCCGATGCTCAGGCGCTTGACGGACAGGAGCGCCGGCCGCCCTTCAACTTCGCGCCGCGTGAACACCGTGATGTGCGGACTGAGCACGCCTTCGGTGCCGCCGGACATCACGAAGGCGATGCGCTGCTCGACCTCGTGCGGCGTCAGCGCCAGGCGCGGCGCCAGCGCCGTGCACAGCGCTGCCACGGCATATTCCCGCGTGAAATCGTTGACGCCGCCATTGCCTTCGGTCTTGCCGAGGATCGCCAGGATCTCACGGGGATCGATCGCGCCGGAGTCGATCATGCTCATGAGGCCGGAGACGTCGCCGGGTCCCTTGGTGGCGATCCTGACGACGCCGGCCGATGTGGTGCGCATGAATGGTCCTCAGAATTCGGTGGTCCGGCGAGTCCACCAGCCGTGGAACGGAGGCTGCTGTCAATCCCCGCCGCCAGGACGACAAAAGGCGTAGAGTCCTCGTACCAAGAGCGCCCGCGCCATCCCCACGAATGTGGCGAGATCGCATCGGTTCAACAAAAAATCCCTTGTCGACGATCCTCCGCTGTACCTTGATGAATCAACCCCGCTTGGTCCATAAGCGGCGTCCCGTGGCCGGTGGTTCGCCGCCGCGTCGCGTGCTTGGATAGAGGATTCTCGCGTGGCAAACATCAACCAGAAGATTGCGCAGGAGCTTGGGGTTCGGGCCGAGCAGGTCGAGGCTGCGGTGACGCTGCTCGACGGCGGCGCCACGGTTCCCTTCATCGCCCGCTACCGCAAGGAAGCGACCGGTGCGCTCGACGACGCGCAATTGCGCACCCTGGAGGAGCGCCTGGTGTATCTGCGCGAGCTCGAGGACCGCCGCAAGGCCATCCTCGAATCGGTCCGCGAGCAGGGCAAGCTCGACGCCGCGCTCGAAGCTTCCATTCTCGCCGCCGACAGTAAAGCGCGCCTCGAAGACATCTATCTGCCGTTCAAGCCGAAGCGCCGTACCAAGGCGGAGATTGCCAAGGAAGCCGGTCTCGAGCCGCTCGCCAATCAGCTGCTGGCGGAGCCCGGCAATGATCCCAAGGTCGTCGCCGAAAGCTTCGTCAACGCCGAGAAGGGCGTCGCGGACGCCGCCGCCGCACTCGACGGCGCCCGCGCTATCCTGGTCGAACGCTTCGACGAGGACGCCGACCTGATCGGCGCCCTGCGCGAGGAGATGTGGACCAATGCGCGCATGGCCTCCAAGGTGCGCGACGGCAAGAAGACCGAGGGCGAGAAGTTCGCCGACTATTTCGATTTCTCCGAGCCGCTGACCAAGCTGCCCTCGCACCGCATCCTCGCGATGTTCCGTGGCGAGAAGGAAGAGATCCTCGATCTGCAGATCCAGGCCGAGGCCGAGGCGCCGCCGCCGGGCGTGCCGAGCGCCTACGAATTGAAGATCATGAAGCGGTTCGGCATCGGCGATCTCAAGCGTGCCGGGGACCGTTGGCTGATCGATACCGTGCGCTGGGCGTGGCGCACCAAGATCCAGGTGCATCTCAACATCGATTTGCGTATGCGGCTGTGGAACGCGGCCGAGACCGAGGCCGTGCGCGTGTTCGCCTCGAATCTGCGCGACCTGCTGCTGGCGGCGCCCGCGGGCACCCGCGTTACCATGGGGCTCGATCCCGGTTACCGCACCGGCGTCAAGGTCGCCGTCGTCGATGCCACCGGCAAGGTGGTCGATACTGCCGTGATCTATCCGCACGAGCCGCAGCGGCAGTGGAACGAGTCGCTTGCGATCCTCGGCAGGCTCGCAATGAAGCATCGTGTCGAGCTGATCGCGATCGGCAACGGCACCGCCTCGCGCGAGACCGACAAGCTCGCCGCCGATCTCGTCAAAGGCCTTCCGGAACTGAAGATGAACAAGATCGTCGTGTCGGAAGCCGGCGCCTCGGTCTATTCGGCCTCGGCTTTCGCCTCGGAGGAATTGCCGGGCCTCGACGTCACCCTGCGCGGCGCGGTCTCGATCGCGCGGCGGTTGCAGGATCCGCTCGCCGAGCTGGTCAAGATCGAGCCAAAGGCGATCGGCGTCGGCCAATATCAGCACGACCTCGGCCAGGCCAAGCTCGCCAAATCGCTCGATGCCGTGGTCGAAGATTGCGTGAACGCCGTCGGCGTCGACGTCAACACCGCCTCCGCGCCGCTGCTGGCGCGCGTGTCGGGCGTGGGCTCCGGCCTTGCGCAGAGCATCGTGGCGCACCGTGACGCCAACGGCCCGTTCAAATCGCGCAAGGCGCTCAAGGATGTGCCGAGGCTCGGCCCTAAGGCATTCGAACAATGCGCGGGCTTCTTGCGCATCCTCGGCGGCGAGGATCCGCTCGATGCTTCCGGCGTGCATCCGGAAGCCTATCCCGTGGTGCGCCGGATCCTCGCGGCGACCAAGAGCGACATCAAGGCGCTGATCGGCTCGAGCGAGATCGTGCGCACGCTGAAGCCGAAGGATTTCGTCGACGAGACCTTCGGCCTGCCGACCGTCACCGACATCCTGCGCGAGCTCGAAAAGCCCGGCCGCGACCCGCGCCCGGCGTTCAAGGCCGCGGTGTTCAAGGAGGGCGTCGAGGAGATCAAGCATCTCCAGAAGGGCATGATCCTCGAGGGCACCGTGACCAACGTCGCCGCCTTCGGCGCCTTCGTTGACATCGGCGTGCACCAGGACGGCCTCGTGCACATCTCGGCGATGTCCAAGAATTACATCAAGGATCCGCGCGAGGTGGTGAAGCCCGGCGACATCGTCAAGGTGAAGGTGCTGGACTTCGAGGTCGCCCGCAAGCGCATCTCGCTGACGCTGCGCCTCGACGACGAGGTCGGCGCCAAGAAGGACGCCCCCGGCATGCAGCGCGACAACAGTCGCAACACGTCCCGCATGACGTCTTCGGCGCCGCGCAAGCAGGAATCGTCCGGTGGCGGCGGCGCGCTTGCCGAGGCCATGCGCCGCGCGGCGGAGAAGAACAACGGCAAGCGGGTGTGAGCTAGTCCTCTCCCGCCTTCTCGCCAAAGGACAGCTCTATCCACGTCCTTGCGAGCGTAGCGAAGCAATCCAGAATCCCTCCGCGGAAACACCCTGGATTGCTTCGCTGCGCTCGCAATGACGCGGAGAAATTCATTCGCCTACAGCTCGATCACGCCGCGTCGAGCCGCATGCGCGACCGCGTCCGTGCGTCCGGTCGCATCGAGCTTGTCGAGCAGCGAGCCGACATGGAATTTCACGGTATGCACGGAGATGCCGAGCTGGCGCGCGATCATCTTGTTGGAAGCGCCCTCGGCCATCAACGCCAGCACGTCGAGCTCGCGCTGCGTCAGCGCGATGTCGTCCGGCATGACGCGCGGATCGCGGGCGACCACCGTCGCCGCAGCTGGCTCGCCGGGCGCCGCAAGGCGAATCCCGGCGACGCTGCCGAGCAGCTTCGCCAGGCGATCGGCGAGAGCGGGATCGTCGATTTCCAGGGCCAGCACAACCTCGGGTGAATTGTTCGCGCTCACGCCTCCGGCCTCTCGCCGACCGTGACCTTGAAGCTGGCCGGCTCGCCTCCGCGGCGCACCGCGATGTCGATCACCGCGCCGACGCTCGACGGTCCCAGCGCCTGCGACAGCGCGCGGACGCCGGACAATTTCTGGTCGTTGACCGCCACGATCACGTCGCCCTGGCGGATGCCTGCGGCAGCCGAAGGTCCAGCCTCGTCGACATTCATCACCATCGCGCCGATGCCGTCGTCGAGCCGCACCGGCTGGAGCCCCAGGCCGAGATAGCCGCGCGCGATGCGGCCGCGCGCCTCGAGCTGGGACGCGATCCGTTCGATCGTCGCCGTCGGGATCACCAGCACCCGCCGCGGGCCGAGCACGGCCATGCCGAAGGCGTCGCCCGATGCATCGAGCGCGAGCCCGCCCTGCTGGCTGCCGCGCAGGCGGACATCGAGCTCGATCCGCGCGTCGATGTCGCCGCCGCGCAAGGAGCGCCAGCTCTTGCCGGATGCCGATACCATTCCGAGCGCCGCGCTCGGCGCATCGCGGTTGGTGGCAACCACCGCCGACAGGGCCCCGAGGGGCGGGACCGTCGCTGACAGCTTGACCGGCGTGAGGGAAGCCTCGGTGCGCAGCAGTGCGATGTCGGTCGTATGGTCGCGGCCGGCGATCGTGGCGGCCGCCCGGCTGCCGTCGGGCAGGCCGATCTCGACAGCACCCTCGTCGGCCAGTGCCTCGTCGGCGGTGATGATCAGACCATCCTTCCAGGCGAAGCCGGTGGCGCGGGCGCGATGCGAATGCACGGAGACAACGGACGGCGCGGTGCGCGCCACGACGTCCGCAAGTGCGGACGATAGGGCAGTCAGGTCGGTCATGGCAGGCTCCTGTAACTGTCCTCAATCTGGGGCGTCGCAGGCGTTTGCGAAACTGGCCGGGTGGCCAGGACATTGGGGCCTCCCTCCGGAGGGCCAAAGCCGACGAACATGTGATTGGGAGCCGCTCACGGGAACGTGTAGCAATCGGCCCGACATTGCGCCCGACGGCCCTCAACCATTGCAGCGAGCTCCGCCCGATGACCATCGATCTCACCCGCCGCACCCTGCTTCAGCTCGCTGGCACGACCTCGCTGGCGATGGCCGCCGCAGCCGCGGCACGCGCCGAGGGCCATGCGCAGGGCGGCGGGCCGACCTATGCCAGCCGGACGCCGATGCGTGTCGGCATGGTGACGCTCCGGGTCAGGAATCTCGACAAGGTTGCCGATTACTACCGCGACGTGATCGGGCTCACCGTGATGGAACGCTCGGGCACCGCTGCGAAGCTCGGCACATCAGGCGTCACGCTGCTGGTGCTGGAAGCCCGTCCCGATGCGGCGATCGAGCCGCGCACCGCGGCCGGTCTCTATCACACCGCGTTCCTGATGCCGACGCGGAAGGATCTCGCGCGCTGGCTGGTCCATGCCGCCTCGCATCGTGTGCCGCTGTCGGGCTTTTCTGATCATCTCGTCTCTGAATCGGTCTATCTCGACGACCCCGAGGGCAACGGCATCGAGGTCTATGCCGATCGCGATCCCTCGCAATGGCAGTGGAGCGAGGGCAGCGTGAAGATGGCAACCGACGAACTCAACATCCCTGATCTGCTGTCGCTGACAAACCCGCGCATTCCTGATTATGCCAAGGCGCCGGACGGAATGCGCATCGGTCACATGCACCTGCGCGTCGGCGATCTCGCGCAGGCCGAAAGCTTCTATCACGGGGCCATCGGTCTCGATCCGACCCGCCGCCGTAGCGGCGCCGCGTTCCTGTCGTCGGGCCGCTATCACCATCACCTCGGCATGAACGTCTGGCAGAGTCAGGGCGCCGGCCAACGCGACGATCAGAGCACGGGCCTTGCCTGGTTCTCGCTGGTGATGGCCAAGCCGGAATTGCTCGCCGCGCAGGAAGAGCGCCTGCGCAAGGGTGGCGTGAAGATCACGACGATCGCGGATGGGGTCGAGGCGATCGATCCCTGGGGCACGCGTGTGCGGCTGCTCAGGGTTTGATCGCAGGCGCGGGCATTGGTAAGACCGATCGTGCGCGAACCAATTGACCGGGAGCCACATCCGATATGTCCGAACTCCACGGCGTCTTCCCCTATCTCGTCTCGCCTGTCGATGCCGATGGCGCTGTCCGAACCGAAGTTCTCGCAAAGCTCTGCGACGACCTGATCGGCGCCGGCGTGCATGGCTTGACCCCGCTGGGCTCGACCGGCGAGTTCCCCTATCTCGATGCCGCGCAACGCTTGGCGATCGTGCAGACCACGATCGAAGCCGCCAAGGGCCGTGTGCCGGTCGTGGCCGGCGTCGCCTCCACCTCGACGGCAGACGCGGTGGCGCAGGCGAGGGCATATCAGAAGCTCGGCGCTAACGGCATCCTTGCGATTTTGGAGGCTTATTTTCCGCTCGCCGATTCGCAAGTGGAATCCTACTTCCGTGCCATCGCCGATGCCGTGGACATCCCCGTCGTCATCTACACCAATCCGCAATTCCAGCGATCCGATCTCACGCTCGACGTCATCGCACGCCTCGCCGAGCATCCGCGCATCGGCTACATCAAGGACGCCTCGACCAATACCGGGCGGCTGCTCTCGATCATGAACCGTTGCGGCGATTCTTTGCGCGTGTTCTCGGCCTCCGCCCATATCCCTGCCGCGGTGATGCTGATCGGCGGGTTCGGCTGGATGGCCGGGCCTGCCTGCATCATCCCGCGCCAGAGCGTTGCGCTCTACGAGCTCTGCAAGGCCCGTCGCTGGGACGAGGCGATGGCACTGCAGCGCCGGCTGTGGCGCATCAACGAGGCATTCGCCCGCTTCAATCTCGCCGCCTGCATCAAGGCCGGCCTGTCGATCCAGGGCTACGACGTCGGCGACCCCGTCCCGCCGCAGGTGCCGCTGGCGGCCGACGCACGCAAGATCGTGGAGGCGGCGTTGCGCGAGCTGGCCTAGCTGCTTGCACGCGGCAATTTGCCCCGGCACCCGTGCCGGACGCAAAAAGGTCATTACCTCCCGGAGAAACTTCCGTTCGTTTGCGACGTTGCTGCGTGAGCGAGGTCTGTCACCCCATGCATGTGCGTCCCGATAGCGTATCCGGCACAAGAGACGGTGATCCCCGATGAATCGTCGCTATGCGATTGCCGCGGCCGTCGCCGCCGGCCTGCTCCTCGCCGTCACGTCCGCGAAGATCCTGCATGTCCCGATCTCGTTCGCCCCATGGGCGGCGCCATCCGCCCGCGCCGTCGAGCAGCGCGGCCCGCTGTCCGATGGCGAAAAGGCAACCATCGACATCTTCGAGCGCGTATCACCTTCGGTCGTCCAGGTTGCCGTCAAGTCGGACGCCAATCCTCTCATGGGCGAGGAAGGGCAGGGCGGCGGCGGCGCTTCCGGTACGGGGTTCGTTTGGGATCGCGACGGGCACCTCGTGACGAACAACCATGTCGTTGCCAATGGCAACGAGATCGCCGTGCGCTTCGCCTCGGGTGAGGTGGCCGAGGTTGATCTCGTCGGCCGGGCTCCCAATTACGACCTCGCGGTGTTGCGGATCCGCAGCGTGCGCCAGCTTCCGCCGCCGATCGCACTCGGCAGCTCGAACGATTTGAAGGTCGGACAATCCGCTTTCGCGATCGGCAATCCCTTTGGGCTGGATCAATCGATGACCAGCGGCATCATCAGCGCGCTCAAGCGCAGGCTCCCGACCCATGGCGGCCGGGAGATCGCCAACGTCATTCAGACGGATGCGGCGATCAACCCGGGCAATTCGGGCGGGCCGCTGCTGGATTCTGCCGGCCGGCTGATCGGCGTCACCACGGCGATCATCTCGCCGTCGGGATCGAATGCCGGCATCGGCTTCGCGGTGCCGGTCGATGTCGTGAACCGGATTGTCCCCGAGCTCATCCGCAACGGCCGCGTGCCGACGCCCGGCATCGGTATCGTGGCCGCCGGCGAGGATGTCTCGACCCGGCTTGGCGTCGAAGGGGTGATCGTGGTGCGCACCGCGCCCGGCAGTCCGGCCGAGCGGGCTGGGATTCGCGGCGTCAACTTCTCGACGGGTGCGGTCGGAGATATCATCACCGCCGTCGAAGGCAAGCCGGTGCGGCGCCTCGCCGATTTGACCGATGCGCTGGAGCAGGTGGGCGCCGGGAAGTCCGTCCGCCTCACCGTCAAGCGGGGTTCGGACAGCCGCGACGTGAATGTCGGCATCATCGACATCGAGCGTTCCTGACGAACCATCTGACCTGGCAATCTCTGCCGCCAAAATGGGCGTGGCACGCAATGCAGATGTGCCGCGGCTCGGTTGTATCGACCGCAAAATCGGCTAAAACCGCCGCGGTCGTTTTCCGGATTTCAGGGACATAGCGGAATGAACATTCTTCCCGGCAATTTGCGTTTCGGAGCGGGGCAGCCCGTCAAGCGTTTGGAAGACCAGAGGCTGCTCACCGGGAAGGGACAGTTCATCGACGACAAGCCTGAGGAGGGCGCGCTGTGGTTGTACGTGCTGCGCTCGCCGCACGCCCACGCGAAGATTGCCTCGATCGACACCAGCGCCGCGGCGTCGATGCCTGGCGTCACCGCGATCTACACCGGCGCCGACCTCGTCAACGACGACATCGGCACCATTCCGACGCTGAACATCTTCAAGCGCCCCGACGGCAAGCCGATGACGGTGCCGCCGCGCCGCCTGCTCGCCCACGAGATCGTGCGCTATGCGGGCGAGGCCGTCGCCGCCGTGGTGGCGTCGTCGCGTGCCGACGCCCAGAGCGCGGCCGAAGCGATCATGGTCGAATATGACGTGCAGCCCGCGGTGGTCGATCCCGTCGAGGCGGTGAAATCAGGTGCGCCCGTGGTGTGGCCGGAGGCGCCCGACAACATCGTCGGCGCCATGAGCTATGGCGATGCCGCCAAGGTGGACGAGGCGTTGGCCAGGGCGGCGCACACCGTCGAGCTCGACATCGTCAGTCAGCGCCTGGTGCCCTCCGCGATGGAGCCGCGCTCAACCATCGCCGAGATCGACAAGAAGTCCGGACGTCTCCTCCTGCACGTGCAGTCGCAGACCCCGGCTTCGACGCGCGACGTGCTGGCGGAAGCCGTGCTGAAGCGTCCCAAGGACAGCGTGCGCGTGCTGGTCGGCGACATCGGCGGCGGCTTCGGCCAGAAGACCAATCTCTATCCCGAGGACGGCATCGTGGCCTATGCCGCGACCAAGCTGAACAAGAAGATCCGCTGGCGCGGCGATCGCACCGACGAGTTCGTCGGCGGCACCCATGGCCGCGATCTCACCTCGACGGCCTCGTTTGCCCTGGACGAAAAGGGCAAGGTGCTGGCTTATCGCGTCAAGTCGATCGGCTGCACCGGGGCCTATTCCTCCGGCGCTGCCAACATCATCCCGCTGGTGCTCGGGCCGTTCGTGCAGACCGGCGTCTACGATCTGCCGCTGGTGCATTTCGAGGTGAAGTCGGTGATGACCCACACCGCTCCGGTCGGCGCCTATCGCGGCGCGGGCCGTCCCGAGGCGGTGTTCATCGTCGAGCGCCTGTTCGACGCTGCTGCGCGCAAGATCGGCATGGATCCGCGCGCGATCCGCAAAGCCAACTACATCAAGCCGGCGCAGCTGCCGTACACGAATGCTGCGGGCCAGGTTTACGATTCCGGTGCCTTCGCGCATATGCTCGACCGCGCGGTGAAGCTTGCGGACTGGGACGGCTTTGCCGCGCGCAAAAAGGCGGCGAAGAAGAAGGGCCTGCTCTACGGCCGCGGGCTCACCTCTTATATCGAATGGACCGGAGGTCGCGCCCATACTGAGAAGGTCAGCCTGCATGCGACTTCGCAGGGCCGCGTCGTGCTGCATTCCGGCACCATGGCGATGGGGCAGGGACTGCAGACCACCTACACCCAGATGATCTCCGACACGCTCGGCATTCCCATGGACAAGATCGACGTCGTCCAGGGCGACACGGATCTCGCCATGGGCTTCGGCAGCGTCGGCTCGCGTTCGCTGTTCGTCGGCGGCACGGCGGTCGCGGTTTCCTCGAATGATCTCATCCAGAAGGCGCGCGAGAGGGCGGCGAACGTGCTGGAAACCTCGGTCGAGGACATCGAATATCAGGGCGGCATGCTCACCGTGGTCGGCACCGACCGCCGCATCAGCCTGTTCGATCTCGCGGAGAAGGAGAACGGCGCCAAGCTCAGCGTCGATTCCGAGGGCGAAGTCGATGGCCCGAGCTGGCCGAACGGCACGCATATCTGCGAGGTCGAGATCGACCCCGAGACCGGCGTCTCGCGCGTCGTGCGCTACACGACCGTCGACGACGTCGGCGTCGCCGTCAACCCGATGCTGGTGACGGGGCAGATCCATGGCGGCGTCGCGCAAGGCATCGGCCAGGCGCTGTATGAAGGCGTCTCCTACGACGCCGACGGCCAGCTCCTCACTGCGAGCTATCAGGACTACTGCATCCCGCGCGCCGACGACGTGCCGCCGATCGTGGTGACGCTGGATGATTCCGCGCCCTGCCGTACCAATCCGCTCGGTGCCAAGGGTTGCGGCGAATCCGGCGCCATCGGCGGCCCGCCCTGCGTCACCAACGGCGTGATGGACGCGCTGGCCGAGCTCGGCATCACCCAGCTGAACACGCCGCTGACGCCTCAGAAGATCTGGCAGGCGATCAGGGAGGCGAGGGCGGGTTAGGCCTTCAACGACACCGTCATTGCGAGCGCAGCGAAGCAATCCAGGAATATCTCCGAGGAGACAGCCTGGATTGCTTCGTCGCAAGAGCTCCTCGCAATGACGGAGGAGAGAGCCTTGAGCTCAAATCCCCAGCATCATCTTCGCGATGATATCGCGCTGGATCTCCGAGGTGCCGCCGAAGATCGTGTAGGCGCGGCCGTTGAGATATTCCGGCATCACCGTCAGCATCTCCTCAGGGATCGCCGGCTCGTGATTGAGCTTGTAGAGCGGGCGCATCGGCTCGACGGCGAGGGCGTCGTGCCCGATCACGTCGGCGCCGAGCCGCGTCACAGCCTGGCGGATCTCGCTGTTGCGCAGCTTCAGGATCGACGACACCGCACCGGGATTTTGCCCGGTCTGCAGGGCCGAGAGCACGCGCAGCTCGGTCATCTCCAGCGCGTCGATGTCGACTTCGACCTCGGAGATGCGCGTCGCGATATCGGGGCTGTCGATGGCTCGGCCGGTGAGGTCGGACTCCGCGAGACCTGCGATCGCTTTCAAGCCCTCGCGCAGCTTGGCCGAGGCGATGCCGGAGCCGCGCTCGAACTCGAGCAGATATTTGCCGTAGGTCCAGCCCTTGCCTTCCTCGCCGACCCGGTTGGCCACGGGCACGCGCACGTCGTCGAAGAACACCTGGTTGACCTCGTGGTCGCCGCCGATGGTGAGAATGGGACGCGTGGTGATGCCGGGGATCTTCATGTCGATCAGGATGAAGCTGATGCCGTCTTGCTGCCGCGGCCCGTCGCTGGTGCGGACCAGCGCGAACATGCGGTTGGCGTGATGGGCATGCGTGGTCCAGATCTTGGTGCCGTTGATGATGTAGTCATCGCCGTCGCGCACGGCTCGCGTCTTCAATGACGACAGGTCGGAGCCGGAGCCCGGCTCGGAATAGCCCTGGCACCAATAATCCTCGCCGGAGAGAATCCGCGGCAGGTAGAAGTTCTTCTGTTCCGGCGAGCCGAAGCCGATGATGACGGGCCCGACCATCTTCACGCCCATCACGTTGACATTGGGCACGCCGGCCCTCGCGCATTCGGTCTCGAAGATCCAGCGCTGCGCCGGCGTCCAGTCCGGCCCGCCATGCTCGACCGGCCAGCCCGGCGCGCCCCAGCCCTGCCGGTGCAGCGCGCGCTGCCAGGCCATGCCGATATCAGGATCGGAGAACACCGACGGCGTCAGCGCGGTCGCGTGCTTCATCTCCTCGGTGAGGTTCTTGGCAATGAAGCCGCGCACCTCGTCCTGAAAGGCGCGTTCCTCGGCATTGAACGACAGATCCATGAGGCTCTCCCAGTGTCAGGCGGGCGCGGTGGTGCGGCCCAGCTCGGCATGGCGGGCATAATGGTGCGCGCTGCCGCCGAACAGCGTGTCGAAGGCGACGAGCCGCTTGAAATAGGCGCCGACCTCGAGCTCCTCGGTCACGCCCATGCCGCCATGGAGCTGGATCGACTGCTCGCCGACGAAGCGCGCGCATCTGCCGATCTTCGCCTTCGCGCCCGAGGCAGCCCGCGCGCGCTCGATTGGCGTGCTGTCGGCCTTGAGCGAAGCGCGCAGCGCCATCGAGCGGGATTCATCGACCTGCATCGCCATGTCGGCGAGGCGGTGGCGGATCACTTGGTTGGCGGAGAGCGGCCGGCCGAACTGCTTGCGGATCTTGGTGTATTCGAGCGTGGTGTCGAGCAGCGTCTGCATGATGCCGACGGCTTCCGCGCCGAGCGCAGCCATGGCGCGGTCGACGGCCCATTCGATCGCGGGCAGCGCGTTGTCGCCGTCGCCGAGCAAGGCGTCTGCAGGCAGATGCACGTCGCACAGCTCGATATTGCAGGCGCGCCCGCCGCCGAGCCGTGCATAGTCGGAGATCACAAGGCCGGGCACTGTGGCTGGCATCACGAACAGGCCGATCCGCCCCGAAGGGCCGCGGTGGTCATGCATCAGAGCGGAGACGATGATCTCGTCGGCAGCATGCCCGTCGAGCACGGCGATCTTGCTGCCGGACAGGCGCCAGCCTTGCGCCGTCGTGGTGGCGCTGGTTGCGACCTTGGCGAGATCGAACCGTGCCGCGCGCTCGGAATGCGCCAACGCGAGCTTCAGCGATCCGTCCGCGACCTTGGGCAGGCTCGCCTGCTTCTGCTCGGTAGTGCCGCATCGCTCGATCAGCGCGGCGCCCAGCACCACCGTCGCGACATAGGGCTCCGACACCAGTCCGCGGCCGAAGGCTTCCATCAGGATCCCGACATCGACCGCGCCGCCGCCGAGCCCGCCGAAGTCTTCGGGAAGCGGCAGCGCCAGCCAGCCGAGCTCGGCGAATTGCTTCCATACATCCGGGCTGAAGCCGAGCGGATCGTTCGCCATCTTGCGGCGGTGAGCGGCATCGTAGCTTTCGGCCACGAAGCGTTCTGCGCTTTCGCGCAGCAACTTTTGCTCGTCACTGAGATTGAGGTCCATATCGCTACTCCGCGGCCGTCGGCGGCTTGCGCACGGAGGGATGCAGGCCCGAGGGATCGACGATCATGCCGAACTCCTGGAGATTATGCGCGTGGCAGAGCTGATGCAGCGCAAAGGCCTGATCGATCGCGGCGGGTTGGCCCATGACGTCGACCGAGCGGTTGACGGCCTCCTTGGTCAGCTTCAGCGCGAAGGCCGGTTTTGTCGCGATCCGGCGCGCCAGCTCCAGCACGCGCGACGACAGCTCCGCGCGCGGCACGACTTGGTTGACCATGCCGAGCTGATGCGCCTCCTGCGCGCTCCAGCTGTCGGCGGTGAACAGGAACTCCTTGGCCTTGCGCGGCCCGAGCTCCCAGGGATGCACGAACCACTCGACGCCGCAGACGCCCATGGTCACGACGGGGTCGCAGAACTGCGCATCGTCGCTGGCGACGATGAGGTCGCAGGCCCAGGCGAGCATCAGGCCACCGGCGATGCACCTGCCGTGCACCTCGGCAATGGTCGGCTTGGCGAGGTTGCGCCAGCGCCGCGTGATCTGGAGATATATCTCCTGCTCGCGCGCAAAGCGGCCATGGGCATTGGGCTCGGCAAAGCCGCCCCAATTTCCGATCGGCGGAAAATCGGCGCCGGCTGCGTTCTTGCCGCCCGGGCGCAGGTCGTGGCCGGAGGAAAAATGCGGACCATTGCCGGCGAGGATGATGACCTTGACCGTATCGTCCTGCACCGCCGCGTCGAAGGCGGCGTTGAGGTCGTAGGTCATTTGCAGGTTCTGTGCGTTGCGCGCCTCGGGCCGGTTCATCACGACCCGGACGATGGCCGGCTCCGGCCGTTCCACGAGGATAGTCTCGAACGAGGACATCGCGTTCCCCCTGCCGTTTCCGCTTTTGTTTTGCCGGAGTTGACTATGTCGGCCTGCGATAGGCAAGAGGCTTGCGTCAGCCGGCTGCTTTCCTCGCGCGCGCAATCTGATAGTTTGCGCCGGATTCCACCGGGAGAAATTTGATGCGCAAGATTCTGACCGTGCTGGCCGCCCTGGCCTCGCTGAGCCTGACCAATTGCGGCTACAACGCGATCCAGAGCGAGGACGAGCAGATTAAGGCCAACTGGTCCGAGGTCGTGAACCAGTACCAGCGCCGCGCCGATCTCGTGCCCAACCTGGTCAATTCGGTGAAGGGCTTCGCGCAGCAGGAGAAGGACGTGCTGCTCGGCGTCACCAATGCGCGGGCCAAGGTCGGCAGCATCCAGGCAACGCCGGAGGTGCTGAACGATCCCGCCGCGTTCCAGAAATTCCAGGCTGCCCAGGGCGAGCTCTCCAGCGCATTGTCGCGCCTCTTGGTCGTCACCGAGAATTATCCGCAGCTCAAATCGGACGCCCTGTTCAAGGATCTGATGTCACAGCTCGAGGGCACCGAGAACCGCATCACCGTGGCCCGCAACCGCTACATCAAGGCGGTGCAGGACTACAACGTCACGATCCGCTCCTTCCCGAGCAACCTCACCGCGATGATGTTCGGCTACAAGGAGAAGCCGAACTTCTCGGTCGAGAACGAGAAAGCGATCTCGACCGCGCCGAAGGTGGACTTCAACCCGGCACCAGCGCCGTCGAAGTAAGCGCACGCCGTTTGCGAATGCGCTTTACCCCATCCACTGATGTCATTCCCCGCGGAGGCGGGGAATCCAGTACGCCGCGGCATCACAGTTCGAGCCCTGCGGCCGCTGGAATACTCGATCGCCCGCCTTCGCGGGCGATGACAGTGAGGGTGTGGCGCGCGCTCGTCGCCGTCGCACTCTTCTTCGTCTTCGTCATCCCCGCCCACGCCGACGTCGCCGTGCCGGAGCTCACCGGCCGTGTGGTCGATCAGACCGGCACGCTGTCGAACGCCGACGTCGCCACTCTTTCGCAAAAGCTGCGTGACTTCGAGAACCGCAAGGGCAGCCAGATCGCCGTCCTGATCGTGCCGACGACACAGCCGGAGACGATCGAGCAGTTCTCGATCCGCGTCGCCGAGGCCTGGAAACTCGGGCGCAAGAACATCGATGACGGCGCGATCCTCGTCGTCGCCAAGAACGACCGGCATTTGCGCATCGAGGTCGGCTACGGACTCGAAGGCGCGCTCACCGACGTCACCTCGCGGCGGATCATCGACGAGATCATCACGCCGAAATTCAGGACCGGCGATTTTGCCGGCGGCATCTCCGACGGCGTCGATCGCATGATCCGCGTGATCGACGGCGAGCCGCTGCCGGTTCCTTCACCGGCCGCCCACTTCGGAAGCCTGGACGATCTCGGGCCGCTCCTGATCGTGACGCTGTTCGCATCGATCGGGGTCGGGGGGGTCTTCCGGGCCATGCTGGGGCGACTGCTCGGATCATTGGCGACCGGCGGCATTGTCGCCGTGTTCGCCTGGTTCATTCTCGGCTCTTTTGCGTTTGCCATCGGTCTCGGTGTCCTCGGCTTCATTATCGGATTCATCGCCGATCTGTTTGCGGGGATGGGACCGAGCACGGGGTCGTCGCGCGGTGGAGGCTGGTCGAGCGGCTCCTCGGGAGGCGGCTGGAGTAGCGGCTCGTCGAGCGACAGCGGCAGCTTCAGCGGCGGCGGGGGCAGTTTCGGCGGCGGCGGCGCCTCGGGGAGCTGGTAGCGGTCATGAGCATCAAACGCGTTGCCCGACATCTCGTGCAGCATCATTGGCGGGCGAAACAGATTTTTCCGCAAGCCGTGCTCGATCGCATCGAGCAGGCGATCAAGCGGGGCGAAGCCACCCATTCCGGCCAGGTCCGCTTCGTGGTCGAAGGCGCGCTCGACGGTGCGCCGCTGTTCCGCAACCAGCCTGCACGCGCGCGCGCCCTGGACGTGTTCTCGCATCTGCGCATCTGGGACACCGAGCACAACAACGGCGTCCTCATCTATCTCCTGCTGGCCGACCGCGACGTCGAGATCGTGGCCGACCGTGGCATCGACTTGAAGGTCGGCGCGCAGGGCTGGGAGAACATCTGCCGCGCGATGGAGGCGGAGTTCAGATCAGGCCAGTTCGAGCGCGGCGTGATCGCCGGCATCGAGGCCGTCTCCCGCGAACTGGCCCGGCATTTCCCACCGCAGGGTTCGCATTCGAACGAGCTGCCGGATGCACCCGTGGTGATGTAACGACGTGAGCAATGCAGAGCCGGCGCTGCCCGCTTTCGTCATTGCGAGGAGCCCTTGCGACGGAGCAATCCAGGCTGCCTCCGCGGAGCAGCGCGCAGTGACGTTGTTGCAAGCAACGGGCTGCCGCAACGCAATGCGCCCCATTGCCGCTCCCCGCTGACAATTTGTTGCGCGGCGCCACACCGGTTCCATTTTCCCGGCCCAATTCGGCCCCGGACGAGTTCCTAAAATTTCGGTAAGCGGGTCCGGAGGTAAGGATTTCGCAAGCAATGAAAGTTACCAAAAGGTCAACCGAGACTGGAGTATTTGAGCCGTGAGCGAACCAATGCCCGTGCAGGCTGCCCAGGAGAACGACGCCGTCGACGCCGCCTCGACCGCGCCGCAGGCTGTCGCCGGGATCGAGGCCCCCTCGATTGCCCCCGACCATGAGGCGCCGCCGAAGCCTGACCCGGTCAAGGTCGAGCCGCCGAAGATCGAGGCCAAGGATGAGGCCAAGGATGAACCCAAGGCCGAGACCAAGCCCGAGCCGAAGCCCGGCAAGCTGATCGTGATGGCGCCCTCGGACCGTTCTTGGGACGGCTCTTGGGACCGCGAGGAGTTTGCCCCCCATGTGAAGGCGGAGGAGCCGCGCGAGACCGGCGGCAAGCGCCGCCTGTCGGCGATGGCCGCAGTGGTGGCGATTGCGGCCTGCGTCGGCGCGATCAGCGGCGCGCTCGCCACCGCCGGCGTGATGCGTTTCGCCGCCCCGGCGCAAGCGCCGGTGCAGGTCGCCGACACCAGCGCGCTGGATGCGTCGGTCGCTCGGATCGATGCCGATCTCGTCGCGCTGAAGGCCAATGTCGAGCATAGCTCGAAGACCGGCGTCAGCCAGGTCAACCGGACCAACGACCGCCTCGACAAGCTCGAGAAGGCCCAGGCCGAGCCGCTGGCCAAGATCGCCAAGCTGTCGGAGGCCGTCGACAAGCTGCGCGCCACGCCGCCGGCCGCGCCTGCCCAGGACGCAGCCGCCGTGCCCGCCAAGGAGACCACCGGCTCGATCGCACCGGCCCAGGTCGCGACCGCCGCAGCTGCTCCGGCTCCGGTTCCCGCCGCGCCCAAGACCGAAGTCGGCCGCCTGCCGACCATCGAAGGCTGGAGGCTGCGCAACGCCTCCAACGGCGCTGCGCTGATCGAGGGCCGCGACGGCCTCTACGAGGTCTATCCCGGAGATCCCATCCCGGGGGTCGGTCGCGTCGATGCGATCCGCCGCCAGGACGGCCGCTGGGTCGTCGTCACCAGCAAGGGCCTGATCGTCGGGCGCTGAGCTATTCGCCTTTCGAAAAGGCGCTTCACCACCGAGTGAGGCGCCTTTTTACTTGAATAGGCGTGCCTGCACGGTGTTACCTCAGGCATGAGCCGCGCGCTGCGAATTCTCATTGCTGTCGCCGCATTGATGGGCGGGATCGTTTCGCTTTCGGCGGCGGAGACCGCGCAGCTTTCGCGCGGCACGGCGATTACCGATCCCGATCTGTTGCGCCGGCTCGACCAGAGCGATGCGCTCAGCATCTCACGTTTGCTGTCGCCGGAGCGGAATGCCGATGGTCCACTCACGACGGACCTGATGTTCGCGTCGCTGCCGCAGCTCGCGCCAATTCCTCCCGCGATCGAGGCGGAGCTCGACCGCTATGTCTCGCGCTACAGGGAGACATATCCCGGCGAGACCATCGGCGTCGGCGAGGGCTTTGACGCGCAATTGTTCGATCGGGCCAATCTGACATCGCGCGACACGCGTTTCGTGCTGGTCGGCATCGTCAACCGCATGGACCGCGCCTATGTCTCGGAGGAGTCCTGCGGCGAGATCCGGCTGATCTACCGTCTCGCGCGATTCGACAGCAGACCGGACGGCAGCAAGACCGCAACGCGCCTGCCGATGACGCTCAACCTGGTGATGAAGGCGCGCGACGCGCGCCAGACGGATGCGAACGGCAAGCCGGTCAGTTGCGCCGAGATCGCGCGGCGCTGGCTCGACAATGGCGACTGGCAAGGCTTGATCGGCCGTCGCATCTCCCCTTACGACGCCATGCTCGACCGCATCGAGACCAACATCCAGGTCTCCATCGCGCCGAAATCGGCGCTGCATGATTTCCGCTCCGACTACCTGCTCAAGGTGTTCAAATACGACCCTGCCACCAAACGTTTCGAGGAATCGACGCTGGAGAACCAGATCGATCGCGACCGGATCCTTGCCGACGACGCGCTGCGCCGCGACTTCCGGGACTGGTTGCTCGCGCCCGAGAATTTGCGCGAGTTCGATCGCGGCACGGTGCTGATCCCGGAAAAATTCCTGGCCAAGGCCGCGGTGGTGCCGACGCCGGCCGGCCTCGATGCGTCGGCGCTGCAGCCGGAATTCGGCATGATGCAGGGCGAAGGAGACGGGGAAGGCAGGGGCGATCCCGTCTACTCCGACAACGACGTGGTCGGCGCGCTGAAGCGGGCGGCGGCGCGCGGCGTCGACATGCAGAACGTCCGCTCGGTCGCCGGCTTCCAGCGCCGTCTCAACGACGTCACCTGCGCCGGCTGTCACCAGACCCGCGGCATCGGCGGCTTCCATTTCCCGGGCGTCGACTGGTTCGCGGACAGTTCGTCGAACTCCTCCATCGTAGCGGCCTCGCCGCATTTCTTCGGCGACCAGCTCCGCCGCCGCGACATCCTGACCGCGTTCGCCGCGGGCAAACGCCCTGATTTCTCACGCGGATTTGCCAGCCGGCCGCAGACCCGCGGCAGCCGCGAACTCGCCGGCACCGAATATCAGGACGGCTGGGGCGCGCATTGTTCCTTGCAAAATCAGGGATCGGGAACGGCGGACAAGAGTTTTACGTCATGGAGCTGTGCTAAAGGTCTCACCTGTCAGGCTGCGGCAACCTCCAGCCGCATCGGCATGTGCTTCATCAAGACGCGTTAGCGCGTGATCCGGAAAAGTGTGTAGCGGTTTTCCGAAAAGATCACGCGCAAGATAAAGCCAACAAGCGATTTGGATGACCGATGACAGATACAGGCAATGCCAATAAGGCGCGCAATCGCGAGATTGCGCGCAATGAAGAAGCCAAGCAGGTCACCGGCAGCATCCGCGTCAGCACCTGGGCGGTCGCGGTGGTGGTGATCGTCGGCGGGATTTTGTTCACGCTGGGCTGGTTGGCGCTGCGATGATCTTCTTACCTCTTCCCCGCTCGACGGCTGTGTACGTGACTCGCCGCGCCCTTACCCCACAGCCCCCTTTGCCCGCAACTGCTTGATCGCCGCCTCGTCGTATCCCGCGCCGCGCAAGATCTCGTCACTGTGCTCGCCCACGCCGGGCGGCTTGCGCGGCTGGACCTTCTTGGTGCCGTCGATCCAGATCGGGCTGTTGATGGTCAGCATGGTGTCGTTCTCGAACGGCACCAGCACCTCGGAGTCGAGCATCTGCTTGTCGTTTGGGATGTCGTCGAGAATGCCGACAACGCCGAACACGAGGCCGTTGCCGTCCAGGATCTTGCGCCATTCGGCGAGATCCCTGGTGGCGAAGGTCTCGTCCAGGATCTTGATCAGCTCGACGGAGCGGGCATGCCTGTCGGCCTTGGTGGCGAAGCGAGGATCGTCGATCAGGTCCTCGCGGCCAAGGCAGCGCGCCAGCGTCGGAAACTGCTTCTCCTCGTTGAGCAGCGACAGGATCAGCCAGCGGCCGTCCTTGCACTGATAGTGGTTGGCGACCGCGTTCAGCGCGCGCTCGCGCGGGCGTCGCTCGCCGAACTTGGCGCCGCAGAGCTTGGCCTGTGCCAGCACGCTGGCGGCCCACACCCCGTTCGCCATCAGATTGGAGGCGACATGCGAGCCCTTGCCGGTCTTCTCGCGCTGATAGAGCGCGGTGACGATCGCGCCATAGAACGCCATGGCGCAGGGATGGTCACCCATGCCGGCGACCGAGCGGGCCGGGGTGGTGTCGATGTCGGCGCGGACGAGGTCCATCAGGCCGGAGCGCGCCCAATAGGCGTTGCTGTCGAAGCCGGGCTTGTTGGCCTCCTCGCCCTTCTCGCCATAGCCGGTGAAGGAGGCGTAGATCAGCCGGTCGTTGAGATGGGCGAGGTGGTCATAGGTGATGCCGAGCTTGGCGCGCACCGGCGGCGGCATGTTGGTGATGAAGACGTCGGCTTCCGCCACGAGCTTGTAGAGCACGGCCTGAGCCTCCGGCTTGGACAGGTCGAGCGCGATGCTCTTCTTGTTGCGGGCCTCGAGCAGCCAGGCGAAATTGTGCTCGCCTGAGGGATAGCCCGGCAGGTTTGGCAGATTGCGGTAGGGATCGCCGGCGCCCGGCGGCTCGATCTTGATGACGTCGGCGCCGAAATCCGACAGCACCGTCGCGGCCGCGGGCGCTGCGATGAAGCTCGCGCAGTCCAGAACCTTCAGGCCCGAGAAAATGCCTTTTTCCATCGCGGCGTTGCTCCCTCGCTGCTGTCGTTTCCCGCGCGCTGGAATTGGCGCGGGACTATCGTGGGAGCATTAGACCGATGTTTCCGAGGGATGCAACGGCGCCCGACGCAGGGCCTCACTCATCCCCCGCAAGCAATGCCGCATTGCCGCCGGCAGCAGCGGTGTTGATCGTCACCGTCTGCTCGGTCGCAAACCGCGCGAGGTAGTGCGGCCCGCCGGCCTTAGGGC
Organism: Bradyrhizobium daqingense; assembly: GCF_021044685.1. NCBI lineage: Bacteria > Pseudomonadati > Pseudomonadota > Alphaproteobacteria > Hyphomicrobiales > Nitrobacteraceae > Bradyrhizobium > Bradyrhizobium daqingense. The sequence continues at coordinate 2,409,986 of NZ_CP088014.1, forward strand.
CGGTGCCTGACAGGCCGTTGCCGCCGAACGGCTGCACGCCGACAACGGCGCCGATCATGTTGCGATTGACGTAGATGTTGCCGACCTGGACGCGGTCGATGATGGCCTCGATCGTGTCGTCGATGCGGGAATGAACACCAAGCGTGAGTCCGTAGCCGGTGCGCTCGATCGCGGCCAGCACGCGTTCGAGGTTTTCGGCGCGATAGCGCACCACATGCAGGATCGGGCCGAACACTTCCTCCGTGAGCTGGCCGGCCTCCTTGAGCTCGAAGATATGCGGCGCGACGAAGCATCCCTCCGGCGCGTGGCCTGCAAAGTGCAGCCGCGCCTCGCTCTTCATCCGCGCGATATGCGCGTCGAGCCGCTGCTTGGCGTCGTCATCGATCACTGGCCCGACATGCGTGGAGACATCCGCGGGATCGCCAATCCGGAGCTCGCGCGCCGCGCCCGCGATCATCTCGATCATGCGGTCGGCAACGTCCTCCTGCACGAACAGGAGCCGCAGCGCCGAGCACCGCTGGCCGGCGGAGCGGAACGCGGAGGTCACGACATCGTCGGCGACCTGCTCCGGCAGTGCGGTGGCATCCGCGATCAAGGCGTTGATGCCGCCGGTCTCCGCGATCAGCGGCACGATCGGCCCGTCCTTGGCAGCGAGCGTTCGGTTGATCTGGCGCGCCACTTCGGTCGAGCCCGTGAAGACGACCCCCGCGACATCCGCATGCGCGGTCAGCACGGCGCCGATGCGGCCGGCGCCGGTGACGAGATGCAGCGCGCTCCTGGGGACGCCGGCCTCGTGGAGCAGGGCCACGGCCTCGCGCGCGATGCGCGGCGTCTGCTCGGCGGGTTTTGCCACCACGCTGTTGCCGGCCATCAGCGCTGCCGAGACCTGTCCGAGGAAGATCGCCAGCGGAAAATTCCACGGCGAGATCGCGACGAACACGCCGCGGCCGCGCATGGCGAGCGCGTTGCTTTCGCCGGTCGGGCCCGGCATGGCGGCCTCGCTTCCGAAAAGCTTGCGGCCCTGCGCGGCATAGTAGCGGCAGAAATCGGCGGCCTCGCGCAATTCGGACAGCGCATCGTCGAGCGTCTTGCCGCCCTCGGCTTGCAAGAGCGCGATGAAATGCGCGCTGCGGCTCTCCAGCAGATGCGCGGCCTGCTCGAGTGCCGCCGCGCGCGTGGCCGCCGGCGTCCGGCTCCAGCCGGCGAATCCGGCGCGCGCAGCAATCACCGCCGCGTTGGCCTGGTCCGGCGTTGCGTCGGTAATGGGGCCGAGATCAGCCGCCTCGGCCCTGACGTCAGCGAGCAACTGGGCAAGTGCGGTACGCTCACCGAACTCCACGCCGCGCGAATTGCGCCGCTCCGGCGCAAAGAGATCGCCGGGCAGCGGAATCCTGGAATGCGCCGCCTGTTGCGGCTTCGCGATGGCATCGGCGGGACGCTGCAACAGCGCGGGCACCGGCACGCGGTAATCGGCCGCCTGCGCCACGAAGGACGAGTTGGCGCCGTTCTCCAGCAGCCGCCGCACCAGATAGGCGAGCAGGTCGCGATGGCTGCCGACCGGCGCATAGGTGCGATAGGCAATATTGGGATGATCCTTGGCGAGCTGCTCGTACAGCGCTTCGCCCATGCCGTGCAGGCGCTGGAACTCGAAGCCGCCGCTGGTCCCGGCAAGCTCCAGCACGGTCGCAACCGTCAGCGCGTTGTGGGTGGCAAATTGCGGGAAGATGCGCGGCCGCAACGCCAGCAGCTGCTTCGCGCAGGCGACATAGTTCAGATCCGTCACCGCCTTGCGCGTGAACACGGGATAGCCGTCGAGCCCGCGCTCCTGCGCGCGCTTGATCTCGGTGTCCCAATAGGCGCCCTTGACGAGGCGCACCATCAGCCTGCGATCATGCGCGCGGGCCAGCGCATCGACATAGTCGATCACCGCGCTCGCGCGCTTCTGATAGGCCTGGATCGCCAACCCGAACCCATCCCAGCCGGCAAGTGACGCATCGGCGAGCGTCGCCGCGATCACGTCGAGCGACAGCTCCAGCCGATCGGCCTCCTCGGCATCGACGGTGAAGTTGAGGTCATGCGCCTTGGCGCGCTGCACGAGGTCGAGCAGCAGCGGTACCAGCTCGGCCATCACGCGGTCGCGGCTGATCGCCTCGAAGCGCGGATGCAGCGCCGAAAGTTTGACCGAGATGCCCGGCCGGTCCGGGAGGGGATGGCTGCCGGCCGCCTTGCCGATGGTCTCGATCGCGCTGGCATAGGCGTCGAAATAACGCTTGGCGTCGGTGGCCGTGCGGGCGCCTTCGCCAAGCATATCGAAGGAATAGCGCGGCTTCTGGCCCGACCGCGGCTTCCCCCGCTCCAGCGCCTGCTCGATGGTCTCGCCGAGCACGAAATGATTGCCCATCAGCCGCATCGCCTGGCGCGTGGCGGTGCGCACGGCAGGCGCCCCGAGCCGCTTCACCAGACGGCCGATGGTGCCGTCCGGCGTCTCGCCGGGCTGGATCACCCGTGCCGACAGGCCGAGCGCCCAGGCCGAGGCGTTGACCAGGAACGCCGTGGACTTGGTCTCGTGATGGATGAAGTCGCCCTCGCCGAGCTTGTCCTCGATGAACTGGTCGGCGGTGCGCGCATCGGGCACGCGCAGCAGCGCCTCTGCCAGCACCATCAGAGCGAGGCCCTCCTTGGTCGAGAGCGCGAACTCCCGCAGCATGTCCTCGACCCCGCCCAGCCGGTCGTCGCGTTTGCGGATGGCCTCGATCAGCCGGGTCGCGGTGCGGTCGATCCGCGCCTCCTGCGGCGGGCTGAGCGGCGCGGCTGGCAAGAGCCGTGCGGCGATCTCGGCATCATCGGGCGCATAGGGCGCGGAGAAGGGCGGCGGAATGTTCGGCATGGCGTGTCCTGTGGTTGAAATCCAGGATAAGGCCCGCGTTACCGTAGTTCGATAGACAAGTTAGCAATATTGCCTTAGAAAATAAAGATTGTAACCAAGCTTGCCTCATAAGATATGGAACTGGATCGAATCGACCGGAAGATCCTCGCGATTTTGCAGGAGGATGGCCGCATTGCCAATGTCGAGCTCGCCGAGCGCATCGGGCTCTCGCCGACGTCGATCGGCGAGCGGCTGAAGCGCCTGCAGCGCGAGGGCTTCGTCGAAGGCTATGGCGCGCGGCTCAACCCGCACCGGCTTGGCCTTGGCCTCTTGGTGTTCGTCGAGGTGCTGCTGGACAAGACCACGCCCGACAATTTCGAGCGTTTCGCCCGTGCCGTGAAACTCGCGCCCGAGGTGCTGGAGTGTCACATGGTTGCCGGCGGCTTCGACTATCTTGTGAAGGCGCGGCTCGCCGACATGACCGCCTATCGACGCTTTCTCGGCGAGACCCTGCTGTCGATGCCGGGTGTGCGCGAGACGCGGACCTATGCGGTGATGGAGGAGATCAAGCGCGACGCACCGTTGCCGGTGGGCTGACGGAAATGCCGTCGCGATTGTCATTGCTGTGGCGTTGATACGCGGCCTTTGCAGGAAAAATAGCTATCCCTGTGCAATCGCAACGCCTGTCGTCGAATGCACTGGCCGTCTTCTGAAATTTTTTTGGCCCCGCTCCCGGATGGGTCCGGGAGGCAGCAAAGGCTGGCGCGGGCTTATACTTTGAGGTTCTCTGCGGAGGTCTTGCCCCGGTTTGCGATCTCTTCGTATTCCACCGTCTGTCCCTCGTTCAGCGTGGACAAACCGGCTTTCTGCACTGCCGAGATATGCACGAACACATCCTTGCCACCCGACGCAGGCTGGATAAATCCATAACCCTTCGTCGGGTTGAACCACTTGACCGTACCTTTAGCCATCACGACTTCTCCGCGGGTCTTCCTCCGAGATCTCGAACCGCCAGTCCCCGCCAACCGGCCGGTTCGGTCCTAACAGGATACGCGGAATGTGGCAGGCTTGGTAGCTCAAACCACATCGGCATTTCACCGAATTCGGCTCAACTTCGCAGCGATTTTACCGGATTTGCCCGTTTCGCGGTCAATTGACTGCGAGTGTCGTCCCCTCCGTCAATAAGTCGCGGCCAGGTAGTCGACGATCTTGCTGACATCGGCATCGTCGATCGGTGCGCCATAGACCTTGATCATCTTGGTCACCTCGGCCTGCCAGAAGGCCTTCTTGTCCTTCATCGCTGGCTGTGTGGCGATGTAGTCGGACGAATGGCAGGCGCTGCAATTGCCCTGCACGATCTCGAGATTGGGCCCGGGCTTGAAGGCGGCGACCTCGTCGGGGGTCTTGTAATTCATCGGCGCCGCAAGCGCCGCCCCTACCGCGGCAGCAAGGGCGAGGGGCACGGCGAGGAGAACGGTGCGCTGCATGATCATTCTCCCTTAGGCCACCGTCACGCGGACCGCTTCGACGACATTGCGTAGATAACCCGCCGGGTTCCATCGCGGCGTGTCGGGCTGGTTCTCACCGCCATTGCCGGTGGCGCGGACCTTCAGCTCGTGGCTGCCGGCCGCGAGCTTCACCGGCAGCTTCCATTCGCGGAACGCGTATTTGCCGAGATCCTTGCCGAGCTTGGCGCTGGCCCAGGTCTTGCCGCCGTCGGCGGAGACCTCGACTTGCTTGATGCCCTTGCCGCCGTCGAAGGCGATGCCGCGCAGGGTCGTGCGACCGGCCTTCAGCTTGGCGCCGTCGGGGATGTTGGTGATGAAGGAGCGGATCGTGAAGCGGTTGATCGGAATCGTCGCCTTCGGCGCGGTGCCGGGCTCGACCGCGTTGTTGGGCGTGTCGGGAATACGGTAGGCCGACTTCATCCAGAAGCCGTCATAGACGTTGTCGATGACCGTGATCTCGTTGAGGTGCTTGACCCAGTAGGTGCCGTAATAGCCAGGCACGATCACCCGCAACGGGAAGCCGTTGAGGAACGGCAGATCCTCGCCGTTCATGCCATAGGCCAGCATCACCTCGCCGTCGGCGGCATGATCGAGATCGAGCGCCTTGACGAAGTCGGGCGTCTTGTCGCTGACGGGGCCGTCCATGCCGTTGAAGGTGACCTGCCTGGCGCCGGCCTGCACGCCGGCCATCTCCAGCACCGCCTTCAACGGTACGCCGCGCCAGCGCGCACAGCCCATGGCGCCGTTGGCGAGCTGGCCGCCGGCGACGCGCGGTTCGAAGAAGCCGCGGCTGTTGCCGGAGCACTGATTGACGGCGACGATCTCGGTCGCCTTCATCTTCCTGATGTCCTTCAACGACAATGTCAGCGGCTTGTCGACCTTGCCCTTGACCTCGAGCGTGAACGTGTCGGGATCGAGATTGTAGGGCAGGTCGGAGAGGTGATAGCGCACGAAGAACGCATTGTTCGGCGTGATCGGGCCGTCGTTGAACACCGCAAATGGCGTTTCGAGCTGCGGCGGGCGGCTGGTCAGGCCGATCATCGGCCGCTTCTGCGGATATTTCACCAGCGGCCGCTCGCCATTGGCAAAGGGCAGGGTGAGGTTGTCGAGCGCCAGCGCTTTGGTGGAGTTCAGTGCGGCCGCCATGGCGGCAAGGCCCGCTCCTTTGAGCAGGTCGCGTCGATCGAACATGCTTTCTCCTCCCGGAGCTTTTCGTTGGACCGGCGGTCATCACCGCGATCCTGCGCTCATCTGTCGCAACGATCTGGATGAAGTCAATTCGTGCTTTCGCAGCGAGCCCATGCCGCTGCGTTGCAGCAGACCGGTGTTACGTTTTCTATGAGATTGAGCCCAAGCCTGTGGCCGAGGCGGTGGTGCACCTCTCCCGCTTGCGGGAGAGGTCGCGCCCCGGGGCGATGCGAAGCATCTTCCCGCACGCGGGTGAGGGTTCTATCCTCTAGGGGAATGTCCCATCGTAGAAGCACCTTGGCAGCAATCGAGCCCCGTCTGGCCCGGCCATCCTCAACAAATGCAGCTCAGACAGTCACGTTTCGCTCGCTGATGAGCTCCCTGAACGCCTGTGTGACGGGAAGGTGAAAGGGCAGGTCCGTATTGGTGTGGTGCCAAGAGAGTGCACAGCGTTTCTCGATAGAAACTCCAACTGTCGAATTGAGCGCGCCAAACCCGTCAATCGTGCCCATGACATCGATGATCTTCCCGTAGCGTGGGGGCATCGCGACCGCCGCCGACACCGTAATGATCCAGAACTTGTCCCCAGGAATGGGCTCTCCCGCCGGCTGCCGTTCCAACTCGTACAGGGCCTCCGAGATGACGAGGTTGCCTTTGGAGTGCCCCGCTATTGCGGAAAAGCTGAAGCGGCGATCGGAAAGCAACGCCATGACGGTTCGGGTATCCAGGCTGACCCGGCCGAGTTCAAGAGGTGAGACCGTCTCGTTGAGCACCTCGCGTCGGTTAAGGGCCCGGCTCATCTCGTCCAGGCTCTCGAACTGGTGGCGCAGACGGTTCAGGATGCCGAACCAGAACCAGCCACCCAGCGCCTCGGTGAGGAGATCCGCGAGTCCGTAACCGGACACTACGGCCGCGACCGTCACCCCGAATGCGTCCGCGACGTTGCGCGCGAAAGCCGCCGCCCCCAATGCTGAGCTCCCAACGCCGGCCACGGCGAGCACACGCACATCTGCACCGCCGGCGCTCGCGAAGTCCTCCACCGTATTGCAGAGGCAGAGCGAGCCCGCGCCGGCTGGCGGGACGATCAGGATTGCCCCTTCACGCGCCAGCCAGGGTGCCGTCTTGAGAGCCTCCTCGTGAGAGATCTTGCCGATGTCGTAGAAGAATCCGTCGAGAACCGCGTTTCTGCGGCGGAACGCCTCCAGGGTGGCCTCACGCAGGGGCGTCCGGGACTCAGCGATCTCCTGAAAGCTGTTGCGGCCAATTTGGGCTGTGGCAAGCGAACGTTGCGTCGATAGCATCACGAGGCTCCGGGTGCCGTTCCAGTCGCCGGTAGCTTAGCAAAAAGCCTGCCACCTGGGGTGGTATCGTCGCACCCTCTGAAGACGGTGGCCTGTTTCCACCTCCCGCCTTGCCGGTCTCTCCGACCTGACGCCCATACCCTTCCGACGCGACGAATGAGCCAGACGGACGAAAGTAAGAATGGGAGAAACATCGCTCGCTCTGGCGGACAGGTTCGGCGACATTGAAAGCGTCTTAGCAAGACCCGCCTCCGTACTTCACGCAAACTCCAGTATCCACCTCGTGCTTGGCTTACGCCCTACGCCGCGACGCGCGCGCCGTGATCAACCAGCGCGGCCAACTCCCTCGCATCCGCCACCACGCGCACGGCGAGCGGCTCGTCGCGGCCGCGGATGGCGACCTCCTGCTGCGGCAGAGCGTCGTCGGCAAGGCCCGCGCTGCGGCGGACTTCGTCCGAGACGACGGCCTCGCAGGCCAGTGTCTTGGTCATGTCCTGGAGGCGGGCGGCGACGTTGACGGCATCGCCGAGCGCGGTGAAGACGACGTGATCGCGATAGCCGATGTCGCCGATGATGACCTCGCCGCCGTGAATGCCGATGCCGAAGCGGATCGGCTGGCGCAGATCGTGGCTCAGCAGCTCGTTGAGCTTGTCGATATGCGTGGCAATGCCGGCGGCCGCCTTCAGCGCCTGCCGGCAGGCGGTTTGCGGATCGGCCGTGAGCCCGAACAGCGCCAGCATGCCGTCGCCGACGAACTGGTTGGGCTGGCCGCCGTTCTCGATCACCGCTTGCGACACCGCGCCGAGGAAGCGGTTGACGATGAAGACGGTGTCGAACGGCAGCCGCTTTTCCGCCAGCTGGGTCGAGCCGCGCATGTCGACGAACAGGCTGACGAGATAGCGCTCCTGGCCGATACTGGCCGATGTCGAGGCTCCGTCCGTTGCATGCGTGTGGGGCGTGAAGAGCTGGAAGAAGGAGAGGTCGGAGGTCGGCCGCAGTTGGCAGGCCAGCCGGATCGACGGATCGGCGCTGCCGACGCGGGTGAGCACGAAGGCCTCGCGCTGCGACGGTGTCGGCAGTACGTCATGATCGCCGATGACGCGGATGCGGCAGGTCGAGCAGCGGGCGCGGCCGCCGCAGACGCTGGCATGCGGGACGTTGTGGCGCAGGCTTGCTTCCAGCACGGACAAGCCCTTGGGGACACGCACCGTCTTGCCGTTGCCGTAGGACAGCGCGATCATGCCGCCGCGCCGTTCGCGCCAGGCCCGTACGCCGCGCGCCGCCAGCACCAGGGCGAGCAATCCGAAATAACCCACGGTGAGACCGCCCGCGACGCGGTCGAGCGTATTGTTTTCCGCGACCGTGCCGACCTGACGGCGGGTGAGATTTTGCGTCCGCCAGTCCCGATCGTCGCTCTCGATCTCGACGCTGCGGCCGCCCTGATAGATGCCGAGCAGGGACAGCGTCGGGATCAGCACGGCGGCTGCGAGCAGATAGGGCGCAGCGCGCGGGAAGAACGGCTTGAGGCGGAGCCAGAAATAAATCCCGATGCAGCCGTGCACCCAGGCGATGAGCAGCAGGATCGTCATCTGCCACAGCCGGCCCGGTGCCGCGACGAAGAACAGATAGAGCTCCTGCGGATAGAGCTTCTGATGATCGTACAGCGTGTAGCCGAGCCGCACCCCGATCACATGTCCCATGACCAGAACGGGGATGCTGAGGCCCAGCACCAGCTGGAGCGGCTCGATGGTCCGCCACCGGAACTGCCGGCGCTGGTACAGCGCGTAGACGCCGAGCCCCAAATGGGTGAGCGCGGCCGCGTAGAAGATGATCGAGACGGGAAGGAACTGCCAGAACAGTGTGTGGTAGTAGACGCCGGCCTCCATGGCCTCGACCGAGATGTTGCCGAGCGCATGGTTGAGGAAGTGGCTGACCACGTAGGCAAACAGGATGATGCCGCAAACGAGCCGCACCTGCCGCACGCCGGTGGCGCGGACGACGGACATCTGTATGGGAGCGGTGGCCATGATTCGATTGTATCAGCTCATGAAAGACAACAGCCAGCGTAGCCTTTAATTCCTGACGTGGACAGCACGCCGGATCACTTGCCCGGCAACCCGCACATTGACTCCCCCTCCCAAGTCGGGGAAAAGCGCCGCCGTGACGATCGCTCCCGACATCGCTGCAAGGCCGGACCGCGCCGAACGCCGTCTCATCGTTATCGCGCTGCTCGTCATCGCCGCGATGACCGTCCTGCGCATCGTCTACGCCTCCGCGATCGAGTTGCGCACCGACGAGGCCTATTACTGGACCTGGTCCAAGGAGAGCGCGCTCAGCTTCCTCGATCATCCGCCCGGCATTGCCTGGCTGATCCGCTTCGGCACCGCGATCTTCGGTGACACCCCGCTCGGTGTCCGCTTCGGCGGCATCGTGGCGATGCTGGTGACGCAGCTCCTGCTCGCCGACATCGTCCGCCGCCTCACGTGTGATGCGCGCGCCGTCTTGTTCGCAGTGCTGATGCCGGAGGCCGCGCTCTATTACGGCCTGCTGATGGCCAAGGTCGCGCCCGATGTCGCCATGATCCCATTTGCGGTGGCGATGATGTGGTCGCTGGTGCGGCTGGCGCAGGGCGGCGACGGCCGCTGGTGGCTGGCGGCCGGGCTGTTCGCGGGCCTTTCGATGCTGTCGAAACTCACCGCGATCATGTTCGCGCCTGCGGTTGCCGCCTTTCTGCTGGTGCCGGATTGGCGCTGGCGCTGGCTGCGCAGTCCTTATCCCTATCTCGCCGTGCTGGTCGCGATCGCGGTGTTCTCGCCGGTGCTGATCTGGAATGCGCAGCATGACTGGGCCTCGTTCCGCTTCCAGGGCGTACGCGCCACCGCCAATTACGGCATCTCGCTGCGCACGATCGGCGATTACATCGGCCTGCAATTCGGCTTGGTCGGTTTCGTCATGTTGCCGGTGGTGCTGTCGGGACTGGTGATGACGGCGTGGCGCGGCTATCGCACGCGCGAGCCGGTCGCGATCCTGCTCTCGACCGCGGTGCTGGTACCGTTTGTCTACTTCTTCTTCAAATCGCTGACGCTTCGTGTCGGCGACACCTGGCCGATGTTCATGTGGCCGGTCGGTTTTGCCGCCGCCGCCATCAACCTCTGGACGATGACGAAGGAGAGGTGGTCAGAGCGGATGATCAGATCGTCGCTGTTCTGGGCCAACACAGCGGTGGCCTCCGGCATCGCCTTCGTCGTCATCGTGTTCCTCTATTATGTCGCCGCGCCGTGGAATTTTCTAGGAAAGCTCGATCCGATCGGCGCCGAAGCCGGCTACGAGCAGGTTGCCGCGCGCGCGCAGACCGCACTCGACGACACCGGCGCGACCTGGATCGCAACCACGGACTACCGCACCTACGCCATGATGCGCTGGCTGTTCCGGGGCCGCGTACCCGTGATCGAGATCAACGAACGCGGCCGCTTCCAGGATTTCCGCGATCCCGGCATGGACAGGATCAGGGGCCGCGCCGGCATCTATGTCGGCCGCGAGCCGGACAACCGTTCGCCGCTGTGGGAGAACATCCCGGCCAAACGCGAGCAACTCGGCAGAGTCGAACGCAGCTGGCGCGGCCGCGTGATGGACACCTATGTGCTGGAAAAGCTCACCGGCTGGACCCCGGAGCTGTCACCGCCGAAGGACTCGCCGCTGTTTCAGTGGAAAGTGCTGGCGGGCGAATTCGAGAAACGGGAGCGCACAGCCAGCGCGACGCGCTCCTCTTTCCTTCTCCCCTTGTGGGAGAAGGTGGCGCGAAGCGCCGGATGAGGGGTATCGCTCCGCGGACACGACTGCGAGGGCTTACGTGCGGAGAGATACCCCTCACCCGTCTCGCCGCGTTGCGGCGAGCCACCCTCTCCCACAAGGGGAGAGGGTGAGTCGCACGACGCGCTACTCCTCGTCATCCTTCTTCCGCAGCAGATCCGTCGCGAGATCCGCCAGCTTCGGCGGCGGCAGCGCTGCGAATGGCAGCGGGCGTGTGACGTCGATCGCGGCCAGGCCCAGCCGCGCCGTCAACAAGCCGTTGAGCACGCCTTCGCCGAGCCGTTGTGACAGCTTCGCCGCGATGCCGTGGCCGAGCATCTGCTGCACCAGGCTGTCGCTCGCGGCCATGCCGCCGGTGATGGCGAGGTGAGCGATGACGTGGCGGAGCAGGCGGATCATGCCGAGCGCACCGGGGCGGCCGCCATAGAGATAGGCGAGCTGGCGGATCAGCCGCAGCGCGGCGACGAACACGAACAGCACGTCGATCGCCGCGCGTGGGCTCACTGCGGTGACGATCGAGACCTTTTGCGCGGCTGACGACACCAGCCGCCGCGCTTCCGCATCCAGCGGCGACATCAGCTCGCGCTCGGCGAGCCGGATCATGTCGGCGCCGTCGATGATCTCGCCGGCATGGCTCTCCAGCTTGGCGCGGGCGCGCGCGAGCTGCGGGTTCTGATGCGCAATGTCGAGGAGGTCCTGCACGATGACGCGGCTCTCCTTGCGATCGTCGCTGGCGAGCACCGCAGCCGCGCGCTGATGCAGCTTCTCGATGGTCGCAAGCCGCGCCAGACCGAACGCTTCGCGCCCGATCACCACCGCGAGCGCGAGCGCGGTGACGAATGCAAAGGCAAGACCGACGAAGCCGAGCGTTTCGCTGCGCGCAAACAGATCCTCGATCAGATGGACCACGCCGAGCCCGACCCCGAGCAGCGTCAGCCCGGCAAGACCCGACCAGAACAGCGTGCCCCAGGGAAAGCCACGCCGCGCCGGGCGCGCAGCTTGAACCGGCACCGGCAGCGTGGCCGGATCGGGCTCCGGCGTGATCTGGATCGTGGCGCGGCCGAGCCGGCTGATCTCGTCGGCCTCGGTGACGACGACACCGGGATCGTCGAGCCGGAACGTCGCCGGCCGCCGCTGCTGGGATCGCTCGGTCATGACAGCTTGTCTCCGATCAGGAACTGCAGGGCACGGTCGAGGCGGATGTGTGGCAGCGTCGGCTCTTCCGTGCCTTCGCGTTCGAGCTTCGGCGGGCGGAAGCGCAGGAAGCGGAAGTCGCTGTTCCCGGCGGCCTGCGTCGAAAGCCCCCGGAACGAATCCGTGCCGTTGAACAGCGGTTCAGGATCGAGCGGGAGATCGCCCGGGAATGTAGCGACCTCGGTGGTGCCGTCGAAGAACTCGCCGCCCGCGCTCTCGCCCGCGGCCGGTGTTCCCAGGATCGACGGCAGTTTGTCGCGGCCATGCGCGACCTGTGCCTCGCGCGTCGCGCGCACGGCGGCGAGCGCCACGACGTCGATCGCCGCGCCGGTGTTTTCCGCACGCGACACGGCGCGGATGACCGCACGGCGGAGCACGGCCTCGAGCCGGTCGTGGCTGGAATGGTGGAGATGATCCGCCTTGGTCGCCGCGAACAGGATGCGGTCGATGCGCGGCCGGAGCAGGCTGGAGAGCAAGGTGCTGCGACCGATGTTGAAACAGTCGAGAATGCCGGCAAGCGCGGCTTCGAGATCGTGCAGCGCCTCGGGGCCGGAGTTGAATGCGGCGAGCGCGTCGGCCAGCACGATCTGGCGATCGAGACGCGCGAAATGGTCACGGAAGAACGGCCGCACCACCATGTCCTTGTAGGCTTCGTAGCGGCGCACCATCATCGCCCACAGCGAGCCGTCCGGCGCCTGCCTGCCCGCGGGCACGTCAAGTGGCGCAAAGGTCAGTGCCGGCGTGTCGGCGAGATTGCCGGGCATCAGGAAGCGGCCGGGCGGCAACAGGCTCATCGCGAAGCGCTCGTCGCGGCAGGCGCGCAAATAATTGGTGAAGAGCTTGGCGGCCGTCAGCGTCGCCTGCTCGTCCTCGCGTGCTTCGGGTTTGAGCGTCGCCAGATGCGCGTGCCAGTCCGCGGCCAGATGCGCGCGCGGTGCTTCGCGTGACAGCGCGAGGCTTTCAGCCGACCATTGCTCATAGCTCTTCTGCAGCAGCGGCAGGTCCAGCAGCCATTCGCCGGGATAGTCGACGATGTCGAGCGTCAGCGTGCGGTCGGCGCCGTTCGGGCGCTGATAGTCGACGACGAGCCTGAGCTCGCTGATGTCGACGGTCGAGTTCGGCCAGCGACGCTCCTCGATCAGCGCGCGCAGATGGTTCTCATAGGCAAAACGCGGCACGGCATCGTCGGGCTGCGGCGCCAGATATGCCCGCGCGATCCGGCCCGAGGCATAGGCCTCGAACACCGGAAACCTGCCGCCACGGGTGAGGCCATGGATCAGCGCGGTGATGAACACCGTTTTGCCGGCGCGCGACAGGCCGGTGACCCCGAGCCGCACCGTCGGATTGAAGAAATGCTCGCCATAGTCGATCAGCGCCCGCGCCGACAGCCGCGCTTCTTCGACCATATCTTGGAAACTGAATGCCATATGAATGTTAACTGATCTCGGGCGGGCGGGATGTGTGACCGTTCACAAAAGTGGCAATTGCGTGAGGAAAATCAAGTTTCATACTTCCACCGCCTTTGTCGGCAAATCAGCGATTGAACGACGCGCCGATCCCAGAAGACCCATCGAAGAAGACCTTGTCTAGCGTCCAACGGATTGCCATGACCGTTTTCCAACTGAAGCAGCTTGCATCCACCTCCGTCCACGCTGCAGCCGACGCGATCGGCTGGAACTACGATCGCGCCGAGCTGATCGCTGACGGCATCATCCATGCGATCGGTGTCCTCTCCGGCATCATTGCCGCGACCGTGCTGGTGGTGTTGACGGCGATCTATGCCGACGCCACCGACATCGTCGGTGTCTCGATCTATGTCGCGGGCCTGATCTCGATGCTGGTGCTGTCGGCGACCTATAATCTCTGGCCGGTCTCACCGGCCAAATGGCTGCTGCGGCGGTTCGACCATTCGGCGATCTATCTGCTGATCGCGGCGACCTACACTCCGTTCATTCTGGAGGTGAAAGACAGCGTGTTCGCGCTGGTGCTGCTCGCGGGCGTCTGGTGCGTGGCGATCCTTGGTATCGTGCTGAAGCTGCTCTATCCCGGGCGGTTCGACCGGGTCTCGGTCGGCATCTACCTCGCGATGGGCTGGAGCGGCGTGATGCTCTATGGCCCTGTAGTCAGGGCGTTGCCTGCGCTGGTGCTCGGCTTCATCCTTGCCGGCGGGCTGCTCTACAGTTGCGGCGTGATCTTCCACGCCTGGCGGCGGCTGCGCTTCCAGAATGCGATCTGGCACGGCTTTGTCTTGGCCGGTGCGGCGTGCCATTATACCGCGGTGCTCGACCTCGTGTTGAGCTGAGCAAGCCGCGAAGCGGTATAAAGAGACGCGGTACAAACGGACCAAGACAAGGGGAGACGTCGCATGCAGGTGACCGGCAAGGTCGTGGTCGTCACGGGCGGTGCAAACGGCATCGGCAAGGCGCTGTGCGAGGCCTTTCACCATGCGGGCGCAGCCAAGGTCGTCGTCGCGGACATGGACGCCGCCAATGCGCGGGCGGTCGCCGCCGTGGTGAATGGGGCCGCCTTCAAATGCGACGTCGCGCAGGAAAAGGACATCGCCCACGTCATCGAGGAGACCGAGCGGCAGTTCGGCCCGATCGCGCTGTTCTGCTCCAATGCTGGCATCGGCGGCGGCTTTGATCCAATGTCGGTCAATGCCGGCGGCGCCTCGGATGAGCCTTGGCAGCGCAGCTGGGCGATCCACGTCATGGCGCACGTCTATGCCGCGCGGCATCTGATCCCGCGCATGAAGGCGCGCGGCGGTGGCTATTTCCTCAACACCATCTCGGCCGCGGGCCTGTTGTCGCAGGTCGGCAGCCCGGCCTATTCGACGACCAAGCATGCCGCGGTCGGCTTTGCCGAGAATCTCGCGATCTCGCACAAGGCCGACAACATCAAGGTCTCGATCCTCTGCCCGCAGGGCGTCGACACCAACATGCTGCGCTCGATCCCGAAGGGCCCGCAATCCGGCGACGGCGACCTCACGCCCGAGCAGGTCGCGAAAGACGTGCTCGCCGGTCTCGAGCAGGAAACGTTCCTGATCCTGCCGCATCCGCAAGTGCTCGGCTACATGCGCAAGAAGACCGAGAATTACGACCGCTGGATCGGCGGCATGGCCAAGATCCAGGCCAAGATGCGGGAGGAGTTCGGGAAGTGATCCCCACGCCTGACGCTGTCATGCTCCGCGAAAGCGGGGCATCCAGTACTCCGCGGCATATCGATTGAACCACTGACGTCTCGGAGTACTGGATCGCCCGGTCAAGCCGGGCGATGACACCGAGAGTGCGGTCAGGCCACCGACTCGGACTCGCTTTCCCCCCGGCTCTGCCTGAGCGCCCGCGCATAGAGCATCATGCCCTCGCGCACCGTCCGCTGCTCGGCCTCGGTCAGCGCAGCCAGCGCGGCGCGCACCTGCTGGCGGCCGAACGCGTGCAGCGCCTCGAGCGTGCGCCGGCCCTTTGCCGTCAATGACAACAGCTTGCTGCGCGCATCCCTCGCATCCGGCGTCTCGCGCAGCTCGCCGCAGTGGATCAGCTTCCGCACCAGGCGGCTGACGCTGGATTTCTCCAGGCGCAGGAAATCACCCAGCTCCGCGGAGGTCATGGGCCCGCGAATGCCGATCTCCAGGATGGTGTGGACCGCCGACGGCGGATAGTCAAAGGCCGCCACCGTTGCGTCCATGAAGCCGAGCTCGCGCACCATCAGGCGCGACGCGGCACGAATGTCGTCGATCAGCGCCAGCTCGGCCATCTCTTGACTCCCGGCATATAGTTGTATCATACAACTATATGCGGTGCAACGGCGCGCGCAAGCGTTTTGGAGTGAGCCATGAGCGGAGCTTCGCCGGCGAGTCAGCGGATGAGGGGCAACGTCTGCCTCGTCACGGGCGGCGGCAGCGGCATCGGCCGCGCCACCGCACTGCGGATGGCGTCCGAAGGTGCGGAAGCGATCCTCGTCGCGGGTCGCCGCGCGGCCGAGATCGAGGCGACCGCCGCGGGCTGCCGCGACCTCGGCGCGGTCGCGATCGCACTCCAAACCGACATCACACGCGAGGACGACGTCGCGCGCCTCGTCGGGACGGCCATCGCGCGTTGCGGCCGGCTCGACGTCGCCTTCAACAATGCCGGCTTCCAGGAGCGGCGCGCCCCGCTGGAGGAGCAGGGCACCGACATCTACGACAGCGTGTTCGACACCAATGTCCGTGCGCTGTTCCTGTGCTTGCGCCACCAACTGCCTGTTATGCTCGCACAGGGCCGCGGCAGCATCGTCGTCAACGCTTCGGTCAGCGGCGTGCGCAATCCCAATCCCGGCTTCTCGCTCTATTCGGCCTCGAAGGCCGCCGCGATCTCGCTGACGCGCTCGGCCGCGATGGAGAACGCCCCGCGCGGCATCCGCATCAACGCGATCGCCCCTGGCCGCGTCGTCACCGACATGATGCTGCGCGCCGGCGTCGGCGATGTCGCGACGGTCAGTGCCGGCCTGCCGCTGCGGCGGATGGGCAGCCCGGAGGAGGTGGCGGAGGCCGTGGTGTGGCTGGCGTCGGACGTGTCATCATACGTGGTAGGACACGTGCTGGCGGCGGATGGAGGATTCCTCGCTTCCTAGCCCGGATGAGCGAAGCGACATCCGGGATTTTTGTCGTTGCAGCACGCCGAATATCGCTACGCTCATCCGGGCTACGGCAGCGTCAATGCTTCTGCCCGTACAGCACCGGCACCGCCGAATCCACGACGACCTCGACGAGGCTCGTGCCCGCATGCGCCATCCCGCGCTTCAGCGCCTCGCCGAGCTCCGCCGCCTTCGTCACCCGCACGGCATGGCAGCCCATGCCTTCGGCGAGCCGTACGAAATCGATCCCCGGCAGCTCCAGCCCGGGCACATTGCGCACCTGCATCACCTGGCTGAACGAGCGCATCGCGCCATAGCCGGAATTGTTGAGAACGACGATGGTGAGCGGCAGCTTGCGCTGCGCGGCGGTCCACAGCGCCTGGATCGAATACATCGCCGAGCCGTCGCCGATCAGGCAGACCGTGCGGCTGTCCGGCTTGCCGAGCGCCATGCCGACGGCGGCCGGCAGCGAATAGCCGAGGCCGCCGCTGGCCATCGTGTAAAAACTGTCCTGGCCGCGCATCGGCAGGAATTTCTGCATCGCCGGCCGGTGCGAGGGCACTTCCTCGACAAGTGATGCAGCTTCCGGCATTGCCTGCGACAGCGAATGCAGCAGGAATTCAACCGGCAACGGATCGGCCGCTTGCGGCGCCGGCGGCAGCGCGCGGCCCTTTGGCGCCGCGCGCTTGCTCTCCGGCAGCAGGTCGAGCAGCATCGAAAGCGCCGGCTTCATCGTCGCGATGATGCTGTTGCCGACCGGCGTCACCGCCGCCGCATCCGCATCGTCGGTGATCTGGAAGATCGTCGCGCCGCCGTCGAAGATCGCGGCATGGCCCTCGACATGGAAGGTGAACACCGGCGCACCGATCACGACGACGAGATCGTGCTCGCGCAGCGCGTCGGAGAGTTGGGCGGGTGAGGCGTGCAGGAAGCCCGCGAAGTGCGGATGCCGCTCGGGGAACGAACAGCGCGCCGAGAACGGGCTGACCCAGACGCTGGCCTTCGCTTTCTCGGCGACACGAACCATCAGCTCCACCGCACCGGCGCGGTCGACAGCGGGTCCGACGACCAGGGCAGGGTGTTTTGCGGCGCCGAGTGCGGCGACCAGACCCTTCATCGCGTCAGGCTCGGGGCCGATCTCGCGGCTGACGTTGCGGGCCTCGACCGGTGCGCAGGCATGCGCCCAATCGTCGATCGGGATTGACACGAAGGTCGGTCCGCACGGCGGCTGCATCGCAGTGTAATAGGCCCGCGCGACCGCGGCCGGCACGTCCTCGGGTCGCGCCGGCTCGACGCTGTATTTGACGTAGGGCCGCGGGAATTCAGAGGCGCGCTCGGCATAGAGGAACGCCTGCAGCGGCAGGATCGAGCGCGCCTGTTGCCCCGCGGTGATCACGAGCGGGGTCTGGTTGCGATGCGCGGTGTAGATGTTGCCGAGCGCATTGCCGACGCCCGCCGCCGAATGCAGGTTGACGAAGCCGGCATTGCGCGTCGCCTGCGCGTAGCCATCGGCCATGCCGACGGCGGAGGCTTCCTGCAGCGCCAGCACGTAGTCGATGTCGTCAGGCCAGTCCGACAGGAACGGCAGCTCGGTCGAGCCGGGATTGCCGAACACCTTGTCGATGCCGAAGGCGCGCAGCAGGTCGAGCGTCGCCTGCTTCACAGTGACGGTTTTGCTGCCGGTCTTGCCGTTCTTGGACATGGTTTCCGTCCCTACTATTTATTGAAAGTAGCAACCCACCCGTCATTGCGAGCGCAGCGAAGCAATCCAGAATCTCTCCGCGGTGACAGTCTGGATTGCTTCGTCGCTTCGCTCCTCGCAATGACGAGGAGAGGGCCTACCACACCGCCGTGCCCTTCATCGTCGGCTGCCCGTCCGCATTCGCGGTCCACAGCTCCATGCCCGCATCGATCTCGTTGGCGTTGATGGAAAACTCCGTACCCTCGAACAGCGGCTGCAGCCCGCGATAGCTGAACTTCTTCGGCGCCTTGCCGCCGCGCAGCTTCGCCGCCATCTCGATGATCAGCGCCGCCTGCAACGGCCCGTGGAAGATCAGGCCCGGATAGCCCTCGACCTTGGTGACGTAGTCGCGATCGTAATGGATGCGGTGGCCGTTGAAGGTCAGCGCGGAATATCGGAACAGCAGCACGGGATCGGAGACATGGACCTCACGGTGCTGCGCCTTCGGCAGCGGGGGTGGGGGCTTGCTGCCAGCGGGTGCGCTGCTCGTCATCTCGCGATAGACGATGTCCTGCCGTTCGCGGATCGCCGTGCCGCGCGGCGAGGAGATGCTGTGCTCGACCGAGACGAAGCACAGCGTGCCGGTCGAGCCTGATTTGACCTGCACATCGGCGATGCGTGAGGTCCGCGTCGAGTCATCCCCGACACACAGCGGCTGCAGGAATTCGATTTCGCCGCCGGCCCACATCCGGCGCGGCAGCGGCACCGGCGGCAGGAAGCCGCCGCGGGTCGGATGACCGTCGGGCCCGAGCATCGACATCGGAAACACCGGCTGCGCGAGGCACCAATGCACCGTGAACGGTGCGGCGTCGCCCTTCCTGGGCTCGCCGATTTCCTGGAACAGCGTCGCGCGCAAGCCCATCACGAGCTGCGCCGTGACGATGTCGGTGGCCTCCATGCTGCGGCCGATCCATTGCCGCAAATGATCGATGTCGAGCTTCTCGGTCATGATGCCTCGCTCTGTTACTTCTTCGATTTTGGATTCTCGCCGATGGCGGGCACCGGGCCGTAGGAGCGGGTCTCACCAACGATGATCGGCGCCGGTGCGGGATAGCTGACGCGCCCGTTCGGCGTATCGACTTCGATGCGGCGCAGATGCGGATGGCCCGTGAGATCCGCCATGGTGTTGACCTCGGCGAAGGCGATGTCGGCGTCCGACAGCCGCTTCAAGAGCTCGTCGCGCGTCATCTTGCCGAAGATGTCTGCAACGGTCGTGTCGGTGAACTCGCGGTTGCGCACGCGCTCGACCATGTTGGCGACGCGGGGGTCGCTGGGAAGATCCGGCTGATCGAGCACCTTGGCGCAGAGCGTCTTCCACTCGCGCTCGCTCTGAATCGAGATCAGGATGTCCTTGCCGTCCTTCGAGGTGAACACGCCATAAGGAGCGATCGAGGGATGGCGCAGGCCCATGCGCTTGGGCGGATTGCCGGCTTCCGAGTTGAGCAGCGGCACGGTGCACCAGTCCGCCATCACGTCGAACATGGAGATGCGGATGTCGGCGCCCTTGCCCGTGCGCCCGCGCGCGATCAGCGCCTCCAGAATCGCCGCGTGCGCGGTCGCACCGGTCGCGACGTCAACGATCGACATTCCGACGCGCGAGGCGCCGTCAGGATTGCCGGTGATCGAAGCGAGCCCGCTCTCGGCCTGGATCAAGAGGTCATAGGCCTTGCGATGCGCGTAGGGCCCCTCGTCGCCATAGCCGGTGATGGTGCAGGAGATCAGCTTCGGATAGTCCCTCAGCAGCCGCTCGCGCGAGAAGCCGAGCTTCTCCATCGAGCCCGGCTTGAGGTTCTGGATCAGCACGTCGGCGCTCGCGATCAGCTTCTCCAGCTCGGCGCAGCCTTCTTTCGTGGCGAGGTCGACCACGGCCGATCGCTTGCCGCGATTGAGCCAGACGAAATAGCTGCTCTGGCCCTTGGCCGCCGCGTCATAACCGCGGGCGAAATCGCCTTCCGGCCGTTCGATCTTGATCACTTCGGCGCCAGCGTCCGCCAGTCGCGACGAGCAGAATGGCGCCGCCACCGCCTGCTCCACCGCAATCACCCTGATCCCGTCCAATGCTCCCATGATGGCCGCCTCAGTACGAGCGCGGCATGCCGAGCACGTGCTCGGCGACGAAGGAGAGCACGAGGTTGGTCGAGATCGGCGCCACCTGGTAGAGCCGCGTCTCGCGGAACTTGCGCTCGACGTCGTATTCCTCGGCAAAGCCAAAGCCGCCATGGGTCTGGATGCAGGCATTCGCCGCTTCCCAGGACGCATCCGCAGCCAGCATCTTGGCCATGTTGGCCTCCGCACCACAATCGAGCCCGGCCTCGTATTTGCGCGTGGCCTCCTTCACCATCAGCTCGGCCGCGCGCATCGAGGCGTAGGCCTTGGCGATCGGGAACTGAATGCCCTGGTTCTGGCCGATCGGCCGGCCGAACACACTGCGCTCCTTCGCATAGTTCGTCGCCTTGGCGATGAACCATTTGGCGTCGCCGACGCATTCGGCAGCGATCAGGATGCGCTCGGCATTCATGCCGGACAGGATGTAGCGAAAACCCTTGCCCTCCTCGCCGATCAGATTCTCCGCCGGCACCTTCATGTCGGTGAAGAACACTTCCGTCGTGGCGTGGTTCATCATGGTGCGGATCGGACGGATCTCCAGCCCATTGTTCTTGGCCTCCCGCATGTCGACGATGAACACTGAGAGCCCGTCCGTGCGCTTCTTGACCTGATCCTTCGGCGTAGTGCGAGCCAGCAGGATCATCAGATCGGAATGCTCGGCGCGGCTGGTCCAGATCTTCTGGCCGTTGACGATGTAGCTGTCGTTGCCGTCCTTGCGTGCGAAGGTTTTCAGCGAGGAGGTGTCGGTGCCGCTGGTCGGCTCGGTGACGCCGAACGCCTGAAGACGCAATTCGCCACTGGCGATCTTCGGCAAATATTTCGCCTTCTGCTCGTCATTGCCGTGCCGCAGCACGGTGCCCATCGTGTACATCTGGGCATGACAGCCGCCGCCGTTGCAGCCCGCGCGCTGGATCTCTTCCAGGATCGCGGCGGCCGCCGAAAGCTTCAGGCCGGCGCCGCCATATTCCTCGGGGATCAGCACCGAGAGATAGCCGGCCTGCGTCAACGCATCGACGAAGGCCTTGGGGTAGGCCATCTCGCGATCGAGCTTGCGCCAGTATTCGCCGGGAAACTGCGCGCAGAGTTTTGCGACGGCTTCGCGGATGTCGGCGTGATCTTCGCTGTGGTGGTCTTGGCTCATGGCGTTTCCAATCGATAGCGGCAGTTAAGATAACGCCGGCCCATCCTCTGGCGTTGTGAAAACATCGCCAGCCCCCTATGCTCATTTGCTATAGCGTATGGAGTAGCCTTCCAGGATTGGCAAGCATGGATTTCCGGCAGCTCAGGACCTTCAGTTGTGTGGCGGAGCTCGGCAGCCTCTCCAAGGCCTCCGATACGTTGCGCGTCGCGCAGCCGGCGTTGAGCCGGCAGATCAAGCTCCTGGAACACGAGCTGCGCACCGAGCTTTTCACCCGCAACGGCCGCGGCATGGTGCTGACAGAAGCCGGCCGCCTGCTCCTGGCGCGCACCTCTGGCATCGTGCGGCAGATCGACCAGATCCGCGACGATATCCAATCGACCAAGGGCCTGCCGTCGGGCCAGGTCGTGCTCGGCCTGGTTCCGACCGTCAGTTGCGTGCTGTCGGCGCGCTTTGCGCGGCGCAGCGTCGAAAAGTTTCCCGGCATCTCGCTGCGCATCGTCGAGAGCTACAGCGGCCATCTCGTGGAATGGCTGCATCGCGGAGAGATGGATCTTGCCATCCTCTACGGCCGCTCGGCCGACCTGCATCTCAACGTCGAGAGCCTCGGCCGTGATAACATCGTCGCGGTCGGCCCGCGCGGCTGCGGCCTCGCACGCAAGAAGAGCGTCGATATCGGCTGGCTGTTGCGGCAGCGCCTGGTGTTGCCTAGTCATTCCCACGGCCTCCGCGCCCTGATCGAGCACGCCGCCGCCCAGCGCAAGATCAAGCTCAACGTGCAGCTGGAGGCGGATTCCTTTCGCGTGCTGACCAGCCTCGTCGAGGAGGGGCTCGGCTTTGCGCTCTTGCCGCCATCGTCGGTCCACGCCGAGGTCGCGGACGGGCGGTTGGAAACCGCTGTCGTCTCGAAACCGATGACGCGCGAGCTCATCTTTGCTTCTCCGATCGACCGTCCGGCCTCGACGGCCTCGCTCGCCATCACCGCGCTCCTGCGCGAGGAGGTCGCCGCCTGCCGCAAGGAAGAGGTCTGGGACATCCGGCTGAGTTAGATGTGCCTGTGTCGTAAAACAGTCAGGCGCCCTCTTGCCTTCGCATCTGGCGCGAGCTGTCATGCCGGAATTTTATAGCTGGGGGCGCCGCTGAGCTTGCCGCGGCCAATGTGATGCGCGGAAGTCGCCTCGTCATTGCGAGCGCAGCGAAGCAATCCAGCATCTCTCAGCGGTAGCAGTCTGGATTGCTTCGTCGCAAGGGCTCCTCGCAATGACGGGAGGAGAGAGTTCAGCCCGGGATCCGCACCGGCAGCGTCTCATATCCCTTGATGAAGCTCGAATAGATCCGCTTCGGCTCGCCGACTACCTCGATGCGGTCGAAACGCTTCAGCATTTCCTCCCAGACGATCTTGAGCTGCAGCTCGGCCAGGCGCATGCCAACGCAGCGGTGGATGCCGAAACCGAAGGAGAGATGGGTGCGCGGCCGCGGCCGGTCGATGATGAAGTCGTTCGGCTTCTCGAACATCTCCTCGTCGCGGTTGCCCGAGACGTACCACATCACGATGCGGTCGCCCTTCTTGATGTGCTTGCCGCCGATCTCGGTATCCTGGAGCGCAGTGCGCCGCATATGCGCCAGCGGCGTCTGCCAGCGGATCACCTCCGGCACCATGGAATCGATCAGCTCCGGATTGGCGCGCAGCTTGTCGTACTGCTCCGGGTTCTCGTTGAGCGCCAGCACCGAGCCGGTCATGGTGTTGCGCGTGGTGTCATTGCCGCCGACGATGAGCAGGATGATGTTGCCCATGAGGTTGTCGGGGTCCATGTGGCGGGTGGCATCGTTGTGCGCCATCAGCGACAAGAGGTCGTTGCGCGGCGCGGAGTTGACCCGCTCGTTCCACAGCTTGGACATGTAGGCGTAGCACTCGTCCATCTCGCGGCGGCGCTCTTCGGCGGAGGCGACGATGCCGCTCTTGGGCAGCGCGGTCGAGACGTCGGACCAGCGCGTCAGCTTGCGCCGCTCCTCCCAGGGGAAATCGAACAGCGTCGCCAGCATCTGCGTCGTCAGCTCGATCGAGACGCGCTCGACGAAGTTGAAGGTTTCGTTGCGCGGCAGATTGTCGAGCACGGTCTGCGAGCGTTGCCGGATCAGCTTGGCCAGCTCGTCGAGATGCTGAGGGGTGAACATCGGCGACACCGTCTTGCGCTGCGCCGAATGGCGAGGCTGGTCCATCGCGATGAAGCTCGGATAGTCGTAGCCGGGCGGGACGTCGCGGATCGAGATGCCGCCGAGCGTCGAGTCCGAGGAGAAAATGCCGTGATTGGTGTCGACATGCATGATGTCGTTGTACTTGACCACCGACCAATAGGGCTCGATCGGCGCGTTGGTGCAATAATGCACCGGCTCTTCCTTGCGCAGCCGCTCGAACCACGGCCACAGCGTGTCGTCCTGGAACAGCCTGGGCGCGCCGGGGTGGAATTGCGACAGCGGCGTCGCATAGGCCTCCTCGCGGGCCCTGCGCATGCGTTCGGCCTTGTCCACTTTGACCGGTGCTTGGATGTTCATGGTCGTGGCTCCAGTTGCGTTCTAATCACGCCGCAATCTTCACCGGCAGCGTCTCGATACCCTTCACGAAACTCGAATAGACCCGCTTCGGTTCGCCGACCACATCAATATGGTCGAAACGCCTAAGAATCTCTTCCCAAATAATCTTGAGCTGGAGTTCAGCGAGCCGCAGGCCCACGCAGCGGTGAATGCCGAAGCCGAAGGAGAGGTGGGTGCGCGGGCGGGCGCGGTCGATGATGAACTCGTAAGGTTTTTCGATCGCCTCCTCGTCGCGGTTGCCCGAGACGTACCACATCACGACCTTGTCACCCTTCTTGATCTGCTTGCCGCGGAACTCGAAATCGGAAAGCGCGGTGCGGCGCATATGCGCCAGTGGCGTCTGCCAGCGGATCACTTCGGGCACGAAGCTGTCGAGCAGATCAGGGTTCTCGCGCAGCTTGCGATATTGCTCCGGATGCTGGCTCAGCGCCAGAAGCGAACCCGACATGGTGTTGCGGGTGGTGTCGTTGCCACCGACGATCAAAAGGATGAGATTGCCGAGGAAGTTCTTGGCGTCCATGTCGCGCGTCGCGGCGCCATGCGCCATCATCGACAACAGGTCGCTCTTCGGCGGCTGCGCGCTGCGCTCCTTCCAGAGCCGGGAGAAATAGGCCGCGCATTCCGTCAGCTCGGCCATCCGCTCGTCTTCGGTGGCGACGAGACCGTCGGGACCGGGAATGGTGGTGGCGACGTCGGACCAGCGCGTCAGCTTGCGGCGGTCTTCCCAGGGAAAGTCGAACAGGACTGCCAGCATCTGCGTGGTCAGCTCGATCGAGACCTGGTCGACCCAGTCGAACACCTCGCCGCGCGGCAGGTTGTCCAGGCACTCGGCCGAGCGCTTGCGGATGTTGATCGCGAGATTGTCCAGGTGCGTCGGCGTGAACATCGGCGCCACGGTCTTGCGCTGGGCCGCATGCCGCGGCGGGTCCATCGAAATGAAGCTCTCGCGGCGCAGGTCCGGATCGATGTCGCGGATGGTGATGCCGCCGAGCGCGGAAGCCGAGGAGAACACCGAATGGTTCGTCTCGATCTCCATGATGTCGTTGTAGCGCGTCACCGACCAATACGGCCCGAACATCGAGTCCTTGCAATAGTGCACGGGATCTTCCCGGCGCAACCGGTCGAAATAGGGCCAGAACGTATCGGTCCTGAACAATTCCGGATCACCCGGATCGAATTGCTCCAGCGGCAGCGACGTGGCGCGCGCGCGCAGGGCGTCGAGCTTGGATGCGCTCTCGATGGTCCCATGCATGACCGCTCTCCCTGATAATGAACCGCGCGTCGTTGAATTCTGCGCTGCGGTATTCGACGTGCAATTACAGCCGGTTGTCTGCGTCGGGGCAAGGGCGAGTTTTGCCACATCCAACCTTTGCGAGAGCGTCGGACGGCCGTCACGCCTCCACGCGAACGTGACCTCCCGCACGCCACGCACCGGAGAATCATGCAAGAAGCCGACTGGAATCGAGCTAAATCGAACCCGCCTATCTTGGGGATCGACTAACCTCTGACCTATAGTTTGACCGGAACTGATCCGCATCTCGAGGTTGCTGCCGTGAATGACATGCAATGGGCGCCCATCGGCTCCGAACCCTTGCCCCCGCCGCTGCCGCCCGCGCGGGTCGATTTCACCGGCAACCGTACCGAGTTCCGCAAATTGGTCACCAAGGGTGCCATGCTGGAGCTCGTCACCTTCGGCTTCTACCGGTTCTGGCTCGTCACCGACATTCGTCGTCATCTGTGGACGCATACTGCGGTCGACGGCGATGCCGCCGAATACACCGGCCGGGCCAAGGAGCTCCTGATCGGCTTCCTAGTCGCGCTGGCGATCCTGGTGCCGATCTATCTCGCCTATTTCCTTGTTGGCATCGAGTTCGAGCGCTGGCAGGCCTTCGCCTCGGTGCCGTTGTTCCTGGCCTTCTACGCTTTCGGCCAGTTCGCGATCTTTCGCGCGCGACGCTATCGGTTGACGCGCACGGTGTGGCGCGGCGTGCGCTTCTGGATGGACGGCTCGGGCTGGGCCTATTCCCTCCGCGCCATGCTGTGGGGCCTGCTCGTGTTCCTCACGCTCGGCCTGGCGCTGCCCTGGCGTGAGGCTGCGCTCGAACGCTACAAGATGCAGCACACCCATTATGGCGATCTCACCGGCGATTTCGAAGGCGACGGCTGGACCTTCTTCAGGCGCGGCTGGTGGCTGTGGCTGCTTAGCCCGATCGCCTTCGTGATCTTTCCGATCGCGCCGTTCCTCTACGCCGAGTTCAAGGCGCGCGAATGGCGCTGGTGGCTCGACGGCATCCGCATCGGCGGCGTCAGCCTGTCCTCGCAGCTGCCGCACGACGCGTTCTACGGCCTGTACTGGAAGGTGATCGGCTGGTGGACGCTGCTCTCGGCCGCTTTCGGCGTTTACATGGTCGCCGGTATGTTCCTCGTCGTCACGCTGAGCGGCGTTTCAGCCGAGGAGGTGTTCGCCGGCGACAACGCCACCAAGAGCATTCCGATGGTGGTGATGATGGTGATCGGCTATTTCGCGGTCGCTCTTGCCATCAACATCGTCATGCGCGTCTATCTTCAGCGCGATCTCTGGGCCAAGGTGCTGGAAACCGTCGAGGTGCACAACATCGCGGCCGCGGCGGATGTGCGTGGTAGCGGTCAGCTCGCCAACGCGCTCGGCGAAGGTTTTGCCGACGGCCTGGATGTTGCAGGGTTTTGAACCGTGAGTGAGTTGTCGACCGAAGCTCCGGCGCAGTCCGTCAAGCCGACGATCTTCTTCGACGGCGTCTCGAGCCGCAAGCGTCAGGTGACGCTGATCCTCGGTGACGCCCTCGAGATCGTCGAGGAGGGGGCCGCGCCCGTTCGCTGGACCTATGCCGATATCCGCCGTGCCGACGGCCCGCCCGGGATGCTGCGCCTGGCCTCGACCTCGGCGCCGCCTTTGGCACGGCTCGAGATCCGCGATGCCGAGCTCGCGGCAGATGTGGTCGTCCGTTGCACGCGGCTCGACGGGCACCAGGCCACGCGCGGCGGTGTCGCCAGGATCGTGGGCTGGTCGGTCGCGGCCGCCGTCTCCATCGTCTGCGTCGTCCTGTTCGGCGTGCCGCTCGCCGCCGACCGCCTCGCGCCGCTGGTGCCCAAACCGGTCGAGCGCCGCATCGGCGATGCCGCCGAGGTGCAGATGAAGACCATCTTCGGCCGCAGCGTGTGCGAAGATCCCGCGGGCAAGGCCGCGTTCACCAAGCTCGTCAATCGTCTGCGCGACGCCGCCGGCCTCGACGACGATTCCATGACGGCGGGCGTGATGTCGACGCCAGTGCCGAACGCGTTCGCGCTGCCCGGCGGCAAGGTGTTCGTGCTCAAGGGTCTGCTCGATAAGGCCGAAAATCCCGACGAACTCGCCGGCATCCTCGCCCACGAGCTCGGCCACCTCAAGCATCACGACAACATGCGCGGCCTGATCTACAACGGCGGCACCTCGTTCCTGATCGGTCTGTTGTTCGGCGACGTCACCGGTTCCTCGGCGGTGATCTTCGCCTCGCGTAGCCTGGTCGAAGCCTCCTATTCGCGCGAGGCCGAGACCGCTGCGGATACGTTTGCGATCGCGACCATGCACGCGCTCGGCCGGTCGCCCAAGCCTGCGGCAGAGCTGATGTTCCGCATCACGGGTAAGGAGGGCGGCTCCGGCCTGACCAACATTCTCGCCAGCCATCCGCTGACCGAGGACCGGCTCGCCCGCATGACCAAGGAAGATCGTCCCGTCAGCGGCCCGCCGCTGCTGACCGACAAGGAGTGGCAGGCGCTGAAGGGCATCTGCGGGGGCGGGAAGGTGTGACGGCCTGCCTTCAGCGCATCACTTCGCCGGCGTTGCAGGTGGATTCGATCCCGTCGTGACGTTGGGCGCCGTGTTCGGGTTCGAGGTCGTGGTCTGCGGACCGACCTCCCGCCCATTGTAGAAGAAGACGGCGGCGACCACGGCAATCACGAACATCGCGCCGACCGCCCAGCCCACCGGGCTGTTGCGGCGGGCTCTGTCGGCCCTGCGCTCGTCATTCTGATAGGTCATCGTGCTCTCCATCGCAAAGCAGGAGAACCTCGCGCGATGCAAGCTGTTCCTAAACGCTTGGACTTATCGCGTCCCGTAGGCCCGGTCGCCGGCATCGCCGAGGCCCGGCAGGATGAAGCCGTTCTCGTCGAGGCCTTCGTCCACCGCCGCTGTCCAGATCGGAACGTCCGGATGCAGGCCGCGCAAGCGCTCCAGCCCTTCCGGCGCGGCGATCAGGCAGGCGAGGCGGATGTCCCTGGCGCCGCGCTCCTTCAGCCGGTCGATCGCGGCGACCGCCGTGTTGGCGGTCGCGACCACCGGCGTCACCACGATCGCCAGGCGCTCGCCGAGATCGGACGGCGATTTGAAGAAATACTCGACCGCGGCAAAGCTGTGCGGCTCGCGGTAGAGTCCGATATGCGCCACGCGCGCCGTCGGCACCAGATCCATCATGCCGTCGACGAAAGTGGTGCCGGCCCGCAGCATCGGCACGAACACCAGCTTTTTGCCTGCGATCTTCGCTGAGTGCATCGTCGCCAGCGGTGTCTCGATGACGGTATCGGCGAGTGGCAGATCGCGCGTCACCTCGTAGCACAAGAGCATGCCGATCTCCTTGATCAGCTCGCGAAACGATTTGGTCGAGATGGACTTGTCCCGCACCAAAGTCAGCTTGTGCTGCACGAGCGGATGATCGACGATGGTGACGCCTTCCATGACGGGATGCTCCTGAAATTCATCAAGTCGTCATTGCGAGCGCAGCGAAGCAATCCAGAATCGTTCCGCGGTAGGACTCTGGATTGCTTCGCTGCGCTCGCAATGACGTGCGTGGCTGCAAATCATGATCAAAAAACCGTGCCGTCGCTGATCACCTTGAGCGGCGGCGAACCGTCAGGACGGCGTGCGAAGGCAATGGCGCGGCCGGCGGCCCAGGTGCCGCCTTCGAGAATGCTGGCGAGCGGCAATGTCTCGGCCGTGCGGCCGAGCTTGGTACGAATCCGTTCGGCCAGCCAGTCGAGCAGCGCCACGGTCAGCGCGCGCCATTCCACGACAAGCAGTGAATCCACCGCATGTGCGCGCTCGGCATCGGCAGGATCGCGCAGGCGCAGCACCTCGTGATCGACGAACAAGCCGCCATTGCGATACTCGGCAAGCCCGGTCAGGCCGTCGATATCGGTGACGGCAAAGCCGGCGTGTTGCAGCGGCTCGATAAGCGAATAGCTCAGCCATTGCGACAGCTTATGCAGTGGCACGAGGCCGTCCGTTGCGTCGTTCGCCTTGATCGCCGGATGGCGCCAGCAATCGCCGAGCGGAATGCCGGCGAGTTCGAGCCGCGAGGGCCATATCGGCCCGAGCTGGTTCAGCGCCGCGGACAGGATGGTGGGCGCGGCAATGGCGCCGCCATTTGCCTGCGCTGCGATGTGATCGAACAGCCCACCCGGCCGCGGCGTATCGTGCAAGCCGAAGACATCGGCATGCTCTGCCACCAGCTTCCCCAACCGGCGCAACAGATCGGCACGTCCCTCGAGCCCGAGCAGCGGATTGTTGTCGCCGACTTGAAAGGCGGACGTGAGAGCGGAGAGTGGCAATTGCGCGAGCACGTCCGCATCGGCTCTGAACGCTGCGCTTGCATCGTGCGAGAAGAGCCCGCCCGCGAACATGTCGAGGCTTGCGATCGCAAGCCCCTCGGAGCGGCCGATGGCTTGTCCCGTCTCCACGTCGCGGTATCGCCACGTAGCCCCCGCGCCGGCATCGAGCAGCACGCTGACGATCGCAAGGTCGAACTCCGCGCGCGCCCGCGCCGCGCGGTCGGGCCACGACACTGCGCCGGCCAGTTGTGCCCAGCGATCGACACCGCCCAGCACAAAGTGCCGCCAGCGCGCATGGAAGGGGATGTCCAGTGCCGGATAAGCCTTGCGCGTCACGGCGAGCACGGCGTCCGCGGCACCGTCCATGCGGTCGAGATCGACGGTGAAATGGCGCAAGCCATCGGCAAGGCCGATTTCGAGCATCCGGTGAGCCCGCGTGCGAACCGCATTTGCGGTGAGCAGCGAACGCGCTTGCAATTCCAAAGCCTCCGTCATCGCGCGATCAGTATTTTTCCAGCGAACGCCCGACCACGCCATCCACGTCCTTCTCCGGCGCGATGTCGGTCGAGTAATAGCCGGCCGCCTTCTTTGCGGCGATCTCGACATAGGCATCGGCCGGGATCAGCTCCGGCGGGATCGGCACGCGCTCGACGATGTCGATGCCCTGCGAGGTCAGCGCGTCGTACTTCATGTCGCTCATCGACAGGAGGCGGTCGATGCGCTTCAGGCCGAGCCAGTGGATCGTATCCGGCATCAATTGCTGGAAGCGCGCGTCCTGGACGCCGGCGACGCATTCGGTGCGCTCGAAATAGGCCGCGGCCGCATCGCCATCCTCTTGGCGCTTGCGCGCATTGTAGACCAGGAATTTGGTGACCTCGCCGAGCGCGCGGCCTTCCTTGCGGTTATAGACGACGAGCCCGAGCCCGCCCTCCTGCGCGCCACGCGCGGATTCCTCGATGCCATGGATCAGGTAGGGACGGCAGGTGCAGATGTCGGAGCCGAACACGTCGGAGCCGTTGCACTCGTCATGCACGCGGCAGGTGATCTTTGTCCGATGGTCCGGCAGTTTCGTCACGTCGCCGAACAGGTAGACCGTGGTGCCACCGATCGGCGGTAAAAACACCTTCATGTCCGGCCGCGTCACCAGCTCCGGGAACATGCCGGCGGTCTGTTCGAACAGCGTGCGGCGCAGCTCGGTCTCGCCGGTGCCGAAGCGCGTCGCAAGGCCGGGCAGGTACCAGACCGGATCGATCGCGATCTTCACCACCGACACGCTGCCATTGGCGTGCACGACCTCGCCGTCGGCGCGTAAGCGCTTTGCGGCTAGCGCCTCGCGGATCTCCGGTAGGTCGAGCCGGGCCCGCGTCACCGCAATGCTCGGGCGAATGTCGACGCCTTCGGCGATCTCCTGGCGGAAGTTTTCGGCGACGAGATGACCCCAGGGATCGAGCGCGACGATCTTTGCGGGGTCCTGCCACTGCTCGAACGGCCCGATGGTCGCGGCCGGAAACGTGTTGGTGAGATCGGGCCGGCGGATCGGATCGAGTGCGCCGGCGGAGACCGCGAGCGCCCGGTACATCGCATAGGAGCCGCCATGGCTGCCGATCACGTTGCGATCGCCCGAGCGCGACACCGTGCCGATGATCGGCCCGCGGGCGCGCGCATCAGTGGCGCCCCAATGGATCGGGAAGGCGGCCTTCCGGCCCGGCTCCGGATGGGAGGTCAGGCGGATGTGGTCGGTACGGTTCGCGCGGCTCATGTCCAGGCTCCCAAAAAGCCAACGGCCCGCCGCTCGGACGGGCCTGGCTCGGTCGCGTTGCCAGTCGAGGACCCCGGCGACGCGAGCTCAATCCAACATATTGTAGCGGCAAGCCGCGACAGACAAGTTAATCGTGCCGGGGCGGGCAGGGCCCTTTGCGGCCAAATAGCTGCTGCCTGCCGACCTCCGCAAAAGTCAGTTTAAGAGATTGAAATATTGTCGGTTTTCGTGTTTTCAAGGGTTGAATGGTCCGGCTGTGTGGACGGCGAGGTCCGTTCGGACGCCTTGCCATCGCCTGCCTTGGAGACTGCCATGCCTGCCGCCAGCTACATCGACCCCCGCAACGGACAGCTCTACCCGCTCGACCAGCCGCGCTGGTGCTCGGACGAGCGCACGCCGCTGCTGGTGACGTCGGGAGCCGGCATCTCGCGGGAGGACATCGACGGCCGCACGCGCTCGCTCTGGCGCTACCGGGCGGCGCTGCCGGTCGACATCAAGAATCCGATCACCCTCGGCGAAGGCTGCACGCCGCTGGTGCAGCAGGGCTGGGGCGAACTGCGCCCGTTCTTCAAGCTCGAATGGTTCAACCCGACCGGCAGCTTCAAGGACCGCGGCTCTTCGGTGATGCTGTCCCATCTGCGCCAGATCGGTGTGGACGCGATTCTGGAGGACTCGTCCGGCAACGGCGGCTCGTCGATGGCAGGGCTGGGTGCCGCCGGCGGCATGCGTGTGAAGATCCTGGCGCCGGCCTCGACCTCGCCGGCCAAGATCGCGCAGGTGCGCGCTTACGGCGCGACGGTGCAGCTCGTCGAGGGACCGCGCGAGGAGTCGGAAGCGTAGGCGATCCGCCAGTCCAGTGAGACCTTTTACGCCAGCCACAATTGGCAGCCGTTCTTCCTCGAAGGCACCAAGTCGCTCGCCTACGAGATCTGGGAGGACCTCGGCTTCCGCGCGCCCGATAACGTCATCGTGCCCGTCGGCGCCGGCAGCAGCTTGCTCGGCTGCGCCTTCGGCTTCCGCGAGTTGCTCAAGGCCGGCCAGATATCGAAGCTGCCGCGGCTGTTCGCGGCGCAGCCGCAAAACTGCTCGCCGATCGATGCGAGCTTCAAGGCCGGCGTCGACACGCCCGTCGCGCGCGAGGTGCACAAGACCATCGCCGAAGGCACCGCCATCAAGAACCCGCTGCGCCTGCGCGAAATCATCGCGGCCCTGCGCGAGAGCGGCGGCCGCACCGTCGCACTGACCGAGGACGAACTCATCGCCGCCCTCGGGCGTCTTGCGCGGCAAGGCCTGTTCGCCGAGCCAACCAGCGCCAGCGCGGCCGCCGCGCTCGACAAGCTCTCCGCCACCGGCGCCATCAAGGCGAACGAGACCACGGTGGCGGTTCTCACCGGCACCGGTCTGAAGGCCGCGACGACGGTGGCCGATCTCGTGCAGTAGGGCGGAGCGGGCCGTGCTTACCCTCCCCTGGAGGGGGAGGGTCGATCGCGCGTAGCGCGAGCGGGGTGGGGTGATCTCTCCCCTCGGGCAGTCCCTTGAGGATAGATCACCCCACCCCGTCTCACATTTCGCTGCGCTCAATGCGAGCCGACCCTCCCCCTCCAGGGGAGGGTAAGACCGACTTCACTCCTTCAAATCATTCACGCGCTTCACCCATGCGCGCACGTCCTTGAGCACGGCGGGCAGCACCGCCTTGACCTCCGCCACCGTCATGCCGGCCTTGATGCGGGGATCGTAGAGCACGTTGAGGATGTACTGGTCGTAGACGTCGAAATAGCCCATCGAGACGTTGTCGTTGAACATCGTCCAGGGCACGCTCGAGGTGTCGTTGATCGGCCCGAGCGATTGCAGCAGCTCCTCATAGGCGCAATCGAGGAAGGTGAAATCGCCGTTGTCGACGGTGAGGATGACGTCGGAATGCTCGATCTCGAAATTGTCGTTCTTGCGGAATCCGGACAGGCATTGCGGATCGAGCGAGGAGCGGATCTCGCGCGCCTTCTCGGCGCCGTAGAAGCTGGTGAGGGTGCGGAAGAGGTCGCGGTCGCGCACGAGCTTCACGCGCACATTCGCCGCCTCGTTGGTCTCGATCATGGCGATGTCGAGATGCTGCACGCGGCGGGCGATGTCGGAGACGACCTTCGCGAGCTGCGCCTTGCGATCGGCGCGGTCGCTCTCGGCATAGACGCGCACCGGCCCGTCGAACTTGCGGATGCGGTCGACGCGGCCGGCGAGATGATATTCGGCGCCGAACGCCGTCTTCAGGAAGCCCTCGACGATCTCGCCGTCGGTGAAGCTCTTCCGCTCGGAGCGCTGGCGCGAGGTGACCGCGGGCAGTTCGCCCGCCGCAGCCCGGGATGCGGCGTCAGGGACCAATGTAAACGCGGCGAGCACCAGGAGGGCGATGCGGAGGCGAGGCGAGGGCGGATTTAGAGCGCTCATCGTCCGCCGACGCTGCCGCATTCACCCCGCGCGCACAAGCCCGCAAATGCACGCGCCCCTATGGGTTCCCACCGCCGTCGCCGTTGCGGCCTAGTTGTTCAGCACCACCACGGTGGTGCCGACGGCGACGCGGCTGTAGAGGTCGGTGACGTCGTCATTGGTCATGCGGAAGCAGCCCGAGGACACCGCCTGGCCGATCGTCTCCGGCTCGTTGGAGCCGTGGATGCGGTACAGCGTCGAGCCCAGATACATCGCGCGTGCGCCGAGTGGATTGTCGACGCCGCCCTTCATGTGGCGCGGCAGGTCGGGCCGGCGGGCCAGCATCTGCGCTGGTGGCGTCCAAGCCGGCCATTCCCTCTTCGCGGTGATCCTGTGCACCCCGCCCCAGCGGAAGCCGTCCCGGCCGACGCCGATGCCGTAGCGGAGCGCCTGTCCGTTCTGGAGCACCAGGTACAGCCGCCGCTCACTGGTGTTCACCACGATCGTGCCGGGCGCGTAATTGCCGTTATACATGACGGTG
Organism: Bradyrhizobium daqingense; assembly: GCF_021044685.1. Taxonomy (NCBI): domain Bacteria; kingdom Pseudomonadati; phylum Pseudomonadota; class Alphaproteobacteria; order Hyphomicrobiales; family Nitrobacteraceae; genus Bradyrhizobium; species Bradyrhizobium daqingense. The sequence continues at coordinate 2,444,378 of NZ_CP088014.1, forward strand.
GTGCGGGGGACGGGATTGGCGCCGGAACGGAAGAAGTTCGGGCCGCCGCCCATGATGTCGCGCGAGTCGAACTCTTCGGCGAGCGCTCCGCCTGCGGTCGCGGACAGCAGAGCGACGGCGGCGATCGGCGCGGCAAAAAACCGGATCATTGTTTTCCCCAGCAAGAAATCGATTCAATGAACGCCACAGGCCATATTCGCGGGGATTCCGCAAGCCACGGGGCCGTGAGGGGGGCCATGCTCCATGATTGGCGTTACCAAATCGGCAACCACAATTTGCCGAAAAACATTAGCCAAACCCGCGCATGCCCGCGCGGGGCAGGGCAGCAACGGCGGCTATTGCTTTGACGGACCGCGCGAACAATGATTGATCGGGTGGATCACCTGAAAAGACCGGTTGCGGAGCAAAAAGAATGAATGGTGCGGAAAGCCTGGTGCGGACGATGGTCAAGGGCGGGGTGGACGTCTGCTTCACCAATCCCGGCACCTCCGAGATGCATTTTGTAGCAGCGCTCGACCGCGTTCCCGGCATGCGCTGCGTGCTCGGCCTGTTCGAAGGCGTGGTGACGGGCGCCGCCGACGGCTATTTCCGCATGAAGGGAACGCCGGCCTCGACGCTGCTGCATCTCGGCCCCGGGCTCGCCAACGGCCTTGCCAATCTGCACAACGCCAAGAAGGCTAATTCCGGCATCGTCAACATCGTGGGCCAGCACGCGGTCTACCACATCGGCTACAACGCGCCGCTGACCTCCGACATCGAGGGCCTGGCCCGGCCGATGTCGTCCTGGGTCCGCACCTCGCCGGATTCCAGATCGGTCGCTGCCGACGGCGCCGCGGCGATCGCCGCCGCCAAGAGCGCGCCGCCGCAGATCGCGACCCTGATCCTGCCCGCCGATACCGCCTGGAACGAGGCCGACGGCATTGCCGAGGTTCCGGCCGAGCAGCAGCGCGCGAGCTATTCGCCGCAGGCGGTCGAGCAGGCCGCCAGGATCCTGCATGGCGACGGCGAGGGCACGCTGCTCCTGATGACCGGCAGCGCCTTGAGCGAGCAGGGCTTGGCCCTGGCCGAGCGCATCGCGGGCAAGACCGGCTGCACCGTGATGGGCCCGACCTTCCGCCCCAAGATGGCGCGCGGCCGCGGCCGCTTCTCGATCGACCGCATCCACTACGTGATCGAGCAGGCGCTGCCGATGCTGGCCAAGTTCCGGCACATCGTGCTGGTCGAGTCCGACGATCCCGTGGCGTTCTTCGCCTATCCGAACAAGCCGAGCATGCTCAAGCCCGAGGGCTGCGAGGTCCATCGCATGACGTCCTGGGGCGAGAACTCTGTCGCGGCGCTCGAAGCGCTGGCCGGCGTCGTGAAGGCCAGCGCCAAGGACGTCAAGCCGCAGGCCTTGGCTGAGCTGGTCAAGCCGACCGGCGCGCTCAATTTCGCCTCGATCGCGCAGGCGATCGCCTGTGCGATCCCCGAGAACGCCATCATGGTCGACGAATCCCTCACCACCGGCCGCGGCTTCTTCCCGCCGACGGCGGCGGCGGCTCCGCACGACTGGCTCCAGAACATGGGCGGCTCGATCGGCTTCTCGACGCCGCTCTCGATCGGCGCCGCGATCGCTTGCCCGGACCGCAAGGTCATCACCATGGTCGGCGACGGCAGCGCGATGTACACCATCCAGTCGCTGTGGACGCAGGCGCGCGAGAACCTCGACATCGTCACCATCGTGTTCGCCAACCGCATCTACCAGATCCTGCGCGGCGAGTTCGACAATGTCGGTGCCGGCGAGCCCGGCCAGCGTGCCAACGACATGCTCAGGCTCGATCGCCCGACGCTGGATTTCGTCGCGCTCGCGAAAGGCATGGGCGTGCCCGGCCGGGCCGTCACCAATGCCGACGAGTTCAACAAGGCGCTGGCTGAAGCCGTCGCCGAGCCCGGGCCGCGCCTCATCGAAGTCCAGATGTAAAGAAACATTGGAGCGGCGCGGCGGGGCTGAGGAAAAATGCAGACCGAGCTGAACAAGGTGATCGCGGCGCTCCGGGACTTCTACGCCAACGAGACGTTCCTGTTCGAGAAGGACGTCGGCGAGCGTGCGATCACGCATCGCTTCGCGGTGCACCTGGAGAAGCAGTTCGCGGGCTGGTCGGTCGATTGCAATTACGACCGGCTCGGCGAGCGCACGCTGCACCTGCCACACGGCAGCATCATCTCGACCGACGATCATCTGGGCAAATCGATCTATCCCGACGTCGCGGTGCACCAGCGCGAGATCCCGAACAATCTGCTTACCGTCGAGATCCGCAAGGCCAGCAATCACACGCCGCTGGAGCACGACCGGCACAAGCTGCGCGCGCTGACCGACGTGCATGTCTGGTTTCCGTATTGGATCGGCGTGCTGCTGGTGCTGGATAGGCACCACGTGACGATGTCGGAAGTCTATGTCAGCGCGACGCTCGATGAGGCGCAGTCGCGCTGGTTCGCAAGCCGGCTGGCGGGGGTCGGACTAGCGGCCCCTTGAAGCGCTTACTGCTTTCTTCCGTCCCGCAACTCTGGCCTTCGTGCGCCTTCATCCGCCTGCAGCGGCTCTTTAGGCGCTTTTTCTCGCCATCGCGCATCGGACAGAAATAATCCTCCTTCCACCAACGCGCATTTGCAACGCGATTCCATTGCCGCGAGCGCGGTTACATCGCATCTATTGAATGGTTGCCGCGGCAAGTTGCTGAGACGTCTGGCGAAACGGACGTTCGGGCTTGTCGAACTTCAATGAGGATTTCTGCTGTGCGCTTCGTTCGATCTCTCCGCTTGCTGGCCGCATCCATCTTGACCGCATCGGTGCTCATGAGTGCCAGCGGCGCGAGCGCCGGTGTTTGGCCGAACCGTACCATCAAGCTCATCGTGCCGTTCCCTCCCGGGGGCGCCGCCGATACCGTCGCACGCGTCTACGCGGACAAGCTGAGCGAGGCGCTCAAGCAGCCCGTCGTCATCGAGAACAAGGCAGGCGCAGGCACCGCGATTGCGGCCGAAGCCGTCGCCGCCGCGGAGCCCGATGGCTACACCTTGTCGCTCGCTCCCGCCGGCCAGCTCACCATCCTGCCGCACATCAACAAGGAGATCAGGTACGATCCCTTCAAGAGTTTCGCGCCAGTGTCGAACCTGGCGACGGTCCCCTACGTGCTGGCGGTCGGTCCGGACACGCCGGTCTCGAACGCAAGGGACCTCGTCGCTGCCGCGAACAAAGATCCGGGCAAATTGACCTATTCTTCCTGCGGTCCTGGCACGCTCTGTCATTTGAGCGGCGAACTCTTCCAGCGCCAAACCGGCACGAAGCTCCTGCATGTGCCGTTCAAGGGCAGCGCCCCGGCGGTCAACGCACTCCTGGGCAACGTCGTCAATCTGTCGTTCGACACGCTGACCGTGCTGGCGCCGCAGATCCGCGACGGAAAGATCAAGGGCCTTCTCGTCACCAGCCGCGAGCGCTCATCGCAGCTGCCCGACGTCCCGACCGCAGCCGAAGCCGGTGTGTCGGACTTCGTGGTCGATTCCTGGTTTGGATTGGTTGCGCCCGCAGGTACCCCGGCTGAAATCATCCAGCGCCTGAACGCGGAAGTCGTGCGCATCGGAGCGCAGCCCGATGTCCGAACTCGGTTGGGGGCTCAGGGACTACGCGTCACCACCTCGACGCCCGAGGGATTTACCGACATCATCAAGGCCGACTACGGCCGCTGGGGCAAGGTGATCAAGGATTCGGGCGTAGAGGTCTTCTGACGCATGATCCGGAAAAGCGCGAAGCGTGGGTTTCCGGAAAGGTCATTCGTAAACAGCAGCAAGATGCGAAGCGGCGTGCGCTTTTGCGCACGCCGCTTTCTCGTCAGTAGTAATAGGGCTGCGAGTAGGCGTAGCGCGGGTTGATGCCGCAATAGGCCGACGTGCCGGAGGCGCTCGCCGCACATTGCTGATAGCTCGAGAACTGGCAGTTGCCGGGATAGCCCCAGTGGCGGCCTTGCAGGCAATATCTGTCGCTGCCGGCCTGGGCCGGCGCCGCCGACAACGACGCGGCGATCAGGGTTGCGAACGATGCAAGCGTGAGGATGGTGCGACGCATTTCAATCTCCTTCGATGGTGGTGGAACGGCCGTGCTTGGCGTTCCCGTGGCCTGTCTGACGCACGGTCATGCTGTGTTGGTGTCGACGACGCCGGATGCGTTCGAGGCGAGGTACATCGTGCCGCAGCCGGCGGCGGCCACTGTGATCTCGGCCACAGTTCGCACGCGGGTTCCGACCTATTCTCGGCGAACTTGCATGCCTCGATCCCGTGGGACTAGGCTTGCCTCATTCGGATCAGGCATTTTTGGAGGTTCTGATGCAGAAATCATATTTGCTGGCTGCGACGGCAGCGCTGGTTGTCATGATGCACACGACATTTACGCTGGCGCAGAGCGCGCCGGCCGCCGGCGGAACCGCTGCGCCTGCGGCGACAGCTCCAGCGCCGGCCGCGACGGCACCGGCTGCCGCCACCGATGCCAGCGAGCCGGGCACTTCCAAGAAGAGCGCGTCGAAGAAGCCGGCGAAGAAGAAGATGACGCGGCAACAGGAGATCGATCATTCGGTCGACACCGGCACTGTCCCGGCCCGCTACCGCAGCTCGGTGCCGAAACAGTACCACCAATACATTCCCTTCGATAAGCGATAAGCGATCGCACGGCGGCGCGGCGGGATCGCCGGCTGCGTCGCCGTTGCGCCTTGAAGGGTGGCCTTTGCCATGGCATCCAACGACATACATTGTGGCGATCTGCCGGCGCGGGGTCGCGCTAGCGTTTTCGAGTAAAGAGGCCAAGGTCCGGGGGAAGGAATGAGCGACGACGGGAAGGATGCTGGCTTGGTGGCCATGATCACCAGCATCCTGGGAGGCAACAAGCGCGCAGAGACAGTAACCCCGCCGCCGCTCACCGAGGCTCCCCCGACAGCGCCGGCCAACGAACTCGAGCCAGTCGAGCCGCCCGCTCTCGATGCCTCGCCGGCTGAGCCCGAGACCACGCCAGAGCCTGCGCCCGAGGCCGCGCCGGCCGAATCGAAGCCGGCCGAAGCACCACCGAAAATCGCCACCACGCGTGACGGCAAGCAATTGCTGCCTGCGGAAGCGATTGCCGATCTCGTGCTCGGCGAGCTGCGCAAGATGGAGAATTTTCCGGCGACCGGGGCCTCGGTCACGGTCTATGGTTACAGGCACTGGAACGCCATGATCACCTTCGCCCCGTTCTCGACCACGTTCCAGAATGCGACCAGGTTCCGCCAGGCCCTGCCGGATCTCGTCTTCAAGCTCCGTCGTTTCGTCGAACTTGAGATATAGTCAGGGTCAACACCGGGCGCGGGGAACGCGCTGCCGGGTCGCCCGAACAGTTCGACAGGAAGCCAGCATTGAGCGTCGCCTTCACCAAGGAAGAGAGCGCCGAAACCGCGTCCGAGACGCTGTTGCCGGATCGTCCCATCTCGCCGCATCCGAACCTCGTGACGGAGGCCGGCCTGCAGGCGTTGCAGAGACAGCTTGCCGAGGCGCGGCAGGCCTATGAGGCCGCGCAAGCCATCGAGGACGTCAACGAGAAGCGCCGGCAATCGGCCGTGCCCCTGCGCGATGCCCGCTATCTGACCGAACGGTTGCGCACTGCGCAGCTCGTTCCCGACCCGGCCTCGACCGATACCGTCGCCTTCGGCAGCACCGTCACCTTCGGCCGCGCGGACGGCCGGGTGCAGACCTATCGCATCGTCGGCGAAGACGAAGCCGATCCGAAGGCGGGCACGATCTCGTTCGTCTCGCCGGTGGCGCGATCGCTGATGGGGAAGGCGGTCGGCGACGTCGTTGGGGCGGGCGCGCAGGAGATCGAGATTTTGTCGATCGCGTAGGGCGGTCAGGGGAGGCGAGCATTGCGTGGCAAACGGCGCTATCGACAGGAGCGATCTCATTCGCCTAAAGCATGATCCGGAACAGCGCGAGGCCGACGTCTCCGCCAAACAGAGCGCGATGGTTGGATGAGACGATTTCTGTCGGGCGCATTGCCGTTCTACGCGCTGGCTGGCCTCGCCATGTGCATGTACCTCGTCTTCTACAGGACGAACCTCTTTGACCTGAACGCCATCGTCCAGGGTGCGACCGGCTCATGGTTTCTGGTCTTCATGTTCGTCTGCGTGCTGCTGGAGTCGGTCTTCCCGTATTTCGGCTATTTTCCGGGAACCGCCCTCATTCTGATGTCGGTGACGCTCAGTCCGAAGTCCGTGGATGTCTCCGTCTTCATCGCGGCGTGGCTGGCGATCATCGTCGGCGCCGTCATCAGTTACGGACAGGCTCGCTTCTTCAGGCCGCTGTTGCAGCGGGTTGCTTCCAGCGCGGCACTGCGCCGATGCGAGTCTCTACTCGATGCCTACGGGTCTTACGCGCGAATTGCCTTGTTCGTTCATCCCAATGCTTGCGCGATGTATTTCACGGCGCTCGGCCTTCTCGGCGGGAAGCTGACGCGAGAGCTCGCTTATCTCGGCGTGGGTGCAGCGGTCGCGGTCGGCGTTCTGTTCGTCATCGTGTCCCGGCTCGTGTCATCGGTAGGCCCGACCGATGATGGGCAATTGCAGGTGCTGTTGGCGGCGGCGCTGATCGCCATCGGGACCCTCGTCGGTCTCTACGCCGCCTGGCGGCCGGCTGCAGCCGACTGACGGTTGCTCCGTCATTGCCGGAGGGTTTAGGCCTCCGGCAGCTCGACGCCCGTCAGCTTGCTCAGCTTGTCGACGAGCTGGTCCTGAAATTCCGGATCGGTCGCCTCACCTGCGGGCTGTTCCTGCCGCAAGTGATGCCAGTAGCGGCCACTCACCTTGGCAGCGGAATCCTCGCTCACCGCGAGCCAGGCCTGGGTCCGTTGTCCGGTGTCGAGATCGACCGGCGCGCTCGAGCCGCCCATCTTCGTGCGTACCCAGCCGGGATCAACGGCGTTGCTGAGGACGTCGGGCCAGCGCCGTGCCAGCGTGAACGCCAGCGCCACCACCTGAAGCTTGCTCTCCGCGTAGGCTCTTGCGGAATCCCAGGCCCGGCTCTTCCAGTCGAGGTCGTCCAGCGAGCCCTCTCCGCCGCGATGCAGTCCGCTGCTCAGATACACCAGGCGGTCGGGCCGCCGGATCAGGGCCGTCAGCATGTAAGGCGCCAGTGTGTTGATGGCGAAGGTGACGGCATGGCCTTCCGGCGTCGCGCCGCGGCTCGGCTGTGTATAGACGCCGGCGTTGTGAATGACCGCGTCCATCCGCCCGATTGCGTTGACCTGGTCGGCAATGCGCCTCGTGTCGGTGGCGCTGCTGAGATCGCCGACCACGATACCAGCGGCACGCGATTTGAGCTCGCCGAGCGAGGCGGCGCGATCGGCTGATCGCGCGTGCAGCACCACGCGGTGACCTTGATCCAGAAGCGATTGTGCCGCCGCACGGCCGAGACCGTCCGTGCTGCCCGTGATGAATATGGTCGCCATGCGTGCTCCCTCAGATACAACAAGCGCATTCTACAGTGCGCGTTGATTACTTCCGATACTGCTCGTCGCTCACCTTCTCCAGCCAATCCACATTCCTGCCGCCGGAGGATTCCTGGATCGCGATGTGGGTCATCCCCGTCGTCGGCGAGGCGCCGTGCCAGTGCTTCAGTCCGGGCGGGAACCAGACGACGTCACCGGGCCGGACCTCCTCGACCGGACCGCCTTCGCGCTGAACCCAGCCGAGCCCGGCCGTGATGATCAGCGTCTGCCCGAGTGGATGCGTGTGCCAGGCGGTCCGGGCACCGGGCTCGAATGTGACTTGAGCGCCGCCGACGCGGGCGGGATCCGGTGCCTGAAACAGCGGATCGACGCGGACGGGACCGGTGAACCAGTCCTGCGAGCCCTTCTGCGAGGGCCGTGAGCCGTTTCTCTTGATGTCGATCTCCATTCGAGCCTCCTGTGCGTCGGCGGCGAGCGCCATCCGCTGAATCCCGAGCGTTGCGGCAGCGCTGCCTGCCATGAGGACGCCTCGTCGTGTGATCACGGCATCTCTCCGATCAACGCGGCCGCTTCTCGACGACGTCCTTGACGACAGGTGCCGCGGAGAACGCGTTGGGCCAGCCGGCGTAGAAGGCGAGATGGCCGAGCACCTCGCCGGCTTCCTCCCGCGTCAGGCCGTTGTCCATCGCGCGGTTCAGATGATAGGTGATCTGCGCGACCTGGCCGGTCGCGATGAGCGCGCTCACGGTGACGAGGCTGCGGTCGCGCGGTGCCAGGGCCGGCCTCAGCCAGAGATCGCGGAACAGCACGTCGGTCGTATACTGGACGAGGCTCGGCGTGATCTGCCCGAATTGCTCGCCGACGCGCGTGGCCCGCTGCCTCTCGGCGGCCTCGTCGAGCGGCAGTTGCGGCCCCGAAGCGGGCGGCAGCTGATCGGCGCCGATGTTGCGGCTCCTGAACAGCTCGCTCGCCACCGGGATCGCGTCCAGCGCGTTGGCCCAGCCGGTGTAGAAGGCCAGATGCGTGATGATCTCCGATATCTCCGACGGCTTCACGCCGTTGTCGAGCGCGAGCGCCAGATAGTGGGGCAGCTCGACCGTTTGACGGCGTGCGATCAGTGCGGCAACGGTGACGATGCCGCGATCCCGGCGCGACAGTCCCGCTCGTTTCCAGAGATCGCCGACGACGAACTTTTGCGTATAAGCTTCGAGGGCCGGAGCCACGCTGCGGATGTCGTCCGGCTTGGACATGGTGTTTGCTCCTGCAGTGGAGGTCTGCCCGGCGGCGGGGCCGGCGAGCAGGCACAATGAAAGCAGACTCGCTGCGGCCATTTTCATGACGGGGTTCCTTCCAGGGCGGTGTCCGCCCGACGGTTGATCCGAACCTAGGACTTCCGTGCTTCTCCGATTAGGTGATAGATTTCGCATGCAGTCATTAGCCGGACTAATGAATGAATCGAGAGGACGCCAGCGATCTCCTTGCCTTCCTCGCCGTGGCGCGGGAGCGCAGCTTCACGCGCGCCGCGGCGAAGCTCGGCATGACGCAGTCCGCGCTCAGCCAGATCATCCGCAATCTGGAGGAGCGGCTCGGCGTGCGATTGCTGAACCGAACGACGCGGAGCGTCACGCCGACTGAGGCTGGAGAGCGGCTATTTCTCAGCGTCGGCCCGAAATTCATGGAGATGGAGACTGATCTCGCCGCGCTCAGCGAATTGCGCGAGAAACCCGCCGGGACCATCCGGCTGACGGCGACGGAGTTTGCCGCCGGCGAGATCCTGCTGCCGGCGTTGCAGAAAATCCTGCCGAAATATCCGGACATCCACGTCGAAGTGATCGTCGACTACGGGCTCACCAACATCGTGGCGCAGCAGGTCGATGCCGGCATTCGCCCGGGCGAGCTCGTCGCCAAGGACATGATCGCCGTGCGCGTCAGCCCCGACCTTCGCATGGCCGTCGTCGGTTCTCCGTCATACTTCGCCGAACGCAAGCGGCCGAAGACGCCGCAGGATTTGACCCACCACAATTGCCTCAACCTGCGTCTGCCGACGCATGGCGGCAGTCTCTATGCCTGGGAATTCGAAAAGAACGGGCGGGAGCTCAATGTGCGGGTGGAGGGCCAGCTCGTGTTCAACAGCGCGGGCCTTCTCCTCGACGGCGCGTTGAAGGGGTTGGGCCTTGCCTACCTCACCGAGGGACAGGTGCAGCCTCAATTGTCACAGGGACGTCTGGTCCGTGTGCTCTCGGATTGGTGCCCGCCTTTCTCGGGTTACCATCTCTACTATCCCTGCCGCCGCCAGCCTTCGCCCGCCTTCTCGCTGCTCGTGGAAGCGCTGCGATACCGCGGCAAGTAGGGCTCAGCCTCTGCGGGCGCGGAGCTCGTGGTCCATCGAATCAATCTCGTCGCGCCTGTCACTCAACCCTTGCTGTGGTCCGCAAGACGCTCCGCGGCGACGGTCCGAATTTGGAAGCATCGTGAGCAAGTCGAAACGCTCCAGGACAAGAAGCGACTGAGTTACGAGCACGACCGCGCAACACCTAGGGAGAAAATCACAAGAGCAGCCGCAAGAACATTCCGCGCAGCAAGCGGCCTATCACACAAATCTTCTTTGATGCATTGTCATCATGCCTCGTGTTGACCGATCTTGTCTCGACCAAATCATCGTCGTCGACGGTGGCTCGACCGACGGCAGCATCGAGTGGGCCAAGGAAAACGGATATCAGGTCTATGTGCAGCAGAAGAGGGGCTTCCGCCACGCATACACCGAGGTATGGCCGCTTGTAGAAGGCGACGTGGTGGTCACGTTCAGTCCCGATGGGAACTCCGTCCCTGAACTCATTCCTGATCTCATCGCCAAGATGAGAGAGGGATACGACATGGTCGTAGCTTCCCGCTATCTGGGCGATGCCAAGAGCGATGACGACGACGTCATCACGGCCTTCGGCAATTGGCTGTTCACCAGAACGGTCAATCTGCTGTATGGCGGCCGATACACCGACGTGATGGTGATATTCCGTGCCTATCGCAAGGGGCTGGCACACCAACTCGGGCTCGATCGTGAGGATGCATATGCGTTGCCCGAAACGATGTTCGGTACCAAGATCAGCTGGGAACCGCTCTTGTCGGTGCGAGCGGCGAAAGCGAAGCTGAAGATCGCGGAAATACCAGGGGATGAACCCGCGCGGATCGGCGGAGAACGAAAACTACAGATTTTGCGCTGGGGCGCCGCCTACTACTTCCAGTTCATCCGGGAGATATGGTTCTGGAGACCGGCCAAGTGAAGCGATCCGGGTTGATCAAGCCATTGATCGCCGCATTGCGAGCTGAAGATGGCTTGTCCAAGGGAGTGATCCTTGTCTCGCTGTTACTGGTGGTGTTTGCATATTTGCCGACCCTCCAATTCGACTATGCGACGCAGGATCAGTGGCGCGCGTTTAGATACTCTACCGTGCCGCAGTCGGCGCTCGATCGTGGCCAGGCGTGCGCGACCATGATTCCGAGTTTTTATGTCCTGACCGGACGCCCCTTTGTATGGATGACCGAATGCATCGAGCATGCCGCGGTCGCCAGAATTGCAGACTTCGCCTACCTGCGCCCGATCATGCTTGCGGTCGCGCTTGCGACGGTGATGTACCTGGGTTTCGTCTTGGCGCCGATCTTGGGGGGGATGGCCTTTGGAACGTTGGCCGCCGCCGCAATGGTCCTCACGCCGGCCTATTCATTCATGTTTTTGCAAGGCCTGCCGGCGGGGATGGTTCTGATTGCCCCGATCTTGGCTGCCGCTTCCTTCCATCTTTACAGCGGACGAAATCGCGAGCCCAGGCGTAAGCAAAAAGCGGTCGCAATATCCTTCTGCCTGTTCTTGAGCGCGTGCCTGATCTATCCCGCTTACGCCTTCATTGTCGTACCTCTTGCTCTGTTGGAGTTCGGATTTGATCTGGCGGAGTCTTTATCGAACAGGCTGAAGAATCTTGTTTCGACCCTGGGGTTCTATTTCGGCGCGTGCCTGTTCTACTATGGACTCGTCAAGGTAACGGTATCCTTCATCGAGCGTAAGGCGGGTGATCTACCGGTCGGGTACGAGGTTGCCGTGCAACTCGGCTCTGTCCTCCTTCACCAGGCGAAGGTGGCCGCCATCCATTTCGTCAATATGTCGCCATTCGACTTTTCTTCGCCGCCGGGATTGTCGCTTGTTATTCTGGTTGCCTTTTGCGGTAGCCTCGCATGGCTCGGCAGCAGGGCCCCGAAAGGAGGGCACTCTGTCCTCACGGTTAGCCTGTCGTTCCTGATCATCAGTCTTGTCGTCCTGTTTGCAGCGATTTCGCCCTGGCTGTTCAGCCCATCCCAAGCCCTTGCTTCCAGACACGTGCTCCCCTGGAACCTGTTTTTTTGCGGCGCCACGGTCGGGCTTCTCTCCCTGCTTCTTCGGCGCTATCCGGCGACTGCAAGATGGGCACCTGCGATCCTGTTGTTCGGCGGTTTCTTGCCGATCGCCTGGATTCAAAACCAGCAGTCCAAGCTTGAGACCGTTGTCACGGGCGCGGAAATCCAGCTGATGCGGGACAAGTTGTCAGATTGGCTTGATATGAAGGGATGGATCAACAGCAGGCATTTGCTGGTGGTGGTTCCAATCCGTCCTCGTCCGCCGAGCGCCGAGAAAGAACTCAGCCCTCAATTCGGCAACGAAAATGCAGTCCTGGCGACCTCCAGAAATCCTGTCGGCATACCCTGGATGATCAATGCACTGCTTCGCGAGCGAGCAGATTATCCCGGTGTTCCGGTGGAATATTGTGGATCCGACCAAGCTTGCGTCAATTACGCGCTGGCGAGTTCGAAAAGTGTCGTCGTGAGTTTCTCATCCGGTGCTGAGGTGATCTACGGGCCGGTCAAGCCATATATCATGGACTTTTCCAGGATGACCGCCGAGCCCATTACGCCTTCGGTGGTCGGTGTGAAGATCAGTGCCACCAGTGTCTTGGGCGAATATGGCCCCGGCGGATTGTTCTGGTCAGCACAGCCTGGCTGGCATGCTTCGAGATACCCGACCTACCCGCAGGTCATCACGGTGGAGTTCACGGATGCCAAATCGTTCAGCAGCGTAAGTTTCGAGTCTCAGAATGGCCTTGTCGAGCGGATGCCGAAGGAGGTCAGAATCAAGATCAGCGATGACGGGAGTGCCTGGACGTCGATTGCGTCTGTAGGCGATATTTGCGCGTTGGATGATCTGCGAGGCTGGCGTACCGTGAAAATTCCCGAGCGGGTTCGATCGCGGTTCTTGCAGATCGAGATTTTGTCGAATTGCGGCCATCCCGATATTCTGACGCTGAAAGGCTTGAAGGTGGAATGACCTGTCGTCTCATCTCGGAGGGCGTCGCTCGATGAGGATGGGCGTTCAACGCCTCACGATTGGCGTTGTCCCGTCATCGGTTGCAGAGGCGATCTAATGCACGGGATCAGTCCACCAGAAGCCGTTCTCGCAGTTTACTCGTTCGAACTCTTCTGTGACCGCGAGCAGGACACCCGGATGAAATGCGCTGCCGTCGGGGAGAACGAATAAGTCGCTTTCCATGTTGGCTCGGGCAAGCGCAACCAGATCGTCTCGGGGCGCAGTGTCGAGATCATCGCCACAGATCACGCCGCCGGGACGCAAAAGCCGCTTGGCCTCCTGCATGTCTCGCTTGGCGTCGGCATAGTAATGTGACCCGTCGATATAGATTAAGTCGAAAGACCGTTCCTTGAGGAGAGGGAGGAAGGTTTTCGATTCCGCTCGTACGAGCGAGACGGAAAGCCTCGCTTCGTTCTTGTAAATTTCTTTCAACGCCGTGTTGATCGCAACATGGTGGAGGCCGTCCATTCCAACTGTCGCGGCGGCTGTCTCGCCTTCTGCAATGTAGGGGCGCCATGCGTCGACCAGCATCAGAGAGGAACCTGTCGGCAGGGTTTGCAGCCAGACTTGAGTCGATCCTTTCCCCATCCACGTTCCGATCTCTAGGACGTCGCACGGCTTTGTAAGAAATTGCCCTGCCACTCTTCGGATGCTGTTGCGGCGTTCTTGCCAAAGCTGATTGGAATGCACGCCGGCCAGAGCCACGAATGGGCCGGATGGCATTGCGATATTGGCCACCTTGGCGAAGATCGAGGGGAGTACCGGTAGCTCGCCGAGCGCCGATACCGCCAGCCACTTCAACCCGCGTTCACGATACAAGAGACGGGCACGCTTTATTTTCGACGCGGTTGACATCCAGCATTCCAATGTGTCGGACTTTTGCAGCCCAATCTTCTGGGCGGGATTTTTCGCGATAGGCAATCATTACAGCGTGCAGAGCTTGTGACAATCCGTCGTCACGGGCACCGACATGCAGACTCGCTATATGTGGTGGTTACATAAGAGATCGAAACCGCCTCTCGGGTGTCATGCGAGCCATTCTAGCGAAGCCAATGCCAATGACCGGCGCGGACGTCGGCGAGCGCCGACTTGTCCCCTACACTAAAGCCGCTCTCCAGACATGCCCATCCTACCCCTGTTTTGCCCGACGCCTCGCATAAGAATTCGGAAAACGCGTAACTCCTTGTTTTTGCTCATGTCGGCTACTGTGCATGGGGTTGTTTTCGCAGATTGGAATCGAGACGGCCGCAAAACGCCCGCTGGGCCTTCGATGATCGCCAAGATGGTTCAGGACAATGGATGGTGGGCGCACAAGGGATCGAACCTTGGACCTCTCCCGTGTGAACCACAATCCGTAGACCCGAGCTAACCAAATCCGGCCATAGTTGAGGTGTAAAAACTCCTTAAATTAATGAGAGTTATGGCCTACTACGGCTATAAGAGCCCATACCTGACCTTACTACATTTTGTATGCCCCCGTTGTGCCCGCCGCGGATATTCCCTTGGGGCACACAAACGGGGGAGGTCTGAGACCCGGTTCTGTTCGAGGCTCACCGCCCTTCTTGCGGGGCACACTGGGGCACAGAGAGAGGGAAGGAATCATGACGGAGCCGGCCAACCAGCTGACACTCACCGATGCGGTGATCCGCAACGCAACGCTGCCGCCGGGTAAGGCGCAGCATTATCTCCACGACGACAAGCTGCCCGGCCTCGCCTTGCGCATGCGCGCCACCGGCGGCCGGACCTGGGTCTACCTCTTCACCAAGCCGGGGGTGAGGGGGACCCAGCGCAAGACCCTCGGCGCGTGGCCCAAATATAATGAGAAGGCCGCCCGCAAGGCCGCCACCATCGCCGCAGGCGAAGTCGTCAAGGGCTTGGACCCGAACGACGCGAAGCGCGAGGCGAGGCGGCAACAGGCAGCCGAGAAGCAGCGCACCACGCTCGCGACCCTCATTGTTGAAGATGGTCCTTACCAGACGTCTATGACCGAACGTCAAGTCGTCAACTGGAAGCCAGCAATGTCGGCGCTGCGGCGCGGGCTCAAGGATCACGCCGAGAGCGGCGTGGGGGACCTGACGCGACGGCAGATCATGGCTGCGGTCGATAAGATTGCCAAGACCGGCAAGCGTGGTGCAGCCAAGGACTTGCGCAAGCACGTGCATACTTTGCTCGAATGGTGCGTCGGTGAGGGCTATGTCGAGCACAACGTGCTCGCCGGCTATCGCGCGCCCAAGGAAACCCGCGCGCAAAGGGTCGGACGCCGAACGAAGGGCCGCGCGCTGACCGATGAGGAAATCATCAAAGTCTGGGATGCATCCGGCAAGCTCGGGGCTTTTGGTCTCCTGGCTCGCATGTGCCTGCTCGGTGGCCCGCGCCGCAGCGAGCCTACCATGATCGAGTGGCGAAAGCACATCATGGATGACCGTATCACCTTCGATGCGGCGTGGACCAAGATGGGCCTGCACCACGACGTGCCGCGCACCCACCTCGCAAACGAGGTGCTCGCGGCCGCCAAACACTTCCAGCGCGCAACGTCCGACTATGTCTTCCCGTCACCAAAGACCGGCGGCCAGATGTCCGGGTTCACCAAGATGGTCAACCGCCTGGTCAAGGAAGCGGGTGTTGCCAAGTTTACCATGCATGACCTAAGGCGCAGCTTACGAACCGTCATGTCTCGCTGCGGCTACGACAACGAAATCCAGCGGCTGTGTGTCGGGCAAAGGCCAAGCGGAATCGATCAGGTCTACAATCACGACGAACAGTGGATCATCCGCAAAATGGCGTTCGAAGCGGCTCACGACTACATTGCGGAGTTGGTCGGCGCGAAACGGGTCGGCAAAATCGTGCGCCTGCAGCGGACGAATCCGCTTGACCCGATCAAGGCCGAGCTCCTCGGCCGTCTCCGTGAGCATTATGCGGCTGAGGCATCTCAGTGGTCTTATCGCACTTGGCCAGATAGTCGCGTACCGCATCGACACGATAGAGGGGGCGGCCATCGACGTAGCGCCATTTCAGCGGGTGGCTCGGATTGCGCCGCCACTGCTCCAACGCGCCGGGCGTACGCCGGATGACCGCGGCCGCCTCAAATGCCGTCAAATTAGAGCTGCCCGGCAGCGTATCGATATCGAACGTCGCGGGCGGCGGCATGCCACGGTTCTTGCGACGGCGATTCGCCCGCGGTATTTTGCTGGAACCTGCCGACCCAAATGCCTCGATCCCAATCTTTTCGTCTTTGCCGCGCATGCCTCCGCCCCGAACCATGATCGGTCTGGGCAATAAGATCGTAGGCTGCTCCGGCAAGAAAGAAACCAAGTGCGCAGGTATGGTTGCTGGGTAGCTGTGGCGTACAAATAGGACGAACCGGTTCCAGCCCGGCAGACCTTCGGCCTCATAACCTGAAGGTCATAGGTTCAAATCTATCCCCGCAACCAAATTTCTGATGTAATACAACGGGTTGGGCGAAAGCCTAACCCTTTAATTTTTCGTAAATGGCCTAGCACGCGCCTAGCACAAAATTCGACTTTTTGGTTCCCTGCGCTAAAATGCACGTGGAGGTGCATGATGGCCAGGCACGAGCTTCTAGGTGGTCTGATTCAGGTATACCGGCGAAACGGCCGGTATTGGCACTGTTCGGCCTCCATCGACGGCCGCCAACACCGCAGCACGACCGGAGAGGAAGATCTCTCCCTCGCCAAGCAGTTTGCGGAGGACTCGTTTATCGGTCTTCGTGGGAAGGCGCGGGAGGGGCTGTTGGTGAATGAGAAGACCTTTCGCCAAGCCGCTGACCAATTCCTGAAAGAGTATGAGGTGATCACCGAGGGCCAGCGCAGCGAGCGCTGGGTCCAGGGTTACGAGATCAGGCTTCGCCTGCACCTGTTGCCGTTCTTCAGGCAAGGTGCAGGAATATCGCCTACACCGGATCGCAACGTCTAAGACCGGCAAGGCGCCCGCGCGCAGCACTATCCACGACGAGGTCGTGACGTTGCGGCAGGTGTTGAAGACTGCCATTCGCCATGAATGGCTCGCGCACCTGCCGGACTTCTCTCCTCCTTATAAGACTTCGGGGAAGGTGGTGCATCGGCCGTGGTTCAGCCCCGAGGAATACAAGCAGCTCTACGAAACCACGCGGGCGCACGCGAAGGCCAGCCAGATCCACCACCGTTGGAGTGCCGAGCAATTGCATGATTACGTCCTGTTCTTGGCCAACACCGGCTTGCGGCCGGATGAGGCCAAGAACCTCCAGCATCGCGACGTGACCATTGTTGAGGACGAACGTAGCGGCGAGCGCATCCTGGAAATCGAGGTGCGCGGCAAGCGGGGCGTCGGCTACTGCAAGAGCATGCCGAGCGCGGTGCGACCCCTATGAGCGGCTGCTAGGCCGCGCGAAATACGTGAAGCAGGGCAGAGCGCGGGTGCTGGCGAAGCTGCCGCCCTCTAACGAGCCGCCGCAGTTGCCCAAGCCGACCGACCACGTGTTTCCGGGCAATCACATCAAGATGTTCAATGCCCTGCTTGATAGGAGCGAGTTGAAGCTGGATCGGGATGGCAATCGGCGGACCGCATACAGCCTGCGGCATACCTACATCTGCATGCGCCTGATGGAAGGGGCGGACAGCTACTAGATAGCGAAGAACTGCCGAACCTCAGTGGAGATGATCGAGAAGTTCTATGCGGCGCACATCAAGAACAGGCTCGATGCTTCCGCCATCAATGTGCGTCAGGCCAAGCCCGCTCCTCGCAGGCAGTTGAGTGAGGTCTTCTGCTTTTGTCGCCTTGTAGACCCTTCTGGACCAAGATCGGCGCGCGGCCTGGCAACAGGACGGCAAGGGCTTCAACATCCAGTTGAGCTGCCTGCCATTGAACGGCCGCCTCGTGGTTCGCGAACCCAAGGCCGACGCGGAGGCGGGGCAATGAGCCCAGCCGCCACGCGGGGCTACGACGTCGGCTTCAAAAGCTGGATGACATACGAACCCCTCGTGCTCGCCAGCAGCGAGCACGAGGCCATCGCCAAGGGCAAGGCCATTTACGGCCTCGCCGGCCTCGGCGATTTTTCGTTCAGCGATTGCGGCGAAGGACTGGCTCGCCTAGGTTCATGAGCCGGAGGCGCATTCATGAACGTCGTCCTCAAGCCGGGTACGCGTTGACGATAGATCTCCGACATATTCATCCGAAGTCGATGGCAGCAGCGCGACGCCTGCCGCATTCAGGCGGTTGCCTCAGCTTCCGGCAGCAGGAGCCAAGCTCAAGACGATTGCTCAGAAAACCGCCTCTGTGCAAGACAATGGGTCCCTGTACGCGCAATAAGAGGAAACCGCGCTGTGACACTCTCTCTTGACGGCGAAATTCGAGACGGACGGCATTACATGCAGGTCCGCGTCTATTTCGAAGATACCGATTCCGGCCAGATTGTTTATCACGCGAATTTTTTGCGTTTCATGGAACGTGGCAGAACGAATTACTTGCGCCTGCTCGGCACCAATCAGCAAGCGCTGCTCGAGGAAACGCGGAACGATGCGCCGGGCTTCGCCTTCGTTGTCCGTTCGATGACAATCGATTTTCTAAAACCGGCAGTCTTGGACGACCTGCTTGACATTGTCACGGTCCCGCAAGAGGTGAGAGGCGCGTCGATTGCCTTGCTGCAGGAGTGCAGGCGCGGGGGTGATCTCTTGGTCTCGGCGCGTGTACGGGTCGCGTTTATCTCAGGCGGAAAAGCGCAGCGCATCCCAAAGGCTCTGAGGCTTGCTATGGAAGAGCACAGATAAATCTGCCTTTCGTTCACGCTTTAACGCTCCAGCGACCCAATGAAATCAATGCGTTGGCCTTTTGTTGCGATATCGTCAAGTCAGAGTTCTCGGGGATCGTCTATCACGCCAATTACCTGCGCTACATGGAGCGCGGGCGGACCAATCATCTGAGGCTGATGGGCGCCGAGCAGCAGGCGCTGTTCGACCAGGTCGAGACCGAGGGCGCGGGCTTTGCCTTTGTCGTGCGCTCGATGCATCTGGATTTCCTCAAGCCCGCGCGGATGGACGACGTGCTCGACGTCGTGACCTGGCCGATCGCGGTGAAGGGCGCCTCCATCATGTTGGCGCAGGAGGTGCGGCGTGGTGAGGACGTGCTGGTGAAGGCCGAGGTACGGGTCGCCTTCATCAGCGGCGGCCGCGCCCAGCCGATCCCCAAATCGATCCGCACCTTGATGAAGGCCGATTTGATTTCGTGATCGCCCGATAAGTGATCGCCTGATTTGTGATGGCCTATCGACTCCGTCAGACGCGGCGATAGATTGCGTCCTCACCCAATCGACGAGGTCCCCGATGTCGCGCCCGCCGCTTCCGCCCTTCACGAGAGAAACCGCCGCGCAGAAAGCGCGCATGGCCGAGGACGCCTGGAATTCGCGCGATCCGGTGAAGGTGTCGCTCGCCTATACCGAGGACAGCCGCTGGCGCAATCGCTCGGAAGTGTTTCAGGGCCGCGAGGCCATCGTCGCCTTCCTCACCCGCAAATGGGAGAAGGAGCAGGATTACCGTCTGATCAAGGACCTCTGGGCTTTCGATGAGAACCGTATCGCGGTGCGCTTCCAGTACGAATGGCACGACGGCAAAGGCCAATGGTATCGCTCCTACGGCAACGAGCAGTGGGAATTCGACGAGCACGGCCTGATGAAGCGGCGCGAGGCCTCGATCAACGACATCATGATCGCCGAGAAGGACCGCCGCTTTCACTGGCCTGCGCCGGGCCCGCGGCCGGCCGATGTGCCGGGGCTGGGGACGGATCCGTTCTGATTACCTAACTGCCTGAATTGCTCTTGGCTCCTGCTTTCGGAAGGTCCTCCCAAGCCCACATGGCTCCTAGCGCCGTCACGAAACCGGCGGCCATCAGCATCCAGCCCGTCCACTGAAGCGCGAAGAAAAGGAGATATATCAAACCCACCAGCCCAACGATAATTAGGGCCGAGGCAAACATCAGACTGATCGTGCGACGAGGCTCATTCCCATCCAGCAGAAAGTTTAGGCGCCGCGCGCCGCGCCAAAAACCGCGTGATCGCGCCGCCGAGCTTCGCGCTGTCCATCGGCAGCGCCAGCGACTGCCGCGCGGTCGCAACGACGTCATCTGGCGCCTTGCCGTCGCGCAGATCACAGCACACTTGTGCGAACTCGACGTCGAATTCCGGATGCGGCTGCACGGTCAGCGTGGTGCCGTTGGCGTAGAGCAGGCCGGCATGCGGCGTGAAGTCTGACGAGAGGATCGTTAGCGCGTCATACGGCGGCTCGATCACCTGGTCCTGATGCGAGGCGGCGATCGCGACCGTTTCGCCATCGACGACACCGTTTTCCGGCAGCACCTGATAGACGTGGCGGCCGATGCCCCAGCCCTTGTCCGACCTGCGCACGGTGCCGCCGAGCGCCTGTGCGACCAGCTGATGGCCGAAGCAGACGCCGACCATCGGCGTCTTTTTGGCGTAAGCCGTGCGAACGAAATCTTCCAGTGGAGCGATCCAATCGAGTCCGTCATAGACGCCGGCCGCCGCGCCGGTGATCAGCACGGCGTCGAGCGTGCGTGGATCGGGCAGGGCATCGCCGTTCGGGATACTGATGACATCCACATCGGCTGCTGGATCTTCGGCGCGGACCATGCGCGCGAACATGTCCGGAAAAGAGCCATGGCGCTCGCGATGTTTTTCAGGAACGAGCCCGGTCTCGATGATGGTGATGCGTGTCATGTGGTGCCTTCGGAGACGGGGAGGATACTTCAGGACCTGCAAGACGTCCAAGTCAACCCGGCGCAAAATCCCGCGTGAACTCGTCCTCGAGCTCGGTGAGCGCCTTGCGCATGGTTTCGACCAGATCCAGCGCCACCGGCGAGGGACTGCGCTGCGCCGGGAAGACGGCGGAGAATTCGAAGTCGATGCGCGGCAGGAAGCGGCGCACGACGACGCCGCGCGTGGCAAATTCCTGTGCGGTGAAGGGATCGCAGATCGACACCCCGAGTCCCGATGACACCATCCCGCACATGATCTCCGACAGTGTGGTCTCGACCCGGAGCACGCGGCGGACGTCGCTGCGATGGAAAACCTGGTCGACAAGGTGGCGGCTCGACGAGCCCGCCGACAGCGAGATGAAGGTCTCGCCCTCGAAGTCGCGCGGCTCCAGCACCTCCTTCTCCGCCAGATGATGTCCGGTCGGCAGCACGGCGACGCGGGCGAGCGCCGGCAGCCGCAGGCTGGGCAGACCGGAATGCGCGATCGGCACCTCGGCAAAGCCGATGTCGCATTGATTGTTCAGCACCCAGTCGACCACGATCGGCGAGATCACGCCGAAAAAGGCGAGGTTCAGGTTGGGCCGCTCCCTCAAGAAGTGCCCCGCTAGTCGCGGCAAATAGCCGTTCGCCAAGGCAGGCAGCGCGGCGATGCGCAGCGAGCCGGTGCGGCGGCCGCGGATTTCCTCGGCGGCCGCGGTGATGCGTTCGAGACCGACGAAGGAGCGTTCGACCTCGGTATAGAGCGCCATCGCCGCCGCAGTCGGCACCAGACCGGTGCCGCGGCGCTCGAACAGCTCCATCTTCAAGAGTGCCTGGAAGTCGCGCAGCAGCCGGCTGACCGCGGGCTGCGTCACCACCATCAGCTTCGCAGCCTCGGTGACGCTGCCGGTCAGCATCGTCGCCCGGAAGGCCTCCACCTGCCGCGAATTGATCCGCCCCATTCCAACGTCCATTCATAACATTTCGGCATGCAGAGGGTGCCATTATTCATTGGACGATGGAAGCTTGGGTTTGCGATCTTTTTCATCAGAGCTGGAGCCAGCCCGCTTTTTCGGCAGATTGGAGGGGTTCAACCTCCAGATCGCGCCAAAACCCGCCGACCAGGGGCCGGAGCCCTGGCCGGGGAGGGGATGCGCGGAAGGAAATGCGGAAGGCGCTTCGGCCGGAGACTTGTCGGCACGTCACCTCATTCCGGTATGGAGATCGGACCACATGAAGACTTTTCGCCTTCTGGCCGCGGTCAGCATCGCAGCCCTCATTGCCGTCCCGTCGGCCGTCTCGGCCCAGCAAAAGACGCTCTATGTCGCCGGCTATGGCGGCTCGTTCGAGAAGACCATTCGCGACGAGGTGATCCCGGCGTTCGAGAAGGAGAACGGCGTCAAGGTCGAGTACGTCGCCGGCAACTCCACCGACACGCTGGCCAAGCTCCAGGCGCAGAAGGGCAACCAGCAGATCGACGTCGCCATCGTCGATGACGGCCCGATGTACCAAGCGATCCAGCTCGGCTTCTGCGGCAAGCTCGAGGGACTGCCGGCCGATCTCTACGACACCGCGCGCTTCAAGGACGATCGCGCGGTCGCGATCGGCATCGTCGCGACCGGCCTGATGTACAACACCAAGGTGTTCAAGGAGAAAGGCTGGGCGCCGCCGACCTCTTGGAACGATCTGAAGGACACGAAATACGCCAAGCAGCTGGTGATCCCGCCGATCAACAACACCTATGGCCTGGAAGCGCTGGTGATGCTGTCGAAGATGAACGGCGGCGGCGAGACCAATGTCGAGTCCGGCTTCAAGATCTTCAAGGAGCAGATCAATCCGAACGTGCTGGCTTATGAGCCGTCGCCCGGCAAGATGACCGAGCTGTTCCAGTCCGGTCAGGCCGTGATCGCAGTGTGGGGCACCGGCCGCGTGCAGAGCTTTGCCAACACCGGCTTCCCCGTCGACTTCGTCTATCCGAAGGAAGGCGCGGCAACGCTGCTGACGACGGCGTGTCCGATCAACAAGCCCAATGCCTCGCCGCTCGCTGCGAGCTTCGTCAAGATGCTGCTCGATCCCAAGATCCAGCTCGTGTTGCTCAAGGATTACGGTTATGGCCCAGTGCTGAAATCGTTGGTGATCCCGCCCGAGCTCGGCAAGATGGCGCCGATCGGCGAGCGCGCGGCCAAGCTTTACAATCCGGATTGGACCGTCATCAACGAAAAGCGCGAGGAGTGGACCAAGCGCTGGAATCGCGAGGTCGAGCGCTGACTTGATCGTCGCTAGCGGAGACAGCGCATGGCCTATCTCGAGCTCGATCGGGTCGCAAAGCAGTTCGGCACGCAGACCGTGGTCGACGACTTCAGCCTGTCGGTGGGGAAGGGGGAATTCATCTCCTTCCTTGGCCCGTCCGGCTGCGGCAAGACCACGACGTTGCAGATGATCGCGGGCTTCCTCGACCCGACGCGCGGCGCGATCCGCCTGGAGGGCAAGGATCTCACCGCGATCCCTCCGGCCAAACGCGGCCTCGGCATCGTGTTCCAGAGCTACGCGCTGTTTCCGCACATGACCGCGGCGGAGAATGTCGCCTTCGGTCTCGAAATGCGTAACGTGCCGCGCAATGAGCGCGCCGAGCGCGTCCGTGCCGCGCTCGCGATGGTGGGCCTTGCCGGCTACGAGGACCGTCATCCGCGCCGGATGTCCGGCGGCCAGCAGCAGCGCGTGGCGCTGGCGCGCGCGCTGGTGATCAAGCCGAGCGTGCTGCTGCTCGACGAGCCGCTGTCCAATCTCGATGCAAAGCTGCGCGAGGAGATGCAGATCGAGCTGCGCCAGATCCAGCGCACCATCGGCACCACCACGATCCTGGTCACCCACGACCAGAACGAGGCGATGTCGCTGTCCGACCGCATCGTGGTGATGAGCCAGGGCAAGATCGAGCAGATCGGGTCGCCGCAGGAGACCTACGAGAAGCCGGCCTCGGCTTTCGTCTCGCAATTCCTCGGAAAGACCAACGATTTTGCCGCGACGGTCGACCGGACCGCGACGCCGGCGCAATTGACCGCGGGCTCCTGGAGGGCGCCGGCGCCGGCCGGTCTCAATGGTCCCGTCACCGTCAGCATCCGCCCCGAGCGCATCGGCTTTGGCGAAGCGGGCCTCAACGCAAAAATCCTCACGCGCATCTTCCAGGGCAATCACTGGCTGTTCCAGTGCGAGAGCGAGTGCGGCCCGGCCATCGTGATCCGGCAGAACGACGGCAAGACGCAGCCGGCCGAAGGCGAGGCGGTTCGCCTGGCCTGGCGGCCCGAGGACATGAGCGTGCGCGCAAGGGCCGGCGCATGAGTGCGGTC
This sequence comes from Bradyrhizobium daqingense, assembly GCF_021044685.1. Classification (NCBI taxonomy): domain Bacteria; kingdom Pseudomonadati; phylum Pseudomonadota; class Alphaproteobacteria; order Hyphomicrobiales; family Nitrobacteraceae; genus Bradyrhizobium; species Bradyrhizobium daqingense. The sequence goes on from NZ_CP088014.1 coordinate 2,468,334, forward strand.
GCCGAGGAACGCAGCACGCGTGCGCCATGGGCGCTGACGGCGCCCGCTTTGATGCTGTTCGTCGGCGTGCTGCTGATCCCGCTGGCGATGACCGTGATGCTGTCGTTCCATGATTGGGGCCAGTACAAGGGCATCGAGCCGGTCTTCATCCTCAAGAACTGGCACGAGATCGCGACCGACCCCTATTACGCCGAGATGTTCTGGCGAACGTTTCGCATCGCGATCCTGACCACGCTGCTCACGGCCTTGTTCGGGGCGCCCGAAGCCTGCATCCTCAACCGTATGAGCGGCCGCTGGAAGAGCTTCTTCCTGCTGATCATTCTCGGGCCGCTGCTGATCTCCGTGGTGGCGCGCACGCTGGGCTGGGCGCTGCTGTTTGGCGGCAACAACGGGCTCGTCAACAAGCTCCTGATGTCGCTCGGGGTGATCGGCTCGCCGATTCCCTTCATGTTCACCGAAACCGGCATGGTGATCGCGCTCGCGCATGTGATGATGCCGTTCATGGTGCTGTCGGTGTGGGCGGCCTTGCAGCGTCTCGATCCCCAGATCGAGAATGCCGCGATGTCGCTCGGCGCGAATCCTGCGACCATCATCCGCCGCATCATCATGCCGCAGATCATGCCCGGCGTGCTGTCGGGCGCCATCATCGTGTTCTCGCTCTCGGCCAGCGCCTTCGCGACGCCGGCGATCATCGGCGGCCGCCGGCTCAAGGTCGCGGCGACGCTCGCCTATGACGAATTCCTCAACACGCTGAACTGGCCGCTCGGTGCGGCCGTCGCAACGCTGCTGCTGGCCGCGCTTGTGCTGATCGTCGTCGGCAGCAACGCGCTGATCGAGCGCCGCTATGCGGAGGTGTTCCGATGAGACGGAACGGCCCGCTCGCCCTGATCTTCCACGCCGTCTTCGTCGTGGTCATGGTGGCGCCGATCCTGGTGGTTTGCCTGGTCGCGTTCACGCCCGAGGGATATTTGTCGCTGCCGACCAACGGCTTTTCGCTGCGCTGGTTCAGGACGATCGCGAACTATCCGGAATTCGTCCACGCCTTCTGGGTCAGCCTCGGGCTCGGCGCGCTGTCGTCCCTGGTGGCGCTGCTGTTCGCGGTGCCGGCGGCGCTCGCGATCGCGCGCTATCGCTTTCGCGGTCGCGACGCCTTGGCAGCCCTGTTCCTGTCGCCGCTGATGATCCCGCATGTCGTGCTCGGCATCGCCTTCCTGCGCTTCTTCACCTCCGCCGGGCTCGGGGGCAGCTTCGTGGCGCTGCTCGTTGCGCATGTCATCATTGTATTTCCGTTCGCGCTGCGGCTGACACTGGCGGCCGCGACCGGCATGGACCGCACGGTCGAGATGGCGGCGGTCTCGCTCGGCGCCGGCGGCTGGACGCTGTTCCGCCGCGTGACGCTGCCGCTGATCCTACCCGGTGTCATCAGCGGCTGGGCGCTCGCCTTCATCCAGTCCTTCGACGATCTCACCATGACCGTCTTCCTCGCGGCACCGGGCGCGGAGACATTGCCGGTGCGCATGTTCCTCTACATCCAGGACAACATCGATCCGCTGGTGACGTCGGTCTCGGCTTGCGTGATCGCGATCACCATGGGCGCCCTCATTGTGCTCGACCGCTTCTACGGACTCGACCGCGTGCTCGCCGGCAAGGGCGATACGGGACGATAGGAGAACCTATGCCTAAAGCGTTTTCGAGCGAAGTGGACGCCGGTTCGCGTAGAGAAAACGCGTCAAAACAGAAGTCTGACTATGACGTCGCCGTGGTCGGCGGCGGATTGCTCGGCTCCGCCATTGCCTGGGGCCTCGGCCGGCTCGGCAAGAGCGTGGCCGTGCTAGACGAAGGCGACATCACCAAGCGCGCCTCCCGCGCGAACTTTGCGTTGGTTTGGGTCCAGAGCAAGGGCCTGGGCATGCCGGCCTACACCGTGTGGACCGTGCAGGCATCACAAGCGTGGGGCCGGCTTGCCTCCGAACTGAAGCAACAGACCGGCCTCGACGTCTCGCTTCAGCAGAACGGCGGCTTCCACCTCACGCTGGGTGAAGACGAATTCGGCCAGCGCACCGAGCTCGTCAAGCGCATGCACAACCAAGCCGGCGCCGCCGACTACAAGATGGAAATGTTGCCCGCCTCCGAAGTGAAGAAGGCGCTGCCGCTGATCGGGCCGGAGGTCTCCGGCGGCAGCTATTGTCCGCTCGATGGTCACGTCAATTCGCTGCGCACGTTCCGTGCGTTCCACACCGGCTTCAAGGTGTTCGGCATCGACTATTTTCCGGAGCGTCCGGTCTCGGCGATCAGCAAGAGCGGCGGCGAATTTCGCCTGACCACGCCGCAGGGCGAGCTGCGCGCCGCCAAGATCGTGCTGGCCGCCGGCAACGCCAACCAGACGCTGGCGCCGATGGTCGGCCTTTACGCGCCGATGGGGCCGACGCGCGGCCAGATCGTGGTGACCGAGCGCACCATGCCGTTCCTGCCGCATCCGCTGACGACGATCCGCCAGACCGACGAGGGCACGGTGATGATCGGCGACAGCAAGGAGGACGAGCTGGATGATCGCGCGCTGAAGCACTCGATCAGCGCCGTGATGACCGATCGCGCCCAGCGCATGTTCCCGCATCTGTCGCGGCTCAACGTGGTCAGGAGCTGGGCCGGCATCCGCGTCATGCCGCAGGACGGCTTTCCGATCTACGACCAGTCGGAGACGCATCCCGGCGCCTTCGTCGCCTGCTGCCATTCCGGCGTGACGCTCGCCTCCAACCACGCCTTCGAGATCGCGCGCATGGTGGTGCAGGGCGCGCTGGAGCCGAAGCTGGTCGGCGCGTTCTCTGCGAGCCGCTTCGGCGGCGTGGGCGCTGCGAACAACAGCGGCTATTAGCGATATTGAAGGAGCCAAGAGGCATCCATGTTTAGACGATCCGAACAGGACAAGCGTCCTCAGGTGCAGATCTTCGTCGACGGCGTTGCCGTCGCGGCGCGCCAGGGCGACACCGTTTCCGCGGCGCTATTGGCCTCCGGCGTTGACGCGCGACGCTCGACTGCGGTGAGCGGCGCGCCGCGGCTGCCCTATTGCATGATGGGCGTGTGCTTCGACTGCCTCGTCACCATCGATGGCGTCGGCAACCGCCAGGGCTGCCTCGTGCCCGTCGCCGAGGGCATGCAAGTCGAGATCCAGAAGGGCAAGCGGGAGATCGGAAGATGAGTGTGGCTCCCAAGCGCGAAGCCTATGACGTCGTGGTGATCGGCGCCGGCCCGGCAGGCCTGGCCGCTGCAGCGACATCCGCCGAAGCCGGTCTTTCGACGCTGCTGCTCGAGGAGAACATCGGCCCCGGCGGCCAGGTGTTTCGCGCCATCTCCTCGACGCCGGTCACGGAGCGCGATCAACTCGGCGCGGACTATTGGGCCGGTGCCGACCTCGTGCAGGCGTTGCGCGCGAGCAATGCCGAGGTCATCCATCGTGCCACCGTTTGGAGCCTCGATCGCAACCTCGATATCGCCGTGTCGATCGGCAGCGCGTCCGCGTTCATCAACGCGAAGCGCGTGATCCTCGCGACCGGCGCGCTGGAGCGGCCGTTCCCGATACCGGGCTGGACGCTGCCGGGCGTGATGACCGCCGGCGCGGCGCAGACCATGCTCAAGTCATCGGCGCTGGTGCCCGACGGCCGCACGGTGATCGCGGGGCAGGGGCCGCTGCTCTGGCTGCTCGCCGCGCAGATTTTGCGTCTCGGTGGCCGCATCGACCGCATCCTCGATACCACCGAGCGCGGCAATTACTTCGCCGCGCTTCCGCATGCCTTCGGCTTCCTGACCTCGCCCTATTTTGCCAAGGGCCTGTCGATGATGCGCGAGGTGAAGGCGAAGGTGCAGGTGGTCTCCGCCGTCACCGATCTCGCCGCATCCGGCGACGGCCAGCTGGCGAATGTGAGCTATGTCGCTGGTGGCCACCGCGAGACCATCCCCGCTGATCTGCTGTTGCTGCATCAGGGCGTCGTGCCCAACGTCAATCTGGCGATGGCGGCCGGCGTCGAGCACCGTTGGGACGATCTGCAATTGTGCTGGTCGCCGGTGCTGGACGCGAGCGGCGAATCGTCGGTCGCAGGCATCGCGATCGCCGGCGATGGCGCCGGCATTGGTGGCGCCAATGCCGCCGTGGTGCGCGGGCGGATTGCTGCGCGCGCAGCGGTGGAAGCCCTGGCGCCAGCGGCCGCCGCGAAGCTCGCGCCGATGGCAACGTTGCGCGCTGATCTCGCCAAGGCCGAGCGCGGCCGCGTCTTCCTCGACACGCTGTTCCGCCCGTCGCCGCAGTTCCGCATTCCCTCGGGCGATACCATCGTCTGTCGCTGCGAGGAGGTGACGGCAAAGGACATTCTCGATTCCGTCGCGATCGGCGCGACGGGACCGAACCAACTCAAGGCCTATCGCCGCACCGGCATGGGCCCGTGCCAGGGCCGGCTCTGCGGTCTCACCGTCACCGAGCTGATGGCGCAGGCGCGTGGGAAGACGCCGCAGGAGATCGGCTACTATAGGCTGCGCGCGCCGGTGAAGCCGATCACGCTCGCCGAGCTCGCCGCCGTTCCCAAGAGCGAGGCGGACGTCAAGGCGGTGGTGCGCGGATGACCAGGAACGTGGATGCGATCGTCGTCGGCGGCGGCATCCACGGATGCTCGACGGCGCTGCATCTGTGCCTCGCCGGCTTGAAACCGGTGCTGATCGAGAAGGACTATGCCGGGCGGCACGCCTCCGGCGTCAATGCCGGCGGCGTGCGCCAGCTCGCGCGGCACATCCCCGAGATCCCGCTGTCGATCCGTTCGATGGGGATCTGGGAGAAGATCGGCGATCTCCTCGACGACGATTGCAGCTTCGAGAGCCACGGCCAGGTGCTGGTCGCGGAGAACGAGGAGGAGCTTGCGGTTTGCCGGACGCGCGTGGCCGAGCTCAACGCGCTCGGCTTCACCCATGAGGAGCTGATCGACGCGGCTGAACTGCGCCGTCTCGTTCCGGCGGTTGCCGAGACCTGCCCCGGCGGCGTGGTCTCGCGCCGCGACGGCGCGGCCAATCCGGCGCAGACCACGACGGCGTTCCGTCGCAAGGCCGAACAGTTAGGTGCGACCGTGCGCGAGGGCGTCGCGGCCGGCAATATCCGTCACAGCGGCGGCCTCTGGCACGTCGACGTCGGCGCGGACACTTTTGCCGCGCCGGTGCTCGTCAATGCTGCCGGTGCTTGGGCCGGGACAATCGCGGCCGCGCTCGGCGAGCCGGTTCCGGTCGAGACCGTGGCGCCGATGCTGATGATCACCTCGCGCGTGCCGCACTTCATCGATCCCGTCGTGATCCTGCGCGGGCGCAAATTGTCCTTCAAGCAGTTCTCCAACGGCACCGTTCTGATCGGCGGCGGCCATCTGGCGACGCCCTATCAGGACCGCAACGAGACGGTGCTGGACTGGAAAAGCCTTGCGACCAGCGCGCAGACCTGTTCGAGCTGTTCCCGGTGATGCGCAGCGCCACCATCGTGCGCGCCTGGGCCGGCATCGAAGCCAAGATGAAGGACGACATCCCCGTGTTCGGACCCAGCAGCCGTCACAAAGGTCTCTATCACCAGTTCGGCTTCTCGCTGCACGGCTTCCAGCTCGGCCCCGGCGCCGGCGCCGTCATGGCGGAGCTGATCGTCAATGGCGGCACCCAGACCCGAATCAGCGATCTCGGCATCGACCGCTTCCATCCCACCACGCTCTAACAACAAGAGGACATCATGAGCATCAGCCGCAGCATCCGCACGCCGATCATGCACCGCGCCGTCGAAGCCAACGGCTTCGTCTTCCTCGGCGGCACCATTGCCGACGACACGTCGGTCTCGATGGGCGAGCAGACCCGAAACATCCTCGGCAAGATCGCCGGTTATCTGAAGGAAGCCGGAACCGACAAGTCACGCGTTGTCAGCGCATCGATCTTCGTCACGGACCTCTCCAAGAAGAAGGAGATGGACGCGGCTTGGACCGAGTTCTTCGGCGACAATCTGCCGACCCGCGCCACCGTCGGCGTCGCCGATCTCGGCGGCAGCGCGCTGATCGAGGTGGTGGTCACCGCGCTCAAGGGCTGATCGCCGGCCTATCGACGACAGCGCTTTCCGCGGCGCTGTCGTTCCCTCGAACAGCGGCTTGATCTTGCGCCTTTGCAGGACTAGTTAGAGGGCTCTCAATCAGGAACTTCGCAGCCATGGATTCTACCCCGACCGCAACGCCCATCCGCCTTGCTCACGGGGAATTCCATGCCTGCTTCAATCATCCTGTCGAACCTCTCGCTGTCCACGCCTGACGGCCGTTCTCTTCTTTCAAGCATCGATCTGACTTTCGCTGCCGAGCGCACCGGTCTCGTCGGCCGCAACGGCGTCGGCAAGACGACGCTGCTTGCGTCGATCCTGGGCGAGCATGTTCCCCAGTCCGGGCGTGTTCTGATCAATGGCACCATCGGCCTGTTGCGCCAGGACGTTCAACCGCCCGCAGATAGCACGGTGGCTGATCTGTTCAGCGTGCGGCAGGCCCTGGAGCTGATGCGCCGTGCGGAGCGGGGCGACGCCTCGGCTGACGACATCGCCGCGATCGACTGGACGCTCGAAGCGCGGCTTCAGGCCGCGCTGGCGCGCCTCGGCTTCAACCCTTCTCCCGAGACGCAGCTGTCGCGCCTGTCCGGCGGCCAGATCACGCGCGTTCGTCTTGCCGCACTTGTGTTTGCCGAGCCCGACTTCCTGCTGCTCGACGAGCCCACCAACAATCTCGACCGGGACGGACGCAAGGCGGTGACCGATCTCCTCGCCGGCTGGCGCGGCGGCGCAATCGTCGTCAGCCACGACCGGAACTTGCTCGAAACGATGGATGCGATCGTCGAGCTGACGTCGCTGGGCGCAACACGATACGGCGGCAATTGGAGCAGTTTTCGCGCGCAGAAAGCCGTCGAGCTCGCGGCCGTGAGACACGATCTCGCGCATGCCGAGCGGCGCCTGTCTGAGATCGACGGCAAGGCCCAGGAGGCCGCCGAGCGGAAAGCGCGCAAGGACAGCGGTGGCAGGAAGAAGGGGGCGAAAGGTGACATGCCGCGCATCCTGGCCGGTGCACGCAGGGACCGCAGCGAGGATACCGGCGGCAAGAATGCGCAAATCGCCGAGCGGCGGCGCGCGGACGCGCTCGACGCCGTCGATACGGCACGCCGCCGCATCGAAGTGCTTCAGCCGCTGTCGGTAAAGCTACCTGTGACTGGCCTGCCAGCGGGCCGGGAAGTGCTTTGGCTCGACGGCGTCAGCGCCGGCTATCGGCCGGAGCAGCCGGTCTTCCGCGATCTGTCGTTCACGATGGTCGGGCCGGAGCGTGTCGCGTTGGTCGGGCCCAACGGCTCGGGCAAGTCGACGCTGCTGAAGCTGATCGCCGGCGAGTTGCGCCCAATTGTGGGCACCGTGCGGGTCAGGCCCGATTTCGCGCTGTTCGACCAGAAAGTCAGCCTGCTCGATCCCGCCTTATCGATCCTGGAGAACTTCGGCCGTCTCAATCCAGCGGCGGGCACCAATGCGTGCCATGCCGCGCTGGCCCGGTTCATGTTTCGCGCCGATGCAGCGTTGCAGGTCGTCGGCAGCCTGAGCGGCGGCCAAGTGTTCCGTGCGGGGCTAGCCTGCGTGCTGGGCGGGACGAGGCCGCCATCCCTGCTGATCCTGGACGAGCCGACCAATCATCTCGACATCGAGTCCACCGAAGCCGTTGAAGCTGGCTTGAGGGCCTATGACGGCGCGCTGCTTGTCGTCAGCCACGACCAGGCGTTCCTGCAGGCGATCCGAATTACGCGACGGCTCGATCTTGCCGCCGGGATGCGCGCCAATGGTGAGATCATCTGATCTCACCCCCGGTCAAAATGTGGTGGAGAATATCAAAAGCCCGACGCCCTGCCCCCAGCGCGTCGGGCGGAAAAACTGAGTATCAATCCGTGATCCCAACGCCATTGTTGTGACTCGTGCTGCGTCAATTTTCTACTCCGGGAAACTACCGCACTGGAATGGAACCGGAGTTCTGCCGCGCGACTACGAGGCGGTGCCACCGCCAGGCTCCAGGGCTTCGCCCATCTCCAGCGGGTGGGCCATGGTCTCGTGCAGCGCGTCGCGATCGAGCTCGTCTTCGGAGATGCTGATGACGACGCAGGCGACGCCGTTGCCGATCAGATTGGTCAGCGCACGGCATTCGCTCATGAACTTGTCGATGCCGACCAGGATCGCGATCGACTGGATCGGGATGTCAGGGACGATGGAGAGCGTCGCGGCGAGCGTGATGAAGCCGGCGCCGGTGACGCCGGAGGCGCCCTTCGAGGTGATCATGGCGATGCCGAGGATGCCGAGCTCCTGCCAGATGGTCAGATGGGTATTGGTCGCCTGTGCTAGGAACAGCGTCGCCAGCGTCATGTAGATATTGGTGCCGTCGAGATTGAAGCTGTAACCGGTGGGAATGACGAGGCCGACCACCGAGCGCGAGGCGCCGAGATGCTCCATCTTCTGGATCATCTGCGGCAGCACCGTCTCCGAGGACGAGGTGCCGAGCACGATCAGCAGCTCGTCCTTGATGTAGGCGATGAAGCGCAGGATCGAGAAGCCGGAGAGCCGGGCGATGGCGCCGAGCACGACCAAGACGAACAGCATGCTGGTCAGGTAGAACGTGCCGATCAGGGCGGCGAGGTTGAGCAGCGAGCCGAGACCGTAGGCGCCGACGGTGAACGCCATCGCGCCGAAGGCGCCGATCGGGGCGACGCGCACGATGATGCGGATGATGCCGAAGAACATCTTCGCGGCCTTGTCGATCGCGTCCGCGATGGGCTCGCCGGCCTTGCCGAGGAAGGCGATGGCGAAGCCCGACAGGATCGAGATCAGCAGCACCTGAAGCAAATCGCCCCGCGCGATCGCGCCCAGATAGCTGTCGGGAATGATCGCCATCAGATGGGCGACGATGCCCTCTTCGTGGGCCTTGGTGACGTAGGTCGCCACCGATTTTGGATCGATCGTAGCGGGATCGATGTTGAAGCCGTGCCCAGGCTGGAGAATCTCGCCGACCAGGAGGCCGACCGCGAGAGCGACAGTCGAGACCGTCTCGAAATAGATCAGCGACTTCAGCCCGACCCGCCCGACCCGCTTGAGGTCGCCCATCGAGGAGATGCCGTGCACCACGGTGCAGAAGATCACCGGTGCGATCATCATCTTGATCAGCGCGATGAAACCGTCGCCGATCGGCTTCAAGGCCTTGCCGAGATCCGGATAGAGGTAGCCGATGAGCACGCCGAGCGCGATCGCGATCAGGACCTGGATGTAGAGAATCTTGTACCAGGGCTGGCGCCGGCGGAGGATTGCTGGCTGGATCGCGACTTGTGTCATATTGTAGGCCCCGGAACGCATTGATCTTGCAGGATTTGGCTCCTGCTTGATTTGCACCATGTGATGGCCGCCGCAGAAGTGACAATCACATTTTTGTCGGATCGCACGAAGATCAATCGCTGCACCGGAACTGGGGGAAACGTGCCGACTGCAATCGCCTCGGACGAGCAAGCGGAAAGCTATTTTCCGCGCTGGAAGCTCAAGACCTCGGGCGTGATCATGCCGGAGGAGCGGCTGTCCTGGGGCCAGACCGTCGTCTCCGGTCTCCAGCATTGCGTCGCAATGTCGGGCTCGACCATCATCGCGCCGCTGCTGATGGGGTTCGATCCCAATGTTGCGGTGCTGTTCTCCGGCGTCGGCACACTGATCTTCTTCGTCATCGTCGCCGGGCGCGTGCCGAGCTATCTCGGCTCTAGCTTCGCATTCATCGCCGTCGTCATTGCCGCCACCGGCTATGCCGGACAGGGGCCGAACCCGAACGTCTCGGTGGCGCTCGGCGGCATCGTCGGAGCCGGCGTGCTGTACGGCCTGATTGCGCTGGTCGTGATGTGGTCGGGGGTCGGCTGGGTCGAGAGGCTGCTGCCGCCGGCCGTCACCGGCGCCGTGGTCGCCGCGATCGGCCTCAACCTCGCGCCCGTGGCGGTGAAGGCGGTGAGCGCCGGCGCATTCGACACCTGGATCGGGCTTGCGACCGTTCTGATCATCGGCGTGGTAGCCGTTGCAGCGCCAGGCCTGTGGCGCCGGCTGCCGATCATTGTCGGCGCGATCGGCGGATATCTGTTGTACCTGGTGTTCGCGAACGGCTTCGGTTTCGGCAAGCCGATCGACTTCGCGCCACTCTCGGCCGCGCCGTGGTTCGGTCTGCCCAACTTCACCACGCCGACATTCCAGGCCGATGCCATCTTCCTGATTGCGCCCGTTGCGGTCATCCTCGTCGCCGAGAATCTCGGGCACATCAAGGCCGTCGGTGCCATGACGGGCCGGAGCCTCGATCGCTATCTCGGCCGCGCCCTGTTCGCCGACAGCCTTGCGACCATCGTGGCCGCCAGCGGCGGCGGCACCGGTGTGACCACCTATGCCGAGAACATCGGCGTCATGGCGGCGACGAAGGTCTACTCCACCCTGCTGTTCGCCTTCGCGGCCCTTGTGTCGATCCTGCTCGGCTTCTCGCCGAAATTCGGCGCGCTGATCCTGTCGATCCCGGGCCCCGTCATCGGCGGCCTCTCGATCGTGCTGTTCGGTTTGATTGCGGCGATGGCCGGCCGGATCTGGGTCGAGAACAAGGTCGACTTTGCAGATCCCGCGAACCTGATTACCGTCGCGGTGGCGCTCATTGCGGGCGCCGGCGATCTCACGCTCAAATTCGGTGCATTCACGATCGGCGGCATCGGCACGGCAACCTTCGGCGCCATCATATTCTACCAGATCCTGACCCTGACTCGCGCCCAGCACGCCGACTGAGTGCACAATGCGTTGAGGGATGGAACAAAACGCCGTTTCCGTCGATGATCACGCATCCCCCGGAGATCTCTCATGCCGCAAACCGATCGCTCAAGCTCCTTTCCCTCGCGTCTCGTCGGCCAACACGCATTGGTGACCGGCGCCTCCCAAGGCATCGGCCGTGCCGTTGCCGTCCGGCTTGCCCAGGAAGGGGCGACCGTCGCTATCAATTATTTCGGCAGCCCTGAAGGGGCCGACGAGACGCTCGCGCTCGCACGAACGGCAGCCGCCGACCGCGGCCATGGCAGGCTCGACCATGTCGTGGTCAAGGCCGATGTCGGCAACGAGCAGGACATCGCCGCGATGTTCGAGACCATCCTTTCGCGTTGGAAGCGCCTGGACTGTCTCGTCAACAATGCCGGCTTCCAGCGGGAATCGCCGAGCGACGCGCTCGACGTCGAAACCTATCGCCGCATCATCGACGTCAACCTCAATGGCGCGGTGCTGTGCGCGCAGAAGGCGCTCGCGCATTTCGTCGCGCGCGGCGGAGGCGGCAGCATCATCAATTGCTCCAGCGTGCACCAGATCATTCCCAAGCCCGGCTATCTCGCTTATTCCATCAGCAAGGGCGGCATGGCCAATCTGACGCGCACGCTGGCGCTCGAATTCGCCGGCCAGGGCATCCGCGTCAATGCGGTTGGTCCCGGCGCGATCGACACGCCGATCAACGCGGCCTGGACCGGCGATCCCGAAAAGCGGGGCGTCGTCACCTCCCACATCCCCATGGGGCGCGTCGGCACGCCGGAGGAGATTGCCGCCGTGTTCGCTTTCCTCGCCTCGGACGACGCCAGCTACATCACCGGGCAGACCCTCTATGCCTGCGGAGGCCTGACGCTGTTTCCAGAGTTTCGGGAGAACTGGGCGAGCTGAAAACCGGCTTGGGGGACGCCCTCCGCGCGGGATAGTGGTTCGGGCCCGGTTGGGCCTCTGCGGCGCCGTGTGCTATCGACCGTGGACGACGCTGCCGTTATTGGCAGACGCCGACACGTGAAGGGCTCGTGACCACAACCATCAACATCAATGCCTATAGCGACGCGCTGGTGGTCCTCGGCACGGCCGGCGTCGTGGTGCCGATCGTCCGCCATTGGGGCATCAATCCGGTCCTCGGCTATCTCGGCGCCGGCGCCATCCTCGGCCCGCTCGGGCTCGGCTCGCTCGTCAAGGACCTTCCGTTCCTGTACTGGTTCACGGTGGCGGACGCGCAGAATGTCGAGGGGATCGCCAATCTCGGCATCGTGTTCCTGCTGTTCCTGATCGGGCTCGAGCTGTCCTTCAGACGGCTCGTGACGATGCGGCGCCTGGTGTTCGGGCTCGGCGGCCTGCAGGTTCTGGTCACCTCAGCCCTGATTTTCGGCGCCGCGCTGCTCTCCGGACAGAGCTCCGATACGGCCGTGATCCTCGGCGCGAGCCTTGCGCTGTCCTCCACCGCGATCGTGCTCGAGCTCCTGTCCGCTGAGAGGCGGCTTTCCACGACCGCCGGGCGTGCCAGCTTCTCGGTGCTGCTGGCACAGGATCTTGCAGTGGTTCCCATTCTGGTTTTCGTCTCGGTGCTCGGCGCAGACAGCGGCGGCTCCGTCGTGGCGCACATTTCCAGTGCGGTCTTGAAGGCTGCATTGGCGGTCGCTTTCCTCACTCTGGTCGGACGGCTGTTGATGCGCCCGCTGTTCCAGATGGTTGCGGGCACCCATTCGACGGAATTGTTTGTCGCCGCGACCTTGTTCGTCGTCGTCGGCGCAGGGCTTGCCGCGCACCAGGCCGGCCTGTCGATGGCGCTCGGGGCATTCGTTGCGGGACTGATGCTAGCGGAGACCGAGTATGGCAAGGCCATCGAGGCCACCGTCGAGCCGTTCAAGGGCCTGCTGCTCGGCATCTTCTTCTTCACCGTCGGCATGGCCATCGACTTCCGCGTGTTCATGCGCGACCCGGGTTGGCTGCTGGCCGCGGTTATCGGCATTGTCGCCGGCAAGGCGATTGTGCTCATCATCCTGGGGCGCCTCTTCAGGCTGTCATGGCCGGCGGCGGTCGAGATCGGCTTTCTGCTGGGTCCCGTTGGCGAATTCGCTTTCGTCAGCATCGGAATGGCGGTGGCCGCTGGCCTGATCGAGCCTCGCGTGTCGAGCTTCGCCGTCGCCGTCACCGCGGTGACGATGGCCTCGACGCCGTTTCTGGGCATGCTCGGACGACGATTGGCTGCGAAGCTAAGTCCCGAGCGCTCGCCCGATCCCGAACTGGCGGTTCGGCCGCCCGGTGATCGGGCGCAGGCTATCGTGGTCGGCTACGGCCGCGTCGGGAAGGTCGTCTGCTCCCTGCTGACCAGCCATGGCCTGGACTACATCGCGGTCGATCATGACGCGATCGCCGTGGCGCGCGACCGCCGCGACGGTCACAAGGTCTATTTCGGTGATGCGACAGAGCCGGGCTTCCTCGAAGCCTGCGGCCTGATGCAGACCACCGGCGTGATCATCACCATTCAGTCGCGGCCGGCGATCGATGCCGTCGTCGAGCGGATCTGCGCGGTGCGCCCGGATGTGCTGATCGTTTCCCGTGCGCGGGATGCTGATCATGCCCGCCATCTCTATGCGATCGGCGTAACCGATGCGGTGCCCGAAACCATCGAGGCGAGCCTGCAGCTTTCCGAGGCCGCGCTGGTCGGTCTCGGCGTTGCGGTCGGTCATGCGATCGCCTCGGTGCACGAGAAGCGGGACGAATTCCGGCTGACGCTGCAGCAAGCCGCTCGCAAGGCTGGACAGGAGAAGCCTCGCCCGCTCGATCTGACGGGGCGGCGATCCCCGCGATAGCGGGCTATGCGGGCCCGCCATGCGCATTGGCCTTGATCTGGCAAAACGAGCCCGCACGACCTACATCATGCGCCATGACGAATGCTCCTCCGGCAACCCCTCCGCTTCAGGATTTCATCGGCCGGCACGAACGCCTGTTCGTGCTGACCGGCGCCGGCTGCAGCACCAATTCGGGCATCCCCGATTATCGCGACAGCCACGGCAACTGGAAGCGAACCCAGCCAGTCAATTTCCAGGCCTTCATGTCGGACGAGCATACGCGCCGGCGCTATTGGGCGCGTAGCCTGATCGGCTGGCGGCGGTTCGGCCAGGCGCTGCCGAACGATGCGCATCATGCGCTGGCACGGCTCGAGGCGAGCGGTCGGTGCGGGATGCTGCTGACGCAGAACGTCGACCGGCTGCATCAGTCTGCAGGCCACCGGCAGGTGATCGACCTGCACGGCCGGCTCGATCTGGTCCGCTGCATGGGCTGCGGCGCGAAGACGCCGCGCGATGAGTTTCAGCACGCGCTTGGCCGCGCGAATGCGGCGTGGCTGACACTCGATGCCGCCGATGCACCCGACGGCGACGCGGATCTAGAGCACGAGGATTTTTCGTCCTTCCAGGTGCCGGCTTGCGAAGCCTGCGGCGGCATCCTCAAGCCCGACGTGGTGTTCTTCGGCGAGAACGTCCCGCGCGACATCGTCGCCACTGCGCGGGATCATCTGGCGCAGGCCGACGCCATGCTCGTCGTCGGCTCCTCCTTGATGGTCTATTCCGGATTTCGCTTCGTGCAGGCTGCCGCGCAGCGCAACATTCCGATTGCGGCAGTCAATCTCGGCCGCACCCGCGCGGACGATCTGCTGACGCTGAAGGTCGAGGAGCGCTGCGAGGCGGCGCTCGCATTCCTGCTCTGATCGCCTCGACCACGAACACGTCTTGCCTATTGCATAGGTGCCGAGCAGAATAGCCGGGCGCGGCGTTGTCCTCGTCGTCCATGGCATGGAAATTGCTGCGCTTTCGACCTCAGTCTTGACGATCAGCGCGGAGAATTTGGAATGCTTGAGGGAGCCGAGGTACGGCTTGCTGTCGATATCGGTGGCACGTTCACCGACATCGTGCTGGACGTGGGGCAGGATCGCAAGACACGCAAGGTGCTGACGACGCCGCAGCGGCCCGAGCAGGCGGTGCTGGAGGGGATGCGCCTCATCCTCACTGATGCGCGCGCGCATATCAGCGACATCGACGTCTTCATTCACGGCACCACGCTCGCCACCAACGCCATCATCGAGCGCCGCGGCGCGAAAACCGCGCTGATCGCGACGGACGGCTTTCGCGACGTGCTCGATATCGGCACCGAGAGCCGCTACGACCAATATGATCTCAGCATCGACAAGCCGAAGCCGCTGGCGCCGCGCAGCCTCCGCTTCACCGTGCCCGAGCGTATCGACGCGCACGGCGCCGTCCGGCTCCCGCTCGACGAAGCGGCGGTGCGCGCACTCGCGCCTAAATTGCGTGAACAAGGCGTCGAGAGTGTCGCGATCGCCTTCCTGCACTCCTATGCCAATCCCGAGCACGAGCGGCGCACGGCTGCGATCATCAGCGAAGAGATGCCCGGCATCGCCGTCACCGTGTCGTCGGCGGTGTGTCCGGAGATCCGCGAATATGAGCGCACCTCCACTGCGGTTGCCAACGCCTATGTGCAACCCCTGATCGACGGCTATCTCGCTCGCATGGCGGACGCCTTGCAGGTGGAGCAGTTCCGCGGTGCGATCTATCTCGTCACGTCGGGCGGCGGCGTGACGTCCATCGAGACGGCGCGGCGTTTTCCGGTGCGTCTCGTCGAATCCGGTCCGGCCGGCGGTGCGATCTTCGCGGCGCAGATCGCCGCGCGTCTTGGCGAGAGCAAGGTGCTGTCCTTCGACATGGGCGGCACCACGGCGAAGATCTGCCTGATCGAGAAGTATCAGCCCGAGACTTCGCGCGTGTTCGAGGTCGATCGCGCTGCCCGCTTCCTCAAGGGCTCCGGTCTGCCGGTGCGCATCCCCGTGATCGAGATGGTCGAGATCGGCGCCGGCGGCGGCTCGATCGCGCATGTCGATGCGATGAAGCGCGTCACCGTGGGGCCGGAGAGTGCGTCATCGGAGCCGGGACCTGCCTGCTACGGCCGCGGCGGCCAGCGTCCGGCGGTGACGGATGCGGACGTTGCGCTCGGCATGATCGATCCCGATGCCTTTGCGGCCGGCACGATCAAGCTCGATCCGGAGCTTTCGAAACAGGCGCTGCTGCGCGACGTCGGTGCGCCGCTCGGCCTGTCGGCGGAAACCGCGGCCTATGCCGTGCACGAAGTCGTCTGCGAGAACATGGCGAGCGCGGCGCGCGTGCACGCCGTCGAGCGCGGCGCCGTGGTCGGCCAGCACACGCTGATCGCGTTCGGCGGCGCCGCGCCGCTGCATGCGGCGCGCGTTGCCGAGAAGATCGGCGTCTCCCGCGTGATCGTGCCGTCCAATGCCGGTGTCGGCTCGGCCGTCGGCTTTCTTGCCGCGCCGATCGCCTATGAGCTGGTGCGCAGCCGTCATGTCCGCCTCGATGATTTCGACACCGAGGCGGTCTCCGATCTGCTGCAGGAGATGGCGAGCGAAGCGCGCGCGCTGGTCGAGCCGGGTGCCGCCGGCGCGCCGGTGCGCGAGCGCCGCGCCGCCTTCATGCGCTATGTCGGCCAGGGCCACGAGATCTCGGTCGAGCTGCCGAACCGGCGGCTGACCACGGCCGATCTCGCCGGCCTGCGCCAGAAGTTCGAGGCGGATTATACCGCGATGTTCGAGCGGCCGATCCCGGGCGCCGCGATCGAGGTGCTGAGCTGGTCGGTGCTCGCTACGACGGAGGCGCGTAATCCATCTGCTGTTGCGGCCGTCGCGCGCAAGCCGGCGGCAAAGGCCATCGGCAGTCGCAAATTCTTCGACGGCCGCGCAGGCGAGGTGATCGAGATCCCGCTCTATCGCCGCGAGGACATGGCGCCGGGCGCGACCATTGCCGGCCCGGCCGTGATCGCGGAGGACGAAACCTCGACCTTCGTCTCCACCAGTTTCGACGCCCATATCGACGGTGCTGGCAGCATCGTCATGGAACGGAAGGCGGCCTGATCATGAGCAAGGCAAACGGCGCGAGCCTGATCGATCTCCAGATTATGTGGCACCGGCTGATCGCCGTCGTCGAAGAGCAGGCGCAGGTGCTGCTGCGCACCGCGTTCAGCCCGATCGTGCGCGAATGCGGCGATCTCTCGGCCGGCGTGTTCGATCTCAAGGGCCGCATGCTGGCGCAGGCGGTGACCGGTACGCCCGGCCACGTCAACTCGATGGCGGAATCGGTCAAGCATTTCATTGCGCACTTCCCGATCGAGACGATGAAGGAAGGCGATGCCTACATCACCAACGATCCCTGGATGGGCACCGGCCATCTCAACGACTTCGTCGTCACCACGCCCTGCTTCAAGGACGGCAAGCCGGTCGCGCTGTTCTCCTGCACCAGCCATCTCATGGACATCGGCGGCATCGGCTTCGGGCCCGACGCCACCGACGTGTTCATGGAGGGGCTCTACATCCCCATGCTCAAGCTGATCGACCAGGGCGTCGTCAACGAGACGCTGATGGCGATGATCCGCACCAATACGCGGCTGCCGATCGACACCGAGGGCGATACCTATTCGCTCGCCGGCTGCAATGACGTCGGCTGCGAGCGCCTGGTCGAGATGATGACCGAGTTCGGCATCGATACGCTCGACGAGCTCGGCGACTACATCTGCGACCGCTCGCGCGAGGCCGTGCTCGCGGAGATCGCCAAGCTGCCGAAGGGGAGCTGGCGCAACACCATGGTCGTCGACGGCTATGATGCGCCGGTGACGCTCGCGGCGACGCTGACGATCTCGGATGCAGGCATCCACGTCGATTTCGACGGCACCTCGACTGCCTCCAAGTTCGGCATCAACGTGCCGCTGTCCTACACCACCGCCTATACCGTATTCGGGCTCGGCTGCGTCGTCGCCTCGCAAATCCCGAACAATGCCGGTTCGCTTTCGCCGCTGACGGTGTCGGCACCGCCGGGCGCGATCCTCAATGCGCCGAAGCCGGCGCCGGTCGCCTCGCGCCACGTCATCGGCCAGATGCTGCCCGACGTCGTGTTCGGCTGCCTGCGCCAGATCATTCCCGAGCGCGTGCCGGCCGAAGGCACCTCGTGCCTGTGGAATCTCAACGTGCGCGGCCAGACGCGCAGCGGCGCCGGCGGCAATTACGGATTCTCGATGGCGGTGACCTCCAATGGCGGCACCGGCGCGCGCTTCGGCAAGGACGGGCTGTCGGCCACCGCCTATCCCAGCGGCGTGCGCGGCACCCCGGTCGAGATCGCGGAGACGCAGACGCCCTTGATCTTCTGGCGCAAGGAGTTGCGGCCGGATTCCGGCGGAGCGGGGCGCACGCGCGGCGGGCTCGGTCAGATCATCGAGGTCGGCAGCGGCGTCGATGCGCCGTTCGACATCCTGGCCGCGTTCGACCGCATCGATCATCCGCCGCGCGGGCGCGACGGCGGCAAGGACGGCGAGGCCGGCTATGTCGGCCTCAAGTCGGGCAAGAAGCTGCGTGGAAAAGGCTTTCAGCAGGTGCCGCCGGACGACCGGCTGGTGGTGCTGACGCCTGGCGGCGCCGGCATCGGCGCGCCTGCCCAGCGCGATCGAGCGGCGATCCAGGACGACGTCGAAAGCGGCCTGGTGTCTGCTGACAATGCAGTTGCGGTCTATGGGTACGCACGGTGACGCGCTGCCGTCTTGTGCGATAGCAAACGGAGGGGGTGCAATGATCACGCGTCGAAACTTCACCGCGGGCGCAGCGACGCTGCTGGCGGCCGGCCACGTCTCGACCCGCGCCCAGGCGGCGAACGTGAGCTGGGACTTGTCCACGGTCTGGCCGGACGGCAATTTCCACACCCAGAACGCGATGGCCTTCGCGGAGGAGGTGAAGAAGCAGAGCGGCGGCACGGTCAGCATCACCGTGAAGGCCGGCGGCCAACTCGGCTTCAAGGGCCCCGAGCATCTGCGCGCCGTGCGCGATGGCCTGGTGCCGCTCGCCGACGTCCTCAACATCCAGCAGGTCGGCGACGAGCCCTTCATGGGCGTCGAGAGCATTCCCTTCCTGTGCAGCTCGATGGACGAGCTCAAGGTGCTGCACAAATATGTGCGGCCCGAATACGAGAAGGTCGCCGCGCGCAACAACCAGAAGATCCTCTACATCGTGCCGTGGCCGACGCAATATCTGCATCTCAAGGTCAAGGTCGCTGACGTCGAAGGCCTGAAGAACATCAAGATCCGCGTGCCCGACAAGAACGCCGTCGACATGCTGGCCGTGGTCGGCATGGCCCCGGTGATGATCCCCTGGGGCGAGACAATACCGGCGCTGGCCTCGGGTGCGGTCTCGGGCGTGTCCACCTCGTCCGTCTCGGGTGTCGACGGAAAATTCTGGGAATTCCTGAAATACGTCTACCCGACCAACCACGTCTGGTCGTCGCAGATGCTCACCGTCAATCTCGATTCCTGGAAGGCTCTGTCCGCAGATCAACAGAAGCTCGTTGCGGATACCGCGGCGAAGATGGAGCCAATCTTCTGGGCCAACTCGCTCAAGGCCGACGTCGACAGCCTCAACCGCCTCAAGGAGGGCGGCATGGAGGTGGTGCCGGTCTCGGACGCCATGATGAAGGACATCCGAACCAAGACTGCGCCGCAGCTCGATGCGTTCCTCAAACGCGTGCCGGCCGCTGACAAGCCGGTGCGGGCCTATCTCGCCGAAATGAAGCGCGGCTGAGGGGTCGTCCAAGGTGAGCGTCTCGTCCGAAGCTCCGCAGAGCCTCAACGCAGCGGCGCCCGCGCCGCTGCGGATCATCCTTGACGGTATCGACCGCCTCGGCCGGCTCGACGGGTGGATCGGCGGTGGCTGCCTTTTGATGCTGACACTGTTGATGCTGTGCGAGGTCGCAACGCGCTTCCTCTCGAACTTCTTTTCATTCTTCCCGCCGTCGATCTCGATCGCCTGGGAATACTCCTCCTATCTGATGGCGGCGTCCTTCACTTTCGGCGCTGCCATGACGTTGCGGGTCGGCGGTCACATCCGCGTCGTGCTGCTGCTCAAGAACGCTCCAGCGCCGGTGCAGCGTGCGCTCGAGATCC
Source organism: Bradyrhizobium daqingense (assembly GCF_021044685.1). Classification (NCBI taxonomy): domain Bacteria; kingdom Pseudomonadati; phylum Pseudomonadota; class Alphaproteobacteria; order Hyphomicrobiales; family Nitrobacteraceae; genus Bradyrhizobium; species Bradyrhizobium daqingense. Next base: position 2,488,207 of record NZ_CP088014.1, read on the forward strand.
TGTCGGCGGCGGCCGGGTTCGCCTTCATGGCGTTCCTGACCTCGGCCATGGCGAAGTTCGCCTTCGCCGCCTATGTGCGCGGCCAGGTCTCGACGTCCAGCGATACGCCGCTGTGGTTTCCCGAAGCGGTCGTCACCTTCGGCATGCTGCTGCTGACGCTCCAGTTCCTGGCGCGCGCGATCCAGGCCGCGCTCGGGCTGCCGCTGGAGGATCACCGCATGAAGGCTTCGCCCGTCGAATGATCGCTTTGCTCGTTCCAGGATTCAGGATCGCATGACCATCGAAGTCGTCGCTCTCTTTGCGATCCTGTTCGCGCTGCTGGCCTGCGGCGTCTGGATCGGCCTCACGCTGGCGCTGACCGCGACGCTGCTGCTCGCGATGTTCCGCTCGATCCCGCTCGACAAGCTGCTGCCGCAATACGCCTGGAACATCCTCACCACGCAGGAGCTGCTGGCACTGCCGCTGTTCATCCTGATGGGCGAGCTGCTGTTTCGCACCCGTCTGTCGCGCTCGCTGTTTCAGGGATTGGCACCTTGGGCCGGGCTTTTGCCCGGCCGCCTGCTGCATGTGAACGTGATCGGCTGCACCATCTTCGCGGCGATCTCCGGCTCGTCGGCGGCGACCACGCAGGTCATCGGCCGCATGTCGCTCAACGAGCTCACGCGCCGCGGCTATTCGCGCGACATCGCGATCGGCTCGCTCGCCGGCGCCGGCACGCTCGGCTTTTTGATTCCGCCGTCCAACATCATGATCATCTACGGCGTGCTCGGCGACGTCTCGATCCTGAAGCTGTTCACGGCCGGCGTCCTGCCGGGATTTCTGCTGGCCGCTACCTTCATGGCCTGGGTGATGCTGCACACTACCCTCAACCGCACCATGGGGCCGGAGACCGAAGCAAAGCTCGCCGAGGTGCCGTGGAGCGAGCGCTTCGCCGCGCTGAAGGATCTCGCGCCGGCGTTGTTCCTGATCGCCTGCGTGCTCGGCTCGATGTATGGCGGGCTGGCGACGCCGTCGGAGGCCGCTGCCGTCGGCGTGCTCGGCGCCGCGCTGGTGGCCTGGGCGCAAGGCTCGATGTCGCAGCAGGTGATGCGCGACGTGCTGATCGGCTCGGTCGTGACCTGCTCGATGATCGCGCTGATCGTGTTGGGGGCCTCGATCCTCGGCAATGCCGCGGCCTTCCTCGGCATCCCGCAGGCGGTCGCGGCCTTCGTCAAGGGCCTCGGCCTGTCGCCGTTCATGCTGATCGTGGTGCTGGTCGTCTTCTATCTCGTCCTCGGCTGTTTCCTCGACGGCTTCTCGATGATCGTGATGACGCTGCCGATCGTGCTGCCGATCGTGAAGGGCGCGGGTTTCGACGAGATCTGGTTCGGCGTCTTCCTCGTGCTCGCCGTCGAGATGGCGCAGATCACACCGCCGGTCGGATTCAACCTGTTCGTGATCCAGGGACTGACCGACGACGGTCTCGGCTACATCGCGCGCGTGACGCTGCCTTATCTGGTGATCATGATCGGCTTCGTGCTGCTGCTGACGGTCTGGCCGGGCATCGTCACGATCCTGCCGCGTGTGCTGTACGGGTAGAGTCGCGCCGTCCCGGCTGCGGCCGGGACGGCGTTTCGATTCTCCAGGCTTACGCCGCCGCCTTCTTCCGCGCGAGCTCGGCCTTGTACAGCTCGAACTCCTCGGCGATCGCGCGGGCAATCGAAGGACGCTGACGCAGGCGGTCGTGATAGGCCTTCAGGTTCGGCCATTTCGCGAGCTCGACCGGCGGGGTCGCCATGGTCCAATTGATGACCGTGACGAGATAGGCGTCGGCGACGCTGAAATGGTCGAGCAGGAAGTCGCGGCCCTTGAGATGGTCGTCGAGATAGTCGAGCCGCGACAGGTTCTTCTCCAGCGCATAGGCCTTGGCCTCCTGCGGCGCCTTGCGGTCGAGCAGGGGAACGAACAGGCTCTTGTGCAGCTCGGTGCCGATGAAGCAGAGCCATTGATGCAGCCGCGTGCGCTCGATGCCGGCGGCGGCGCCGAGGCCGGATTGCGGAAAGCGGTCGGCGACATATTGCAGGATCGCCGCGTTCTCGGTCAGTACCACGCCCTCATCGGTGCGCAGCGTCGGCACGAGGCCGATCGGATTCACGGTACGGAAGTCGGAGCCGTCGTTCAGCACCTGCTTGGACGGCGGATCGACTTCGACATAATTCGCCTCGGCGCCGGCTTCGTACAACGCGACGCGGGTCGCCATCGAACAGGCGAGCGGCGAGAAATAGAGATCCATCTGTAGCCTCCTTGGGCAATTCCTCGATGTGACTTTTCGGAGTGTCGCTCAACCTGGCCAGATTGATTTTTGTACCATCTTGCATAATATGGGGGCGGTCAAGGATTAAATTGCGAAATGGTACAAAAATCGAAGCCGCCAGCCGCCGCAAGTGCGCCCGCGCGCCGCGGCGAACCCAAGCGCCGCGGCCGTCCGCGCGCCTACGAGCCCGATGTCGCGCTCGGCCGCGCGCTCGACCTGTTCCGCAAGCAGGGCTTTGCCGCGACCTCGCTCGACGATCTCAGCGAGGCGACGGGGATGAATCGTCCGAGTCTCTATGGCGCCTTCGGCGACAAGCGCGAGCTCTACATCAAGAGCTACCAGCGTTACCGCGAGCAAGCCGGCGCGGCGATGGTCGATATCTTCCGCGAGGAGATGCCGGTGCGTCAGCGGCTGGAGCGCATCTACGCCGCCGCGCTGGACATCTATCTGTCCGGTGACACTGGCCCTCGCGGTTGCTTCACGGTGGTGACCGCGGCGTCCGAAGCCGTTGGCGATCCCGATATCCGCGCCATGGTGCTCGAAGGCCTCACTGGCCTCGACAAAGCTTTTGCAAATTGTTTCCGCCGCGCCAAGGAGAAAGGCGAGCTGCCGGAGAGCGCCGATCCATTCGCGCTGGCGCAGATCGCCTCCGCCACCATTCACACCATCGCCATCCGCTCGCGTGCGCGCGTTCCACGCAAGGAGCTCGAGGCGATCGTGAAGGGCGCGATCGACGTGATGGTGGGGGCTGGGCCAAAAACCTGAGCCGGCGCCGGGACGACAGCGAGTGTGTAGCGCCTCTAATACCCTTTTGCCCGATCCACCACGTTCTCCAGCGTGGCGCCCGCCTCGAATCTCGCGATCTGCTCGGCGACATAGGCCGAGATCGCGTCCGCGTCGGTGTCGGCGGCATTATGCGGGGTCAGCACCACCTTGGGGTGGGTCCAGAACGGGCTGTCTTGCGGCTGCGGCTCCTGCACGAAGACGTCGAGCGAGGCGGCGCCCAGCGTGCCGTCGTCGAGGCAGGCCAGGATGTCGGCCTCGTTCTGCAGGCCGCCGCGGCCGGCATTGATCAGCACCGGCGCGCCGAGCGGGCTGTTGCGGTTGAGCTTTGCGAAGACGTCGCGGTCGAGGATGCCATGCGTGTCGGGCGTCAGCGGCAGCAGGCTGACGAGGATATCGGTCTTGCGCAGGAACGCATCCATCCCGGCCGTGCCATGGAAGCATTCGACGCCTTCGATCGTCCGCGGGCTGCGGCTCCAGCCGGCAACGCGGAAGCCGAGCCGGCGCAGCACGTCGGCAGCATCCGTGCCCAGCGTGCCCAATCCCATGATGCCGACGGTGACCGCGCTGGCGGGCCATTGATATGTCGGTGCCCAGCGCTTTACGCGCTGCGACTCCCGCAGATAAAGCTCCTGGCGGTGGTGCATCAGCACGTGCAGCACGACATATTCGGTCATGCGGTTGGTCAGGTCGGGCACGGCGACGCGCACCAGCGGCACGTCGGGCAGGCTCTTGTCCGCCATCAACGCGTCGACGCCGGCGCCGAGATTGAAGATCGCACGCAGATTGGGGAAGGCGCCGAGATCGCCCGGCACCGGTTTCCACACTGCCGCATAGTGCACCTCGGCCGGATCAAGCGCGGAGTCGGGCAGCAGCACGACGCGGCGGCCGCCGCAGACCGCGTCGAACCGGGCCCTCCAGCGCTCCGGCGACCAGTTCTGCTGCATGCTGTTGATCAGGACGGCCAGTGTGCCCTTGGTCATTCGAAGTGCCTCGTCGAGTTCCGCTTGAGAAGGCCCTCCTTGGCATGATCTGACGGATTTTTCTTGCAAATTTTTTCCGCAGCCCTGTCGGAGCGGGGCATATTGGCGCGTCTTTAGAACAGACGAGGAAAGTGTTGCCTATGCTTTATGCCATCCTTTGCTATCACGATGAGGACTTCGTCGGCTCCTGGAGCAAGGAGCAGGATGAGGCCGTGATGAAGAAGCTCGCCGTGGTGCAGGAGAAGCTCACCAGCCAGGGCCGGCTCGGCCCGGTTGCTCGGCTGTTGCCGACCACGGCGGCGGCGACGCTGCGCAAGGAAGATCCGCCGCTGGTGCTCGACGGCCCCTACGCCGAGACCAAGGAGCAGCTGCTCGGCTTCTACATCGTCGATTGCAAGAACCTCGACGACGCGCTCGACGTCGCGCGCGATCTCGGTGCGGCCAATCCCGGCGGTGCCTATGAAGTGCGTCCCGTCGGCGTGTTCAGGCCCGGAGGGAATCTGACGTGAGCGAAGCCGACACCGCCTGGATCGAGACTGCGCTGACCTCGGCGCGACCCCAGGCGGTCGGCGCGTTGCTGCGCTATTTCCGCGATCTCGATACGGCCGAGGAGGCCTTCCAGAACGCCTGCCTGCGCGCGCTGAAAACCTGGCCGCAGAACGGGCCGCCGCGCGATCCCGCGGCATGGCTGATCATGGTCGGCCGCAACGTCGCCATCGACGAGGTGCGCCGCGCCCGCAGGCAGCAGCCGCTGCCCGAGGACGACCAGGCGATCTCCGATCTCGATGATGCCGAGGGTGCGCTCGCCGAGCGGCTCGACGGCTCGCACTACCGCGACGACATCTTGCGGCTGATGTTCATCTGCTGCCACCCGCAGCTGCCGGCGACGCAGCAGATCGCGCTGGCGCTGCGCATCGTCTCCGGTCTCACCGTGAAGCAGATCGCACGCGCTTTCCTGGTCTCGGAAGCGGCGATGGAGCAGCGCATCACGCGCGCCAAGGCCAAGGTTGCCGACGCCGGCGTCCCGTTCGAGGCGCCCGGCGCGATCGAGCGCTCCGAGCGGCTCGCTGGCGTTGCGGCGATGATCTACCTGATCTTCAACGAGGGCTATTCGGCGAGCGGCGACACCGCGGAAATCAGGAAGCCGCTGTGCGAAGAGGCGATCCGGCTGGCGCGCCTGCTGCTGCGGCTGTTCCAGAGTGAGCCGGAGATCATGGGCCTGACGGCGCTGATCCTGTTGCAACATGCGCGCAGCGCCGCGCGCTTTGCCGCGGATGGCTCGCTCATCCTGCTCGACGACCAGGACCGTTCGCTGTGGAACGGCACTATGATCGCGGAAGGCCTCGCGCTGATCGACAAGGCGATGCGCCACCGCCGTAGCGGACCCTACCAGATCCAGGCCGCGATCGCCGCGCTGCATGCGCGCGCAGCGACTCCGGAGGAGACCGACTGGACCCAGATTGACCTGCTCTACGGCGCGCTCGAAGTGGTGCAGCCTTCACCGGTGGTGACGCTCAACCGCGCGGTCGCGGTCTCCAAGGTGCGCGGGCCGCAGGCTGCGCTCGAGTTGATCGAGCCGCTGGCGCCGAAGCTCGCCAATTACTTCCACTTCTATGGCGTGCGCGGCGCCTTCCTGATGCAGCTAGGCCGCAACGACGAGGCCCGCATCGCCTTCGACCGCGCCATTGCGCTGGCCAACACGTCCGCGGAGGCCGCCCACATCCGCATGCATCTCGATCGCTTGATTCGGGACAGCCAGCCGAAGGGGGCGGCGTCCGGCAAGGCGAAGGTGAAGTAGCGGCCTCGTCATTCCGGGGCGATGCGAAGCATCGAACCCGGAATCTCGAGATTCCGGGTCTGGTCCTTCGGACCATCCCGGAATGACAATCAAAAAACATTGCCATGATTGTCGGCGCCGGCTCCCTCCCTTCGTCTTCATCCCGTATCCAGGGAGTCATCCATGCTGAAAGCCATTGCCATCATCGCCATCGTTCTCGCGGCCGGACTTGCGGGAATCCTCGTCTTTGCCCTGATGAAGCCCGACACTTTCCGCGTCGAGCGCAGTCTTGCCGTGAAAGCGCCGGCCGATGCGATCTATCCGGTGGTCGCCGATTTCCGCCGCTGGACCGCCTGGTCGCCCTATGAAAACCGCGACCCCGCCATGAAGCGGACCTTTGGCGGAACCGCGGAAGGCAAGGGCGCGACCTACGCCTGGGACGGCAACAGCAATGTCGGCGCCGGGCACATGGAAATCCTCGAGGCGAATGCGCCCTCGAAGCTCCGCATCAAGCTCGATTTCGAGCGTCCGTTCGAAGGCCACAACACCGCCGAGTTCACCTTTGTGCCGCAAGGCGATGGCACACTGGTCACATGGACCATGGACGGTCCGGCCCCGTTCGTGTCCAAAGTGATGCAGGTGTTCATCAACATGGACAGCATGATCGGCAAGGATTTCGAGACCGGCCTCGCCAGCCTGAAGAAGCTTGCCGAGAAGCAATAGACTTCACCGCGAAGGAAGAAGAGGAGAGAAACGATGCTCAATCCCTATCTGTTCTATCAGGACAATTGCGAAGCCGCGTTCAACTATTACGCAAAGAGTCTCGGCGGCAAGATCGACGCGCTGATGCGTTCGTCGGACGCGCCGCCGGAGATGCCGGCTACACCCGGCCGCGAGAAGATGATCATGCATGCGCGGATGTCGCTGCCTGACGGCACTGTGCTGATGGCGTCCGACTCGCCGCCCGAGCATTTTCAGAAGCCGCAAGGCTTTGCGATCTCGCTCACGGTCAAGGATCCCGCGGATGGCGAGCGCAAGTTCAACGCGCTCGCCGACGGCGGCACCGTCACCATGCCCTTCAGCAAGACGTTCTGGGCGAAAGGGTTTGGCATGTGCGTCGACAAGTTCGGCATTCCCTGGATGGTGAACTGTCCGGCCGAAGGAATGTGATGCGCGATTGCGCACATGTTTGATGGAGCTGCGGTTCCCTCTCTCCATGCTGCGGGAGAGGGGACGCGCATGGGATCGTTCCGTCGCGCGCCGATCGCCGTGGTCTCACCGGATCGAGCCGGTTACGTCCTCGCCCTGCGGCGATGATGGTTGCACGCAGCGAGGACAGATCACGAGCTTGGTGCCGAGCTGCCTGTCCTTCTCCGCTTCGATCTCGTCGTGGACCGCCCACCACGCTTCGGAATAAGGCCGCAAGGTGCCGAGCACGCGTTCCCGATCCTGATTGGGATCACTCGCTGCGGGCGCAGGGGGCGCTGTCGGCCGCTTCGCGGCATGAACGCGGTTCGCGCTCTTGTTGGGGTCCTGGCCGAGGCCATCCCACGCGATCGGACGGCGCTCCTGCGCTGCTGCGACTGCACAGCCAAGCAGCGTTGTGCAGAAAGTAAGCAAGATAAAGCCGTATCGCATCATGCCGGACCCAAAGTTCGCTGCGCGCTGCGCAAGTTCCACGCGGGAGGGCTTGCATCGCGTCGGTGAAATGGAACTTAAGGCAAACGGGTCGGCCGGCACGGCCATGTAATTAACTCGCGATTCGCATCACTTTGCGGGAGCAGTGCGGCCGCTTCGTGAAATCACGCCAACTGCATCGCACAACAATTGACGCAATATTGGGCTGTGATCTGCACGCCAGAATCGCTATTGGTGATTCATAAAAGCTACAAACTGGGATGGACGTCACTTAGGGGAGCGACCGATGGCAGCGGCGCTACAGATCAACTTTGCTCTTTGGGGAATGCTCATCTGCGCCAGCGCGAAGCTGGCACCGGTGATACAGACTCTCTTCTGAATGCAGCCAGCGCCTGATGGCGCAAATCTCCCGGTGCGTACGCTGCATGCGAGCACAGGGAACCCGGCGTATGGCCTGGGGCCAGCCAAGTAAGCCGCCAAGTCAACTGCCAAGATCGCCTCTAATGTGACGCGGTTCACAGAGCCCATTCACGTCACACGCGGGCAGCTGCCAACTTCGTCAGCGACAACGCGGATAAATCGCGGCGAGATCGCGCCCCTTGAGCAGGAGCAACCGCGAGGTGAGACCGCCGCGACGGCTGATCCAATCGCGCACCGGGCCGGGATAGGCGTCGAGCACCGCGACCGATGCTTCCGGCTCGGCATAGAAGCGCCCGCGTCGGTCGACCGAGCGCGCGGCATGGAAGCCGAGCACCGCACGCTTGGTGACGCAGATGCGCTCGCCGGGCACGATGCTCAGCACCAGCGTGCAGGCGGACAGGCAGGGACCGTCGATCACGACGCGCTCGCCGCTCTCGCGCACCTTCTCGAACAGATCGAGGAACGGGCCGACCTGTCCGCCCGGCGACTGGAGGATGCGGATCTCGGCGGCCGCGGGCGCAGAGACGAGCAGCGTGGCTGCAAGCATCAGGACATTGAGGAATGAGACGCGTCGCATGAAGCCTCCACCAACTGGATCTTGTAGGGTGGGTTAGCGTAGCGTAACCCACCATCTTGGCGCCGCGTGAGAAGAGGTGGGTTACGCCCGCCGGCCGCGCTTCGCGCAGCCGCCGTGCTCATTCACCCTCCAGGTTCTACCCGTTCCGTCGTTCGCCGCGCAGCGTCGGAAGGCCGATACCCGCCGCATCGAAGCCGCCATCAACGGCCAAAATTTGGCCGGTAATGTAGCTCGCATTCGCCGAGCACAGGAAGTAGATCGCGTCCGCGAGCTCCACTTCCAAGCCGTACCGGTTGAGCGGGATGGCGTCGTGATAATCGGCACGGATCTCCTTGGTGTGCACCTGCTTCGCCATCGCGGTGTCGACGGGCCCCGGCGCGACCGCGTTGACGCGGATGTTGAGCGAGGCGAGCTCGACGGCGAGCTGCTTGGTGAGATGGGCGAGGCCCGCTTTGCTGGTGCCGTAGGCCGAGCGCAGCGTCGAGGCGCGCACCGCCGAGATCGAGGTGATGTTGACGATGGCGCCGCCATTGCCGTCGCGCATCAGGGGCACCGCGGCCTTGGTGCAGAGGAACGGGCCGGTGAGATTGACCTCGAGCACGCGGCGCCAGTCGGCCTCCGACGTCTCCATCAGCGGCGCGAACACCGCGATGCCGGCATTGTTGACGAGCGCGTCCAGCCGGCCGAACCGCCGCTCGACCATCGTCATTGCCGCGCTCACCTCGGCTGCATCCGAAATGTCGCAGGTCAGCGCCAGCGTTGCCTCGTCCTGGCCGATCTCGGCAACGGCGCGGCCGAGCAGCTCGCCCTCGATGTCGAGCAGCGCCACACGCCAGCCCTCGGCGAGAAATTTCTTCGCCGTCGCCAGACCAATTCCGCGCGCGGCGCCGGTGACGAGGACAACTTTTTGCGGGGCTTGCGGCATGGGTGGATCCCGTCCTGTGTCGAGAGGGTGCGTCGCGTGCAGGCTCCTTTTACTGTGCTTTCGTCCCGGCGCGGAAGGGGGCTACAGCGATGCGGCCGAGTTCGCAGACCTCGATGAGAGTGGCCGCGAAATCGGGGATGATGGCGATAGAGAAGAGGATGGCGCCTAGGCCAGCTCCGCCGAGGCCCGCTGCATGTTGGCCGACATGTCCGACGTCACGATGCTCTGTTCCTCGACCGCGGCGGCGGTGGAGGCGATGAACTCGTTGACGCCGGCAATCGCGGCCTTGATCGCGGTGAGCGAGCTCGCAACGTCGCCCGAGATCACGTTCAATGCGTCGATCTCGGAGGTGATCGTGTCGGTCGCCTGCTTGGCCTGGTTCGCGAGGCTCTTCACCTCGGAGGCGACCACCGCGAAGCCGCGGCCGGCTTCGCCCGCCCGCGCCGATTCGATCGTGGCGTTGAGTGCGAGCAGGTTGATCTGGCTGGTGATGCCCGAGATCATCTCGACGATGCCGCTCATGGCTTGCGCCGCTGCGGCCAGCTTCTGTGCCTGGCCGTCCGCGGACTCGACCCTGGTCGTCGCGACCTTGGAGGTTTCGCGCGACTTCGCCATGGTCTCGGAGATCTCGCGGATCGAGGCGCTCATCTGTTCGCTGCCGGCTGCGACAGCCTCGATCAGGCCGCGCGCATTGTCGGCCTTCTTGCGGCCGATCGCCTGCGCGGTGATGTCGGTGGCGTATTTCACCACCTTGTAGGGCTTGCCATTGAGATCGAAGATCGGGTTGTAGGAGGCCTGGATCCAGATCTCCCGCCCGCCCTTGGCGATCCGCTTGTATTCGGCGGCCTGGTATTCGCCCCGGTTGAGGGTCTCCCAGAATTGGCGATAGGCCGCCGAATTCTTCTCGTTCGGCTCGACGAACATGGAGTGGTGCTGGCCCTTGATCTCCGTCAGCGAATAGCCCATCGCCGCGAGGAAATTCTCGTTGGCGGCTCGGATCGTGCCGTCCATGTTGAATTCGATCACCGCCTGCGACTTCTGGATGGCGGCGAGCTGTCCGTCATTGTCGGCCGCCTTCATCTTCTGCGCGGTGACGTCGGTCGCGAACTTCACCACCTTGAACGGCTTGCCGTTCTCGTCGAGGATCGGATTATAGGTGGCGAGGATCCAGATCTCCTTGCCGCCCTTGCCCAGCCGCTTGTATTCGGCGGCCTCGAACTCGCCGCGGTTCAGCTTGGCCCAGAAGGCGGCATAGGCCGCACCGGCGCGGTCCTCGGGCGTCACGAACATGCTGTGATGCTTGCCTTTGACCTCGTCGAACGAGTAGCCCATCGCGTTCAGGAAGTTCTCGTTGGCGGTAACGATGGTGCCGTCCATGTTGAACTCGATCACCGCCTGCGCGCGGTTGATCGCAGCGATCTTGCCGGAATCCTCCATGGCCTTGATCTTGTTCGCCGAGATGTCGGTGGCGAACTTGATGAAGCTGACCACCTTGCCGTTCTCGTCGCGCAGCGGCGCGTAGGAGGCGTGAACCCAGATTTCCTTTCCGCCCTTGCCGAAACGCTTGTATTGCGTGGTCTGGAACTCGCCGCGGTTCAGGCCGGCCCAGAAGTCGCGATAACGGGCGCTCTCGCGCTCGGCCGGGCTGACGAAGATGCTGTGATGTTTGCCCTTGATCTCGGCAAGTGTGTAACCGCTCAGCTTGAGCAAGTTCTCATTGGCATCGAGGATGGTCCCATCGAGACCGAATTCGATCACAGCCTGCGACCGGTCGAGTGCCTCGACCTCCGCAACGGCGTGCCTGACTTTCTTGCTTTGGAAATTGAACACGTAAGCCCCGCAATAGCTCGATGAATAATGAAGGATTGCCGTACGGTTTTTCCGGAGACAAAAAGTTGCCCGACCTTCTTGACCAAATGGTTAAATTCTTGCGGAGGCTGCTGCCGCTCCTGTAGCTCGTGCGCCGTCTATCCTGTTCAATGAACGAGACTTTTGGGTCTATATGCACGGTGCTGTTCAGAGGGCGCCCGTAATTGTACGGGAGCGTGGGGGCATTATTTTTCCGGCTCTCGCTGCCGAACGCCGCCAAAGCCGGCCCGTTGGTCAGTCCCGAAATATTTCTGCTCGCTTGTCGGATTCGCAACCGGTCGTTCGTCCTGGAGGTGAGCGCCGGCCCGCAGAACCCAGGACACGACCCATGCGATTCATGATGCTGATGATCCCGCTCGGCTACGAGAGCGCGCCGCCGGACGTTCAACTCGATCCCGAGCGTGTCGCGGCGATGATGCGCTACAACGAGGCGCTGAAGGATGCCGGCGTGCTGATCACACTCGACGGCCTGCACCCGCCCTCGACGGGCGCGCGCGTCTCGTTCGCGACCGGCGAGCCCGTGGTCACTGACGGGCCCTTTGCAGAGGCCAAGGAAGTCCTGGGCGGCTACTGGATGATCGAGGTCGCCTCGCGCGCCGAGGCGATCGCCTGGGCGAAGAAATGCCCGGCCTCGCCGAACGAAATCGTCGAAATCCGGCAGGTGCAGGAGATGAGCGACTTTCCGCCTGACGTGGAGCAGGCCGCAGCCGGATTGGACGATCTGAGGAAGTAGCCGGCCGCGGAGAATTCCGCGGCTGTCGTCAAGAGATCAACAAGGGAGAGACCGATGAGCACCGAACACAGATTCCTCGCCGTCTACCTCGGCAGCATGAGCGGAGCGAAAATGGCGGCTTGGCGTGCGCTGCCCGAGGCTGAACGGAAGGCAAAGGAGCAGGAGGGCATGGCCGCCTGGCACGGCTGGGTCGAGAAACATCAGGCCGTCATCGTCGAGATGGGCGGCCCGCTCGGCAAGACCCGCAGGATTGACGGAAGCGGCATCACCGAGATCAGCAATGCGCTGACCGGCTTCACGGTGGTGCGCGCCGCCTCGCAGGAGGAAGCCGCAAGGCTGTTCGAGGACCATCCGCATTTTGCGATCTTTCCGGGCGAGGCGATCGAGGTCATGCCCGTGCTGCCGATTCCGCAGATGTAGCGTCGCCAGTTCGCCTCCGGGCTCGCTCCCGAGTGTCGGGCCCGGCACCACCCGTGGATCTACGGGCCAGTCACGCCTCACCGCCGCTAGTGACCTTCACGCCAAGCTCATGTAAAGGTCGTTCACATGAGCTGGCGCAAGGAGCAGCGCCGCGCCGAGCGCGGCTATCACCACGGCAATCTGAAGGAGGCCCTGTTGCAGGCCGCTCTCGGCCTGATCGCCGAGAAAGGCGCGGCGGGCTTCACCTTTGCCGATGCCGCGCGCATGGCCGGCGTCAGTGCCGCGGCTCCCTATCGGCATTTCCGCGACCGCGACGAGCTGTTGTCCTCGATCGCCCAGCGCGGCTTCGAGCAATTCGAGGCACGACTGTCCGCGGCCTGGGACGACGGGCGCCCCGATACGGTCACCGCGTTCGAGCGCGTCGGTAAGGCCTATCTCGCCTTCGCCCGCGAGGAGCCCGCCTTCTATAACGCGATGTTCGAATCGGGCGTGCCGGTGGATGCCAATCCCGCGCTCCAGACCGCCAGCGAACGGGCCTTCAACATCATTCGCGCTGCAGCCGAGCGGCTCGCGGCGCTGACGCCGCCCGGCACGCCACGGCCGCCGGCGATGATGATGGCCTTGCATATCTGGTCGATGGCGCACGGCGTGGCCTCGCTGTTTTCCCGCGGCGATGCCGCGCGACGAAAACTGCCGATGTCGCCGGACGAACTGCTGGAGGCCGAGGTGCTGATTTATCTGCGCGGCCTCGGCTTCCCGACCGACCGCCGCCCTCCAGCCAAGGGCGCCGAGCCACCGCCGGTGCCGCCGGAGGCGTCCTCCGGTTCGGGCCTGCCGCCCGCCAGTCCCTCGGGCAAGCCGAAATAAAGTTACGCAAATAATCACGCGGGCGTGTCTGGCGGCCAGCTTGACAAAATCGCGGGATGGTCTACCTATGTAAATGTTATTTACATTCACAACGGCGCTGGTGCCGTGATGGAGATGGGAAATGGCCTACACCGCTGATGTCAATCGATGGCGCGGCCCCTCGGACCAATACCAACAGTACGAGCGTCCTCGCATGCTTGATACGCCCTGGCATCCGGGCTGGATCGCCGTGACCATCCTCGGCTTCATCATCTGGTGGCCGATCGGACTTGCCCTTCTCTTTTTCACACTCGGGAGCAGAAGAATGTCGTGCTGGAGCCACCAGGATCGCTGGCAGAACAAGATGGAGCGGATGCAGTACAAGATGGATCGCATGCGCGATCGCATGGAACGCCGCGGCTTCGGCTTTGGCTTCGGCCCGCCGTCCTCCGGCAACCGCGCCTTCGACGAATATCGCTCTGAGACGCTGCGCCGGCTCGAGGAGGAGCAGGTCGAGTTCAAGAACTTCCTCGACCGTCTGCGTCACGCCAAGGACAAGGAAGAGTTCGACCAGTTCATGGCGCAGCACAAGACGCGTCCGACCCCGCCGCCGACCGACCAGCAGCAGGGCTGATCCGAAGGTTTGCACCTCTCAAAGCCTTCAGGCGCATGCCCCCAAAGTCCTGATGGCCCCGAGCCGCCCGCCTGCGCAACCCGCAGGCGGGCGGTCTGGTTTTGGGGGCAGCTTAGCGGCAGCCCCGGGACGGTTCAGGCCGTCGCCGCGAGCTGCGCGCGAACCGACGAGAGGAAATGGTCGTAGGCGTGATCAACGATCTCGTTGAGCGATCGCGTGCGCGCGAACATCGCCTTGGCCTCCGCCAAAAACTCCTCGCGGGTCGGAATCTTCGGCAGATGCAGATGCGTCAGCGCGTCGACACCTTCATGTGCGCGGTTGAGGATGTCGTGCAGCGACGGCAGCTGCAGCTGCGCGAGATCGGCCCGGCGGCGGGCCGACGAGATCGCATGCGCCAGAGTCTGCGCATCGAACCGTCCGGCGAGCTCGCGGCCGGCCCGCTGGATGACCCGCGCGCCGAGCGGTTGCTCGTTGCGTAGCACCTGTTCGGGCGGTGCCTTCATGTTCCAGACGACGCCGATCCAAGACAGGACCGTCAGGACGTAATAGGTCACGTCGACTTCCCACCAGCGAAAGCCTTGTCGCACGCTGCTCTGGTAGGCGTGGTGATTGTTGTGCCAGCCCTCACCCAGCGTGAACAAGGCTAGAAGCCAGTTGTTGCGGGAATCGTCGCCCGTCACGTAGCGCTTACGTCCATGCACATGGGCGAGCGAATTGATGCAGAAGGTGGCGTGATAGACCAGCACCGTGCTCCAGAGGAAGCCGACGACCAGACCCGACCATCCTGCCACCAGGAAGCAGAGTCCTGCCAGCACGAAGGCCGGCAGCAGCTCCAGCCGATGCAGCCACATCAACTCGGGATAGGCGGCGAGATCGCCGACCTTCACGAGGTCGGTCGCGTCGTGCTGCCGGTCGAAGATCCAGCCGAGGTGGCTGTAGAGGAAGCCGCGGTGACGCGGTGAATGCACGTCGTTCTCGGTGTCGGAATGCAGGTGGTGGTGGCGATGCTTGGCCGCCCACCACAATACGCTCTTCTGCGCGCTGCTTTGCGCAATGCAGGCGAGGATGAACTGAAACACCCGGCCGGTTGCAAACGCCCGATGCGAGAAATAGCGATGATAGCCTGCGCCGATACCGAACATCCGCAGGCAATAAAGCGAGACGCAGATCGCGACCGCCTGCCAGGTGACGCCGGACCAGATCGCCGCAAAGCAGCCGAGATGGACCAGCAGGAACGGTATGGCGGATGGGTACATGATGTCGTCGTGGTGGTCGTCGGCAGGGGCGTTGGGCGACATATTTTCAGCGTGACCTTGGATGACGTGGATGCGGAATTGGATCGGGCAGCTTGGCGGCGGCCGGGTACGAAAAACCCGCGGATGGCGGACCACCGCGGGCTTCGGTCGAAGGACCGACCGACTATATGGTTACGGCTCTCTGGCAAGCAAGCTCGTAGCCTCACGGGGGAGCATGGCGCACAGACGACCGCGCGTGTTGCTGACGCCAATTGGCGGGCAGGCGGCCTGCCTCCTATATTCGATACGAGAAGCAAGCGTCAAAACACCGCAGGCGGCGAAGATGGCGGAGACTGTGATCATAGCGAGCGAGATCCTCTGGCGTGACATCCGCGGCGAGGCGCAGCGCGCCGCAGCGGCGGATCCAATCTTCGGCAAGGCTGTTGCCGGCGCCATCCTTGCCCATGACGATTTTACCTCCGCCCTGGCCGACCTGATCGGTCGTCGGCTCGGCGGCACCGCGGCCGAACGCGAGCGCTTCACGACGTTTTCGCGCGATGCCTTTCGCGGTCAGCCAAATCTGGTCGAAGCGGCCGGCCGCGACTTGCGCGCCATCGTGCTGCGTGATCCCGCCGTCGCCGGCCTGCTGCCGCCGCTGCTCCATTTCAAGGGCTACGTCGCGCTGCAAGCCTGGCGCGTCTCGCACTGGCTATGGCGTCATGACCAGCACGACGCGGCGCTGCTGTTGCAGAACGAGGCGTCGAACGTTTTGCAGGTCAGCATTCATCCAGCCGCGAGCCTTGGATCGTCGGTGTATCTCGACCACGCCACCGGCATCGTGATCGGTGCCAATGTCGTTGTCGGCGACGAGGCCACCATTCTTCAGAACGTCAGCATCGGGCGCCATGGCGGCCTACCGATGCGCTCGCCTCGCATCGGTCGCGGCGTCTTCATCGGCTCCGGCGCGACCATCCTCGGGGACATCGATGTTGGCGATTTCGCCAAGATCGGCGCCGGCACGGTCGTGACCGCCGACGTGCCCGCCGGCTGCACCGCAATCGGCAATCCCGCGCGGCTCACCAATTGCCCCGAACCAGCGTCCGCCGCCTGACGCTCACCGAGAGGTGACGGTCTGGTCCATGCGCCTGCGCAAAAGACAAGGCGCCTTAGAACCCGATCGCGACGAAGCTCGACCAAAGCCCATACGGCGCCTTTTCGCCTGCGCCGACGGGTACGACCATGACCACTGCTGTGTGTAAGGAGACCAGGCGGCGCATCGCGTTGCTCGCGCGTGCCTCGGACCTGTTCGACCGGTTCGGATGTTATCTGCCGCTCGCGATCGCCCTCCTCAATGGATGGCCGACCGAGTTCAAGTCCTATCATGACCTCGTAACCACCAACGCCTGGCAGGTCTTTCTGAGCGGGGCTCTCTATTGCCTTGCCGCTTTTGCGCTCAGGCGCGCCGTCTCCTTTGCACAAGCGGAGTTGGACCCATGATCCTGCTCCGCGACTTTGCGCTCTTTGTTCTGCCCGTGCTGATCGCGGCGGGCGGCTGGCTCTATGCGCTCAGCCTGCGTCAGCGGACTCGCCCGTAACACGCTCGCTGCATTCAGGCGGCGCGGCGGTGCCTTTCGCCGCCATGATGCGGATTGACGGGCTCCGAGCTGGTCTGGCCGGGTGCGTCCAGTACTGCGACATGATGCCGGTACACCATCTCCCAGCCCTTCCATCCCGTGAACAAGAGGATGCCGACGACGATCAGCGACAGCACCACGCCCCACGGCTTTACGGCGGCTTCAGCGCCTTGGGCGTAGCGGACATAGAAATTGACCAGCGCCAGCACGACTGCCGCGAGGTTGCCGACCATGTGATACCAGGCGTCCTCCAGGCTGCGGATGCGGGGCTCGCTGAAGAAATCGATGAAGCCCGCCGCGGCAGCGAGGAGCGCCATGACGATGCCGGCGCCGATCAGCCAGATTGCGGCTCTTGCCCAGAAACCGTCGCCGGTTCCGATGAAGGCGAGATCGGCGATGGGCGCGCCGACCAGGCATGCGATGGGGAACGGGATCAGCATGGGGTGCAGGGGATGATCGCCGATCGCGGCGGTCGTTTTAGGGTTGATACTCATGGCATAACCTCGCCAAAAGGGTCATTTCCGGGACAATTTTCTGCCGGGTGGGCCGGTTCCTACGGGCGACGGGCGCCCGGGCATCCCCCTTTGCGGCCTGCATTTCCCGCAGCCAAATTCGTCGCCGGTAACCGCGCATTAACCAACGCCGGGCTCTGGTATTTGCGGACAGTCACGCCCGAAGTCGTGTCGAGGCCCATAGTTTTGACATCTTGGCGGGGAATGCAGGCGGCTGGCTTTGGACGAGCCCTGCACCCCAGAAAGACAAGGCTTTGAGCAGGCTTGCCGGCCGCGCGGGTTCTAGCGCGGCTGTTGGGGAGCACCGGCCGATTTGCTGGCCGAAGGACATTAGGTAACGATCGCCTTGAGAGGATACTGCTTATGAATCCGGCCGACATGGCTCAGTCAGCCCTTCCGGTTGCTGCCTCCGCCGACGTGTCGCTGATTGCGCTGTTCTGGCAGGCTCACTGGATCGTGAAGGCGGTGATGCTGGGACTTCTGTCCTGTTCGGTCTGGGTCTGGGCCATCGCCATCGACAAGATCTTCCTTTATGCGCGGACGCGGCGCTCGATGGACCGCTTCGAGCAGGCCTTCTGGTCCGGCGAATCGATCGAGGAGCTTTACCGCACGCTCTCGGCCAAGCCGACGCATTCCATGGCAGCATGCTTCGTCGCGGCGATGCGCGAATGGAAGCGCTCGTTCGAGAGCCATGCCCGCTCCGTCGCGGGCCTGCAGATGCGCATCGACAAGGTGATGAACGTTTCGATCGCGCGCGAGGTCGAGCGGCTGGAACGCCGCCTGCTGGTGCTCGCCACCGTCGGCTCCGCCGGCCCCTTCGTCGGCCTGTTCGGCACGGTCTGGGGTATCATGTCGAGCTTCCAGTCGATCGCGGCGTCGAAAAATACCTCTCTGGCGGTGGTGGCGCCCGGTATCGCGGAGGCGCTGTTTGCGACCGCCGTCGGCCTTATCGCCGCCATTCCTGCCACTATTTTCTACAATAAGTTCACGTCCGAGGTGAACCGGCAGGCCCAGCGGCTCGAGGGCTTCGCCGATGAATTTTCAGCCATCCTGTCCCGTCAGATCGATGAGCGTGGCTGACGGACGGCATGTATAGTGTGAAGGGCAATTTGGGCACCAGACCATGGGCATGAACGTCGCAAGTTCATCCGGAGGCGGCGGGCGCCGTGGCCGGCGCAAGCCCGTCGTGGCCGAGATCAACGTCACGCCGATGGTCGACGTGATGCTGGTGCTGCTCATCATCTTCATGGTGTCGGCGCCGATGCTGACGGTCGGCGTGCCGCTCGATCTGCCGCAGACCCAGGCCAAGAGCATCGAAAACAGCGACCAGAAGCCGATCCAGCTGTCGGTCGACATCAAGGGCAAAGTGTTCATCAACGATGCCGAAATCGCCATCAACGACCTCGTGCCGAAGCTCAAGGCGATCACGGACGCGCGCGGCGGGCTCGAGGAGCGCATCTATTTGCGCGCCGACAAGAAGGCGGATTACGGCACGGTGGCCAAGGTGATGGGCCAGTTGTCCGGCGCAGGATTCAAGAAGCTTGCCCTCGTCACCGAAGCGGATCAGGGGTAGGCCGTGAAGGTGAACGTCGACAAGACACTCGTTGCGTCGATTGTGCTCCATGTCCTCGTGCTGGGATGGGGGCTCGTCACCTTCAGCAGCAAGGCCTATGTGGCGCCGGAAGAGTCGCTGCCGGTCGACATCATCTCCTCGGATCAGCTCGCCAAGATGATGGCGGGACAGAAGACCGGCAAGAAGGAAGAACTGAAGCCCAAGATCGAGAAGATCGCCGAGCCCAAGCCGGAGGAAGACGCCGTCGGCAAGGTCACGGAGAAGAAAGAGCTGATCAAGACCAACTCGCAGCCGGAGCCGCCGCCGAAACCCGTCGAGAAGCCGGTCGAGAAGAAGCCCGAGCCGCCGAAGCCCGTCGCCGAGGCCAAGCCGAAGGAAGAGCCGAAGCCGCAGGAAAAGAAGCCTGATCCGGCCAAGGAAGATCCGATCGCCGAGCTGCAGAAGAAGCTGGACACCAAGAAGCCGCCGCCCAAGCCCGTGGAGCAGAAGGTTGCGGCGGTGCAGCCGCAGCAGCAGCCCAAGCCGAAGGAGCGCACCTTCGATCCCGCGCAGATCCAGCGTGATCTCGACAAGCGCGCCGCGACCCGGCACGAGCAGACGGGTTCGGCACTGAATGCGTCGGCCTCGCTGGGGGCGGCGACCGGGACGGCGGCCAACAACGTCGCAACCTGGCAAGGTGCGTTTTTGTCAGCGGTCAAACGCTGTTTCACGCCGACCTACAACGGCCAGGACGCCGATCAATACGAAGCTGACATTGATATTTACATGAAGATCGATGGAACGCTGGCATCGGAGCCGGTCGTCGTCGCGGTGAGGGGACCGTCGCGGTCGATTGCACAGGCGGTGGCTGACAGTGGCAAGCGCGCCATCATGCAATGTCAGGCCTATTCGTTCCTGCCGAAGCAACAGTATGACACTTGGAAAACCATTCCGATGCGCTTCGGCCTGAAGGATATGTTGTGACATCCGAACAAAAGAATTCTGCGATGAATGACGTTCGATCAATAAACCGCCGCCGCTTCATGACGCTGACCGGATCCGCGCTCGCGACGCTCGGGACTGGACGTACCGTGGCCCAGGCGCAAAAACGGCTTGAAATCAATCCAACTGAATTCCAGCCGATCCCGATCGCGATCAGCAACTTCGTGCCGGGCTCGCCGTCCGACGGCGACGTCGGCAACGGTGTCACGCAGGTCATCACCAACAATCTGAAGCGTTCGGGTCTTTTCGCCCCGATCGACCAGGCCGCTTTCATCGAGCGCATCAGCAACATCGACGTCGCGCCGCAGTTCCAGAACTGGAAAACCATCAACGCGCAGGCCCTCGTCACCGGCCGGATGACGCGCCAGCCGGACGGTCGCCTCAAGGCAGAATTCCGCCTGTGGGACGTGGTCAGTGGCCAGCAGCTCACCGGACAGCAATATTTCACCTCGCCGGAATATTGGCGCCGCATAGCCCACATCATCTCCGACCAGATCTACGAGCGGATGACCGGCGAGAAGGGCTATTTCGACAGCCGCGTCGTGTTCGTGGACGAGACCGGACCAAAGGAGCGCCGCGTCAAGCGGCTTGCGATGATGGACCAGGACGGCGCCAATGTGCGCTATCTGACGCGCGGCTCCGACCTCGTGCTGACGCCGCGGTTCTCGCCGAACTCGCAAGAGATCACCTACATGGAGTTCGGGCAGGGCGATCCGAAGGTCTATCTTTTCAACATCGAGACCGGCCAGCGCGAGATCGTAGGCAATTTTCCGGGTATGACTTTCGCGCCGCGCTTCTCGCCGGACGGCCAGCGCGTCATCATGAGCCTACAGCAGGGCGGCAATTCCAACCTGTTCGTGATGGATCTGCGCTCGCGCTCGACCACGCGCCTCACCGACACGCCGGCGATCGACACGTCGCCGTCCTACTCGCCGGACGGCGCCCGCATCTGCTTCGAATCCGATCGCGGCGGCAGGTCGCAGATCTACGTGATGGCGGCGGGCGGAGGGCAGGCGCAGCGCATCTCCTTCTCCAAGGACGACACCAATGCCAGCTATTCGACGCCGGTGTGGTCGCCGAAGGGCGATTACATCGCCTTCACCAGGCAGGGCGGCGGACAGTTCGCGATCGGGGTCATGAAGCCGGACGGCTCCGGCGAGCGCATCCTCACCTCCGGCTTCCACAACGAGGGGCCGACCTTTTCGCCGAACGGCCGCGTGCTGATGTTCTTCCGCGATCCCGGCGGCAATGGCGGCCCGTCGCTGTACAGCGTCGACATCTCCGGTCGCAACGAGCTGAAGGTGCCGACGCCGGGCTTCGCCTCCGACCCGGCCTGGTCGCCGCTATTGTCCTCGACTGCAGGCCAATAGTTCACCCGTTCAGACGCGCGATGTTGTCGAAAAAATGCGCCGATTTTTTCGGATCCGCTGCGCAAGGCAAGCCTTTCTTCACCTTGTGCCCGGCAAGGCTTGCCTAGTTGCTTGAAATCTAAGCGGAAACGGGTTCGTCATTGCCGAAAAACAACTCGACTTTAACGATGTTCCCTCAGAAAGGCTTCATCAGGCCTGAGTAAAAGTACGCGCCAGACAGGACGCGCGTACAAACACAAATGCAGTTCGCAAGCCAGAGCGAAGAACCTGAGCAGGCATCGCCGAAGATTTCGGCGGCGCTGATCGATTCGCTGTTCGAGGCTCCCCGTCCGCTGCTGGCCGGCCTCGTATTCGTCTCCATCGGCGCGGCGCTCACTGCCTTGAAGACGGGAGAGCCCCTGATCTGGGCCTGCGTCGGATGTCTCGTCTTCGCCGGCATCATCCGCGCGTTCGACCTGCATCTGTACCAGAAACGCAAATCGGCGCTGACGGCCGAAGGGGCAGCGCGCTGGCAGAAGCGTTATCAGATCGGCGCGATGGTTCAGGCGGCTGCGATCGGCACGTGGTGCTCGACGACCCTGTTGGCCAGCGACGATGCCGTGGCTCATATGATCGCGCTGTCCGTCACCACAGGAATCGCGGCGGGCGGCGCCGGCAGAGCCTATGGCCGGCAATGGATCTTCCAACTCCAGGTCAGCCTCGTCTTCGTTCCGATCGTCATTGCCCTCGCGCTGCGCGGCACGCCGTTCTACGTGGCGATGTCGATCGTCAGCGCGGCGTTCCTGTTCTCGCTGATGGGCATCTCGGCCAATCTGCACCGGATATTCATGCGCGCACTGGCCGCGCGCGAGCGCGAAGCGGCGCTTGCCGGCCAGTTCGACACCGCATTGAACAACATGCCGCACGGCCTTTGCATGTTCCACGTCGACGGTCAGCTCGCGGTCATGAACTATCGCTTCGGCGAGATGATGAGCTTGCCCGACGATCTCGTGAAGAGCGGCGCCAGTGCGGCGCGCATCATGGCGGCCTGCGTCGATACCCAATCCATCTCGAAGGACAGTAGTGATCTGATCCTGCAGGGCATCCGCGAGCTCCGGAACAAGGAGATTGTGACGACCGATCCCGACCTCGCACGCGGGCGTACGCTGTCATGGACCATTCAGCCCATGACGGACGGAGGTGCTGTCCTCCTGCTCGAGGACATCACCGAGCGCAAGAGTGCCGAGGCGAAGATCAGCCATCTGGCCCGCTACGACGAGCTCACGGCGCTGCCCAATCGCGTCAGCTTCCGCGACGAGATCGAGCGGCTGCTGGCGAGCGCGCACCACGCCGAGCAGCTCTCCGCGCTGCTGTTCATCGATCTCGACCAGTTCAAGCAGGTCAACGACACGCTCGGCCATCCCTGCGGCGACCAGCTCCTGTGCGCGGTCGCCAACCGCCTGCGCGAGATGCTGCGCCCCGAGGATTTCGTCGCCCGTTTCGGCGGCGACGAGTTCGTCGTGTTCCAGCAGAACCTGTCGTCGCCCGAGGATGCCGCCAGCCTTGCCCGCCGCATCGTCGAGCGGCTGAGCGAGCGCTATCGCATCGACAATCATCTGGTCGAGATCGGCGCCAGCGTCGGCATCGCGCTGACCGCGCCGGATGGCACCAGCGCCGACACGCTGCTCAAGAACGCCGACATGGCGCTGTACCGCGCCAAGGCCGACGGCCGCGGCACCTTCTGCTTCTTCCGCGACGAGATGGCGGCGACCGTCGAGGCCCGCCGCATCCTCGAGCTCGACCTGCGCAAGGCGCTCGCCAACGAGGAGTTCGAGCTGTTCTATCAGCCGCTGGTCAATTTGAGGTCCGGCAAGATCACCACCTGCGAGGCGCTGCTGCGCTGGAATCATCCGGTGCGCGGCACGGTCTCGCCGGTCGACATCATCCCGGTCGCCGAAGACATGGGCCTGATCGTCGATCTCGGCCGCTGGATCCTGCGCCGCGCCTGCATGGAATGCATGAAGTGGCCGGAGGGCGTCAGCGTCGCCGTGAATTTCTCGCCGCAGCAATTCCATCAGCGCGACGTGCTGAGCGAAATCCGCTACGCGCTCGAGGTCTCGGGGCTTCCGGCCCACCGCCTGGAGATCGAGATCACGGAATCATCGCTGCTGCGCAACACCCAGCTCACGCACGACATACTGTCGCAATTGCATGCGCTCGGCGTGCGCATCTCGCTCGACGATTTCGGCACCGGCTATTCCAGCCTCAGCTATCTGCACAATTTCCCGATGCAGAAGGTGAAGATCGACCGCTCATTCCTGGAGGGCATCGATACCGACCGGCCGCTGACGCTGCTGCGCGGCGTAGCACGGCTGTCGGCGGATCTCGGCATGGCCGTCGTGGTCGAGGGCATCGAGACCAACGAGCAGCTCGAACTGATCAGTGCCGACGGCACGGTGACCGAGGGACAGGGCTATCTGTTCAGCCGGCCGGTGCCGGCGGTGCGCGTGCGCCAATTGCTCAACGCCTCGCATGGTCGTCGGATGCAAGACGGTCAGGTCGTTGCGCTCTCCTCACGCTCGTTCGCCTGATTCTCCAGTCTCGAGATTTCCCGTCGTTTGCTGCGCTTTGCAGCGCCACCGTAGTCGTACGGGGGGTTAACCGTAATCGATTCAAGCCTTTGCAATTCGGTTAAGGAGGCGTTAATGTTTTAAACTCGCGGAAGTTGCTGGATGAGTGGAGTATCAGATGGAATCCCGGGCCGAGCCGCGCGCTCCGCTGTTGATGCGGGGGGCAGGGATTTTTGATCGGGTCGACTACAGGCTCATCGAAACTCCGGAAGACAAAGACCGCCTCTATCAAATGCGCTATCGCGCTTATCTGCACGGCGGATTGATCCTGCCGTCCGAGACGCGTCGCGTCAGCGACCGCTATGACGATGCGCCGAACGCCTGGACGTTCGGGATACACGTCGATGGCGAGCTCTGCAGCTCCGTCCGCCTGCACATCCTGACGTCGGACCAGCGCATGTCCTATGCGACCGAGCTGTTCGGCGACGTGCTTCACCCCCGTCTCGACCGCGGCGAGGTTTTCGTCGATCCGGCGCGCTTCGTTGCCGATCCGGAGCAGGCCCGTCGGTTTCCGGAGCTGCCCTACGTCACCCTGCGCCTTGCCTATCTGGCTTGCGACCACTTCAACGCGGACACCGGGCTCGCGCAGGTCCGGGCGGAGCATCAGGCGTTCTACCGCCGGGTCTTCCTGCACGAGGCGATCACGGAGCCGCGTTCGTTCCCGAACGTGCTGAAGCCGGTCGCCTTGATGGCTTCCGATTTCCGCAGCCTGCGCGAGCGGGTCCTGACCCGCTTCCCGATCATGCGCTCGAGCGCCTTCGAGCGGCGCATGCTGTTCGACCGTGCGAACGTGCGCAACGCGGTGCAGCGCCCGGTGCTCGTCGCAAGTACGGCGCAGGCCTGAAGGTCGGCCCGCAATTTTGCCTCCAACCGACCCGTGCGGCCGGCGACGCAGACGAGATCGGCCCAAATTTCCAGCAAACGCCGGGGTTTTTGCCGGCCATGCGACTTGCCTTCACCCTCGCGCCACATTTACAACCCATTAACCATGGCGTTTGCTTTTCGCTGGTTGGGGGCATTTGAGCGGCTGAGGCAAGGTTCCGTCAAGGTTGACGGAACGTTCGCTTAACCAACCCCCTGTAGACCGGACAGCAGTGGACTAACGCGAGCGTGGAGGCTCCGGAATGAAACATCCTATGCGTATCCTCCAGGGATTGAAGCTGGTCGCGGTACTTGCCGTCGCGCTGTCGATGGGCGCCTGCGCCAACAAGAATGCTGCGACGGATGCGATGGCCAACGCGGCGACGCCGGGCAGCCAGCAGGACTTCGTGGTCAACGTCGGCGATCGCGTGTTCTTCGAAAGCGACCAGACCGATCTGACCCCGCAGGCCATCGTGACCCTGGAGAAGCAGGCGCAGTGGCTCCAGACCTATCCGCGCTACAGCTTCACCATCGAAGGCCATGCCGACGAGCGCGGCACCCGCGAATACAACATCGCCCTCGGCGCTCGCAGAGCCCAGTCGGTGCGTTCGTTCCTCGCCTCGCGCGGCATCGATCCGAACCGCATGCGCACGATCTCCTACGGCAAGGAGAGGCCGGTCGCTGTCTGTAACGACATCTCCTGCTGGTCGCAGAACCGGCGCGCCGTCACCGTCTTGAACGCGAGCTCCTGAGGCTCAGTCAGGTCCTGACGATCAGTCAGCCGCCGTTCATCTTCACAAACCGATTATGCCGGCGCCCTCTCGGGCGCCGGTTTCGTTTCAGCATTCTGTGACAGAAACCCCTTGGTACCAGTCACATTTTTGGCGTACTCCACTTCGATGTGTGGCGCCACGAATGTTCCGTCGCAGGCCATTTCGCTTTTGTCGTCAGGGCAAGATGTCATCCAGATTTAAGGTCTTTACCGGCACCGTGGCGACCGCCGCGCTGCTGTCCTTGTGCTCGCCCGCGCTTGCGCAATCGATCTTTGCGCAGTCCGATGATGCCGATCCCGAGATGCGGATCGAGCGGCTGGAGAACCAGCTGCGCCAGCTCACCGGCCAGAACGAAGAGCTGCAATATCGCAATCGCCAGCTCGAAGAGCGGCTGCGGGCGCTCGAAGGCGGTGCACAAGCCGCGCCCGGACAGGCGCCCAGCGTCGCGGCGATGCCACCCGCCCAGATCGGGCCAGGCCAAGTCGCCCCGGGTTATCGTCAGCAGCAGCCGCAACAGCAGGCCGTGCAGCCGAACTACGAACAGCCGCAGATCGCCGCGCCCGCGCCGATCGTGCAGGAGCAGCCGGCGCCCGGCGCCCCCGGCACGCGCCGTCGCGGTGATGCCTTCGATCCGAACCAGAACCCGAACGCGCCTGGCGCGCCGCGTGCGCTCGGCGGCGGCCAGCAGCCGATGTCGGCGGGAGCCCCCATTGGCGCGCCCGGCGGCCGCGGCGCCGGCGAGCCGCTCGATCTCGCCAACACCAGCCCCCGCTATCAGCAGCAGGCTGCTCCTCCGGCCGCGCAGCCCGGCTATCCGCCGGCCCAATCCGGCTATCCCGCGCCGTCCGGCGGCGCCGGCCTGACGACGCTGCCGCCCTCGGCGACGCCGCGCGACGAGTTCGATCTCGGCATCGGCTACATGCAGCGCAAGGACTATGCGCTCGCCGAGCAGACCATGAAGAATTTCGCGCAGAAATACCCGAGCGATCCGCTGCTCGGCGACGCGCAATACTGGCTCGGCGAGAGCTACTTCCAGCGCCAGCAATATCGCGACTCCGCGGAAGCCTTCCTCGCCGTCACCACCAAATACGAGAAATCGGCCAAGGCGCCGGACGCGCTGCTGCGGCTCGGCCAGTCGCTCGCCGCCCTCAAGGAGAAGGAGGCCGCCTGCGCCGCCTTCGGCGAGATCGGCCGCAAATATCCGCGCGCCTCCGCCGGCGTCAAAGCCGCGGTCGACCGCGAGCAGAAGCGGGTGAAGTGCTGACGCCCGCGTCCGGGTCCTGACAATGCGGATGGTGCTGCGCTAAACATCGCGGACCATCCGCCGCTGATGCCGGGCCGCGTCATGTCAGAGGACGACAATTCACCCATCTCCGCGCGCGAGGCGAGGCGGCTCTTCGCCGGCCTGAAGGCTGCGCCGGCGCTGGTGCTCGCGGTCTCCGGCGGGCCCGACTCGGTCGCGCTGATGTGGCTCGCGGCGCGCTGGCGGCGCGCTCTTGCGCGCGGCCCTGAGCTCACCGTCGTCACCGTCGATCACGGCTTGCGCCCGGAAGCGGCCCGCGAGGCACGCGAGGTCAAGCGCCTGGCAACTGAACTCGGACTGCCGCACCGGACCCTGCGCTGGCGTGGTGCAAAGCCGAAGACCGGGCTTCCCGCCGCAGCCCGCGAGGCCCGCTACCGCCTGCTCGCCCAAGCCGCGCGGGCCGTGGGCGCCAGCCACGTGCTGACCGCGCACACCCGGGACGACCAGGCCGAGACCGTGTTGATGCGCATGCTCAGGGGCAGCGGGCTTGGCGGGCTGTCGGCGATGGCCGGCGTCAGCCAGCGCGACGGCATCGTGCTGGCGCGGCCGCTGCTCGATGTTCCCAAGGCGCAACTGATCGCGACGCTGAAGCGGGCGAAGCTCGGCTTTGCCGACGACCCCACCAACCGCGACACCGCCTTCACCCGGCCGCGGTTGCGCGCGCTGCTGCCGCTGCTCGCAGCCGAGGGCGGCGATGCCCGCACGCTGGTGCGGCTCGCGGCAAGGCTGGCGCGCGCCAATGCAGCGGTCGAGGTGCTGGCCGATGGCGCCGAGCGCTTCTTGCGCTTGCGGGATCGCGACGTTGCGCCGCAGGTGGGGATTCGAAGCTTCGAGGCCTCGGCTTTTGCCGCTCTGCCGGAGGAGGTTCGCTTGCGGCTGCTGCTGCGGGCCATCGACGCGCTCGGGCACGAGGGGCCCGCGGAACTCGGCAAGGTCGAAAACCTGATGTCTACGCTCGACCGGGCGATGGCCGGTCCCGGAGCGGCCGCAAATGGCCGGCCGGTCCTGAAGCAGACCCTCGCGGGAGCCTTGATCAGCCTGGCCGGCGGGCGTATCCAGATTGCGCCGGCGCCGGCCCGCCGGCGCAAAGGCAGATAAGCGCGAAACGGGCGGATCATGACACCGGCCAATTCGAATCCGCGCCGTCAGGCCACCTTAACCAGGCAGGAGAAACCCCGGTTTCGGCGCCATTATTTCAGCGGGAATCGCGGTAAGATGGGATAAATAGTCCCATCTCGTTCCCTTGGCAGCGACCGGGGCGGCACCTAAATTGTATGCGTCTAACGATGAGGATTCCTTGGGATTTCCTCGCACTGAGCCAATCAACTTGCCCAAGGATCAGGCCGCGATCCGCGCGACCACGAAGGAAGATCGATGAACGCCAATCTGCGCAATTTCGCCCTCTGGGTCATCATTGTCTTGCTGCTTTTGGCGTTGTTCACGCTCTTCCAGAATCCGGGTCAGCGCGCCTCCTCGCAGGACATCGCCTTCTCCCAGCTCTTGAGCGAAGTTGACCGCGGCAATGTGCGCGACGTCGTGATCCAGGGGCCGGACATCCACGGCACCTTCACCAACGGCTCGAGCTTCCAGACCTATGCGCCGAACGACCCGACGCTGGTGAAGCGCCTCTATGACAGCAAGGTGCAGATCACCGCGAAGCCGCCCGGCGACAACGTGCCGTGGTTCGTCTCGCTGCTGGTCTCCTGGTTGCCCTTCATTGCCCTGATCGGCGTCTGGATCTTCCTGTCGCGGCAGATGCAGGGCGGCGCCGGCAAGGCGATGGGTTTTGGCAAGTCGCGCGCCAAGATGCTGACGGAGGCCCACGGCCGCGTCACCTTCGAGGATGTCGCCGGCGTCGACGAGGCCAAGCAGGACCTGCAGGAGATCGTCGAATTTCTCCGCGACCCCGGCAAGTTCCAGCGCCTCGGCGGCCGCATTCCACGCGGCGTGCTGCTGGTCGGACCTCCCGGCACCGGTAAGACCCTGATCGCGCGTGCGGTCGCGGGCGAAGCCAACGTGCCGTTCTTCACCATTTCGGGCTCTGACTTCGTCGAGATGTTCGTCGGCGTCGGCGCGAGCCGCGTCCGTGACATGTTCGAGCAGGCCAAGAAGAACGCGCCTTGCATCATCTTCATCGACGAAATCGACGCCGTCGGTCGTCACCGTGGCGCCGGCCTCGGCGGCGGCAATGACGAACGCGAGCAGACCCTCAACCAGCTGCTGGTTGAGATGGATGGCTTCGAGGCCAACGAGGGCGTGATCCTGATCGCCGCCACCAACCGCCCCGACGTGCTCGATCCCGCGCTGCTGCGTCCGGGCCGCTTCGACCGCCAGGTCGTGGTGCCCAATCCCGACGTCGTCGGCCGCGAGCAGATCCTGAAGGTTCATGTCCGCAAGGTGCCGTTGGCGCCGGATATCAACCTCAAGACCATCGCGCGCGGCACGCCCGGCTTCTCCGGCGCCGACCTGATGAACCTCGTCAACGAGGCTGCACTCACCGCCGCCCGTCGCAACAAGCGGATGGTGACGCAGGCCGAGTTCGAGGAAGCCAAGGACAAGGTGATGATGGGCGCCGAGCGCAAGTCGCTCGTCATGACCGAGGAAGAGAAGCTGCTCACGGCCTATCACGAGGGCGGTCACGCCATCGTCGGCCTCAACGTGCCTGCGACCGATCCGATCCACAAGGCGACCATCATCCCGCGCGGCCGCGCGCTCGGCATGGTCATGCAGCTGCCGGAGCGCGACAAGCTGTCGATGTCGCTGGAGCAGATGACCTCGCGCCTTGCCATCATGATGGGTGGCCGCGTCGCCGAAGAGCTGATCTTCGGCCGCGAGAAGGTGACCTCGGGTGCCGCTTCCGACATCGAGCAGGCCACGCGCCTTGCCCGCATGATGGTGACGCGCTGGGGCCTGTCGGAAGAGCTCGGCACCGTCTCCTATGGCGAGAACCAGGACGAGGTGTTTCTGGGCATGTCGGTGTCGCGCACGCAGAACGCCTCCGAAGCCACCGTCCAGAAGATCGACTCCGAGATCAAGCGCCTGGTCGAGGAAGGCTACAAGGAAGCGACCCGCATCCTCACCGAGAAGCACGCCGACCTCGAGGCGCTGGCCAAGGGCCTGCTCGAGTTCGAGACGCTGACCGGCGACGAGATCGTCGACCTCCTCAAGGGCAAGAAGCCGAACCGCGAGTCCGTGCTCGAGCCGACCACCCCGCGCGCCTCCGCCGTGCCCCCCGCCGGCAAGTCGCGCCCGCGTCCCGACCCGGATCCCGGCCTGGAGCCCCAGCCGCAGGCGTAAGCTCCACGCGGCAGGTCAAATTGAAAACGCGGCGGCAACGCCGCGTTTTTTGTGGGCTGATCGCATTGTGCTCAATGCTCTCGTGCGCGTCGCCCTTGCGACGTGGTGCAATGCAGAGCCGGGGCCCATGCAGCAGCGGGGGGTGTGCGGCCTTCTGGCTCCCGGCTCTGCACAGCAACGCTGGCGCGTTGCAGCGCGTCCGGGCCACGAGAGGAAGGCACGATGCTCAATTACGCAAAGCGCCGTTCCCCTACGATGCCTCATTTCGCCGATGCTGCTGGCATCTGGCGCTCAAGAAAACGCAGCACATCCTCATTGAACTGCTCGGGGTCCTGCAAAAACGAGAAGTGGCTGACCTCGGGCTGGATCAAGAGGCCGGCCGCCGGAATGTTCGCCGCCATGAATTCGGTGTTCTCGCGCTTGATCGCTTCGTCATGATCGCCATCGACGATCCAGGTCGGGACCTTGATCGTCGCGAGGTCGGACGCGGTCCATTTCGGCTGGCTCTCCCACATCTTGGTGATGTCGGCGACGAAGCTCTTGTATTCGGTCGGGGTCGGTGAGAGGCGCTTATACTCCTCGCCGGCCCTGGCGATGTAGGCGTTGAACACGTCGCTCGTCGCGATGTCCGCAACACCCGACGGATCCGAGTTCGCCGCGAAGGCGAACAGCCTGCTCACTCGCTCTGGATGCTTCATCGCGATGTCGAGGCCGATGATCGCGCCGTCGCTCCAGCCCACGATCGCAGCCTTGCTGATCTTGAGATGATCGAGCAGCCCAATCACGTCCGAGGCCATCAGATCGTAGCTGTAGGGCTCCTGGTTGCGGCTGCTGCGCCCATGGCCGCGGCTTTCCATGACGATGACCTGATAATGCCGTTGCAGCGCGCGGACCTGGTGGCCCCAATAATTGGCGTTGGCAAGACCACCATGCAGCAATAGCACCGGTTGTCCACGGCCGAACACCGCGTACCAGATCTTGACTCCATTGATGGGCGCCAATCCGCTCTGGGCGGCCTTGGGCAAAGCCGGCGTCGGCGGCAGGCTCAGCCATCGCGGCGCCGCGTGCAGCGTGCCCATCGAGACCATCACGGCAAGCGCGATGACGAGATTGCGAACCCGCATGAGACCCTCCTGTTCGACCCCTGGATATTACCGCATGGCGAGGCGGGTGCGTCGCGTCGCGACATAGTCCGCTACGAGAAGCCTCTTGATCTCCATTTGCCGCGCGGGCGGAGCGACATGTTATTCTAAGCCATAGTATCTATAGTGATTGTCCAGGAGACCGAATCATGATTCCTCGAGATCGGTTTCGCAGCCTCTTTCATAAATACTTGCTCGCGCTTTTCGTGGCTGTCGCAACCCCGCTGGCTTTTAATGGCGTTATCGAAGGGTGGTTCGGCTATCGCGATCAGCGCGCGAGGCTCGACCAGTGGCTTGGTCTCCAGTCGGCATCAGCGGCCGCGGAAATCCACGATTTCATCCACGGGATCACAACTCAGCTGGGCTGGCTGGTCCAGCTTCCGTGGACCGAGGAGCCCGATGAACGCCGGCGAACCGACGCGTTGCGCTTGCTTCGACAGGCGCCTGCCATCGCCAGTCTCACGCTCCTCGACGGCAATGGTCTGGAGCGTCTGTACGTCTCGCGGATCGGCCTCAATCGAATTGAGAGCCGCGCGGACCGATCAGCCGATCCCGCCTTGGTTGGTGCCCGCGCAACTCAGATCTGGTTCAGCGACGTCAGCTACAACAGAGGCTCCGAGCCGTACCTGACCGTTGCGACCGTCGGCAACCGGCCGGCTGCCGGCGCCGTCGTGGCCGAAGTCAACCTCAAGCTGATTTGGGACGTGGTCTCGGCGATCAAGTTTGGAAAAACCGGCTACGCCTTCATCCTGGACGGATCAGGCCGCCTGATCGCCCACCCAGACATCAGCCTCGTTCTGCGCGGGGCGGAAGAAGCAACCTCCAAACGTTTCCGGGCCGTGCGGGACGCGATAGGGCCGGGACGAGGTTTCGCTACGAGCCGGGATGCGCAAGGACACTATGTCGCTGCTAGCGCGGCTCCCGTACAGGGCACCGATTGGACAGTCGTGGTCGAGCAGCCGCTATCCGAAGCCTACGCGCCGATCTATGCCGCACTGTGGCGGACAGCAATGCTTCTCACAATAAGCAGCCTACTCGCGGGGATTCTGGCCTATGCATTGGCGGACCGGATGACGGAGCCAATCAAATTGCTCGAGAAGGGCACGGAGAAGATTGGTGCCGGGTCGTTTGACCACCGCATCTCAATACACACCGGGGACGAGTTTCAGCGCCTTGCAGATAGTTTCAACAGAATGGCTTCCGAGTTGGAGCTGGCGCAGCAGCACCAGGAGCGCATAGCCAGGCTCAGGCGTTTTCTTGCCCCTCAGGTCGCCGATCTCGTCGATCGAGCCGGCGACGACAGTGTGCTGGACGGCCGCCGTACGGAAGTCGTCGTTGTCTTCTGCGATTTGAGAGGTTTCACCGCGTTTTCAGCAGGAGCTACGCCTGAAGAGGTCATGGGTGTCCTGTCGGAATATTATGAGAGCCTTGGCGGGGTCATCGCGAAATTCGAGGCAACGCTGGTCAACTTCTCTGGAGACGGGCTGATGGTTCTGGTGAACGCTCCCGTCCCGATCGAAGAGCCTGCTCTGAGAGCCATCGATCTCGCGGTCGACATGCAGAAGAACGTGCAAGCCCTCATCGCCGGCTGGCGATCCCGTGGCTACCACGTTGGTTTCGGAATTGGTCTTGCCAGCGGCCCCGCGACGGTCGGCCGGATCGGCTACAAGGATCGGCTCGATTACACCGCCATTGGCAGCGTCGTGAATCTCGCGGCCCGACTGTGCGCATCTGCCGCAGACAAGGAAATTCTGATCGACGCCAAGGTCGCCGCCGACGTCAAGGGCAAGCGGCCCGTTGAGGAGCTTGGCGGGCGCAAAATCAAGGGATTTGACGAAGCCATTCCGGTCTTCGGGATATCCTTCCACTCTCTCTGATAGAGGCTGACGACCGGGTCGCCAAGGTCATCCAGTTGGGGACTGCTCGAGCGTTCGGGGCTATGCTCTGCCAATCGGCTGACGGCAGCGGGTTCGTAGACCATGAGGCGCGCCAACTCTCGAGCGGTAATGCTGCGACGTCGCGTCAAGCGGCGCGATGTCCTGCTCTTGATGGCAGGCGTCGCGATGTCAACGACCAGATCGCATGCGCAGAAGCCCTCCATGCCGATCATTGGCTATCTCTGTCCGGAGTCGCCCGAGCTATTTGCCAGCCGACTTCAGGCTTTCCACCAGGGACTGGGAGAAGCCGGCTTCGTCGAGGGCCGCAATGTAAAGATCGAATTCCAATGGGCCGACGGACAATATTCCCGGTTACCTGCCTTGGCAGCCGATCTGGTTGCCCGCAATGTGGATGTCCTCGTGGCGCCTGGCGGCGCTCCCGTCGCACTTGCCGCGAAAGCTGCGAGCGCGACCAAGCCGATCGTTTTCGAGATGGGAGGCGACCCCGTCCAGCTCCACGTGGTCGACAGCCTGTCGCGGCCGGGCGGAAACATCACGGGGGTTTCGAGCCTGAGTGTCGACGTTTCGCCAAAGCGCCTTGAATTCATGCGCGACCTGGTACCCACGGCGACGAAACTGATGGTTGTCGTCAACCCGACAAGCCCGACCGCACAGTCACAATTGCAGAAGCTTCACGCAGCTGCAGCCACGCTGGGTGTTCGATTGGAAGTTTTGGGTGCAAGCAAGGAAGATGAATTCGAATCTGTGTTCGCTGCCGCGACCAGTGACGGGGCAGGTGGACTTGTGTTCACCTCCGACCCCTATTTTGCCTTTCGCAGCTCCCGGTTGGCTGCTCTCGCGATGAAGTATCGCGTGCCCGCGATCACGCAGACCCGGGACTTCCCCATTGCGGGAGGCTTGATGAGCTATGGCGGAGATTTCATGCAGTCGCACCGGCGCGCGGGAATCTATGCCGGCCGGATCCTGTCGGGCGAGAAGCCTTCTGATCTTCCCGTCCAGCTCGTGACCAAGGTGGAGCTCGTGATCAACTTGAAGGCAGCCAAACTGCTAGGTCACCCGTTCTCCTCCGCATTCGTTGCCGGCGCAGATGAGGTGCTCGAGTAAACTGCGCTTCACAAGCGGTCGGAGAGCGTGCTCAAGTCCGCCTCACATCTCCAGGCGAACATCGCCTTTGAGAGGATAAGCCGCGCCTCACTTCGACGCTGTCGTCGCCGCGCCGTTCGCGTTCTCCCGCACATGGATCACCGCGATGCCGTCCGCATAGATGCGCTTCCAGCCCTTGAGCTGGTCGAGGATCTGCGGACCCGGCGCCTCGGCGACCAGGAGCGTCGCGTCGATCTTGTATTCGTCGAGCAGGCGCGGCAGCAGCTCGGGCTTCTTGCCCTCGGTCGCCTTGAAGAAGTCCATGACGAACTTCTCGCCATAGAGCTCGGCGCGGCCGTCGACGAACACGGGGACGTCACGCGAGATCAGATAGCCGCCGAATTGATAGGCGTTGAAGATGCGTTGCGCCCCAAGCTTCTCGAGCAGGTCGACCGCCGCGACCGGCGTCTGCGTCATCGTGAAGGTGAAGCGGTGGTGGTTCATGTAGAGCGAGGTCGAGGTCCAGCTCGCCGCCACGATCATCAACGCGCCGAGCACGGTGAGGTAGCGGGCCGGCCGGCGGTCAGCGCCGGCGGCGTCCGCAGGCGGGCGGCCGAACATCTCGCCGAGCGGCTTGGCCAGCACCAGCGGCACCAGGAAGGCGAAGGCATCGATGCTGCGGACGTGGGTCAGCGCGCTCCAGGTCAGGAACAGGATCAGGAAGATCCTTGGTGCCGAGAGCACGAGGCCGCGGTAGTAACCGAGCGCGATCAGGCCGAGCAGCGCGCCTTCGAACGCAGTGAAGGTGGCGAAGTTCGCCGGCATCCATTCGAAGATCACCGACAGCAGCTCACCGAGGCCGAGGATGCCGGTCGCGCCCATCAGCGTCTTCCAGCCGTAAGGCGTGCAGCAGCTCGCGACCAGCGCGCCGATGCCGAACAGCACCCAGCGCAGGAACAGCTGAAGCCGTTTTCCCTTCTCGGCATGCTCGACCGCTTCGAGCGAGATCGGCCCGATCAGCGCGAGGCCCAGCACGAAGCCGCCGTGCAGATTCGCCCACAGCGCCATCAGCGGCAGCCAGGCCCAGGACGGCGCGTTCCTGCGGTCCGCGGCCGCCATCAGGAGGCCGACCCACGCCACCATCACGGGCAGCGCCAGGATGTGCGGACGCGCCAGCACGTGATGCAGCGCGAGCAGCAGCGCCAGCATTGCGAACAGCACCGCGCGCGGAGCCTCGATCTGCGCGTCGAGCAGATGGACCAGGATCGCGACCGATAGCGCGACCCCGATCGCGGTGAGGATCACGGGCCCGGCCCAGTCCCATTGCGCGTAGGAGAACGCGAACATCACCTGCGACAGCCACGACGTCGAGATCCATGGCGCGCCGGTCCGCGTGAAGGAATAGAGATCGGTGGTGGGCATGGTGCCGTGGTCGAGGATCCATTGCCCGATCTTGATCTGCCAGAACGAGTCGGAGTCCTGAAGCAGGGTGTCGCCTACGAAGAGGAAGAAGAGATAGGCGCCGGCACCGACGCATAGCGGCACCATGGTGCGGGCGCGGCTCTGCACCGCAATGCTGTTGGCAAAGGAAAGGGACATCCGCCTCGTCGTCCTGTTGTTCTTGCCCGCCGAGCTTGATCCGGAGAAGCGTGGTGCGGCTTTCCGGAACATCATGCTCGAACGATGAGCCGGAACGCGTTGAACATCATCGCGCGTCAGTCCGGGCGGGCCGCATTGGAGCATGGCCGGACATAACTTCGAGTAAACCGGCAGCTTTCGGCAGCCCTCAGGTTTCGACGATTTAACCGATTGTTTTCAATTTCGGTTTACCATCGGCGAATACGTGCAAACCGCTCCCTGTTTACGCAGCCGAATTAACTGCGGCGAAATTCTTTGCCTCTACGTTCGTTTCATGGTCGGGCGGTGCTGGGAAGCCGAGAAGACCAGACCATTTTGTAGCCCCGTTTACTCCTTGGAGCAGTCTATGAAGAACCTCGTTTCGCGTTTCGTGAAGGACGAATCCGGCGCCACC
This sequence comes from Bradyrhizobium daqingense, assembly GCF_021044685.1. Lineage (NCBI taxonomy): Bacteria > Pseudomonadati > Pseudomonadota > Alphaproteobacteria > Hyphomicrobiales > Nitrobacteraceae > Bradyrhizobium > Bradyrhizobium daqingense. The sequence continues at coordinate 2,524,408 of NZ_CP088014.1, forward strand.
GCCATCGAATACGGCCTGATCGCCGCCGGTATCGCGCTCGCGATCATCACCGTCGTCAACAACCTCGGCAGCACGATGAACACCAAGTTCGGCTCGATCTCGTCCAGCCTGAAGTAAGACCGGACGACCAGAGAATTTCGAGAGCCCCGTCCCCGACGGGGCTCTTTTCTTTTGGGCTGAGTGCCTTGGCTGGCGGTCTCTCTCCAAGGGCGAGAGGCGGCTCTTACCGCTGTGGGTCTCTATAAATTTCTATCATTGTTCGGCCCGGCACTTCCTCACAGTGCATGACGGTCCGGGGTCGCGCTGCATCGCCCGCGATGCTTTCAATCGTGATGGTCTTGCTTATTCGGTTCCATACGATGCGGCGGGGAACGTCGAAATTCATCAATAACGTGACCTCATCCTGGCTCGCATCAGTGACCTCACCGCGAAACCCCCTTGCTTCCTGGCCACGCTCGAAGAGTGCTTGTTTTGAAGCGACATCCATCGTGAAGTACATGTATCCGGCGTCTTCACAGCGGACGGAGATTGGGTGCTGAATGGGATCGCGAACCCGGAATCTTAAAATGCTTCGCGGAGGCGTGATGCTGCACTGATGGGTTAATGTTGGCCGGAAAGTGGGGTCATCAAATCCTGGCCACGTCATCGTCTTCTTAATGCGATCAAAGATCAGGTCGATCTTGCCTGGATAGACGCGCAGCATGAATTCGATCTTGCCATCGTTTGCGGAAACGATCTCTCCCGAATGGGCATTGATGCCGAAATTTGTTTCGATGTTTATAGGCGGCGTTTCTAAGACAACAGTCTTGGCATCGACGTCGATCGTCGCAAAGTAGGGGCGGGCGGGTGCGCCACCTTCGCACCGCACCGAGAACAGTTCAGCGGCTGCCGCGTGACCTGCCGCCAGCGTCAGGAAGAGAACGAGGGCGAGACCCCAAAACCGATTCATGTCGCGCGCTCCTTCCTGCATGAGACTTTCCGCCGTGGCTTGGCAGCGCCGGAAAGCCCCTCGAACTTTTTGACGTGGCTTGGCGTCGAAGGTCGACGCCATCAGCACACTGCGCACCGACTCGCGTCAACGTCCGGCTGCGAATTGTGTAAATAAACCCATAAGAGTAACTTATCGTAACGCATCCTGAGGCTGCGTTTCACGAGCAGATGGCGAAGATCCAAATCTGATGTGAATTGGCAGTCCGGACGCCGAAGAATGCCCATTCGGTCTTGCGGGCGGTTCGCTGCAAGTGATCGGACGATAAAGATGACGTTGATCCCGCCTTGCTCGTGTGGCCTTGCGACCATTCTGAAGGTGGCTTCGGCAAGATGCCGCCGACAGAGTTTCGACGCTCCAGCCCGCTCGCAATGGCGCCCCACGCATTTCCATCTTGTCATCCCCCCTGAATAGTTGTTCAGTCCTTGCGGGGCGATTTGCATCTTTCGACGTGACGAAGCGTTCGGCCGCAGGGCGTGCGGCTGGCGTGGGTGGGACAGGAAGCGCGCCATGGTTTATCGGCGGACGCATCAAGTGGTGAAGCGCCTTGCGGCCCGGCGCAGTGCGATATTGGCGGCGGCGCGGGAGGCAGCGGCGGAAGGCGGGATGGCGGCGGTGCAGATTGCGCCGGTCGCGGTCCGGGCCAGTGTCGCGGCCGGAACGGTCTATCGTTACTTCCCCTCCAAGGCCGAGCTGATCTCCGAGCTCATTGCCGAGGTCTCGCGCGATGAGCTCGCGGCGATCCGGCGGGCGGCCGACGCCGCGCCAGGGCCGTCCTCGGCTCTGGCGGCCGCCGTCACCACCGTGGCGGTCCATACGCTGTCGCAGCGCCGGCTGGCCTGGGGCATCCTGGCCGAGCCGGTCGATGTCGATGTCAGCGCCTCCCGCCTTGCCAGCCGGCGCGAGATCGCGGGCGAGATCGCCGCGCGGATCGATGCCGCCGTGCGCGCGGGTCATTTGCCGGCGCAGGATACCGCGCTCGCCGCCACCGCGCTGCTCGGCGCCCTGCATGAGGCGCTGGTCGGACCGCTCGCGCCCGACAATCTCGATGATCCCGTCAAGATGCGCGATGCGGTGCAGACCGTGACGCTGCTGGCGCTGCGTGCCGTCGGCGTCATGGACGCTCGCGCCAGGGGCCTGGTGGTGCAGCAGACGCTGTTGCCGACCACCAAGGCGCTGGTCGGGGCGTAGATCGCCGCGCGAAGCGGATCGGCGGCTTGATCGCGCTCAGGCCGTTGGTCGCGCAGGGTTATTCGAAAAGACCACAGCACCGGCGCAGGGCGCGCCTTCTACTGTGCATGGGGTTGTTTTCGCAGTTTGGTGCGAGCGGCCGAAAAATCAGATGTTGGCGTCCCCCTCGGGGCCGACCGAGGCGATGCGCACCATGTTGGTCGTGCCGGGAATGCCGAGCGGCACGCCGGCGACGATGATGACGCGCTGGCCCGCGCGGACGAAGCCGTCCCGGAACGCGATCTGGCCGGCGCGGCCGACCATGTCGTCCTGGTCGCGGGCATCCTCGGCCACCACGCAATGCACGCCCCAGACCACGGCGAGCCTGCGGCCGGCGGTGATGTTCGGCGTGATCGCCACGATCGGAGGCTTCGGCCGCTCGCGCGCCACGCGCACGGCGGTCGAGCCCGAGCTGGTCCAGCAGATCAGAGCGGGCAGGTCGAGCGTCTCGGCAATCTGCCGGGCGGCGTCCGCGATGGCGTCACCCGCGGTGGATTCCGGTGCGGGGCGCTGCGCCATGATCACGGAGCGGTAGGTCGGGTCGCGCTCGACCTCCTCGCCGATGCGGTTCATGGTCGAGACCGCCTCGACCGGGAATTTGCCGGCCGCCGATTCCGCCGACAGCATGATGGCGTCGGCGCCTTCATAGACCGCGGTCGCGACGTCGGAGACTTCGGCGCGGGTCGGCACCGGCGACTGGATCATCGATTCCAGCATCTGGGTCGCGACCACCACCGGCTTGCCGGCACGGCGCGCCATCCGCGTCATCTGCTTCTGCAGGCTCGGCACGCGCTCCAGCGGCAGCTCGACGCCGAGGTCGCCGCGCGCCACCATCAGCGCATCGGAGGCCTCGATGATGTCGGCGAGGCGGTCGATCGCCTGCGGCTTCTCGATCTTAGCCATGACCGCGGCGCGGCCGCGGATCATCTTCTTGGCCTCGATCACGTCGTCGGCGCGCTGCACGAAGGACAGCGCGATCCAGTCGACGCCGGTGACGAGGGCCGCCTCGAGGTCGGCGCGGTCCTTCGGCGTCATGGCGGAGACCGGCAGGTCGGTGTCGGGCAGGCTGACGCCCTTGCGGTCGCTCATCTTGCCGCCGACCACGACACGCGTCACCGCGTGCTCCTTGGAGGTCTCCTCGGCGATCAGGCGCACCTTGCCGTCGTCGAGCAGCAGGGCATGGCCCGGCCGGAGTGCGGCCAGGATCTCCGGATGCGGCAGGTGGACGCGCGTGGCATCCCCCGGCGCCTTGTCCGAATCGAGCGTGAAGGTCTGTCCGTTCTGGAGCTGGACCGCGCCGTCGGCGAAGGAGCCGAGCCTCAGCTTCGGGCCCTGGAGATCGACCAGGATGCCGATCGGCCGGCCATAGCTGCTCTCGACGTTGCGGATCGTCGCCACCAGCTCCCGCATCTTGTCATGCGGGGTGTGGCTCATGTTGATGCGGAACAGGTCGGCACCCGCCTCGAACAGGCGGCGGATCATCGCGAGGTCCGACGAAGCAGGTCCGAGCGTCGCGAGAATCTTGATACGGCGAAGGCGCCTCATGGCTTACTTCCAGACGGGGGGGCAGCGCCTGGCGGGAGACCAGGCGCGGGGGGCGTACCACCGGGCGGGCTATTGGGCAAACCCGGAACCCCGCCCGGTCCAACCGGGCCGGGCAGGCCGGGCACGCGCTGCTGCGCCGGCTGTTCGTTGGCATCCGTGAGCTGGACGGTCCAGGCCCGCTGCTCGCCGGTATCGACCTCGAAATAGCCGGTGCGGTCGTAGCCGCGTGCCAGGCAATCCTCGGTGCCGCGGATGGTGAACTCCTTGTCGCGCGAGCACATGAAAGCCTGGCCCGACCATTCGCCGCCGCGATCATAGTCGATGGCGTAGATGTAATAGTAACGGGCGACCAACGTTCCCCGCAGCAGCGTCTCGCAGGACCGGGACGAGATGTTCCACCAACCCTCGGTGGTCCAGCCCTCGGCGTCCTTGTAGCCCAGCGCGATCCCGACCCGGCTCGACGTATTGTTGCAGAGTCGGAAATCGGCCGATGCCGGGCTGCTCCAGCAGCACAGCAGCGCGACCGCCAGCACCGGGACCAACCGGGCGAGCAGGCGAAGGGGGGAGCGGGGAGATTCGGCGATCATTGTCGCGGAAGCTATATCAGATCATTGATGATTTGGCGTAGGGGCAGGGAGCTGCCCGGAAGGCCCGGTTCGGGGTCCGTTTGCGCCGGGATATGGCAAAATCTGTGACAGGCCCCACCTGATCCCGTAAGGGTGAGCGCCATCCGGGCAGCCCCAAGGAATCCAGCCATGGCCATCGACGACAAAACCAGAACGGAACTCGAGGCGGCCGCATTCCGGCGCCTGGTCGATCATTTGAGGACACGGACGGACGTCCAGAACATCGACCTGATGAATCTCGCCGGCTTCTGCCGCAACTGCCTGTCCAACTGGCTCAAGGACGCCGCCGACGCCCAGGGCGTGAGCTTGAGCAAGGACGAGAGCCGCGAGGCCGTCTACGGCATGCCCTATGAGACGTGGAAGGCGAAATACCAGGGCGCGGCCACGCCCGAGCAGCTCGAGGCGATGAAGAAGGTCCATCCCCACGGGCACTGAAGCGGCCTCTTTGCGGCGTCACCCGAGTCGCACCACACAATAGCTTTCTTCGCCTCGCTGCAGGAAGGTGTGGGCGCGCTGTGGACGAGCGTGATGCTTGCTTGAACGCGGTCGGCGCCAACCCTAAGGGTCTACCCAGCACGCGCGGTGACGATGCCGGCGTCACCTCGTTTTGCCAGTTCCATTGGGAGTACCAAGATGGCCACCTCCGCCGCCGTCCGCGACGACGAGCCCGCGACGAAATTTGCCAAGGACCAGCTCAAATCCATCATCGAGCGCATCGAGCGGCTGGAGGAAGAGAAGAAGGCGATCTCCGACGACATCCGCGACGTCTATGCCGAGAGCAAGGGCAACGGCTACGACGTCAAGGCATTGCGCACAATCGTGCGCCTGCGCAAGCAGGACCCCAACGAACGCGCCGAGGCCGAGACCATCCTCGAGACCTACATGCAGGCGCTGGGCATGATCTGAGGCGCACCGCCCGGTCGGCATTGCAGCGCACCAAGCTTGGCGAAATCCCTTCGTCTGCTACAGTGCTCGGCGAAAGGACCGAGCGATGGATGTGCCCGGACCAGAGCGCAGGCTCGCCGCGGTCCTCGCCGCCGACATGGTCGGCTTTAGCCGGCTCATGGAGGTCGACGAGGCGGGTACGCTTGCGCGCCTCAAGACCCATCGGGTCGAACTCATTGATCCGGCCATCACCAAGAATCGTGGCACCATCATCAAGACGACGGGCGATGGCCTGCTCGTGGAATTCCACAGCGTGGTCGATGCCGTATTGTGTGCCGCGGAAGTTCAGCGCCGCATGGCGCGGCGCAACGCCGATGTCCCGCCGCCGCGATGGATACAATTCCGCATTGGCATCAATCTGGGCGACGTCATCGTCGACCAAAACGACATCTTCGGTGATGGCGTCAACATCGCTGCGCGGCTGGAGGCGCTCGCCGAGCCCGGAGGGATCTGCGTTTCAGGCGCGGTGCGCGATCAGGTCGGCGACCGGCTCGACGGAGTTCAATTCGACGATCTCGGCGAACAGAACGTCAAGAACATTGCGCGCCCGATCCGTGTTTTTCGGATTCGGCTGCCGGAGCGGCCCGCAAGTCAGCAAGAAGGAGCAAGGCTCTCCGCAACGCCATCCGGTAGCTCGAGGAAGCCGTCCATAGCAGTCCTGCCGTTCGCCAACATGAGCGGCGATCCGGAACAGGAATTCTTCGCGGACGGTTTGACCGAAGACATCATTACAGAGCTGTCGCGCTTCCACGATTTGCTCGTCATCTCCCGCAACTCGACCTTCGTCTACAAGGGCAAGGCCGTAAAGGTGCAGGACGTCGGCCGCGAATTCGGTGTCGACTACGTCATCGAGGGAAGCGTGCGAAAGGCCGGGGATCGTGTCCGCGTCACCGTGCAGCTCATCGATGCGGAAACGGATCGGCATATCTGGGCCGAGCGGTATGACGGCGAGCTCAAGGACATCTTCGCGATCCAGGACGAGATGACGCGGGCCATCGCAGCCACGTTGCCGGGCCGCGTCGAGGCGGCCACGCACGATCGGGCGAACCGCAAGCCAACTGACAACATGGCAGCCTATGAATGCGTTCTGGCCGCGAAGATCTTGCACCACCGCTCCAATCGCGAAGACAACGCACGTGCGCGGCTTCTGCTCGAGCGGGCGCTGGAGCTCGACGCGAACTATGCTCACGCACATGCGTGGAAGGCGTGCGTCCTGGGCCAGAGCTGGGTCTATAGCTGGTGCGCCGATCGCGACGCCACCTTCCAGCAGGTGGCTGCCGAGCTGGAGATCGCGCTGGTTCTCGACGACAATGACAGCGACGTTCACCGCATCCTCGCGGCGCTCAATCTGAACCGCGACGACCATGACAAGGCCGCCTACCATCAGGAGCGCGCGCTCGCGCTCAACCCGAACTATGATCTCGTGGTGGTGCAGCAGGGCGAGCTGCTGACCTGGCTGGGGCGGCCGGAGGAGGGCATCGACTGGATCAAGAAGGCGATGAGGCTCAACCCTTATCATCCGGAACGGTTCTGGAGTCATCTCGGGCGGGCTTATTACTGTGCCGAGAAGTACGCCGAAGCCGCCGAAGCTCTCTCGCGGATCTCACGGCCCGATCACACTCATCACGCGTTCCTTGCAGGCATCTTCGCGCAAATGGGCAACACGGTGGCCGCGGGTGCGCATGCGGCCGAAGTCCTCAAGCGTGAACCGGCATTTTCGGTGGCCAATCATCTTTCGACCCAGCATTATAAGCAAAACGTCGATCGCCAGCGCTATGAGGCAGGCCTTCTCAAGGCAGGCCTGCCGGCTTGATCCGGCGCGCAGCGGAAACCGGTTGGCGATCATCGAGAGTGAGACCGTGACTGAGCCGCTGTTGCTGCCCGAGGTGCGCCGGGCCTTCGACGCCTTTCCCGTGCCGATGCGCAAGCGGCTCCTGCAGGTACGCGATCTGATCTTTGCGACGGCTTCGGCGCATGACGGGGTCGGACGGCTCAGCGAAACGCTGAAATGGGGCGAGCCTGCCTATCTGACCGAGGAGACGGGCAGCGGCAGCACGATCCGGCTCGGCCGCCTGAAGGATTCCGACCACGCCGCCATTCTCTTCAACTGCAAGACGACCCTGGTCGACACTTTCCGCGAACGCTTTCCCGAACAGTTCGAGTATCGGCAGACGAGGGCGCTGCTGTTGCCGGTAGCGGGCAAGCTGCCCACGCGGGAGCTTTCGGTTTGTCTGTCGCTGGCGCTGACGTATCACCTCGACCGGCGGAGCAAGAGGGCGCGTTAGGGCACTCGTAGCCGGGATGCGCAAAGCGATATCCGGGATTCCCAAGCACACGCAGCTTCCCCGGATGCCGCTTCGCTCATCCGGGAGGCCGGCCCGTTACCCCATCTACGAGAACGAGTGTTTGGAAATTGTCGCTGCTATCAGCGCAGCGCCGCCGTCCGCATGACGAACGACGTCGTCGGGAGCTTGGCGGTGGCGCTGCCGGAGAACGTCTCGCAGGACAGGCCCTGCATCGGATCGTCGACAAAGCCCATCGCGATCACGGATTGCGGCTTGACGAAATAACCACGCAGCGCCGCGGTATCGAGCTCGCCCATCAGCGTCACCGACATCGCGCGGCTGGCGCTCGGCGACAGCATCACGATTTTCAGCCAGATGCTCTCGCCCTTGGCGGCTGAGAGGCGGGTTGCGGTCGCGACCATGCCGTCGATGCTCTTGCCGACCACCGTATTGATCTCGGTCGCCTGAGCGACGTTGCGGGGCCGCGTGGAGCGCGGGATCGGTGCGGAGGCGGCGACGACGTTGGCGCGGTCGACCGGGGAAGCGGCCGGCGCGTAAGCCAGGGCCTGAAGAGTTGCGCTGGCGACGCTGGCGGTCGGGTGCGCGTCGGTGGCGGCCGCGAGGGCCTGGCGCGCTTTCAGCGCGGCCACCTGAGCCGGCGTTGCCTGCTGCGGCGCGGCCGGGACGTCATCCCAGAAGCCGCGGGCATTGATGATATCCGCCGGCGTCTCGGGCTTGGCGTCGGCTGACCGTGTGGCCGCCGGCTTGTCAGCCACGGGCTTCGGCTTGGGCGGCGCAACGATCTGCGCATCGGCCGAGGCGAGCTGGATCGTGGCGGCGATCTGCGGCTTGGCGCGCGGCGTCGGCACCGGCTCGGCGGGCTTGGCGGCGGCCGCGACGACGGTCGGCGCCGCAGGCTTTGCGGCCGGGGCGGGCGCGCCCTCGTCGTCCTCGTCGCCGGCGGCCGGAGCCGCCGACTTGCCCTTGAACAGGGCGGCGAAGAAATTCGGCTTGCTGCCGGAATCATCGCCGCTGCCGCGTCGTTCGATCTCGGCTTTGGCGAGCTCATAGTTCTTCAGCGGCACGCCGTCGGTCGGCAGGTGCACCGTCTTTCCATCCGGGAAGACGCGGGCGAGCTGGTCATGCGTCATGCGCGGCCAGTGCCGGACGCTGCCGGTGTCCAGATGCACGAAGGGCGAGCCGGAGGTCGGGTAGAAGCCGACGCCGCCGCGCTGAAGGCGCAGGCCGGCGAAGCGGATCTGCTCGAGCGGCACGCCGGGGATGTAGAAGTCCATCGCATGGCCCAGCATGTGCTGGCTGGCGCGCGCCACACCGGAGGACCGGCGGCGGAGCATGGCGTTGGTGGCGGGGGAGCGGTAGGAGGAGATGATCTGGATCGGCTGCTTGCCCTCGACGTCGCGATAGACTTCCCAGAGGATGTCGAACAGGCGACGGTCCATGACCGTCGATTCCTGGGTGCGCCAGTCGCGCAGGAAATGGTTGAGCTGCTTCAGCGCGGCTTCGTCATAGCGCCCGTCGCGCTTGAAGGTGACGGAGAGGTCTTCGCCGGAATGGGTGTGGTGGAAGGAGAGCGTCTTGGTCTCGTTCAGGGCGGCGGCGTCATGAACCGAGCCTGCGGCGGCAAGCAGCAGTGCGGCAGCGAGGCCGATCCGGGATCCGACCTTCACTCCCGCATGGGACAACGACAGCACAGCGAATTGGCGTGCGAGACCCGTCAGCACGTATGAGCCCACCCAGTCGACGAGCGTTCAAATGGACTCTCCCGCCAACCCCGTTAGCAGCGCGAAAGAGGATGAACGCTTTCTTAAAGCGCGAAGGTTAATTTGAGGTTGACCTTCCCGCCCCCAAACCAAGTCAGAATACGATCCTAAACCGTTGACTGTGGCAAAAAAACGCCCGCGTCTCCGATCGAGGTGGAGAATGGTTAAAGTTAAGCGACCCCATCCAAGGGATGAGGTCGCTGATTTCTCTGCAAAATTTGAGTGATTCAGGCGCTGAGCCTTAGCGGGTGAACACCCGCTGCTGCGCCGGCCGGCGGCCGACGGGCGCCGGCGGCGGGGTCGGCGGCCCCGCCCCGAACAGCCGCTCGAAGAAATTCGGGCCGGACGAGCCGAAACCGCCGCCATTGTTGGCCACCGCCACGCCTGACGGCAGTGTCGTCGCCGGGCGGGAATAGCTCGGCTGCGAATGCGCGACCACGTTCTCGATGTCCTTGCCGCGGCTGTTCTTCAGAATGTTGATCATGACCGCGTCGCGACCATAGATGTCCTTGCGGAATTGCAGCTTGCCGGCGTCATCCACGAACGCGGTCTGATAGGTGATGTTGACCGGGATCGGCGTCGGGAATTTCAGGTCGATCTCGCTCTTGCCGTACATGCTGCGGATGCGCTCCGGCGTGTATTTCTCGTTGGGCATGACGATGTTGAGCAGCACGGAGGCGTACTGATCCGGATTCTGCACGCGCATGCAGCCATGGCTGAACGCGCGCTCTTCCTTGGCGAACAAGTGCTTGTCCGGCGTGTCGTGTTGATAGACCAGGAACTTGTTCGGGAAGTTGAAGCGGATGCGGCCGAGCGCGTTGGCTTCGCCAGGTGGCTGCGAGATGTGCACCGAGCCGTCGCGGTTTTGCTCGAGCCTCAGGCCCATGCGCTGGAGCACGGTCGGATCCTGCTGCAGCGCCGGCAAATACTCGTTGTAGACGATCGACGGCGGCACGTTCCAGGTCGGATTGACCGTGATGTACTTCATCGTCTCGGTGAGAAGCGGGGTGGCGTGCTTGCCCGGCTTGCCGGTGACGACGCGTGTGGTCCAGACCTGCTGCCCACGCTGCATCACCTTCAAGGTGAAATCGGGAATGTTGAGGATGACATAGGCATCGCCGATCGCCGGTGCGCCGAGGTCGCGCGGCAGCCAGCGCCAGCGCTCCATGTTGACCAGCACCACGTCGATCTGCTTGTCGCGCTTGGGCGTGTTGAGCGCCTTGACGGTCTTGTCGTCAAGGATGCCGGTCGCCTTCATCTCGGCGCCGCTCTGGAATTTGCGCACGGCTTCGGCGACCGCCGCGTCGTAGCGGGTGTCGTTCGCGTTCTCGGTGATGCCGAGCTTGGCGCGCAGCTGCGGCACGCGCGGATCTTCCACGATGATCTCGGCCTGCTTCTTGCCGGCCGGGGTGTATTTCAGCGCCGGACCGTCGGCGATCTCGATGGCCGGGCCGCTGCCCTGACCGCGGAGCTCGGCGAGCTTGGCCTTCAGCTCCTTGTAGAGCTTGTGGGGCGGGTTGTAGCTGTCGAGCGCAGCGGACGCATCCGTTGCGGTCGTGACCTTGGCGAGCACCTCGTTCGGATCGACAGGATGCTCGGGATAGAGGATGTCGCCGCTGGCCTGCGACCAGTGCATGCGGCCGCTCTGGGCCTGGCGCGCATAGTCGAACATGCTGGCGGTGAGCTTGAGCTCGGCATCGGCGAGCGCATCGGGCGTGGTGGCGGCTGCGAAATCGGGCACCGGATAATCGGCCGGATTGAGGCCGTCGGAGGCGGCATCCTTCAGTCGCGCAATCACGCCCTTGGCCGCGGCGGTGAGGCTGCCGCCTTGGGTCCAGACCGGCGCGAAGTCGCGCGCGCCGTAGAATTTCTCGATCGCGGCCCGCTCGTTCTTGCGGTCGAAATGGCGCGAGGTCTTGGCGCCGATGATGTCCTTGAGCTTGTCGGCGACCGGCTGGTCGGCAGCGGGAACGTTGCTCGCGGCCTTGACGGGCTCGGCGGCCGGAGCCGCAGCGGGCACTGCTGGGGCGGTCGCGGTATCGGCCTTGGCGGGTTCGGCCTTGGCGGGCTCAGATTTCGCAGGCTCGGTTTTTGCCGTCTCGCTCTTCGGCGCCTCGGTGGCGGGCGTCGTCGCGACGTCGGCAGGCTTCGGCTCGACCTTGGCGGGTGCGGCTTCAGCCTTCGCAGGTTCCTTGGTTGCGTCCTGCAGCGTCGCGGTGGTGTCGAGCTTGATGTCCGATGCGGTCGGGGGCGGGACGTTGGCCGGCTCGGGACGCGGGATCGCGGCTTCGATCGCGAGCTCGGCGGCGCTGCTGCGCCCCTGATCCTGCGCCAGGGCTGAGCTGGCAGACACCGTGAGGAAGGTCGCCGCGACCGTCATCAAGACGCGGTCGAAGCCTGCACGGTGGTTCAAACAGTCACGCATTGTGTCACACCCCTCGGGTGAACTGTCCCTCGTGGAACAGCTTCGTTATCGTCTGTAGATCTTCGGCTAAACTGCGCCGGCCTCTCGAAAGTCGCACGCCTGCACGCAACGATTCATACGCAGACGATATACAGGCCCCGATTTTGCAGCCAGCGCTACCCGGGACAACTCACGACAAACTGACTTCAAGGGAGCCTCTTGGCAACGGATTGTGCGCTTCTGCCACGCGCTTTTCCCTGTGTCTGTCACTTCCAGGTCACGGTTCACGACGAGGTCAAATCTCACCGTAATGCGAAGGGCTTGCGGCCTCGTCTCAGCACGGCGCGAACCTCTGTTCGCATCAGGCTCAGTGCGTCTCCTCGCCGCTTTTCCCGCCGTGGCCGGGAACCCCGGCTTCGTCGAGTTTGCGGTAGAGCGTTGAGCGGCCGATTCTGAGGCGGCGGGCGACTTCGGACATCTGCCCGCGATAATGCGAGATCGCGAACCGGATGATCTCGTTCTCCATCTCCTCCAGCGGGCGGACATCGCCATTCGCCGTCAGCATGGAGAGACTTGCCGCCGAGGCGAGGGGGGCTATCGGTATTTCGTTACTAGATACCAGCGAAGGCGCCGCCATCGGCTCGATCATCAATGGCGCAGTCGGAATGTCGGCAGCATGCGCCTGCGCGGCCAGCAGGGGGAAATCGCCAAGACCGAGCTGGTCGCCGTCGCTCATCACCACCGCGCGGTAGACCGCGTTTTCGAGCTGGCGGATGTTGCCGGGCCAGTCGAGCTGGGCGAGATGCGCCACCGCTTCGCCGCTGATGCCGGTGATGGGGCGGTTTTCCTCGGCGGCGAAGCGCGCCAGGAAATGCCGCAGCAGATGCGGGATGTCCTCGCGCCGGGCGCGCAGCGAGGGGATCGTCAGCGGCAGCACATGCAGGCGATAGAACAGGTCTTCGCGGAAGTGTCCCTGCTTGACCCGCTCGAGGAGCTTGCGGTTGGTTGCGGAGACGATGCGCACGTCGACCTTGACGGGCTTGCGGCCGCCGACCGCCTCGACTGCGCCTTCCTGGAGCGCGCGCAACAGCTTGACCTGCGCGGTCAGCGGCAGCTCGCTGACCTCGTCCAGGAACAGCGTGCCGCCATGGGCCTCGACGAACTTGCCCATGTGCCGCTCGGTGGCGCCGGTGAATGCGCCCTTCTCGTGCCCGAACAGGATGGACTCGACGAGATTGTCGGGGATCGCACCGCAATTGACGGCGACGAAGGGTTTTGCCTTGCGCTCGCCGCTGCCATGGATGGCCCGCGCGAACATCTCTTTGCCGACGCCGGACTCGCCTTCGATCAGCACGGGTATCGAGGAGTTCGCGGCCTTCTGCGCGGCGCGCATCACGCCCGCCATGGCCTCGGAGCGGGTGATGATGTCGGCGAAGGTCAGCCGGCCCTCGCGGCTGTGACGGATGCGCTGCAATTCGCCCTTCAGCGCGGAGGCGTTGAGCGAGTTGCGCAGCGAGACCTGAAGTCGCTCCAGGCCAACCGGCTTGACGACGAAATCGGCCGCGCCGGCGCGCATCGCCGAGATCACGTTGTCGATGCCGCCATGTGCGGTCTGGACGATGACGGGGATGCTGAGGCCGGCCTCTCGAATTTTCGCCAGCACGCCCATGCCGTCGAGGCCGGGCATGACGAGATCGAGGATGACGCCGTCGATCGCGGGGGCCTCGGGCGCGGTGAGGGCGGCGATCGCGGCGTCACCGGAGTCCACGACGACCGTCTCATAGCCGCATTTCTGCACCATGTTTTCGACCAGACGGCGGGCTACAGCGTCGTCGTCGGCGATCAAAATACTGGCAGCCATGGTGTTCCCCGCACGCTACAACTATCTGTCTCGATTCGGGGCACTCTGGCCGAAGCCGATTAACGCACTCTTAAACCTTGATGCCCCCGCCCGCCGTCGCGCTTGTTGAACACAGGTTTCCCACACAATGACTTCGCGCTCCAAGACTGCACTCCGCAAGCTCGCCACCAAGAAATCCGCCGCCAAGAAGTCTGTCGCCAAGGCAAAGCCCTCCAAATCTTCGTCTGCAAAGTCTTCGTCTGCAAAGTCTTCGTCCGCAAAATCTTCGCCCGCAAAGCCCGCGAGCAAGATCGGCAAGCTTCCGGAGTGGAACCTGGCCGATCTCTATTCCGGGATCGATGCGCCGGAAGTGGCGCGCGACCTCGAAAAGATGGATGCCGACTGCGTCGCGTTCGAGACGGACTACAAGGGCAAGCTCGGAACAGGGACAGCAAACGAAGATGGCGGAAAATGGCTCGCCGAGGCGGTGCGACGCTATGAGGCGATTGACGATCTCGCCGGCCGTCTCGGCTCCTATGCCGGTCTCGTCCATGCCGGCGACAGCGTGGACCCCAAGATTTCAAAGTTTTACGGCGACGTGTCCGAGCGCCTGACGGCGGCCTCGACGCATCTTTTGTTTTTCGCGCTCGAGCTCAATCGGATCGATGACGATATTTTGACCCGCGCGCTGGAGGCGCCGGAGCTGGCGTATTACCGCCCGTGGATCGAGGATCTGCGCAAGGAGAAGCCGTATCAGCTCGACGACAAGCTCGAGCAGCTGTTCCTGGAGAAGGCGCAGACCGGCTATTCAGCCTTCAACCGGCTGTTCGACCAGACCATCTCGGCCTTGCGCTTCAAGGTCGGCGGGAAGGAGCTGGCGATCGAGCCGACGCTCAATCTGCTGCAGGATCGCGACGGGGCCAAGCGCAAGGCCGCAGCGGAGGCGCTGGCCAAGACCTTCAAGGAAAATGAGCGCACCTTTGCGCTGATCACCAACACGCTGGCCAAGGACAAGGACATCTCCGACCGCTGGCGCGGCTTTCAGGATGTCGCCGATTCCCGCCACCTCAACAACCGCGTCGAGCGCGAGGTGGTGGACGCGCTGGTCGCCTCCGTGCGCGCGGCCTATCCAAAGCTGTCGCATCGCTACTACGCGCTGAAGGCGAAGTGGTTCGGAAAGAAGCGGCTCGCTTATTGGGACCGCAACGCGCCGCTGCCCTTTGCCGCGACGGACGTCATCGGCTGGCCCGATGCACGCAATATGGTGCTGACGGCCTATCGCGGCTTCTCGGTAGAGATGGCCGACATTGCCGAGCGCTTCTTCATCGACCGCTGGATCGATGCGCCGGTGCGTCCGGGCAAGGCGCCCGGCGCGTTCTCGCATCCGACCACGCCGTCGGCGCATCCTTACGTGCTGATGAACTACCAGGGCAAGCCGCGCGACGTGATGACGCTCGCGCATGAGCTCGGCCATGGCGTGCATCAGGTGCTCGCCGCGAAGAACGGCGCGCTGATGGCGCCGACGCCGCTGACGCTGGCGGAGACGGCGAGCGTGTTCGGTGAGATGCTGACCTTCCGGCGGCTATTGGCGCAGACCAAGAGCCCAAAGCAGCGCCAGGCGCTGCTCGCCGGCAAGGTCGAGGACATGATCAACACCGTGGTGCGGCAGATCGCGTTCTATTCCTTCGAGCGCGCGGTCCACACCGAGCGCAAGAACGGCGAGCTCACCGCGGCCCGGCTCGGCGAGATCTGGCTGTCGGTGCAGGGTGAGAGCCTGGGGCCGGCGATCGAGATCAAGGCGGGCTACGAGAACTACTGGATGTACATCCCGCACTTCATCCACTCGCCGTTCTACGTCTACGCCTATGCGTTCGGCGATTGTCTCGTGAACTCGCTCTATGCGGTATACGAGCACGCGGCCGAGGGTTTTGCCGAGCGCTATCTCGACATGCTCGCCGCAGGGGGAACCAAGCATTATTCCGAGCTGCTGCGTCCGTTCGGGCTGGATGCCAAGGACCCGAAGTTCTGGGACGGCGGCCTCAGCGTCATCGCGGGGATGATCGACGAGTTGGAGGCGATGGGGTGAGGGTGAGGCCGTAAAACATTTGTTGAACGGGCAGCGGGCTGATGTTATACAAATGTATAACGAGGTGTGGCCATGAACGAGAACGCGAACCCCAACGACCTGAAGAACGAATCGACGGTGCTGCAGGTGCGCAAGATCGGCAATTCGATCGGCGTTATCCTGCCGAAGGAGCTCGCGGCTCGTCTGAATCTCAAAGAGGGCGACAAGCTGTTTCCGGTCGAGCAATCGGACGGTGGCGTCTTGCTGACCCCGCATGACCCCGACTTCGAAAAGGCGATGGAAGTCGCGCGGCGAGGCATGAAGCGTTATCACAACGCGCTCGCCGAGCTTGCCAAATGAGCGAGCCGATCTGGCTGACGCGCCGGATCATTATAGCGATCCACGACGAACAGCTGGCGATCCATGGCGGTGCAAGCGGCCTGCGGGACGAGGGCATGCTCGAATCCGCGCTCGATCGGCCCAAAAACAAATGGTCGTACGAGAGCGCCGGTCTTCCTGAACTGGCGGCGGCGTACGCCTTCGGCATCGCGGGCAACCATCCGTTCGTCGACGGCAACAAACGTACGTCTCTGCTGGCGCTGTACACGTTTCTCGGCGTTAACGGCATCGACTTCGTTGTGCCGGAGGCGGAAGCGGCCGCCATCATCATGTCGCTCGCTGCCGGTGACGTCAGCGAGGAGAACCTGACGCGCTGGATCCGCGACAATTGGAATTCCAAATGAGGCGATTTGCGGGAAAACGGCTTCCAGGTGCCGTTGCCCTGTCCAGATCTTTAAGGTAATCCCAGCCCGAGAATTCGACTTTCGACTGGGGACATTCCATGGCTGACCATAGCGAAGTGGCGTACACCACCGCCGACGGCAACGACTACGTTGCCCACGAGCAGACCTACGAGGGCTTCATCAAGCTGGTGAAGTACGGCACCGTCTCGGTCGCGCTCATCGTCATCCTGATGGCGATCTTCCTGACCTGATCTGACTGATCGGCAGCTGCACACGCCAGCGGCAGCGGCTGCCCAGAAAATTTGCATCCAAGCCGGTGTTAAAACCGGTATCGAACGCCGCGGGAGTAACGCTCAGTTTTGCGCGCGCGCTGTCATGCGCCGCCGGAGGCCTCATGAAGATTGCCGTTGCCAAGGAAATCGATCTGTCGGAGCCGCGTGTCGCCGCTTCGCCTGATACGGTGAAGAAGTTTAGGGCGCTTGGCGCCGAGATCGCCGTCGAGCCGGGTGCCGGCCTCAAATCTGGCCTGCCGGATTCCGAATTCACCGCCGTGGGCGCCACGGTCAGCGCTGACGCGCTGAAGGATGCCGACATCATCATCAAGGTGAAGCGCCCTGAAGCCTCCGAGCTTGCGCAGTACAAGCGCGGTGCGCTCGTCATCGCCATCATGGATCCCTATGGCAACGAGGCCGCGCTGAAGACGATCGCCGACGCCGGCGTTTCCGCTTTCGCGATGGAATTGATGCCGCGCATCACGCGCGCGCAGGTGATGGACGTGCTGTCGTCCCAGGCGAATCTTGCGGGTTACCGCGCCGTGATCGAGGGCGCCGAAGCCTTCGGCCGCGCCTTCCCGATGATGATGACGGCGGCCGGTACCGTCCCTGCCGCGAAGGTGTTCGTGATGGGCGTCGGCGTCGCCGGCCTGCAGGCGATCGCGACCGCCCGCCGTCTCGGCGCTGTCGTGACCGCGACCGACGTTCGTCCCGCAACGAAGGAGCAGGTGGAATCGCTCGGTGCTAAATTCCTCGCCGTCGAGGACGAGGAGTTCAAGAACGCGCAGACCGCCGGCGGCTACGCCAAGGAGATGTCCAAGGAGTATCAGGCCAAGCAGGCCGCGCTCACCGCCGAGCACATCAAGAAGCAGGACATCGTGATCACGACCGCGCTGATTCCGGGCCGGCCCGCGCCGAAGCTCGTCAGCGCCGAGATGGTCAAGTCGATGAAGCCGGGCTCGGTGCTGGTCGATCTCGCCGTCGAGCGCGGCGGCAATGTCGAGGGCGCGAAGCCGGGCGAGGTCGTCGACCTCGATGGCATCAAGATCGTCGGCTACACCAACGTCGCAGGCCGTGTCGCGGCCTCGGCCTCCAGCCTCTACGCACGCAATCTGTTCTCCTTCATCGAGACCATGGTCGACAAGAAGGAGAAGAAGCTCGCCGTCAACTGGGACGACGAACTGGTCAAGGCCACCGCGCTCACGAAGGACGGCGCCGTGATCCACCCGAACTTCCAGCCGAAGGTGTAAGGAGAGCCGCCATGGAGCATGCTGCACAACTCGTCGATCCCTTCATCTTCCGGCTGTCGATCTTCGTCCTCGCCGTGTTCGTCGGCTATTTCGTGGTGTGGTCGGTGACGCCCGCGCTGCACACGCCGCTGATGAGCGTGACCAACGCCATCTCATCGGTGATCGTGGTCGGCGCACTGCTCGCGGTCGGCGTCGGCATGGTTTCGAGCGGCTCGGGCTGGGCGCGCGGCTTCGGCTTCGTTGCGCTCATCTTCGCCTGCGTGAACATTTTTGGCGGCTTCCTTGTCACCCAGCGCATGCTGGCGATGTACAAGAAGAAGTCGAAGTAAGCGGCCACCTCGGGCTGAAGGGATCAATGGGGACCTGAGATGAGCGCCAATCTCTCTGCATTCTTGTATCTCGTGGCGGGGGTGCTGTTCATCCTGTCGCTGCGCGGGCTGTCGAGCCCGGCATCGTCGCGCCAGGGCAATCTGTTCGGCATGATCGGCATGGCGATCGCGGTCGCCACCACGCTGGCGAGCCATCCGCCGGCCGACGGCGTGGCCTGGGTCCTCGTGATCCTCGCGGTCGCGATCGGTGGCGGCATCGGTGCAGTGATTGCCCGCCGCGTGCCGATGACCTCCATGCCGGAACTGGTCGCCGCCTTCCACTCGCTGGTCGGCATGGCCGCGGTGCTGGTCGCGGCCGGCGCGTTCTACGCGCCGGAGGCCTTCGACATCGGCAAGCCCGGCGCCATTCATGCCTCCAGCCTGGTCGAGATGTCGCTCGGCGTCGCCATCGGCGCACTGACCTTCACCGGTTCGGTGATCGCTTTCCTCAAGCTGTCCGCACGCATGAGCGGCGCGCCGATCATCCTGCCGTTCCGCCACATCATCAACATCGCGCTGGCCGTGGCGCTGGTGTTCTTCGTCGTCCGTCTCGTCCTCACCGGCGGCGCGTTCGACTTCTGGATGATCACCATCCTGGCGCTGGTGCTCGGCGTGCTCATGATCATTCCGATCGGCGGCGCCGACATGCCGGTCGTGATCTCGATGCTGAACTCCTACTCTGGCTGGGCCGCCGCCGGCATCGGCTTCACGCTCGGCAATTCCGCGCTGATCATCACCGGCGCGCTGGTCGGCTCGTCGGGCGCGATCCTGTCCTACATCATGTGCCACGCGATGAACCGGTCCTTCATCTCGGTGATCCTCGGCGGCTTCGGCGGGGAGACCGCCGCGGCCGGCGGTGGTACGGGCGAGCAGAAGCCGGCCAAGCTCGGCTCGGCCGACGATGCGGCCTTCATCATGAAGAATGCGCAGAAGGTCATCATCGTGCCCGGCTATGGCATGGCGGTGGCGCAGGCCCAGCACGCGCTGCGTGAAATGGGCGACATTCTGAAGAAGGAAGGCGTCGAGGTGAAGTACGCCATTCACCCGGTCGCCGGCCGCATGCCCGGCCACATGAACGTGCTGCTGGCCGAAGCCAACGTGCCCTATGACGAGGTGTTCGAGCTCGAGGACATCAACTCAGAATTCGCGCAGGCCGACATCGCCTTCGTGATCGGCGCCAACGACGTCACCAATCCGGCGGCCGAAGAGGACAAGTCCTCGCCGATCTACGGCATGCCGGTGCTCCAGGTCTGGAAGGCCGGCACGGTGATGTTCATCAAGCGCTCGCTCGCCTCCGGCTATGCCGGCATCGACAATCCGCTGTTCTACCGCGACAACACCATGATGCTGCTCGGCGACGCCAAGAAGGTCACCGAGAACATCGTCAAGGCGATGTAGCGCGAGGCGCGCGGACCGTGGCCATCAACAAGGAATGGCGCATCGCATGCCAGTGAAGGCGACGCGCGAGCAGCGCGTCGGCTGGCACGCCGCCCACAAGGCGGCGTGCGGCTGCCGCGACATTCCGGCGAGCCTCCGGCCCGACGTCATCAAATTGCTGCGGAGCCGTCGCAAGCCGTGAGCCGAAAGGCCGGCCGCGCATCATGACCATCGTCAAGTGGATCGCCATCCTGCTCGTGACCGCCTATTGCGCCGGTCTCCTCGTGCTGTATGTCCGCCAGCGCGAGATGCTGTTTCCGATCCCACGTGTCGGCCGCACCTCTCCCGATGCCGCGGGCCTGCCCGAGGCGGAAGAACACATCCTGACGACGTCGGACGGCGAGAAGGTCATCGTCTGGCACGTGCCGGCCAAGCCCGGCCGCCCCGTGATCCTGTACTTTCCCGGCAATGGCGATTTTCTCGCCGGCCCCGTCAGCCGCTTCAAGGCGATGACGGCCGACGGCACCGGTCTCGTCGCGCTGTCCTATCGCGGTTACGCCGGCTCGAGCGGGGCGCCGAGCGAGCAGGGGCTGCTGCGCGACGGTGCGGCCGCCTATGCTTTCACCACCGCGCGCTATGAGGCGGAACGGATCGTTGCCTGGGGGTTTTCGCTCGGGACGGGCGTCGCGGTTGCCATCGCCTCGGAGCACCGCGTTGGAAAACTCATCCTGGAGGCGCCCTATACATCGACCGCCGACATTGCGGCTGCATCGTTCTGGTACGTTCCAGTCCGCCTGCTGATGCGCGATCCCTTCCATTCCGACGAGCGCATTACGCGCGTCACTGTGCCGCTCCTCGTGATGCATGGCACCAATGATCTTGTCATTCCGATCGCGTTCGGAGAGCGTCTGTTCGCACTCGCCCGTGAGCCCAAACGGTTCGTTCGCATAGAGGGCGGCGGACACGAAAATCTCGACCAATATGGCGCGATCGAAACAGCGAAAGATTTCATTGGCAGCTGACAGCTCGTTTGCACGTTGCGGGTCCGCGCTCGCCGTCGTCTGCCTGACGCTTCTGCCGCAGAATGCGTTTGCGGCAGCCGGTCTCGACGGCGCGGCGATGCGCTGGCCCTACGCACTGCCCTTTGCCGGCCTGCTGCTGTCGATCGCTCTGGGGCCGCTGCTGCTCCCAAAGATCTGGCATCATCATTACGGCAAGATCACAGCGGGCTGGTCGCTGCTGGCACTCGCAGCGCTCGTCGCCTTTGCCGGCAGCGCAGCGACGCTGGCGGCGCTCGTGCACGCCATGCTCGCCGAATATCTCGGCTTCATCGTGCTGCTGTTCGCGCTCTATGTCGTGGCCGGCGGCATCCTCATCACCGGCGACATCAAGGCGACACCAGCGACCAATGTCGGCATCCTCGCGCTCGGCACGGTCGGAGCGAGCATCGTCGGCACCACCGGTGCCGCGATGATCCTGATCCGTCCCCTGATCCGCGCCAACCGGCCGCGGCGCCACAATGCCCATGTCGTCATCTTCTTCATCATCCTGGTCGCCAATGTCGGCGGCGCGCTGAGCCCGCTCGGCGATCCCCCGCTGTTCGTCGGCTTCCTGCACGGTGTCGACTTCTTCTGGACGACGCGGACCATCTGGCTGCAGACCGCCATCGTGGCCGGGCTGCTGCTCGCGATCTTCGCCGTCATCGACGTCTGGCGCTTTCGCAGCGAGCCGCCCCCGGCCGACACAGGCCGCGGGGAACCGTTGCGCATTCGCGGCCTCGTCAATCTGGTGCTGATCGCGGCGATCGTCGCGAGCCTGCTGGCGTCGGCAATGTGGAAGCCCGGCATCGCCTTCGACATTTTCGGCACCAAGCTAGAGCTGGAGGACGTCGCGCGCAATCTGGCGCTGCTGGCCATCGCGGCGTTGTCGGTGTGGCTGACGCCCGACGAGCACAGACAGGCCAACGGCTTCACCTGGGAGCCGATCCGCGAGGTCGCAAAACTGTTCGCGGGCATTTTCGTCGCCATCATTCCGGTCATCGCCATGCTCAATGCCGGCCATCACGGCGCGTTCGCCTGGCTGCTGTCGGCAGTGACCGCGCCGGACGGTGCGCCGCGCGAGGTCGTCTATTTCTGGTTCACCGGCCTGATGTCCGCGTTCCTCGACAATGCGCCGACCTATCTATTGTTCTTCGAGCTCGCTGGCGGCAATCCGCAGGTGCTGATGCATCAGCTCTCGGGCACGCTCGCCTCGATCTCCATGGGCGCGGTCTACATGGGTGCGCTCACCTATATCGGCAATGCGCCGAACTTCATGGTGAGCAGCATCGCCCGCGAGAACGGCATCGAGATGCCGAGCTTCTTCGGCTATTTCCTGCGCGCCGGCGCCGTGCTGATCCCGCTTTTCCTGCTGCTGACGCTGCTGCCGATCGCGCCGATCCTGCACTGGCATTGAATCTCGCGCCTGATTTGCTACTGCTGATCCAAGCAAATGGAAGCGGTGGATGAGCGCGCATAATCCGATGCCCCGGACGGCCTGGATCTTTCCGGCGCTGGCCATGCTGTTGTTCGCAGCCGTCAGCGCCACGGACTACGTGTTCACGCTGTCGCTCGGCGGGCTCGTCTTCGCCATCGTCCTTCTCGTCATCCTGTTCGGCACGGTGTTTGCCGCGGTCCATCATGCCGAGGTGATCGCGGAACGGGTCGGCGAACCCTATGGCACGCTGGTGCTGACGCTGTCGGTGACCATCATCGAGGTGGCGCTGATCACCACGATCATGCTGGGCGACAAGCCTGCCCCGGCGCTGGCCCGCGACACCGTGTTCGCCGTCGTCATGATCGTCTGCAATGGCCTCGTCGGGCTCTGCATCTTCATCGGCGGCCTGCGTTATCGCGAGCAGGGTTTTCAGCTCTCCGGCGCCAACGTCTATCTCAGCGTCCTGTTCGCGCTCGCGACCATCACGCTGATCATGCCGAATTACACCACCACCACGCCCGGACCGGTTTATTCGGCGGTCCAGCTCGGCTTCGTCGACGTGGTCACGCTCGCGCTGTACGGCGTGTTCCTCTACACCCAGACCGTCCTGCACAAGGATTACTTCGTCCACGAGCGGGCGGGCGGCGGCAGCGGCGAGGCGCATCCGTCGGGCAGGACGTTGGTGCTCAGCGTTGTGCTGCTGCTGATCGCGCTGCTGGCGGTCGTGCTGCTTTCCAAGAAGTTTTCGCTGGTGGTCGACGCCGTCGCCATCAAGATCGGCGCGCCGCCGGCCTTTACCGGACTTCTGGTCGCGCTCCTGATCCTGATGCCGGAAGGCGTCGCGGCCGTTTCGGCGGCCCGCAAGAACGACCTCCAGAAGAGCATCAACCTCGCGCTGGGCTCCTCGCTGGCGACAATCGGGCTGACGATCCCAGCTGTCGGGGTTGCCACTTACGCGCTCGACAAGGAGCTCGAGCTCGGCCTCAACGCCCAGGGCAGCGTGCTCATGCTCCTGACCTTCTTCCTGAGCATGCTGACCTTCGGCACGGGAAGGACCAATGTCCTGTTCGGACTGGTCCATATGGTGGTATTTGCGGTCTACGTGTTCATGGTTTTCGTGCCCTGAGGCGCGATACGGGGAGTTCCGATGCTTGCCGCCAAGTCCGAGGTTCAGATCGACAACGAAGAGGTCCGGGTCACCGAATGGCGGCTTGCGCCTGGCAGTGCCACCGGGCATCACACCCACGGCATGGACTACGTGATTGTTCCCGTCGTGGCGGGGGAAATGACCATCGTGGCGCCGAATGGCGAGCGGTCCAAGGCGCAGCTTGCGGCAGGGAAATCCTATTTCCGCAAGGCCGGTGTCCAGCATGACGTACTTAACGAAACCTCAACCGAGATCGTGTTCCTTGAAATCGAGCTGAAACCGTAAGTTGGCGCGACTGTTTGCCATCGATCCGTCGCAGTTGATCCCTCACAATGCCCTAAAGTTCCCGCATCAGATCGCGCGGGGAGTGGCCGAGAAATGCTGAAATACCTCGCTAAAATCTCGATGGATATTTTCCCCTCGGTGCTCGCGACGATCATCGGGGCTTACATCGTTAACCACTACATCAATGCCAAGCCCGCCCCCGATGCTCCAGCAGCCGTGACGGCGCCGGCCCAGGCTGGCAGCGAGGGCAAGCCGACCGACACCGCCAACCTTCCCGCGCCCGGCGTCAAGGCCAAGGGCGTCTCCGAGAAGAGCGTCTCCGAGAAGAGTGTTACGGACAAGGCGGCGGCCGAGAAGCCTGCCGATCATCAGCCCGCTGCCGAGACCAAGGCCGCGGATGTGGCTCCCGCCGAGACCGGTCCGCGTGGCCGCATGCCCCCGCGTGAGAAAGCCGCTGCCAAGTCCAATCCGGCGCCCGCCGCTCCGGCCGTCGTGGAGGCCAATTCGGCGCCGGCTGCAGCATCCCCGGCCCCTGACGCCAACGATCTCGCGCGCGCCGCCATCGAGCGGTTGCGCAAGTCGCCCGAGGGCAGGGCCCCCGAGGCGAGATCCTCCGAGACCAAGTCCTCTGAAACCAAATCTGCCGAAACCAAGCCGGCGGAGCCGCCGGTACGCGAGGCTGCCCGTACGCCGGAGGCCCCGCGTGTCATCACTGCGGAGCCGTCCATGGTCCGTCCGCTGCCGCCGCCGATCACGGTGTCGACGCCCTCATCCGATGCCTATGGCAATGGCGGCGGGTCACAGGGGAGCCCGCCCTACACGGCCTCGATCGGCAAGGACGATCCAACCCGGGTGACGCCGCCGGCCGATATTCCCGTGCCGGTGATCGCGCCGCCGCTCGACCTTCGTGCCGATGTCGGTGGCGCTCTGCCGCGGCCGAAGAAGACGAATGTCGCCGACGAGATGCTGTCGGGCATGAAGTCGATGTTCCAGGCGGTGCTGCCGAAGGGCGCCACACCCGATTAAGGCGGCGGCAGAGCCGCGTTGTCAGCCGCCGACGCGGGCAAGGCCGCTGCGGGCGGTGTCGTCGCGTGGGCGAAGCGCGACGGCCTTGGTGTAGGACGCCGCCGCCTTGGCCCTGTCGCCCAGCCGCTCATAAGCCTGTCCTCGCGTGGTCCAGACTTGCGCGTTGTGCGGATCGGCCTCGGACGCCTCGTCAAGATCGGCTGCGGCCTCCTTGGCCTTACCGAGTGCGAGATAGCTGGTGGCGCGGCCGAGTAGCGGCTCGACCTTCTGCGGGTTGAGCCCGCTCGCAGCACTGAAATCGGCGATCGCGAAATCGTGCTGGTTCTTGCCCTGATAGATCAAGGCACGACCATAGAGCGCCTGCGCATTGTAGGGATCGAGGCCGATTGCGCGATTGAACTCGTCGAGCGCAACTGCAATCTCGCCCGATTTCGCCAGGGACTGCGCCTTTGCCGTATGGGCCTGGGCTTCGCTGACATTGCCTGGGCTGACCGCGCTTTCGGCGGTCGCAGCTGCCGTCGCGGCTGCCCTGGGCGCCTCCGGGGGCTTCTCCTTCTCCGGCATCAGCGATCCCAGATCGAAGGAGCAGCCGCACAGCGCAATTCCCATCGCAAGCAGCGCGAACGGTCGCTGCCAGATCTGGCGTCGCCGCGCCACGCCGCGCTCGGGGAAAGGGGAGGCCATTTACGCTTCGCTCGCGCTAGAGCATCCGGAAAGTGACAGCGGGACGAGAGCGCGATGATAAGTCGAGCGCCTCAACACGCTTTGGCGCCGCATCGGCAGTGCCCCGTCCCAGAAGGACACTGCTCACAAAACAATAACGCGGGCCAGGGGCCCGCGTCATCGAAAACTGAAGTCTTGCTAAATGCAGTCGATCAGCGCGGTCCGCGCGGACCTGCACCCGGGCCGCCACGACCACCGCGATCGCCGCCGGGACCGGCGCCGAACACCGGCTTCGGCTTCATCGGCAGCAGGCCTTCGCGCTGGAGCTTCTTGCGGGCCAGCTTGCGTGCACGGCGCACGGCTTCGGCCTTTTCACGGGCCTTCTTCTCGGAGGGCTTCTCGTAATGACCGCGGAGCTTCATCTCGCGGAAAATTCCCTCGCGCTGCATCTTCTTCTTCAGCGCCTTGAGGGCTTGATCGACATTGTTATCGCGAACGAGAACCTGCACGCGGCATCCTCTTCAGGTGGATCGGATTTGAATTCTGGTAAGTCAAAGGGGATGGCGAAACGCACAAGCCCTTAACCTTGAGCGCGCGGATGTATCAGACAAAACCCAGGATGTCCACCGGCCAAGCGGGGATTTGGGCCAAGTTCGGCCATTAAATGCGGCGAAAATACCTCCGTATGGACGCGATTTGGGTGATTCGGCGCCAAAACGCGGGCCATTTTCCGGAAGTTGATCCGGAGCTGAAATCAGGGGAGACGCCACATGGACTTGAAAAAATACGCAGCCGAAGCCATCGGCACCTTTTGGCTCACATTCGCAGGTTGCGGCAGCGCGGTGATCGCCGCCGGCTTCCCCCAGGTCGGCATTGGCCTGGTCGGTGTTTCCCTCGCATTCGGCCTGAGCGTCGTCACCATGGCCTATGCGATCGGGCACATCTCGGGGTGCCATCTCAATCCGGCCGTCACGGTCGGCCTTGCCGCCGGCGGCCGCTTTCCGGCCGGCCAGATCCTGCCCTATGTGATCGCCCAGGTGGCGGGCGCAATCGTGGCTGCGGGGCTGCTCTATGTCATCGCGAGCGGGGCGCCCGGCTTCGACGTCACCAAGGGCTTCGCGTCCAATGGTTATGACGCGCATTCGCCCGGCCAGTACAGCATGATCGTGTGCTTCCTGACCGAGGTGGTGATGACCATGATGTTCCTGTTCATCATCATGGGCGCCACCCATGGCCGAGCGCCCGCGGGCTTCGCGCCGCTCGCGATCGGGCTCGCGCTGGTGATGATCCATCTCGTCAGCATCCCCGTCACCAACACCTCGGTGAACCCGGCGCGCAGCACCGGCCCCGCGCTGTTCGTCGGCGGCTGGGCGATGGCGCAACTCTGGCTGTTCTGGGTGGCACCGCTGATCGGCGGGGCGCTGGGCGGGGTGATCTATCGCTGGCTCAGCGAGGAGCCCACGGGCATCGTCGCGGGCGTGAAGACGGCGTAGAGCGTTTTTGCGCAAAGCGGGATCGCAGCGCTTGCTGCGGTCCCCTCATTTGTCCTTGGTCGGCCGGACTTCGGTGACGTGGCCCATCTTGCGGCCGGGGCGCGGCGTGCCCTTGCCATAGATGTGCACCGTCGCGCCGGGCACGGTCAGCCACTTGCCGTAGTCGTTGATCTCGTCGCCGATCAGGTTGGTCATGGTGACGATCTCGCCGTGCCGCACCGGCTTGCCGAGCGGCCAGCCGGCGATGGCGCGGATGTGCTGCTCGAATTGCGACACGGAGGCGCCGTCCAGCGTCCAGTGGCCGGAATTGTGCACGCGCGGGGCGATCTCGTTGACCAGCACCTTGGGCCCGGCGCCATTGGCGAGCACGAACATCTCGACGGCGAGCACGCCGACATAGTCGAGCGCGCTCGCGATCGTGCCGGCGATGCTGCGCGCGTCCTCGGCGAGCGAATCGGGAATCTGCGCGGGTGCGCGGGATATCTTCAGGATGTGGTCGCGGTGCTCGTTCTCGGTGACGTCGAAGCATTCGACCTGGCCCGTGGCGGAGCGCGCCGCGATCACGGAGATCTCGCGCTCGTACGGCACGAAGGCTTCCAGGATCGCCGATTTGGTGGCGAGGCTGGTCCACACCTTCGCGATGTCGTCGCCCTCGCGGATGATGGCCTGGCCCTTGCCGTCATAACCGAACCGGCGGGTCTTCAGCACGGCCGGAAGGCCGATCCTGACGATCGCCTCGCGCAGCGACGCGACCGACGTCACGTCCGCATAGGCTGCGGTGCCGATGCCGAGCTTCGTCACGAAATCCTTCTCCGCCAGCCGGTCCTGCGTGGTCTCGAGGATCTTGCGGTTGGGCAGCACGGGGCGGCGGGCATCCAGCACCATCGCGGCCGCCGACGGCACGTTCTCGAATTCGTAGGTGATGACGTCGACGTCATTGGCGAACAGCTCGAGCGCCTCGACATCGGCATATTCGGCGCAGGTTGCATTCAGGACCACGTCGAAGGCCGGCGAATCCGGATCGGGCGAGAACACCTGGCAGCGCAGCCCGAGCCGCGCCGCAGCCATCGCCAGCATCCGGCCGAGCTGTCCGCCGCCGAGGATTCCGATGGTGTCACCGGGCTTCAGCTTGACCTGCCTGGCCTCGGTCACGCCTTGTCCTCCGGGCGCTCGGCCACCGCATCGGTCTGCGCCTTGCGCCAGGCGGCGAGGCGATTCGACAGGGTCGGGTCGGACAGCGCCAGCACGGAGGCCGCCAGCAGCGCCGCGTTGATCGCGCCGGCCTTGCCGATGGCGAGGGTGCCGACCGGGATGCCTGCGGGCATCTGCACGATCGAATACAGCGAATCCAGGCCCTTGAGCGTCTTGGATTCGACGGGCACGCCGAACACCGGCAGTTCCGTCAGCGCCGCCGCCATGCCGGGCAGATGCGCGGCACCGCCGGCGCCGGCGATGATGACCTTGTATCCGGCGGCCCTGGCGCCCTTGGCGAAAGCGAACAGGCGGTCGGGGGTGCGGTGTGCCGAAACGATGCGGGTATCGGCGGCGACGCCGAGCGCGGCAAGCGTATCGGCGGCATGCCGCATCGTGTCCCAGTCCGACTGGCTTCCCATGATGATGGCGATCGGCGCGGTCATGACGTCAATTGTGCTCGGAAAACAGAAAGATAGGCCAGATTAATGGTTCCGGCCGGCGGCTCGCAAGGCGGTGGCAAGGAGAAGGGAATGCACTATCCTGTCTTGGTGAATCCCCGCAAGCCTTCATTGAGCAGGATGCCCATGAAGAAGCCAAAAAGGGCGCGTGCTGCGAAGGCCAAAATGGGCCGGAAGACCAGCGCCACCCGCTCCAAAACTGCTGCCAAGCGCTCCGCCGGGCCGCGGCAGCGGCGAACGCCGGCCGATGGGGCCACGGATACAACCAAGGCGATCATCCGCGGCCTGCGGAGTAAGCTCAAGGCGGCCGAGCGCCGGGTTGCGGAGCTCGAGGCGGCCGCCGACACCGACTTCCTTCTCGAGATTCCGAACCGGCGCGGGTTCGAGCACGCGCTCCAACGTGCCGTTGCCTATATGAAGCGCTACCGCGCCAGCGGCGCCCTGATCGTGCTCGACGTCGATCGGCTGAAGCCGATCAACGATTCTTTTGGACACGCCGCCGGCGACGAGGTGCTGAAGGCGATCGCGGCGACGTTGACGCGGCAGGTCCGCGCCTCGGACGTCGTGGGCCGTCTCGGAGGCGACGAGTTCGCGCTGCTGCTGTGGAATCTCAGCGAGACCGACGCCATGGCGAAGGCCGCCATCTTCGAGCAGGCGGTCGACGAATTGTCATTCACCTTTCGGGGCCAGCAGGTGACTGCTGGCGCCTCCGCCGGCGTCGCGCTGCTGGGAGCGCAGTCCGACGCTCGCCGCGCCCTCGAGGAGGCGGATGCCGCCATGTATGTGCGCAAGGCGCACCGGCGGCACGAGCCGCGGATCAGGCTGGTGAGCAGCTGACGTTACAGCGTGGCCAGATCTTCCGGCACATTGCCGAATTTGCGCAGCAGCGTGGCGTCGCCGAACTCGCCGGTCATCGGATCGCCGCTGCGGCTGAACGCAACCGCACCGATGTGGCCCGCACCACGCGACAAGGCCTCGGCGCGCCGCAACGCCGCCGAGGAGCTCTGGCATTCCTCGGCGGCGCCGGCGACCGGCGAGCCATCGGCATCGATCAGGAAGGGCATTGCAACGTAATAGGTTACATCTGACATGGCGTTGCGCTCCAATGGTGAAGCTCAGGCGGCGCTGCTCTTGCTCCGCGATGTCTCGGGAATGCAGCCGGCGGCAATCGCCGCCTGCAATTCTTCCAGCTCCGTCTCGAGATATTCGTTGGCCATGATCAGCGCCTTGATGGTGCTGCGCAGATTGCCGTCGCACATCGCGATCGCCTGATCGCAGGCTTGTTCATAGTGGCTGTTATCGAGAAGGGCGGTTGCCGGCATCTGCGTTGTTCTTCTGCCTTGTCTGGCGTGTTCTTCGGCGTGGTCGCTGGGCCTTGCCCGTCGGCGTTTTCCGCGGCGCTGGGGTGTCGAATGTTCCTATTTTGTTCTTTGCGAGTCAAGCGGATTCAGATGCGGCGAGCGGCCGCGAGATCGGCTCAGCTCTCAGGCTATGATGTCGGGGGTGATCTGGTCTTCGATGAACGCTATGCGATCGCGCAGCAACAGCTTGCGTTTCTTCAGCCGCTGTAGCCGCAACAGGTCGGGGGCGGGCGATTGATGCAATGCATCGATCGCCACATCGAGATCTCGGTGTTCCTGCTGCAACCGGGTGAGCTCGGCTTCGAGCTCACGCTCGTCTTCATTGGTCATGTCTGCGGTGGCCGAAAACCGATAGGCGTGAGATCTGGGCTGTGGATGCCCTGTGGAAATTATCGTCCTTGCGCGGCGTGATCGCAAGCGATCTCGGATCGCCGCTCGACGATCTCCCGCAACATATTTCTGCGGATCGCCGAGGGGCTGCGCAAGCGCATTGATATCATGGATTTTTCCCGCGCGGTTCCCGTACTCACGCTTCGTTACATATGAATTTTCAAAAATGACGGAGCGACGACGGATATCCGTCGACAGAACGAATCGGTGATGTAGACTTGCTCGTCCGGATCGAATCCTGAGGTTCAACCCTACCGAGGAGGTTTCGAATGACAATTCAGGCACATCTGGTTGAATTGGAGCGGAAGCACAAACTTCTCGAAAACGAATTGCACGAAGCTCTCGTGCACCTTTCAACAGACGACCTGCAAATTGTTGAGTTGAAGCGCCGGAAGTTGATGGTCAAGGACCAGATCGAGCGTCTGAAGCAATCTGGCGACACGCTCCACTAGTACCCCCGTAACAATGTAGAGTTGATCACCCTTCACGCAGGGATGACGCCTTTGCGCTCATCCCTGCTGCGAGGGACGTACGCGCCGTGCAAAGATGTTTGCACGGCGCTTAGATGTCTGCGAGCTCGGCAACGTGATCCGCGATCGCGAGCGACGACGTCAGCCCCGGCGATTCGATGCCGAACAGGTTGATCAGACCTGTGACGCCGTGATCGCGCGGGCCCTGCATCAGAAAATCCTGCGTGGCCACCGCCGGGGGCACGATCTTCGGACGGATGCCCGAATAGCTCGGCATCAACGCGCCGTCGGGCAGCGTCGGCCAGTATTTGCGGATCGCCGGATAGAAGCGCTCGGCACGTGACGGGTCGACCTCGTAGTTGATCGTCTCGATCCACTCGACGTCGGGGCCGAAGCGGGCCTGCCCCGCCATGTCCAGCGTCAGGTGCACGCCCAGCCCGCCCGGCTCGGGCACGGGGTAGATCAGGCGCGAGAACGGCGCCCTGGCATTGCAGCTGAAGTAGTTTCCCTTGGCGAGATAGGCCGGTGGAATGCGGTCCAGCGGCATGCCCTCGATGTTGCGCGCCACATGCGTGGCCGAGAGCCCCGCGGCATTGACGAGGAGGCTGCATTGCAGGGTCATCGGCGCTTCGCCGCCGGCTTCGATCTCGATCACGCCGGCGGCTGCCTTGGCACGGATCAGGGGCGTGTGGAATGCGAAGGCCGCGCCCGCTTCCTCGGCTTCGCCGCGCAGCGAGAGCATGTAGGCGTGGCTGTCGATGATGCCGGTCGAGGGCGACAGCAGTGCGGCATCGCAGGCGAGCGCCGGCTCCAGCGCGCGTGCGGCCTCACCCGAAAGCAGCTCCATGTCGAGCACGCCGTTGGCTTCGGCATGCGCCTTGATCGATTGCAGCTTTTCCGTCTCCTTCGCACTGGTCGCGACGATCAGCTTGCCGCAATTCTTGTGCGGAATGCCGCGTTCGGCGCAGTAGCGATAGAGCGCGTGCTTGCCGTCCACGCACATGCGCGCCATCCAGCTCCCGGCGCGGTAGTAGATACCGGCATGGATCACCTCGCTGTTGCGTGATGACGTGATGGTGCCGATGGCCTCGGCTTCCTCGAGCACGATGACCTCGCGCCCGGCCCGCGCGAGCCTTCGAGCCACCGCGAGCCCGACCACGCCGGCTCCGATGACGACGCAGTCGACCCTATCCATGGTTGTGCAGGCGGTCCGCTGGAGGAGGCGGTGGCAGGAGCGCTGGAGAGGCGGGCGTGCGGCCGTTTTCCGTTAAGGAAGCGTTTATCATGTCAGGGCAATTGCCGTATTTCGCGTCACATTTTTCCGTTGCACGTACAGGCGTTTACCCGATCCAAACCCGTGAAGCCAGACAATCCGACGTTGAAATCGCGGGTGGCTGATGGCTGAGAAGAATTGGCACGTGGGCAGCACGCTTCCGATTGCTGTGCAGGCCGTCGTGTGCCTGGCCGGCGCGGTCGCGCCTGCGCGCGCCTCTGCGCTGTCGGACGCCTTCGCCGCTCCGGCTGATCTCGCCAGGCTCAATCCCAGTGTAATCTGGGAAGCCCTGATTGCGGGCATCGTCCTCTGCTCGTTCCTCGCCGCGATCGTACTGTGGATCCATTCCTCGCTGCGCCGGACCCGGCGCTTGCAGTTGCGGCGCAATGCCTTCGTCTCCTCCGCCATGAATAATCTCAACCAGGGCGTGGTGATGACGGATGCGCAGCGGCGCGTCATCTTCTGCAACGACCGCTATCTCGAGATCTATGGCCTGACGCGGTCGGAGATCCGGCCCAACATGACCGGTCACGACCTTCTCGAGCTGCGGCGCCGGCGGGGGGTGCTGGATACCGCGACCGACGAGGAGTTCTACCAGAAGGCGTCGAGCACCAACGGCTTGATCACCGAACTGCCGGATGGGCGGGCCATTCTGGTGAAGTTCTTCGTGCTGCCGAACGGTGGCTCGGTGGCGACGCATCTCGACGTCAGCGAACAGCGCAGACTGTCGCAACAGCTCGCCTCCACCAAGCAGTTCCTGGAGACGGTGCTGGACAACGTGCCGGCCTGCGTCGCCGCCAAGAACATCGAGGACGGCCGCTATATCTTCGCCAATACGGCCTATGAGCGCTTCTGGGGCTTCTCGCGGGACCACGCCGTCGGCAAGAACGCGCGCGAGCTCTTCGCGCCTGCTTCGGCGGCCACCATCGAGGCGACCGATCGTGCGGCGCTCGATTCGCCGGACGGCCAGTTCCGCAACGAGTTCGAGGTCGAGCGTGGCGGAGAGCGGCGCATGGTCGCCTCGATCCGGATCGCGGTCCGCAATGACGGCGACAAGCCCGGATTCCTGCTGCTGGTGTTCGAGGACATCACGGACCGCCGCTCGCTGTCGGAGGAACTGGAGAGCACCAAGAGGTTCCTCGAGCTCGTGGTCGACAACATCCCGGTGGCGCTGATCGTGGAGCAGGTCAAGGACGGCCGCTATCTGCTCGCCAACCGCAGCGCCGAGTCGATTCTCAACCGCAGGCGCGAGGAGACCACGGGCCTGACCGCCGCCGATATCTTCAATCCCAGGGAAGCCAAGCTGATCATCGCGCGCGACGAGGCCGCGATCAAGAAGCGCGGGATGATCACCGAGGAGCATCCGATTTCCACCAAGGACGGCCTGCGGCTGTTCCTGACCCGCCGCGCCACCGTGCTGAACGATGCCGGCGAGCCGCAATATCTGATCAAGACCCACGAGGACGTCACCGATCGCCGGCAGACCGAGTCGCGCATGGCGCACATGGCCTATCACGACGGCCTCACCGACCTGCCGAACCGCGCCGCCTTCCTGCAGGCGCTGACCCAGATGATCGAGGCCTGCGAAGGCACCAGCGAGGAGTTCGCCGTCCTCTGCGTCGATCTCGACGGCCTCAAGGAGGTCAACGACGTCTTCGGCCATGCGCTTGGTGACAAGCTCTTGATCGAGGTGGCCCACCGGCTCCTGGACTCCGCGCGCGGCGGGGTGGTGGCGCGCCTGTCGGGCGACGAGTTTGGCCTGATCATCGACGGCAAGCAGCCGCAGGCGGGCCTGGCGCTGGCGCAGCAGATCGGCGAAGCCGTCGCCCGCGAATTCCAGATCGACGGCCGGCCGGTCCGCGCAGGTATCACCACCGGCATGTCGATCTTCCCGCATAACGGCGCTGATGGCGCCTCGCTGCTCGCCAATGCCGGTGCGGCCCTGTTCCGCGCCAAGCAGAAATCGCGCGGCACGATCAGCCTCTATCAGCCGGAGATGGACCAGCAGATCCGCGATCGCCGCGTGCTGCATCAGGACCTCTCTATGGCGATCAAGAACGGCGAGCTTTCGCTCGCCTTCCAGCCGCAGGGCGTCGCCGGCAACAGTGTCGCCGAGAGCGAGATCATCGGCTTCGAGGCATTGGCGCGCTGGCAGCATCCGGTGCGCGGCCAGGTCTCGCCGGCCGAGTTCATCCCGATCGCGGAGGAAAGCGGCCTGATCGTCGAGATGGGCGAGTGGATCCTGCGCGAGACCTGCCGCGAGGCGGCGTCCTGGCCGAAACCGCTCCAGGTCGCGGTCAACCTGTCGCCGGCGCAGTTCATGCACGGCGACGTGGTCGGACTGGTCCATTCGATCCTGATCGAGACCGGCCTTGCCCCTGGCCGGCTCGAGCTGGAGATCACCGAAGGCGTCTTGATCGAGGATTTCGCCCGCGGCCTTGCGCTGCTGCGCCGGCTGAAAGCGCTCGGCGTGCGCATCTCCATGGACGATTTCGGCAGCGGCTATTCCTCGCTGAGCTATCTCCAGGCGTTCCCGTTCGACAAGATCAAGATCGACCGCGCCTTCATCATCAATCTCGGCCGCAACCCGCAATCGGCGGCGATCGTGCGTGCGGTGATCGATCTCGGCCACGGCCTCGAAATGTCGATCATCGCGGAAGGCGTCGAGACCATCGACCAGCTCGCTTTCCTGGCCAAGGAAGGCTGCGACGGCGTGCAGGGCTATCTGCTCGGCAAGCCCTTGCCGATCGGCAAATATGCCGACCTCGTCGGCCGCGCCGAAGTCATGGAGCTTGCGCTCAAGACCGGCTAGTGAAGACGGGGCGCTTTGCTCCTTCTCGACGGCTTCATGGCGGATTACGACCTTGCGATCATCGGCGGCGGGCTGAACGGGGTCAGCCTTGCGCGCGATGCGGCCGGCCGCGGCTTGCGGGTCATCCTGTTCGAGCAAGGCGATCTCGGCGGCGCGGCGTCATCGGCGACACCGCGGCTGATCCATGGCGATCTCTCGGTTCTGGAACGTCGCGGCCTTTGGCGGGTGCGCCGAGCGCTGGCCGAGCGCCGGACCTGGCTCAGGATCGCGCCGCATCTGGTCCGGCCGATGCAGTTCGTGATCCCCGCGCATGCCGAGGAACGTCCGCCATGGCTGCTGCGCGCCGGCCTGCTGCTCTATGACGGCCTCTCCAGCCGGAGCGGCCTGCCTGTCGCGACGACCCTCGACATCACGCATCATCCGGTCGGCAACGCGCTGAAGCGTCCGTTCGGCACGGCGTTCGCCTATTCGGACTGCGTCGTCGACGATTCCCGCCTGGTGGTGCTGACGGCGCGCGATGCCGCCGAACGTGGCGCGGCGATCCGGACCGGCGCGCGCTGTGTGCGCGCCGATCGAACCGACATCTGGCGCCTCGCGGTGGTCGATCGGGGTCACCGCCGCACGATCACGACCCGGGCGTTGGCCAACGCCACCGGGGCGTGGACGCCGATGGTCGCGGAGACCGTGCTGCGGCATCAGCAAGCGCCGATGGCAGCAACGCAGATGAGCCAGATCATCGTGCCCAGCCTGTTCGAGTCCGATAACGTCTACGTCTTCCAGAACAACGACGGGCGGCTGATCTTCGCTCAGCCGCTCGAACGCGACTTCACCCTGATCGGCACGGTCACGCATGAATTCACCGGCGATCCCGCGATCGTGGCGATGCGTGGAGCCGATGTCGGCTATCTCTGCGAAGCCGCCAGCCGCTATTTCCGCGAGCGCGTCCACCCGACCGACGTGGTCCGGACGGTCTCCGGCGTCAACCTGACGCTGGCGTCTGTGCGAGGACGCGATACCACGACGTTGTTCCACGCGCGCCGGCGCAAGGCGCCGCTGATCACGATGTTCGGCGGTGACGTCACCACCTCACGGCTGCGCGCGGAGCGGGCGGTGACGCATCTGACGCCGTTCTATCCGATGTCGCCGCCCTGGACCGCCGGCACGGCGCTGCCCGGTGGCGATTTTGCCTGGGATCATTTCGACACGGAGGTCGACCTCGCACGCGACCGCTGGCGCTTTCTGTCGGAGCCGCAGGCCCGGCGCCTCGTCGGCGCCTATGGCTCGCGTCTGCCGGCGGTGCTCGGCGAGGCGAAGACACGCGAAGAGCTCGGCCCGGCCTTCGGTCCGGAGCTGACCGGCGCCGAGGTGCGCTTTCTCATGAGCCATGAATGGGCGCGTTTTCCCGACGACATCCTGTGGCGCCGCTCCAAGCTCGGCCTCACCATGCCCGCGGCGGATCGTGACGCGCTGGCCGCGTTCATGGCGGGAGCAAGCTAGACGGAGCCGCGCTTGCCGGGCATCCCGCCGGGATCGCGAGCGCCATGACGAATGGCGTGGATGATGATCTCCTCGCCGTTAATTTCGTAGAAGCGAGAAATGGGTAGGGCGTTGTGGTCAGCCTTCGGATGTCCGAATCGTCAGTCCGTAAACCAATTTCCGGATGCGCTGGTAACAGGCTGATCACATCCTGAATGCGCTTTTGGACGCGCGCCGCTCCCTGAGGAGACGTCTCCGCAATGTAGGTCAGAATGGACTCGAGGTCCGCTAGCGCCGGAAGCGTATAGCGAATATTCACAGGCCGTGTTTGGCCCAAGTCGCGCGGACCTGAGCCTCGGTTGCGAACTCGCCTCGCGCGGCGGCCTCCTTCGATCGGACAATTGCCGACCGCTCATCGTGCGAGAGGATGATGGGAGAGGCTTCAGCGCCGGCGAGCTGGAGCACGATCCGGGCAATATCATCCTGCGCGTCAGCCGGCAGACTGCGCGCGATCTTCAGGGCTTGATCCAGCAACTTGGTCATATCCATATCATACGCCTTTTGATGCCCGTTCTGAAGGCCAATTTGGGACATTCATCTGTGAGCCGGTTGAGCAAAGGGCGATCGGCCGCTAGCGTGCGGCGGAATCGGGGTTGGCAGGGACCATGACGGACGAGTTGCCCAGAACAGACGCCGCGGCCAATGCGGCCGGCGGAGATGCACATCCCACGGCCGGGCAGCCGCTCTTGCGTATCGAGGGCATCGCCAAGACGTTCGGCACGTTCCGGGCCGTGGACGGCGTCTCGCTCGACATCAAGGCCGGAGAGTTCTTCGCGCTGCTCGGCCCCAGCGGTTGCGGCAAGACCACGCTGCTCCGCATGCTCGCAGGCTTCGAGGCGCCGGACGAGGGACGCATCCTCCTCGGTGGCAAGGACATCGCGCAGGCGCTGCCGCATGAGCGCCCGATCAACATGATGTTCCAGAATTACGCGCTGTTTCCGCATCTGTCGGTGCGCGACAACATCGCCTTCGGCCTGAAGCGCGCCGGCATGGCGCGCGCCGACATCGCCACGCGTGTTGCGGAGATGGTGGCGCTGGTGAAGCTCGAGGGCCTCGAGAAGCGCAAGCCCGACCAGCTCTCCGGCGGCCAGCGCCAGCGCGTGGCACTCGCGCGGGCGCTGGCACGACGGCCGCAACTGCTGCTGCTCGACGAGCCGCTCGCAGCGCTCGACAAGAAGCTGCGCGAGAGCACGCAAGGAGAGCTGATGGAGCTGCAGCGCCGGCTCGGCATGACCTTCATCATCGTCACCCACGACCAGGAGGAGGCGATGACGATGGCGAGCCGGATCGGCGTGATGAAGGCCGGCAAGCTGGCGCAGGTCGCGGCTCCGCGCGCGCTCTATGAGACGCCGCGGTCGCGCTGGATCGCGGAGTTCGTCGGCGACGTCAATCTGTTCGAGGGCGAGTTCAAGCTGCGTGACGGCCATCACCTGGTGATCGCCACGCGTGAAGCCGGCACGCTGGTGACAGCCGAGCCGCGCGAGCCCGTGGGCGAGACCGCATTGTCGGTCGCGATCCGGCCCGAGAAGGTCAAGCTGTCGCGCCGCGGGCCGGTGTCCGAGGTCGGTCGTGAAACGGCGATCAACAGCCTGGAGGGCGTGATCGCCGACATCTGCTATCTCGGCGGCACCACCACTTACAAGGTGAAGCTCGACGCCGGCGGCATGGTGCAAGCTTCGGTCGTCAACAGCGCGCGCATCGAGACCGACGCATACAGCGTGAATCAGAACGTCGTTGCCTGGTTCACGCCCGACGATTGCGTGGTGCTGCCGCCATGAGCTCCCGTCGCATCTTCGCGCGCCCGGCGCGCTTTGCCGCGATTGCGCCCTACGTCTGGATGGCGCTGTTCTTCCTGGTGCCGTTCGCCTTCGTGCTGAAGATCAGCCTGTCGCAGACGGCGATCGCGCAGCCGCCTTACGAGCCCGTGTTCGACCTGACGGCGGGATGGGACGCGCTGAAGGCGGCGTTCGCCGCCCTGTCGCTTGATAATTTCAGGCTGCTTGTCTCCGACGACCTCTATGTGTTCGCTTATGTGCGCAGCCTCACCGTCGCCGTCACGGCGACTGCGCTCCTGTTGTTGATCGGTTACCCCATCGCCTATGGCATGGCGCGGCTGCCGAAGCGCTGGCAGGCGGTGGCGATGG
Organism: Bradyrhizobium daqingense; assembly: GCF_021044685.1. Taxonomy (NCBI): domain Bacteria; kingdom Pseudomonadati; phylum Pseudomonadota; class Alphaproteobacteria; order Hyphomicrobiales; family Nitrobacteraceae; genus Bradyrhizobium; species Bradyrhizobium daqingense. The sequence goes on from NZ_CP088014.1 coordinate 2,562,854, forward strand.
TGCTGGTGATCGTGCCGTTCTGGACTTCGTTCCTGATCCGCATCTATGCCTGGATCAACATCCTCCAGCACGACGGTCTGCTCAACCAGATCCTGCTGGCGCTGCATCTGGTCAGTCAGCCTGTGGTGTGGCTCTCCACCGACAGCGCGATGTATATCGGGATCGTCTATTCCTATCTGCCGTTCATGATCCTGCCGCTCTACGCTACGCTCGCCAAGATGGAGCCGTCGCTGGAGGAAGCGGCCGGTGATCTCGGCGCGCCGCCCTGGCAGGTGTTCTGGCTCGTCACCTTCCCATTGTCGCTGCCGGGCGTCGGCGCCGGCGTGTTGCTGTGCTTCATCCCGATCGTCGGCGAGTTCGTCATCCCGGACCTCCTGGCCGGCTCCAATTCGCTGATGATCGGCCAGACCCTCTGGCTCGAATTCTTCACCAACAAGGACTGGCCGGTCGCGTCCGCGGCAGCGATCGTGCTGCTGGTCGTGCTGCTGGTGCCGCTGCTGCTGTACGAGCGGCTGCAGAAGCGGCAGTTGGAACAGGGGGGCTGAGACGATGCGCAAGCTCTCTCGTCTCTCCCCCTTCAACATCGCTTCGCTGGCGCTGGGGCTGGCGTTCCTTTATCTGCCGATCCTCATCCTCGTGATCTATTCCTTCAACGCCTCACGCCTGGTGACGGTGTGGGGCGGCTGGTCGCTGCGCTGGTATCACGAGTTCTTCAATGACCGCGCCATGATCGAGGCGGCCTGGATGAGCCTGCGGGTCGCGGTCACCTCGGCGACCATCGCGACGCTGCTCGGCACCCTCGCCGCGGTTGCGCTGTCGCGCGGCGAGCATTTTCGCGGCCGCACGCTGTTCTCCGGCATGCTCTATGCACCTCTTGTGATGCCCGAGGTGATCACCGGGTTGTCGCTGCTGCTGCTGTTCGTGGCGCTCAACGCCGAGCGCGGCTTCTGGACGGTGACGATCGCCCACACCACGCTGACGACGTGCTTCGTCGCCGTGGTCGTGCAATCCCGCCTCGGCTCGCTCGATCGCTCGCTGGAGGAGGCCGCAATGGATCTCGGCTGCGACCCCGTCCGCGCCTTCGCGATGGTAACGCTGCCGCTGATCGCGCCGGCGATCGTCGCGGGCTGGATGCTGGCCTTCACGCTGTCGCTGGACGATCTCGTGATCGCGAGCTTCACCACCGGCCCCGGCTCGGCGACGCTGCCGATCCGAATCTACTCGGAGGTGCGGTTGGGCGTGAAGCCCGAGATCAACGCGATCTGCACGCTGGTGATCGCCCTGATCGCGGTGGTGATCGTGATCGCCTCGCTCGCTTCAAAGCTGTCGAGCTCGCAGGGCGAGAGCGCGGCGCCGCTGTAGGGTGGAGGACGAATGATGATGTTCGCCTATCAGGTCCTGTTCCAAACGCCGCTCTGGGTCTGGCTGCTGCTGGCCTTCCTGGCTTGGCAGGGCATCAAGGCGATGCAGCCACGCAGGTCGCCGATTTGGCGTGCGCTGATCGTGCCGGTTGTCTTCATCATCTGGGGCATTTCACGCAGCAACGGCGGACCTCAAGACAGTGCATGGCCTCTGGTCGCCTGGATCTCGGCCGCGCTGGCGCTCTCGCCAGTGGGGTTGCTGACGCCATGGTCCTTCGAAGTGGATCCTGTGACCGGCGAGCTCATGCGTCCGGGTAGCGTGCTAAGCCTGATCCGCAACCTCGTCGTGTTCTCTTTGCAATATATGGTCGGCGTGATCTCGGCTATCGATGCCGGCGATCGAGCACTGGCAATGCTGATAGGCCGCGCCATCTCGGGCGCGACCGCTGGTTATTTCATTGGCTCGACGATCGCGCTTCTGATCGCCTATCGCCGGAAGCGTGCGGCAAATACCTAGGACTTCACCGCACCCGCCGTGAGCCCGCCCACCATGTAGCGGCGGAAGGCGTAATAGACCGCGGCCGGCGGCAGGGCGTAGATGAAGCCGGTTGTCATCAGCAGCTCCCAGGGAGAATCGTCTGCGGCGAGGAAGTTGCCGAGCGCGACGGGGAGCGTGATCTCGCGGTCGTTCGACAGCAGGAGGAACGCGTAGAGATATTCGTTCCAGGCCAGCAGCACCGCATAGGTGCCGATCGCGACCAGCGAAGGCATCATCAGCGGCAGGTAGACCAGACGGAAGATCTGCAGCGTGGTGGCGCCGTCCATCACCGCTGCCTCGTCCAGCTCGACCGGCAGCTTGTCGGAGGCCTGCTTCAGCACCCAGATCGCGTAAGGCGAGGCGATCGTCACCATGGCCAGGATCAGCGACCAGTGATTGTTGAGCAGGCCGTAATTGCCCATGGTGCGGTACATCGGTACGGCGAGAAACGCCGCGGGGATGAAATAGGTGAAGAGCGCGAGGTTCAGCACGGCGCGCCCGCCCGGCACCTTCAATCGCGAGATCGCGAACGCCGCAGAGGTCGCGATGAACAGCGTGAGCACACCGACGGAGACGGCGATCACGGTCGAATTCCAGAACTGGACGTAGAAGTCGCGCAGGAAATAATGCTGCTGCTTGAACACGATTTCGAAGTTGTGCAGCGTCGGATGGTCCGGCCACAGCTTGCCCGAGAACGCGTCCTCCTTCGGGGAGATCGCGAACAGGAACATGTGATAGATCGGGATCATCGTCCACAGGAAGACGGGGATGCCGATCAGCAGCAGCCGCGCTTCCGTCGCGACGTCACGGAGAGAGGGGAGCTTCATCGTGACAACCGTTTCATCATGAAGTAAACCAGCGGCAGCACGAACGGCATCGCGCAGACGATGGATGCCATCGCGAGCGAGAGCTGGTCGAGCCGGAGATAGCGGATGCCGAGCGTCGCCAGCACGTGCGTGAGGTCGGCAGGTCCCCCGCCGGTGAGCAGGTAGACGCTGTTGAAATCGCCCAGCGTCCAGATCATCGAGAGCAGCGTGCAGGTGACGTAGAGCGTCTGCATCGACGGCCAGGTGATGTAGCGGAATTTCTGCCACCAGCTCGCGCCATCCACCTCGGCGGCCTCGAACAGATCGTGCGAGATCGCAAGGCGCCCGGTGATCAGGATCAGCGTCCAGAACGGCAGCGACTTCCAGATGTGCACGGCGATCGCCATGCAGAGCGCGACGGTCGGGTCGTTCAGCCAGTTCGGGCCGTCATCGCCGGTCAGGGAGAAGATGAAGTGGTTGACCATGCCCCATTCAGGATTGAGCATGAAGCGCACCGACAGGATGGTCGGGATCGACGGCACCGCCCAGGGCAGGATGAAGATCACCGACAGCCATCTGATCCAGGTGCGCTGCTGCGCGAAAAAGCCGGACAGGAACAGCGCAATCATCATCTTGATGTTGATGCCGACGACCAGGAAGATCAGCGTGTTGATTGCAGCGCGCGCGAAGATCGGGTCGTGATACAGCGCCACATAGTTCGCCGGATCGCGTGCCAGCCAGAGCCCGTAGCAGACGGGATAGACGACGAAGGCAAGGAAGACGAGCAGATAGGGTGTTAGCAGGAGGATGCCCCAGACCTGCGCCGGGGTCAGCCGCGACGACAGGGGCGGGCCGGGTATTGCCTGATCGCCAGAGAGCGTGATCGCCATTCTTTCGGACTCTTCAAAGAGAAGCCGGCCGCGAGACGCGGCCGGTGTTGTTGTTGCACTATCCCCCGCAACGCGGAGAGAAGGGGCGGACGACTTAGCCCGCGACCTGCTTGATCCGGGCGATCAGCTCGTCAACGGCCTTGTCGACGGGAACTTTCTCGCTGACAACGCGGTTCATCGCCTTCGCCCACACGTTCTCGTTGTTCAAGATCGTGAACTTCCAGTTCCTGGTAAAGTCGAACTGAGAGGTGCCGCCCTTGAACTGCGTGTAGACAGCCTTGCGGTGCTTGTCGGCCTGCCAGAACGGGCTCTCCTGGCTTTCCTTCGTCACCGGGAACCAGCGGCCGAGCGCGCCCTCGATGTAGGGACGGATGTTCTCTTCCTGCAGCAGGAAGCTGAGGAATTGCTTGCCCTCGGCCTTGTTCTTGGCCGCGGTGAAGATCAGACCCGTCTTGACGTCGGAGCGATATTTGATGGTCGGGCCATCGGGAGCCTTGGGGAAGGACGCCGTGACGATGTCCTGCTCATAAGCCTTCTTGCCGGCCTCGCGCTGTTCCGGCGTGAGGTTCTGATTCTGTGACTCCTCGTACCATTTCGCCGCGATCGAGATCGTGAAGTTGTGGGTCATCACGATCGTCTTGTTGTGGAAGGCGACGTTGTTGTCCGGGTCCTTCCAGGTGGTCGCGGAGGGCGGGGCGCAGCCCTTGATGTAGGTGTCGGTGTAGTCTTTCAGCGCTTTGATCAGGCCGTCGCGCACCTTGGGGTCGTCGACCAGCAGCTTGCCGTCGTCGTCGACGAGCTTGACGTGGTAGGCATCCATGAAGGTGTAGAACGATTGGAAGGAGTCGGTGGATTCCACGCCCATCGGCTGGCCGACGGCATAAATGCGCTGGCCTGTGGCCTTACGGATCGCCGGCTGCACCTTGTCGCACCAGAAGCTCCAGTAGCCGGTCCAGTCGTTCGGGATGTCACTCTGCTTGAAGCCGGCTTTCTCCAGCATGTCGTTCCAGATCTGGACGTGCATGCTCTGCTGCTTCAGCGGGAAGCCGTAATAGGCCTTCTTCTTGGCGACGTCGTTGTAGAGGATTGAGGCGTCCAGCGTGTTCTGCACGAACCGGCCCTTGATGGGGTCCATCACGTCCGTGAGGTCCTCGAGCTTGCCCTCATAGGCCCACTTGCCCTGTACCTGCACGTCGTAGCTGTCGGAATAGGCGACGTCGGGCACGGTGCCGGCATCGAGCGCCGCGACGGTCTTCGGAATCATGTCCTGGATCGCGTACTGCGACAATTCGACCTTGATGCCGGTCTTGGCTTCAAACTTCTTGATCGTCTCGGCGAGCGCTTCGTCCTCGGACTTGTAAAAGCCTTTGACCCACCAGACCGTGATCGTCTTCTGTTGCGCAAATGCGGGCGCAGTGGCGGCAAACAGCCCAGCCGCAGCGACCACCAATGAAACTGTGCCAATAACCTTGGATTTCACGTTTTTCTCCCTCAAACGGCCGGTGTTTTAACCGGTCGTATAAAACACTAGCGCATGGCGGGAGGCCGATCTAGCGCCATCTTGTCAGACCAAGGTCGCGTAATGTCGGGCAGGAGAGATGCTGAATGCACGCATCGATCCAATCGCCGCATCAATTCGCCCCTATCAATTCGCGTCGCTTGATGGAGCGCGAATCCTCGGTTCGAATTCCTGGCTCGGGTCGGACTCTCAATTCGACTTGGCGCCCTCTTTGGCATTCTCGGCCGTCGGCGATCCGTCCTGGGCCGGGCGCTTTCCACCCCCGGTGATGCGTTGCTTCAGGAGATCGAGGAAGGGAGACGCCGCGGGCGATTGCCGGATCAGGCTTTCGGGATCGGGGAAGACCAGAGGATCGTCCCAGGGCCCCTGCACCATGAAGGGCAATTGAAAGCCGGACGCCGTGTTGAGGCTTGCGACGCCCTTCATGTCGTATTCGCGGGTCGGCACCGAGGCGGTGCCGGTCAGCGTGATCTTCGCCGTGGGCCCTTCGATGCGGATGTCCTCGGCGGTGGCGATCCCGTCCGAAAACTTCACCGCGATGGTGAGGCTGTCGTAGGGCGTGGAGCCGCTGCGGAAATTGCCGCCGCCCGACAGCGGCCGCCGTTCCAGGCGCTTGAGCAGCTGCTCGGCATTGAAGCCCGAGATCGCGCCGTTATGCCCGGTGACCGTGGCGCTGCCGTCGAGCGACTGCACGAGGCCGAACGGGCTTGAGCCGGAGGCGAAGAGAGAGACGTTGATGTTGCCGCGGCCGGACAGCTTGTTGAGGCCGAACAGTTCGGATGCGCAGGCCTGGAGGTCGACGTCGGTGAACTGGAATTGCGCCTTGATGTCGGCGACGTTCTCGGCGCGCGCGATGCCGAACGAGCCCTTGGCGATGCCGCCATAGATCTGGGCCTCGCCCACCGACAGCGCCAGCGTGCCGTTGCGCAAATTGGCACCGATCGCGGTGCGGCCGAGCTTCGTCGGGCCGACCGTCAGCTTTGCTGCCGAAAGGCGCATGTCGAGGTCGGTGGTCGACAATCCGTTGAGGTCGAACAGCTGCCTGTTCCAATCGCGCGCTCCGCTCGCGAGCAGGCGGAAGGTCGAGATATAGGGCGTGAAGTCGAGCGCGTCGGCGGCGAGGGTTGCTTGCAGCGCCTGGCGACCGTTGTTGGCGTAGGTCATGACGCCTTCGGCGGTGTTGCCGTCGAGCTCGACATTGACGTTGGTGAGCGCGATCGAGGCGCCGACGACGTTGGCGCGCGCCTTCAGGGCGAAGCGGCCGAAGCCGCCGCTGGCGGGCTGCGGCTGTCCGGTCCAGCGCAGCGCGTTGCGCAAGGACGGGCTGTCGATGGTGAGCGTGCCCTCCATCATCGGGCTGGTGCGGTTGGCGACGCTGCCGTCGAAGGCGAGCTTGAGCGGCGCGCTCGCGATCCGCGCCTTCAACCCCGAGCGCTCGCCGGAGAGGGCGGCGACGAAATCGGAAAAGCTGATCGTGCCGTCGACGCGTTCGCCGCGCCAGTCGAACTGTCCGGTCGCGGCGAAAGAGCGCGAGATCGAGGGCCAGGCCAGCGACAGGTCGATGTCCTCGAGCTTCTCGGTGCCGTGCGTGGCGGCGTCCTCGTAATTGAGGACGCCGTCCTGGATCCTGATCTCGGAGAACGAGACCTGGTTTTCGGCGCCGGGCTTCATGGTGCGCGCGATGGTCTGGATGAAGGGTGTCCAATTGCTCTCGCCGTCCGGCTTCAGGCTGACATGGATGCGCGGTCGCAGCAGCGTCAGGTCGGCGATCTCGAAGCGTTGCAGCAGCAACGGCAGCAGCCGCAGATTGGCGGTGAGCACGTCGATATGGAGCGCGGGATCGCTGGCGCCGCCGCCCTTGAGGCCGACGTCGTGGAAGGAGATGTAGCTTGCCGGCAGCACCGAGATGTCGATGGCACCCGCAACACTGAGCTCGAGCCCGGTCACGTCGCGAATCTGCGCTTCCACCGCCTTGCGCAGCGCGTCGCGGTTGATGAGCCAGGACGTCGCGATCAGGGCGATCAGCGCCACGCCGAGCAGCGCCACGATCGGCGTCCCGAGGCGCTTCATTCCTTGAGCCATGGTCAATGGCATGTCCTGATCGGGTTGGTTGTTGGAGCCAGAAGGGCGGGTCGGGAAACCTGCGTGCCCACGCCCAACCCCCGCAACTTGATGGGTTTTCTTGTCGCTTTCAAGGCCGCGGACGATTCTGCTCACGGCGTGAGCAGCTTCTATCACCCGGCGGCGGAACGGAGAACCCCCGTATCATTGACGGCTTCGGAGGATTTCGCCTAATAATCGCCGCCAATAAGGCGCGACGCCCGCAAGCCGAAGGTTCAGTCGAAGGTCATTTGCATGAACAAGGTCTATCCCGACGCCAAGTCGGCTCTGTCAGGCATTCTGAAAGACAACATGATGATCATGTCGGGCGGCTTCGGCCTCTGCGGCATCGCCGAGGAGCTGTCGGATGCGATCCGCGAGTCCGGCGTCAAGGGCCTGACAGTGGTCTCCAACAATGCCGGCGTCGACGGCATCGGGCTCAGCCGCCTGCTGGAAACCCGGCAGATCAAGAAGATGATCTCGTCCTATGTCGGCGAGAACAAGCTGTTCGCCCAGCAATTCCTCGCCGGCGAGCTGGAACTCGAATTCAATCCGCAGGGCACGCTGGCCGAGCGCATCCGCGCCGGCGGCGCCGGTATTCCGGCCTTCTACACCAAGACGGGTGTCGGCACGCTGATCGCCGAAGGCAAGGAAGTGAAGGAGTTCGACGGCGAGAAATACCTGATGGAGCGCGGCCTGTTCGCGGACCTCGCCATCGTGCATGCCTGGAAGGGCGACACCGCCGGCAACCTGATCTATCGCAAGACCGCGCGCAACTTCAACCCGATGATGGCGACCGCCGCCAAGATCACGGTGGCCGAGGTCGAGCATCTGGTTCCGGCCGGTGAACTCAATCCCGACCACATCCACACGCCCGGCATCTTCGTGAAGCGCATCGTCGAGGTCGGCACGGCCAAGAAGCGCATCGAATTCCGCAACACCCGCCCGCGGCCTGCGGCTTAAGCGCGACACAGGAGAACTGATATGGCCTGGACCCGTGAACAGATGGCCGCGCGCGCCGCGAAGGAACTGCGTGACGGCTATTACGTCAATCTCGGCATCGGCATCCCGACGCTGGTCTCGAACTACATCCCCGACGGCATCGACGTCAGCCTGCAGAGCGAGAACGGCATGCTCGGCATGGGCCCGTTCCCGTATGAAGACGAGGTGGACGCGGACCTGATCAACGCCGGCAAGCAGACCGTGAGCGAGCTGCCCTCGACGTCCTATTTCTCGAGCGCGGATTCCTTCGGCATGATCCGCGGCGGCCACATGGATCTGTCGATCCTCGGCGCGATGCAGGTGGCCCAGAACGGCGATCTCGCCAACTGGATGATCCCCGGCAAGATGGTCAAGGGCATGGGCGGCGCGATGGATCTCGTCGCCGGCGTCAAGCGCGTCGTCGTGGTGATGGAGCATTCCGCCAAGGACGGCCCGAAGCTCCTGAAGCAGTGCAACCTGCCGCTGACCGGTGAGCGCGTGGTCGACATGGTCGTCACCGATCTCGCCGTCTTCACCATCGACAAGCACGGCGACGGCGGCATGGCCCTGATCGAGCTCGCCGAGGGCGTCACGCTCGACGAGGTCAAGTCCAAGACCGAAGCCGAATTCCGCGTCGCGCTGAAGAACACGTAAGCGAGAAACGCCGGGCGCGCATCACGACAGGGTCCGTGTCAAGCGGGCCCGCTCGGCACATCGGAGAACTTAGTCAGCCAGGCGACCGGGCCGATGCTGGCAGCGACGATCAAGAGGGCTGCGAGCGCGCCGTCCTCGAAATTGCCACGGCTTGCGAACTGGTAGATCGACGTCGACAGCGTTTCGACGTTCAGGGGACGCAAGAGCAGCGTTGCCGGGAGCTCCTTCAAGCAGTCGACGAACATGACGATGACGGCGCCAAGCATCGCGGGCCGGAGCAACGGCAGATAGATCTGCCTCAACATGACTGCCTGGCCGGCGCCGACCGTGCGTGCGCTCTCGTCATAGTCGCGCGGAATGCTGTCGAACCCGGCCTTGATCATGCCGACCGGCACGGCAAGAAAACGGATCGTATAGGCGATGACGACGGCCATCCCGGAGCCGACCAGGATCAGCCCGGGCGACGAACGTCCGATCCAGGCGGCGACCACGCTCATCGCGTTATCGACCGCCAGAACCGGGGTCAGCAGGCCGAGCGCAATCACGAGACCCGGCAGCGCGTATCCGGTCTGCGCGATGCTCATCACCAGATAGCGCAGAGGATCGGGCCGAAAGCGGTGCGCGATCGTCGTGGCGAGCGCAAGCATCAGCGCCATGAGCGTCGCGAGCGCTGCAAAGGCAAACGAATGGAAGGTGTGGCGCCACAGGAGCGGGTCAAAATTCGTCAGGAGACCGCGACCGAGAGCCTGATGCGCCAGATAGGACAGCGGCACGACGAAGCCGATCAGCACCGGCAGCACGCAGACCGCGAACGCGATCCACGCTCTTGCGCCCGAAAGCGGGGTCCGCTGCCTCACATGCGGGCTTTCGGCCGAGAATGCGATGCTGGCATTGCGGCGGCCGTAACGCTCCATCGCGATCAAGCCGGCGACGATCGCAAGCATCAGGCATGCGAGTTGCGCCGCACCGGCAAGGCTGCCGCGGTTAAGCCAGGTGGTGAAGATCGAAACCGTCAGCGTGCGGATGCCGAGATATTCGCTGGCGCCGATGTCGTTGAGCGTTTCCAGCGCGACGAGCGCCACGCCGACCGCAAGCGCCGGCCGCGC